>CAZHUS010000070.1:0-43316 GCA_964535555.1 uncultured Verrucomicrobiota bacterium
TCCAGACGACCCGGGCCGTCTCGGGACCAAGCCGACTTTGTCGACGGCCATGGGGGGCGGGCGGGTTGGACCAGCTTTTCCCTTGCGGTGCTGACGGCCCGCCCGATAGCCTGCATGCGTCGCTGCGCGCTTAGCTCAGTGGAAGAGCACTTCCTTCACACGGAAGCCAGAAGCCGTGTTTTTCTTGGGATTCCCTCACGATTTCCTCCCTGTTTGCCAGTTCGTTTGCCACTTTCCACCCGGCCTTCTGGCCTTCTGTGCATCCGCGCCCTTCACGCCGAAAGAGGTGCCCGACGAAGTATGGACTTCGAGCAGTGCGAGGTTCGCCAGCACACACGGGTGATTGCCGTCAGCTTCTCATCGAATGCTGGCCCGGATGCGTCCGATGTTACAGGACGACGGCATTCACTGGCGCGTGGGGCAGAGTGCTGAATACTCGAACCCGGCTTTGGGGACCCTTCTTCCTCCTTCCTGAACCACGCGGATTCATCAGGACAAGTGCTTGATCCTGAGCCTTCTATGGAGAATCCTTCACGCGACTGACGCGGACCGCAACGGCCCCAATTCTCCTCGTCGGGTTACAGGTTTGGTTTACAACTGCGCCCACCCAATATCGCCACCCAGCGCTATGGAACCGTTTTGTGGACCCGATTGCAGACCAAGGTGACACCGGGATACACGTCCAGTGGATTGGCTGCGATAAATCATGGGGGGACCCGGGTCCCTGCTCGCGGCCACACATCCGCCTGCCGGCTCCCAGACTAAGGCTCCGGCGGAGGTGGGACTCCGGTTCGTAGACTACAGGCACTCGATCCCCCACCGCTTGCCGCCGTCGCCCTTACGGGTTTCGCCATGTCCCCCGGCGTAGAGTGCTTGAAGCGTCCGGCTTTGAACTCGATCGCGTGTGGCGGTCCTCACGGGGCAGGGACTGCATCAGCAACCGCCGTTGGCGGGATCAGATTCCGAGAAGCCGCTCCAGTGCTCCGCGGAGAGAGTAGTCACAAACGATCGTGTTGACCAAGCCAAGGTCAACCAACCGAACCAACAGGCGCGCTCGTGCTTCGCCTCCGGTACTGAGCAGGACGGTGCCGGGGAGGCATCGACGGGCGGCCTCCTTCTCGTCTCCGCCGCAGTCCGCCAGTGCGCGCCGAAAGCTCGTCTCGCTGCGCTCCGCGCACGCCCGGAGGTCGTTCAACCCTGCCCCGATCCAGCGTGAGCATGCTCGCTCCCACCGCTTTCTCACCGTCTCCGCCATGGGATGGTCGTCGCGGGCCACGAACGCTCCCGCGACGTCGCCCAATACCCATTCCTGTAGCGGCCCTGGGAGATTCCACGAGCGGGCATGCTCCCGCGTGACGCTTCCAAAGCCAGGCTCCTTACCTGTCGAGTCACCGGGCACGCCGATGCTGGTCAGAATGCAACCGATCGACGGGCTGAGCTTCCCGTGGGGGAAAATCCGCCGGAAGTCGATTGTCTTCCGCGCGACTGCGAGCAGAGACTCGGCTTGAGTAACCGACAGGAAACCGGGCAGGACCCCTGGCAAACCGGACAGACTAAAGGACTTGCCCCCGTAGCGATCGGCGAGTTCAGCACAGAGCGCTGAAGGCGTGCGGTGAGGGTCTTTGCCGCCGATGGGGTCGCCGCGCAGAGGATAGAAAGTCCGCGAGCCTTCACGGACTTCCGGCAGCGATTTCAGCCCTGCTACGACGGCGGCGAGGTGGTCGCCCCAGGCCACCGCAACGTGGCCGGTGCGGCCGATCAGCTCGTCCACCACGCGAGCCGTCCTTCGCCCGAAAAGACGGCGACGCGCCGGCCAGTCACCCGCCTCGGCCCCAGGTCCTTCACTCAGAAAGCACCAGAGGTTCCGCACCCGCGGGAAGTCCGGCGGCTGGGATTTAACCCGATCTTGGAGCGCATCTTTGAGCGCCCACGGTTGAATGTTCTCTTCCAGTTCAGCCTGAACTTCGGCGGACACGGCCTCGCGCACGAATGCCTCGACCAGAATCCCCTTCGCTCTCGCAAGCGAGCGCAGTTTCCGGACGGTGTTTACGGTGCTCACCGAAGACAGAATCCGCAGGATCTCCTCGTCGGTGTACCCTTCGGCCGAGAGCAGGGCCACGGCCGCCTCCGAGTGGCTGACAGGACCAGCGACTGTTCGCCTCCGGCGCATGAAGCCAGAGTACCACCGCAGTCCAATTGCCCGCGATCTTCTTCGGAGTTTTACCCTCGGCGGGATGATCGAGGTAAGACGCTTACCATGTCGGGAAACCCCGTAGAATGCGGAGTGTGGACTGGGCACGGTGTTCAGCCCACCAAACTCGAAAGACAAAACCATGAGCCACATTCCCGGAGCATTGGAAGAACAACTCGGCGCGGCCTTCGAAAACGTCTCGAACCCCGAAACCCGGGCGCAACTCGCCGCCGAGGGTTGCGATCTCTACCGAACGGCGTGGAACCGCTACTTCCGCCATCGGACGCATGCGGACAACCGGCTGGAGCACGAGCTCGTCGTGCTAGCGCACTTCTTCCAGATCGCCGAAGATCCGAGTACCGACGAGCCGATCCCCGCCCCGCCACTCAGCCTCTCCGAGCTCCGCGTGGGCATGGCGACCTGCATTCTGCACGATACCTGTTTCATCCCTCGCATCACCGAGGCGCACATCGCCGATGCAAAGACCGCGGCAGAGGCGGAAAGCTTGAGGAAGCGCAAGGCATCCCAGCGGCGGGACCATATGAGCGGATCGGCCCGCAACGCGAAGCGACTTCTGGCGGAGTTGGCGGCGTCGGGGCGTGGCTGGCTGAATCACGCCGAGACCCTTCGTTGTGTGGGCATGATCGCGTTGCACGACATCTGGAAACTGGGCTTCCCCTGGCCACCGGCTCACGACCGGTTGGCGGTCTGCTTCGTGGAGGCCGACGCACTCTGGCCCGTCAGCCACCCGACCGGACCCTTGGCGGATTTACAGCGCGACAACGGCGAGGCTTATCGACCATCCGCGCAACAATTGCAGGCGCAGGCACTGGTGAATCTGAACACCCAGCTCCGGGCGTATCGCCCGAACTTCGAGCCGACCGCTGAAGCGTTTCAGGACAGCCAAACCATCATTCGCACCAAGGGCGGCGCCCGGATTCTGGCAGCGTACCTCGCGGCATGGGGGCTTGGATCCTGAGCTGCGTCAGTCGCGGTTACGTTTCATTGACTTGCTGGTTCACGCTGCTTCACTCCGCTGGCGACGCGTGAAGCGGCTGATGTGTACGTTCCGCGCTGGCGCACGGCTGTGATCGTCTCGGCGTAGAGCAGAGAACGATTAAACCGATCCACCGGCTTTCGACCCAACAGCACCTCGCCGTTCTCACGTGGACAACAAGCGTCTCCTGAATGGCTTGCAGACCAATCGGATCGTTCTTTTGGGTGACCGAAGTGCTCCGAAGAACCGGCACCGAGTGATAAAACCGGGTGACAACAAGGGGCGGCCGACCGTCATCATTGCGCCGCGGAGCACCGCCGGCAGTGGGCGGAGACGGCGCTCCTGCTCCTGCCGCTATCGCGGTCGGCGCGATAGGTGTCGGCGATGCGAAGTTGCGCCTCGGTCACGGCTGTCAGCGGCATAGGCGCCGGGCCCGAGCGCCTTGGTTCGGGCCTCCAGACATTGCTCAAGGGCTTGAAGTGCCGCTGTTGGCTGGCCGGAGGCAAGGAGCGTGTTGGCGAGATTCCACTTCACCGTGTCCGTGTCAGGATGATCCGGGCCGAGCCGTGACTCGACCAGTCGGGCAATCTGCTTTCGGAGAACCGCGGCCTCGCGCCACTGGCCTTTCGCTTCGAGATCGGAAGCCTGGGCATGCAATTCATTGGCGCGGGCGAGCGTATCCGACGGGGCCGCGCCCGCCGACTGGCCGGTCAAAGGGGGGCTGTACATGAGCGTGAGGAGGAACAACCAGGGCCACAGGCAGAGGGAGTCGCCCGTTTCGGTCTGGCGCGATACAGCTTCACGGGCGCAGACCGTAAGGACTCGCGAACGGGAGTCAAACCGCGGCAGGCCCGCCGCGAGCCGGGCCTTCGACATCGGCTACCTTGGGGAGGAGGATGTGCATTGGGTTGGGACCAGCAAGCGACGGGTGGCAGCGTTGGTCTTCGCGAATCCCGTCGTTGCTGACCGGCACATCAGTAGCGGACCCTGTGGAAGGCGGTGCGCACAGCCTTGGCGAAATTCCGGAGCAACGCCGGGTCCTCGTCCACGAGCGTCCGGAGAGGTTGGGTAGTGGGGAGGTTGCCCATGACCCGGATATAGCTGCTGCAGAAGTTGCTCGCGACGGCGTACACGAACGCCAGTTGCAGTTCCAGTTGCTTGCGCTTTTCGGCCGGGGTGGCCTGCGAGTCGGCACGGATCAGGGGGAGCTCCGCCTCGATGACCCCGTCCCCGGTTGGCACGCCCTTAACGGTCGCCCGGAGAATCCCATCGGCGCCGTCGCGATAGAGGACGCCATCGTCCGGGTGGGTGCGCAGGTGCCGGATCACGTGGCGGATGCCGCAATGGACCTGGTCGGTGACGAAATACCCCAGCTCAAAGTCCATCATCAACCGCTCGGCTGCGGTTTGTTTCTCCTCAAGCCCCTTCGCCCACGCCAGTCGTCCGAGAAACCGGGTTGCCCGTTGCCGTATCATGTCGCGGCACGTCTCGCACTCCTCGAAATACAGCGTTGGGCCGTAACAAGGCACCTCGGGATTGGCCTCTCCCGCCAGCCTCCCCTTGATGATGCGGAAGAACCCGTGGAAGGGATCCGGCCTCCGGCTCGCCAGTCTCGCCCCAATGGCGAGATGTCGCAGCTCATGCAAGAGAGCGAAGTTGCGAAGCGGGCGCACCAGCCCGAACGCGGTGTCGAAGTCCACGAAGAGTTTTGAGGGTCTGGCGCGGGTTTCATCCCGGCCCACCGATGCCACGCCTCGCCCCAGGGTGTGGGGCGAGAAGATGACTTCAGCGCCATACCTCGCCTGGACCTGCTCACCCAGGCGGACGCGGGCGTCGTCCGCCCGGCCTCCCCCCTCCGGGCCCGTGCGGTCTGCCGCAAGCCGGACAAAGACGGGACACACCGTGCCCGGAGGCGCCTCCCCGGGATTGGCGAACTGTGGCCATAGCAGTACCCGGCGTTCAACCCGAACCCCCTGTGTCTCCAGCAGGCACAGCAGTTCGTCCAGCACCAGGTCGGACAGGGCAAACAAGTCGCCGGCGGTCAACGAGTCCCGCTGGCCCCAGGCCTCCCGCAAGAGCCGGATGCGGGCCGGTTGCTCCTCCCCGAACGCAGCCAGACCCTCCACCCAACGAGCGAGTTCTGGCGACACGCCTCTCGGGTTGCGTGGATCGGCCTCCGAAACTGTGGCGTCAGGGCACACTGTAAAGGGATTCAATGAGCGCACCGTGCAGACGCGCGATCGGGAGTCGAACAGTGGCCCCGAGGGCAGGCACACCACCGCGTCTGCCGGGTCGCCACGTGCGGCAGGGAGCGCATGGGTGCCGCCTACTGCACAATCACCCGGTAGAAACGGTGTCCGAACGACAGCGCCTCCGGGTCGCTGAACTCGATGGCTCCCCCCGTACCGACGGAACTCAAGAGGGTGGTCCAGTCCACGAGGTTCGTCGAAGCCTGGACCTCGTAGCGGTACCCCAGGGCGGTCTCGAACGACAGTCGAAAATCGCCCCCGACCAGCGCGAAATCGGAGGCGATCTGCGGTGCCGGCGGCAACGGTGGCACGGGTAGAGAACTCACCACCGCGAGGAAGCCCGCGTGACCGGCGATTCCTGCGCCGACGGTCCCAAAGTCCCCGGCCAACGGCTGCCCCAAGGTAATCAACGAGCCGTTGTCCAGCCGGGCTGCACCTGCCGGAAGGACCGCCGGCCCAAGCGAGGCAGGCCAGCCCTCAAACGTCAGACCAAGAGCGGATAAGATCAGGATGTTCCTTGTGTTCATACTGGGTTCTCCTTCGTAACGGTTCAACGATTGCACGCCTTACTGCAAATTCACCAGCACCAGCACGAAACCCTGTCCCTCGCGCAGTTCGCTCATGGCTTTGCCGATGACAGCACCGGGGGCGCGCTCCTGCTCTGCCGCGCGCATGGCGTGGCCCACGGTGGGCGAAGTGGTGAGGCGGTCGCCACGCTGGATGGGGCCGTGGGCGGCGTCGGCCAGACACCAGACGCGGCCGGTCATGGACAGCGGATGCTCGCCCGCGGCGTGGGAGTGGCCTTCGGCCTGCATCACCATGCCGGGCTGGAGACCGTTCGCACCGGAAAGGACGCCCGCCACCGCCGTGTCGTATGCCCGCGCGCACGGCGTCAACTTCCCGTCCCGCTCCCGGTCAATCACCATCACCATGCCCCGGACGACCTCGATCTTCTCGGAAGGCGTTGTGACGTCGAACGGCTCAGCGAGATCGGAGCCGCCGGTGATTTGGAGGACGCGGGTACGGGTAGTGCCGTCAACGTTGAGCCGGACGCCTGCGGCAATTGGACCCAAGCCGACGCTGCCGGCACGGTTGAGAATGATACCGTCAGAGCGGTTCTCAACTTGCGCGAGAATCCGCAGCGTGTCGTCGTTGTTCCAGAAGATGCCACCTTGCTCCAGATGGTCTCGATAGAACATCAAGCCTGTGACGTTCCTGGTGCTATCCGAAGCGTCATCGTGGCCATCAAGGGCAAGACCCGCGAAGGCGTTCGGCCTTCGATAGGGAGCTTGAACGTACAGCGAGCGTTGAGGAGTTGACGTCCCGATTCCGACGAATCCGTTGGTGGCAACGGAAACTGCGAACTGAGCTGAGTCTGGTGCAGTAAGGGCCTCCGCTGCGACTGCCTTCACCGCATACGGCACCGCCGTGACCATCACTCGCGGTGCAAGTTCCGTCCCGCCGTTGACGCTGATACCGAGGTAGCGCGTTTGCCCGTCAAACCACACCGGTTCCACCGGAATGGCCGTCGAAGCCACGCCGCCGCTCACGGGCACGTTGCTCACGTTCGTCACGCCCAGCGCAACCGCCGTCGCCGCATTGGTGTAGAAGCGGAAGGTAAGGTTGTAGCTGCCGTTCGCCAGCGGCTGCCCATTCGGCCCGTTCAGCACGCCCTGGAAACTGGTGCTCGTGGCGCTGTTCAACTCGGCACCAAGGGCAGTGTGCGCCAGAAGTCCTGACAAGATTGCGAGACGTAGTGTTTTGAAGTTCACGGTCATCAAGAGTTGAGGGTTCAGCCTATTGCAGATTCACCAACACCAGCACCAAGCCTGTGCCGGATTCCAGTTCCGTCATCGCCTTGCCAATCACCGCGCCATCCGCTCGCGTCAGATCCACGACTTTCATCGCATGGCCCACGGTGGGCGAGGTGGTGAGGCGGTCGCCGCGTTGGATCGGACTCTGGGCGGCGTCGGCCAGGCACCAGACGCGGCCGGTCATGGCCAGGGGATGCTCCCCGGCGGCGTGCGGCTGGCCTTCGGCCTGCATCACCATGCCCGGCTGCAGACCGTTCGCACCGGAAAGGACGCCCGCCACCGCCGTGTCGTAAGCCCGCACGCACGGCGTCAACTTCCCGTCCCGCTCCCGGTCAATCACCATCACCATGCCGGGGGCGACCTGGGTGTCCGGGCTGGGTGAAGTGACCTCGAACGGCTCGGCGAGATCGGAGCCGCCGGTGATTTGCAGAACTCGGGTGCGGGTAGTGCCGTTTACATCAAGTCTTGTTGAGGGCCTCGCCCCAATGCCCAACTCGCCGTGTCGCGTGAAGAAGAGTGACTGGGCAAGCAGCAAGTCATTTGTATGCCGGCGCAGGAAGTTCAGCCCTCCAAGCTCATCCGCTTCAATCTGCCAATAGGCTCCAAACATAGAGCCTGGTTCGATCGAAGACTGCAAGACCAGCGACGGATGCTCTGACTGCACGTGGAATTCTTCATAGGGCGTCCTCGTGCCAAATCCCATGCCTCCCTCGCGACTCAACCACAGAGACTTCTGCAGCTCGAACCCTGTTCCTTCACGACGAATGAAGTTGAGTCCACCGCTCTCGTCTGCCTCGATCTGCCAGCGGCCATCCACTTCGGCCCGTGGGTCGTTGGTTGATTGAAGGATGATCGAAGGATGGTCCGTTCTGATCTCGATTTCATTGCTTGGACTTGCTGTCCCGATGCCTAGCCTGCCAGACAAGGCCGAAGCCCGCAGTGCATACGGCACCGCTGTGACGACCACCCGCGGCGCGAGTTCCGCCCCGCCGTTGACGCTAATGCCGAGATAGAGCGTTTGTCCGTCGAACCACGCCGGCTGCACCGGGACGGCCGCCGAAGCCACACCGCCGCTGACCGCCACGTTGGTCACGTTCGTCACGCCCAGCGCAACCGCCGTCGTCGCGTTGGTGTAGAACCGGAAGGTGAGGTCGTAGCTGCCGTTCGCCAGCGGCTGCCCATTCGCCCCGTTCAGCACGCCCTGGAAGCTGATGCTCGCGGCGCTGGATTGGGCGCGGGCGGATGGCAGGAACAGGAGGCAACAAAGCAACCCGAGGGCGAGGGTGAGT
Organism: uncultured Verrucomicrobiota bacterium; assembly: GCA_964535555.1. Taxonomy (GTDB): domain Bacteria; phylum Verrucomicrobiota; class Verrucomicrobiia; order Limisphaerales; family J093; genus DSVZ01. The sequence continues at coordinate 8,541 of CAZHUS010000070.1, forward strand.
GCGCCAGCGCCTTGGACTGCGCCGGCCCTCTGGCGCTTTCGCCACAGCGGACCAGACGGTGGGCCCGGTAAATCGGTAGAGGACTGCCACATTCCAAAGCGCTTCGCGTGCGGCGCGGCCGGCGGATGATTCGATGCGTTGGAGTCGGGTCGGCAAGGCGTTCTTTTCATCGTGTTCATGGTGGTTGGAAGGTTGAGATTCATGGTTCCGGAAGGGGTCATTGACCGATGGTCACGGTTCCGCCGCTGCTCATCAGGTTGCAGGGTTTCGTGATCGTCAACCGCTCGCCGCTGCTGCCGGCACGCAGGAGGATGGTGCGACCAGGGATGACCGCAGACACCCCCTCCCCAAGAGTATTGAACGGTTGAGCGGTGGTACCAAATTCCCAACCGGTGTGGGCAAAATCCACATGGACCGCCGACGGCGGGTAGCTCCCTGGCAGCGGATAGCTTTGGTGGACCGGACTGTCGGGCGGTTCAAACCAAGTATCTTTAAACAACCCCGTGGTGCATACGGATCCCCAGCCGCCCCAGCGCCCGTTGTAGAGCAGGATCAGTTGCGCGGCCAAGCTGCCGGGCATGGGCGCGTTGCGTTCACCGATATTTTCCACCCTGGGCACACGGTAGCTGATGCCGTTACCGCGGTGACTGGCGTTGTAACACAGACCCCACCCGGTGAACTCACACTCCTCCCCGCCGCTGGCCCAAGGCCACCACTCGTGCGCCTGTTCTTCGACGTAGCAGACAGGAACGCCGTCCCCAGGGAGTGGAACGGGCTCGGGATGTTGGAAGCCGCCGGCAAACGGCAGGCTCGTGGGCGGGCAGCGGCTGTCGCCGTGGTGGTGATACACGATCTGGCGCAAGGTGTAGGGCGCCGTGCCGTCCAGGTAGAGGTCGAGCCACGTCCAGTCGCCCTCGTGGTCACCGCAATCGTCTTGGCACTCGGCCTCGTTGTGTGGGAAGAGCTGCCAGTATTGCAGGAGAATGCTGCCATCCGCGAGCGGCGTCGCATGACCGTACATGCCCTCGTGCGCTGAACCGTCCGGCTGCGGATACACACCGCTGCGCAGGCCGTCGTGGATGTCCAGATACCACTCGTTCCGAGCGGGATGTTCAATGGTGTTTGACGGCTCGCCGGGGCGAGCATCACCCCCACGCAGGATGAGCAACGGGTCCGCCGACAGTTGCGCCTCGGAATATACGTCCACCAGCCAGCCGTACTCGAAGTTGCGGTCGGGATGGGTGTTCCGCCGCAGGCGGCTCCCGCGGACGAAGCGTTCGGCTGAGATCGGCCAGTGGCGCTCGTCGTCCTCGAAGACGAGGCGTGGGCGGTGGCGGTCAAGGAGCGTCTGTTCCGTCGAGTCGTCCAGGCCGTCGAGGTCTTCGTCCGCGGCGAGAAGGGTGATCGACAACCCCAGACTTACGAACGTGAGACATGAGACTGTGGTCATAGGTGTTGGCTGGTGATTACTGGCCGATGGTTACTACGCCGTTCGGAGCTTGGATTTCACAGGCCGTGCGGATCGTCGGCCGCTCCGCAGACGAGCCTGCGCGAATCCGGATTAGGTCTCCGCTGCCTATCCTTCCGAGCGCTTCTCCAAGTGTGTTGAACGGATAGACCGAACTACCGTTTTCGTATCCGCTATAGCGGAAATCAACCCACACCTCCTTGGAAGTCGAAGGGCCGGCTGACGTCCGCGGCGCACGGAAGGGGTTGCCCGGATCCGGGCAACCAGGGAAGTTCACGACTCGAAAGTCGCGATTTGGAACATCCTTGCCATCCGCCCACGCTCGAGCCCACATCTTGTCTTGAAAGAGGGGTCCGCGCGGCGAGTCAACCTTTTGGCAAGTCTCAAAGATAAAAATGATGTCACAGCACGCAGTGCCTGATTTGCCGTAAAGCCCCTCGAACGCGTGGATGAACTGCACTTCAGGATGGTCCCCTGGAAATCCCCGCTCTCCAAGGTTGATAACATTGGTGATGAGCAACGCCGGGCCTCGGCCAAGGTGAGTGCGGACGACCGGAGCACTGTCGCACTCTCCTGCGATGTAGTCGTATGGATCGCTGTCATTCAGGTTCCCTACGAGATGGCTCGCGAAGTACCTGTTTGCACCTGTGCATTGCGCCATCCCGGGGTCGCCCAGACCACATTGGCCGCTCCACGGAAGGGGTTCCTGCGTCTCCTTCTCCAGATAGACGACCGGACGTTCCTGGCTATACCGTAGTGCCGAGGGACTGTCGGCGAAGACCTGGCGGCCGTGATTGTGGTACACAGCACGCGTCAACTGACCACGCGACAGTTGTGTACCGCCGTAGCTGATTTCCATTTCAACGCAAATTATGTCTCCCTCGTGGTTACCGACGGGGCAACCGAGAAAGCGGTCGGCATCGACATCGTTCCATCCAAAGAACAAGTAGTACTGAAGGAGGTATGTAGTGTCCCGCGCCCCTGCCAGGCGCGTGCAGCGGCCGTAAAGGCAATCCTGCTTCTCAGCTGCCACGGTCCACGTTCTCCTGCTGGTGGGAGTTGGATCCCACCCGTTGCGGTACCTACCATCTTTGAATCCCAGTCGCAAATAGTGACGGGGAGCGGGGCGTGTTCGTGCGAGGCTGAGGGCGGACTCGAGATTCAGATCCTGCACGACGCTGACCTGGGTACCTGGATCGTCGGTCCCATTGTAGTCAACGTCTCGCTGCGCATGGTGGAACTCATACATGCTGCAATGTTCAACATACCAACGGATTGGCAGTGGGGGCTGGCGGTCGTCGGCCTGATCGGGACGCCACACAGGAGCCCATGCCGACAGCAGCTTGGCCTCAGTTGCGTCGTCAATCCCGTCGCTGTCGGAATCCGAGGCTGCAGCGGGGGCGCAGACAAAGAGGAGCAGTAGAGCGCTCGTGTGGGCGAGCGGCCCAAGAAGAAGACTACTAGTTCGCGTCATATTTGCGTCGGGTTGAACTCACTGCTCCGTTCGTGCCTGAGGAGGCCAGGGATCTCCGAAGGGCCTGAGCGTGGGGCCGGGGGCGGTTTCCGCCACGACGCCCAATCGGCATTTGATGGTGCGCTCCAGTGCGGTCAGACGAGTTTCGAGACTGGCGATCTGGGCGTCCTTGGCGCGGGCGGCGGACTCGAGTTGGGCCAGGCGCGCCTCCTTCTCCTGCAGAAGTTGGTGCAAGCCTTGGATGGCGGCCAGGGCAACCCCGTCGGCATCCACTGTCGCAACGTGCTTGTCGTCGTCACCAAAACCGAAGGCGGCGTGGAAGTCCTGGGCCACGGGGCCGAGGTGGCGGACGGCGGGTGCGTTGGTGTAGGCCCAGGTGGAAAGCGGAAGCGCCGCCACCTTGGCCAGAATCGCCGCCGCGTCCACCGGCGCAAAGCCCTGCTTCGCCTCCCGGGCGCTGGTGATCTTACATACCACCATTCGAACGGTGCCATTCACATCAAGCATGTCTTCCGGAAACCCACCACCGATTCCCACATAGCCGTTACGGCGAATCACGATACAGTTCTGGGCAACATCGGAGCGGATTACGAAGCGAGGATCCGTCCCAAGAACGTCAACATACACGCGGTAATCATAGTCCAGGTCGGATGGAGTCCACGAACGAGTGAAGTCAATGTAAGGTGTGTCGTTCGTCCAGCGCAGTTCTAAACCCTGGAAATGCTGAAACGCGCCGTGAGTTGATCCGGCCTTCACTGCATACGGCACCGCCGTGACGAGCACGCGGGGCTCGAGTTCCTGGCCGCCGTTGGCGCCTTCGACGGTGATGCCCAGGTACCGCGTCTGGCCGTCGAACCACTCCGGTTGCACGGGGATGTTCGTCGAAGCCACTCCGCCGTTCACCGTCACGCCCGGCACGGTGACGGCGCTGCCCACGCGGTTGCTGGCGGCCGTGCTCGTGGGATGGTCCCAGAACTGGAACCCCAGCGTGTAGCTCCCGTTGGGCAACGGGTGGCCACCCGTCCCGTTCAGCGCGCCCTGGAAGCTGATGCTCGTGGCACTGGATTGGGCGAGCGCCAACTGCGGCTGAAGCACCAGCAGGACGTGGAGAATCAACAGACTTATGGCGATCGCAAGCGAGCGCGCTCGCGGTTCTTGGGCAGCATTCGTGTTCATGGGCATGGGTGATGCGGGGTTCATTCTCTGGTGGCGTGTTCGGGAAGAAGTCGTTCGAGACGCGCCAGGCGCTCCTCCAGCGCGGCAATCCGGGCGTCCTTGTCCCTGACCTGGTCTTCCAGTTTCTGGTTCAGGCCCTGGATCGCGGCCAACGCGACCCCGTCGGCATCCACGGTGGCGATGTGCTGGTCGTCGTCACTCAGGCCGAAAGCCGCGTGGAAATCCTGGGCGACGGGGCCGAGGTGGCGGATGGTGGGCGCGTTGGTGTAGGCCCAGGTGGAAAGCGGAAGCGCCGCCACCTTGGCCAGAATCGCCGCCGCGTCCACCAGCGCAAAGCCCTGCTTCGCTTCCCGGGCGCTGGTGATTTTGAGGACGGTGGTGGTGGTAGTGCCATTAACGTCAAGTGTGGATTGGGGCGTATCTGTTCCGATGCCCACATTGAAGAGAGGACGGTCGGCACCAACCCGCGCGCCAAGAATCAGAGAACGTCCATTCCAATACATGGCAATAGCATCCAGTCCGCTGGCGTACCCACCCGGGTGGGCATACGGCGTAAAGAGGCCCCAATGAAGGGCTCCCCAATGGTCCCAACCAACTGGACACAGGTACAGCGGTGGCGCGCCTGGATTCGAGTCGATCCCTATTGTCAATGCAGGTCGGCCACGGTCGTTGCCGACCAATGTCAATGCGCCGCCCACACCGCCCACCGCGTTGTTGGTCGTCCCGATGGCCACACGGCCACCCGAGTCAACCGTGATCCCCCGAGTCGCCTGGGAGTACGCGGCATACGGCACCGCGGTGACGAGGACGCGGGGCTGGAGTTCCTGGCCGCCGTTGACGCCTTCCACGGTGATGCCCAGGTGCCGCGTCTGGCCGTCGAACCATGCTGGCTCGACGGGTATGCCGGTCGAGGCCACGCCGCCAGTCACGACAACGTCTGGGACTGTGATGGTGCCGCCCACGCGGTTGCTGGCAGCCGTGCTCGTGGGATGGTCCCAGAACTGGAGCGTCAGCGTGTAGCTGCCGTTCGGCAACGGTTGGCCACCCGTCCCGTTCAGCGCACCTTGGAAACTGATGCTCGTGGCACTGGATTGGGCGAGGGCGTTGGACGAGAACAGCAGGCAACCGAGGAATGCGAACGCGAGGAGCAGCGCGCCCGCGTCCTGGAATGCGGCTGTCCGCTGCCGCTTTTGGTGGCCGCCGGCACCGGCAGACAGGCCATTGTGTCCTACGCGGTTTGGCTTGGGGTGGTGGTTCACGGTGTTCATTTGCTTTCGACTCGGGGTCCTGATGAATGCGGGCTTCGCCGGCCCCGGAGGGAGCCGCGTGGGCGGGAGGTGGGCTCCGCGGTAGCGGCGCCGACATGCCTTCGCGATCTCATTCAAGGGGGTAGGCGCTGGTTGGGAGAAAAACCCATCACGGAAAATGGACGCGAGGGTGGGCCCCCTTGCCTCGGCAGCTACGGCTTCAGCAAGCCCGCCGCGAGCTTCTCGACTGTCTCGCGATCCGGATGCCCGGGCGGCAGTTCCTGCCGTCCCCACTCGCGGGCGACCTCCATCAAGGTGCGGCTCAGGGGGGGCAGGTCCCGGGACGGGACACCGAAAGGCATCAGGGCAAGCGTCAGTAAGGGGCGCGAGGAATCCACCCATTGGCTGGCCCGCGCCAGGGAGAGCGGTACGCGTGCGCGCAACCGGGGCCTCGAGGGAGGAACCACCGGCTCGAGCAACGCCCGGACGGAGGCGCGGGCGCCGGCCGCGTCCCCGGCGGCCGTGCAGCGGGCCGTTTCCCGCAGGGCGCGCACGAAGGTGGCCAGGAACTCCTCCTGGCGTTGACCCGCGGCCGTGGCCAGCCATTCCATGAACCCGGTGAGCACCGTGGCCACGTCATCCCCCGCCAACTGGCGCATGCGCAGCCAATCGGCTTGCGCGCAGAGCGTGTCCTGGTGTCCGGGACCCTCGACGTCGAGATAGAGGGCGAAGGATTCCCGGGCCACGGAGACAGCCCCGGCGGCCCGTTCGCGTAATCCGTGGCGTTCGCCCTGGTCGCCGAGTTTTGCCCAGACCAGGTGGTTCAAGACGTTGGCGCGCTCCTGCTTCGCCTTGCGACCCGCCTCGGAATCGGGGGCCTCGGCGGCCACCGCCGACCACAGTTGCGCGGCGCGGGTCAACCATCGCTCGGCCAGCTCGTAGCGCCCCCAGTCGGTGGCCACCCGCCCGAGCGCGCCATAGCCGATGGCCCCGGCGCGTGGGTCCTGCCGGGCGGCCGCCGGCAGTTGAACGTCCGCCTGCCCAAAGACGTAGTTGAGGTCCAGGCTCTGGTCGCGCACGCGGTAGGTATCCACGGAGAATAACAGGGTTTGGAGCAATTCGAGCGCCGCGGCGGTGCTCGCTTCGGCGCCCTCGGCCCGCTGCCTTGCGGCGTGCTCCTGGCCTGCCAACTCTTTGGCGCGGACGCTCTCCCCCTCCGCCCGGAGCCGCTGGCGTTCCGCCTCCCGGCTTTTCCAGGTCGTCGCCGTCAGGCCCGCCAGGAGCGATACCAGGACTGCGCTGATCGCCCAGACCGACTTGCGGTGGTCCAGGTAATTGTCCCGCGCCCGCGTCCACGCGCTGGCCCGCTCGAGGGACAGAGTTCGATCACGACTCGCCCGTTCGAGATCGCAGTGGAACTCGACGACGCTGGCGTAACGGGCTCCGGGGTTATGTTCGAGGGCCTTGCGCAGCACGGCTTCCACGCGCCGGCCCGCCTGCGGGGTCAGCCGGCGAAGCGGGATGGGTACCCGGGCCGGCCGCTCGGGCCCGCTCAGCGGCCTGGAGCCGGAGTCATCGGCGGGTGGAGGACAGGAGCCGGCCGGTTCGAAGGGGAGCTTCCCCGACACCATCTGAAACACCAGCACCGCCAGCGCGTAGACATCAGCGGCCAGGCTCACCGGCTGGGCGGGCACGTAGAGCTCGGGCGCCGCGTACGGTCCCGGGGTCCAGGCCCGTTGCCCCTCGAATCCCCGCGCCACTTCGATGGCGGCACCGAAGTCCACGACTTTGACCCGCCCATCCAGCGCCACCAGCACGTTGCTCGGCTTGAGGTCGCCGTGGCAGATGCCCAGCTCGTGCGCGTGCGCCACGGCTGCCGCCGCCTGGAGGGCCAGGTCGAGCCGTCGCGGGTAGCCGCACAGCGCGTCCTGCACGTAGTGCGTCACCGGCTTGGCGCCTTCGACGAGCTCCATCGTGAAGTACGGGCGCCGCTCCTCGTCCACCGTGTACGTGTCCGCGTCGTACACCTGGGCAATGCCCGGGTGCCGGACCCGCGCCAGCAACCGGATCTCCTCGAGGAACTGCTCGACCGCGGACCGGGTCACGCTGTGCGGGATGATTGCCTTGAGCGCGACCTGCTGCTGGGTCACCGGATGTTGGGCCAGATACACGATGCCCATGCCGCCGTGTCCGATCGACCCCAGGATCTGGTAGCGGCCCACCTGAGCTGGGGGAGGGCGAGCACCGCTTTCGAAGCGGCAACGGTGTTCCGGGGAGGGCGCGTGCTCCTGCAGACTCCAATCGCCGTCTGCCGCCTCGGGAGACGGTGATGAACTGGGGTCAGCCGGCGGCATCAGCCGGCAGCCTCCGCCGCCGGCGACCTCTGTCAATGCCGGGATTGTTACGTGTCGCTACGGGGTCACGGCGTACGGGTTTCTCCGGGTCAGCGGCGGCCGACCCGCTGTTGCAGCCAGGTGCGCGCCTCCCGCCAGCGTCGCTCCACGGTGGGCACCGAGACGCCCAGCGCCCGCCCGGTTTCCTCCTGCGTCAACCCGCAGAAGAACCGCATCTCGACTACCGCCGCGGCTTCGGAGTTCTGGGCCTGCAGCTCACGCAGGAGATCGTCCAGCAGTTCGAGGTCCGGGAAGGTTACGGCGACGTCACTGCCGTCCACCGCTTCGAGACTCACGCGGCGGCTGGCCACGCTCTCGGGATGGTGCCGCTGCCGCTTGCGGGCGTAGTCAATCAGGTACCGACGCATCCGCCAGCCGGCCCGGCGCACCACGTCCACCATCGCGGTTGGGGAAGCGGGCAGGCCCTCCGGGAGCGAGAGCAGGTAGTCATGCACCAGCGCGGTGGGTTGCAGCGTGTGGGAGGCCCTTTCCCCCCGCATGGTCGCCTGCGCGATGCGGCGCAGGGCGGCGTACATCTCCTCAAAGGTCAGCTCGCGCTCCGCGGTCTCGGTACTTGTCGTCATACGGGGATAGGCGACCGCGCCGCGCAAAAGCCATCAAGCTTCTTTCCGACGGGGTGCATCGGCCGGTCGCGCTCCGGACGCCAACCTGAGCGCGCCTCCTTGATGGCTTTTCCGAATCCGCAGCGCCTACCCCCTCGAACGGCGCTCAAAACGGGCAGCCAACGAACACACCGAGCCATGAACCGCACACCCGAATCTGTTGACCACCGCCACCGAACACGTCGCGGCGCGTCGAACCCCGGCCTTCTCCTCGCCCTTGCCATGGGCTGCCTCGGCGGAGGCGCCCCGCTCGCGCACGCCCAGGACGAAACCGTCCCGCTCGTCCAGGATGTGCGCACGCTCCAGATCGTGCTCTCGACGATTGGCCAGGAAGTCACCGTCAAGTATGCCGTGGACGGCAACCGGATTTTCTACTTCCCGGTGTTCCTGCTCGAGCAAGTCACGCTTCCCAATGGGCTCCCCGCGGTGGATCCCGACGGCAGCCTCCGGCTCCCGTCCGGCGACGGTCTCCTCAACCTCACCGTCACTCTCCTCGACCTTTGGAAGAGCCGCGCCTACCAGGACGACCTGATCGCCACGCTCGGCAACCACCCCGTGATCCGCAGTCTCGCGGCCACCCCGCAACTCCTTCCCGCGGCGACCGCCGGGCACCGTCGGGCCAGCCTGCTCCTGATTGACCCCAATCTCAGCAACCAACGCGTCGTCCTTGCCGAGTCCTTCCTCTCCGACCTGGCCGACGCTCAAAGCCGGGTGTCCGCCCAGTTCCTGCTCGATGCCCGGGCCCGAACGCGCCTCGCCGGCCTCGCGGGTGGCATCCCCATCCAGATCAAGGCGCACCATCTCGCCGTCCAAGTCGAGGAAAGCTACCGCGCCCGGTACACCACGACGCTGGCGCTCATCAGCCTGCAAAGTGCCGTGCAATCCCTTGCCGTCATGCGGCAGAGCCTGCTGCCCGTGCCCGACCGTGGCCAGCCTACGTTGCTGCTGTCGCCCAACCTGCCCCAACCCGGCGCCCAGGCCGGCAGCGTGGTGCAGGACAAGCAATTCACCGACCAGATCCGCCGCTTCGTCCGCCTCCAGGTGCTCACCCGCGAAGGCGCCAGCGCCGACCCGCAACTCGTGGATCGCCTCGTCACTGCCGCCCTCGAACAGGCGCCAATGGTCCTCGAGATCGGCGAGGAGGAACGCCAGCAGGCCGTTGCCACCTTCCTCCTCGAAGACGGCCTGACCATGACGATGGCCCTGAGCGAGATTAACGAACTCGACGCCGCCCTCCACTCGGCGTCCGAAAGTGAGTACCGCACGGCGCTCGTCAACTCCGCCACGAAGAGCCAGAACACCGAGGTCCGCGGGAGCGCCGGCGCCAGCGTCTTCGGGATCTTCAGCGGCAGCGCCAGCGCCGAAACCAAGCAGAACTGGTCCCGCAGCGACTACGTCAACCAGCGGATGGAGGATCTCAAACGGCAGGTGCGCGACGCCAGCGTCCGGCTGAGCGGTCAGATGCGGACGCTCACCGGCATCCGGTTCAGCCAGAGCGGCACCGTCGAGAACGTCAGCTTCACCAGCATCGAGCAAAGCATCGGCACCTTCACCCTCGGGGATGCCACGATCCTGAACACCCGGTCGGTTCAGGAGTACGCCACGTTGCTCGGAGCGGCACAAGAAGTTGAGGCGCTGCGGGTGCCGCAGGTGTTGGTCGGGAGTGAGGGGGCCACCCATTCACCGAGTTGGACGGTGTTGCCTCCTGTTGACGGGGGCGTGCACAAGCAGTTCACAAGGGTCGTCGTGTTTCCCACGCCCTTTGCCGCGCCACCAGCGGTGGTCACGGGGATAACCTGGTTGGATACGCTATACAGCGCCAACACACGAATCGCTGCATGGGCGACAGAGATTACCGCGGAGCAATTCACCATGGTCTTCGACACTTGGGCTGATTCCGTGGTGTACGGCTGCAGTGTCTCGTGGGTCGCGACCGGCCAGGCCCGAACCCCAACGAATGCAGGTGGCGGCATCGCCTCCCTCGGCACTCCCGGCCAGCCACCGCTGATTCCCGCCCAAGTCCGCCAGGCCGTCCTCACGCCCCAACTCGAATCCGTTCCACGACTCCTGGACGGCCAGTTCCAAGGCTCCTTCAACTCGATCCCTGGCCGGACGTACCTGGTCGAATCCTCGACCACGCTGCTTCCGGACGACTGGACCCCGTTAACGTCCGTCACCGCGAGCGACTTCCGCGCGGGCTTCGGCGCGCCGGTGGACCCGTCCGACCCGCATCGCTTCTTCCGGGTGACGACCCCGTAGGAAGGGCAAAGGAACCCGTGGCGACAGTCGGTTCGTATTCGTCCTCTTCCCTTCGGTCATGCATGGGCGTTCCCCAATCGTGTTGCTGGCCACGCTGGCAGTCGCCACGTCGAGTTGCTGGGCGGGAGGTCTCGCCTGCCGACGCAGCCATGCCGGCCGATTGCAGCGCGAACTCTCGGTTGCGCTGAACGACTTCTGCGGAGACCAACGTCTGGCCGGGAAGGCTCTTCCCGCTGCGGTACCGGTGGCCCAGCTCATTTTAGGTGGCTACTTGCGGCGGGAGGACTTCCGAGGGTTCGAGAAGTTCGATCTGCGTGTTTCGCTTTCCGCTGGCGAACGCGTGGCACTGGCTGTGGACAGAGCGGAACAAGCCACAAACCTCAATACCAACACCGTGATGCAGACAAGACATAGCAGGCAAACAAGATCCCTGGTGCAGACCGCAGCAGTGCTGACCTCGGTGGTCATGCTCGCGTCAGCAACCCCAGTGAAGGCGGGTGACAACCCCGTGAGATACCAAAGAACACGCGGCAAGACCGTCGAGATCGTTGTCGTCGCCGTTCAGGAGGCTGTCGAGCTATGGAAGCGAAAGGTCGCGTCCGAACACCCCCGGGTGGTGTTCAGCCACAACGGCCCGGGCGGGGTGGCCATCGTGCCGATCTCGAACGAGGAGGGCGGGCGCAGCAGTCTCAACTTCTCCAAGGACCCCTTCGATGTGGCCAAAGGCCAGGAGGTTTGGGCCCGCTTCGAACTCCTCAACGTCAACGACAGCGACCGAGCCGTCCTGGAGTTTGACGTCAGGGCGGACAAGGGAGGAAAAGCGGACCGATACCGCAATCCGCCCGTTCCACCTCACTCCAGGATCAAACAGGGCACTGAAATCTGGCTGGCAACTCCGACGGGCGACGACCGCGCTTACTACTTCCTCGAGCGCCACTTCGGCGGCGACGAGCGAGGCATCTTGGCTCGGAATCCCGGTGCTGCCGTCAAGATCACGATCCTTGACCGCCGCGGTTCTAACTGAAGCCTAGACCGCAACCCAACACCCTCGGCTCGCGGATACTTCGACAGCGGCGGTGTCACGTGACACCGCCGACTGTCTATGAACAAGCCATCAAACGAACCCACCCCCTCCCTCACGGAACGTCTCGCTCGTCTGTGCGAGGAACTCCCCCGCCGCATCCGGGGACAAGCCGAAGTCCTGGATCGCCTCCTCGAAGCCGTCATCCGCCGCGAGCTCGACACCATTCCCCAGACCGGCTGCCGCGAGGCGCTGTTCTTTGCCGGTCCTACCGGGGTCGGCAAGACCGAGACCACCCGACTGCTGGCCGCGGCACTCTTCGGCCCGGACGCCTTCGTCCGGTTCGATTGCTACGAGTTCAAGACGCTCGACAGCATCGCCGGCCTGCTCGGGGACCGCGCCGGTGACACCGGTCGGTTCGGCCAGGCCTACGCCGCGGTGCCGGCCGGGGTCTAGCTGTTCGACGAGATCGAAAAGGCCCACCCGGAGTTCGTGCATCTGGTTCTCCAGATGACGGACGCCGGTCGGTTGACGCTCGCCAATGGCGAGACCCTCGACCTGAGCCGGATCTACATCGTCGTCACCAGCAACCTGGGATCGGCGGAGATTCTCGGCCGGGAACACCTCCCCTTCGCCAGCCTGGAGAAGCACGTCGTCCGCTGCATCCAGCGCCATCTTCGCCCCGAACTGCTGGCCCGGTTCAAACGCCCCTTCGTGTTCCGTCCGCTCACCCGTGAGGTCCAGGCCGAGATCGCGGCGGAACGCCTGAAGGACCTGATGGCGTGGGAGGGTGCTCAAGGTCGCCGCATCACGTACGACGACGCGGTTGTCCGGTTCGTCCTGCAGCGCGGCTTCTCGCCCAGGCTGGGTGCGCGTCCGCTCCTGGACACCCTCCACGAGTTGGTCGGCAACGCCATTGCCGTGAGCCTGCTCGATGGGGGCCGTGGTGAGGGCCGGTTGGTCATCGAAGGCCCGCAACTCCGCCTCACACCATGAACGCCTCGGACCTCCTCATCTCGTTCATCCTCTTCGCGGCGGCCGGTGTGGCGGTGTTCCAGCTACCGGAGCCGACCGGTTGGGTCGCGGGGGGAAGCCTGGGTCTGCTGAGCTGGCTGTGGCTGGTGGTGCGTTCGCCCGGCTAAAGGGCTTCGTCTGGTAACAGCACACCTTCTGCCAGCACTTCCTCATCGCCGGCGCCACCGGGTCTGGCAAGACCTTGAGCGGCATCCTTGTCATTGGAAAAAACCCATCCGGTTCCTCCGGGTGCTGGCCAACAACTCCCGCGAAGGGTGACGAGAACGGGTCCGGAGGGAATCGGATGTCAGCGGAGTGCTCCGACGGCGAGACGGTCGGAAAGTGCTACCGACCTGGGCTCAGGTCCCCGATTCCTGATGCTGGTCGGCGGTCACGAGATCAGGCGGCCCGCCGTTCGTAGCGGTGATGCAGACCGCCCACCTGCGGAAGCGCCACGATCTCACCGGCGTCGGCACCCTGCACGGGGCGGGGCTCCGGTGCATCCTTGGCCAATCCCAGGTGGGTGCGACTGCGATGGTAGTAGCCGAGGTAGTACTCGATCACCCCGCGAAGGTGGGCCGGGTTTAGGACGATGACATGATCCAGGCATTCGCGCCGAAGCGACAGTGCGTTGCGCAACACCGATGCCCAGTTTGCGCAGCTCGGCCATGGATCCGCGGGGCGCCCCACAGAGGGTTGGCGCGACTCATCTGCCGGATCAAGCTGACCACCTCGCCGTCGATGGGCCGCCGGCCGCCTCGACGCGGACGACTCTTCCATTTCCAGAACTGGCGAAAGCCGGCTCGATGCCAGCGGACGACCGTGTCCGGTCGAACGATCCACAGGCAGGTCTTCCAAGCCCGCCACCGTCGCGCGAGCCAGACCCAAAGGGCACGATCTGGACCCGAGAGGCGGGGCGGCTTGGCGGTGCGGTGCAGCACCAGGAGTCGGTGACGGAGGGCCAGGTTCTCGAGGACCAGGTCGCGAGGACGCTGCAACGTCGCCACGGCCAGACGAAGGAGCAGCATGAGCCAGGCAACCATGCAGTAGAAGATGCCAGGTGGCTTACGCGTATCCCACTACTGTTGGGCGTACCAAGAACTTTCCCGCTGCGCCCTTTCTCGCCAGTTCCCGCTTCCCCCTGTGAACCAAGGACCACCCTTCACGGTTGGTGGCGCCCGGACCGAGCCGCGATCTCCGGATTCATTGCCGGCCATGTTGCCCCGGTTTCCGCGGAACGGACCGCATGGGACCGAACGCTCCCCCTCAATCAGCTCTGCGCCGTCGGTCGTGGCACCCATGCGAACTCTGATTGCCCTAAGTCGCAGTGCCAGGTGACAAAACCGGGTGACAAGGACGCGGCCGGTGCACGAATTGCGGCCTGATCTTGAATCGCGCGCCCATGTCCCCCTCCTCCTCGCTGAAGATTTCGCCCTCCTCTCCGAAGAGCGGGCTGCTCATCGTCGAGAGCGGGGACTGGCGACCTGCGCCAGCCGGTGCCAGCGCGGTGCGGACGCCACGGGACCGGCGCTGGCCGCGTGCCGTGGCGGCCCGGGTCGCGCCGCCGGCGGCTGCCAGAACGCGAAAGTGCATGGGGCCGCCAATGCGCAGTTCAGCGTCGCGGACACAGGGAATCCGCTCAGGGGGGAGGATGGCGCTGGTCACCTGGCAGCCCGTGAGCCGGCCTCGAAGTCGTGTTCAGGGCCTGACATCGGGACTCCGTCGTCATCGGACCCCGGCAGCCATTCTGGCGGTTTCCGTGCCACCATTCCTGCTCCTGCTCGCGGCCCCAGGCCGAACTTCCCTTGGCCTGGGGCTTGGATCGTAGCGCCCGCCACAGTGCGGGCATCGCATCGGCATCGGCGAGTCGGGCGTAAGCGAAGACCCGAAGTCGAAGCCCGAGCTCGTGGGCCTTGCGGTGAGCCATCCGGCGACAGGCTTCAACGGACTTGTCCGCGTAATGCCAGGGGATGCCATTGCCCCGGGCATCCATGAGGCCGGGCACGTTCCATACCCGATCAGGAACTACGGTCGCGCCAATCGAAAGAAACGCTGTGAGCCCGAAACGTCATTCGTCGTGACGGCGAGGTGCGCACCGTCGTTTGCGGGCGCCCCCGGGGAGTCCGTCCAGACCACGGGCGGCTCTAAACCCCGGGTGGACTGCAGAGTGAACTCGGTCGCATTGGCGGGCCATGAAAGCACGAGCTGATCCCCATGGCGTTCGGCCTGCAACTTCAAGGCCGTGCCGAGCAGCGCCACCGTGTGGCCGGACCCCGCCGCGATCGCCGTCACCCCGCTCAACCCCGTTGGCACCGTCGCCTGGCCGTGGGAGTTGTCCCCCCAAGCCACTAACGCACCTCCCTGCTTCAACACGACGGTATGATACTCTCCGGCCGCGAGTATCGCCACGCCGCCGTGTGCCGCGTAGGGCACAGTCGTTTGGCCCAAGCGGTCATCCCCCCATGCGAACACCCAGCCGTCGCGCAACGCCACGGTGTGGTCCAATCCCGCCGCAACCGCGGTCACCCCAGTCTGTACCCAGTCAGGCACGCTGGCCTGGCCATAGTAATTGTATCCCCACGCGACCAACGATCCGTCGTCTTTCAGGGCGACGATGTGGTCCGGCCCAGCGGCGACCGCCTTCACGCCGCTCTGCGCCGCGACCGGCACCGGCACCGGGACGTCCTCGACGGTGGCGCCCCAGGAAACCACCGAACCATCCGCCTTCAACGCCACGGTGTAATTGGCCCCCGCCGCGATGGCGATCACGCCATGCTGCGCGGCGTCGGGGACATCCGTTTGGCCGAGGACGTTCAGCCCCCAGGCCACCACTGACCCGTCGGTCTTCAAAGCCGCCGTGTGGTTGTCTCCCGCCGCGATGGCCGTGACCCCGCTCAACCCCGGCGGCACGGAGAGCTCGTGGTAGTTCGTGAAATCAGAGACCTTGCCCCACTCGACCACGGAGCCGTCCGTCAACACGGCGACGGTGTGGAGTGCTCTGGCCGAGATTGCCGCCACGCCACTCTGCGCCGCGACAGGAACGCTCGTCTGCCCCGCGCTGTTGTCTCCCCAGGCCACCACCGATCCGGGCGATGCGGGCGTCAGCGTCACAACCGCTGGGGGCGCGTTCGTCACGCTCCCGAGGGTATTGCCAACTACGACCGTGTAACGGCCCGCCTCGTTCGTTCCCGTGAGTAACGGGTCGTAAGTGTCACGCGTCGCCCCGGGGATGTTCACTCCGTCCTTACGCCACTGGTAGCTCACGGGACAACCGGTCGCCGTCACCGTGAGGCTCGCGTGCTGCCACTGGGCCACGGCCTGGCTCGCCGGCGGCGTGGAGATGCCGGGAGGCTTCGGGGTGGTGAGCGCCACGAAGTGATCAAACCCCACCGCAATCGCCGTCACCCCTTCCAACCCGGCTGGAACGGTGGCGCCCGTATCGTGCAGTCCGTCACCTTGGCTTCCCCAAGCGACCACCGACCCATCCGCTTTCAGGGCCAGGACGCGAGTCATTCCCGCCGCGATCGCCACAACCCCACTTTGCGCCGAGACAGGGACGTTGGTCTCGCCATGGTCGTTGTATCCCCAGGCCACGACGGAACCGTCGTTTTTCAAGGCCACGGTGAAATCGTAGCCCGCCGCAATCGCGGCCACGCCGCTCCGCGCGGCCGCAGGTGCAGGGGGATACCCGATGATGTTCCCCCACTCGACCACCGAACCGTCCTGCATCAACGCGGCGGTGTGATACACCCCCGCCGCAATGGCTCTCACCCCGCTCAAGACCTGACCTTTGAGGATCACCGGACTGGCGATGGTGGAGTAAGGGGCGTCGGTGGTGCGAGTTCCCGAGACTTGGCCTGCTTGATCGTATCCCCACGCCACCAACGTACCGTCCTCCTTCAACGCTACCAGGTGGCCGCCTCCCGCGGCGATCGCCGTCACTCCGCTTTGGGCCGCGATGGGCACAGTGGTCAGGGTCGCGGACTCCGAGCCCCAGACCACGACGGAACCGTCGTTCTTGAGCACCGCGGCGCAGGAACCTCCGGCGGCGATCGCTCCCACTCCGTTTTGCGCGGTGGGCGGCAACGCCGTCTGGCCCTCGCCGTTGTATCCCCACGCGAGCACCGCCCCGTCGCTCTTCAGCGCCAGAGTGAAGCTGCCTCCCGCGGCAATCGCCGTGACGCCGCTCTGAGCGGCGATGGGTACCGTCGTTTCCCCTTCATCGTTGTTGCCCCACGCGACCACGGCATCGGCAGTCCCGGCCCGACCCAAATTGACACTGGACCACGTTGCGGCCAGCGCGGCGTAGCACAGGATGAACGAGCGCGCGCTGTGGTTCGGGTTCGAAAATGGTGCCTTCATCGCCGTTTGAAGTCGCCTGGGTTACTCACGGAAAACTCGACCTGACGACGCTCAAGGCTGACCTGGCGCGAGGACAACCCGGAACCCGAGGCCATCCGACGCAAATTCAGGAGCGATGCCGCGGCGGAACGCGGACCGGCAAAAGCTGCCCGGTCGGAGCCAGAGCCCACCGCGCGACACCCGTTCCGAGCCCTTGGCCGGCCCCTGCGGGTCGTTGGCGATGCCTCCGGGATGGGCGCCATACCAGTCCTGGCACCACTCCGCCGCATTCCCATGCATGTCGTACAATCCCCACGGATTGGGGAGCTTCTGTCCCACCGGATGCGTGGACGCGTCGCTGTCTTGATCGTACCAGGCGTAATCGCTCAGATTGCCGTATTCCGGGTCGTCCCCGTGACTGTACCGCGTCGAGGTCCACGACCGGCACGCATATTCCCACTCCGCCTCCGTCGGCAACCGATACACACTATTGGTCGCGATTCGACCCGCCGCCCGTTCTCGCTGCGTAAGCTTGCCGCAGTAGTTGGTGGCGCTGTACCAACTCACCGTCTCCACCGGCAGGCTCAGGCTCCCTTTGAAGCCGCTGGGGTTGATCCCCATGACCGCCAGATACTCAGCCTGCGTCACTTCGTATGTACCCATCCAGAATCCGCGGCTGATCGTCACCGCCATCTGTGGTCCCTCCACGCTCAGCGGATCCCCATCGAGTTGTCCGACCTCGTTGGTCTGGCTGCCCATCCGGAACGTCCCGGGCGGGATGAAGACCAGGTTCGTGGGCGGCGGGAACTCGACCGCCCGATACAGCCGCGTCCCCGTGGCGGCCGCCGGATCAAACCAGAGATGGTTGCTGGCCGGCAGTTGGAGGAACGTCAAACAACGCCAGGGAGTCGCCGGGGCAAGCTCCGGCACGTACTCGATCGAGTAGGTCTGTCCCACCGCACCGTTGATCCTCAGGCCGGCATAGAGTTGCAGCCCCAGGACGGGGTCGGTCGGAGCGTGCAAAGTGAAGCGTCCTTCGAGCACGGCGGTGTAGGGATTCACCGGCGCCCCTCCGTTTACCGGGAAGTCAAAATGGGCCAAGAAGCTCCACCCTCCGGTCGCGCCCGCAAAACGGCCAGTTCCACTCGTGACCGTGTAGGTGCCCACGGTTTCCTGACGCGAAAACGGCTCCACCGCGTGTCCAGTCATGGTCAGGAGCAGTTGGTCTCCGTTGGTGAAGGTCATCGTCGAGGTCGCCGTGGCGCTGGCCTGGACAACGTTGATTTCGGTGCGGCCCGTCAGCCTATAGGGTCCGAACTCGGTCAGCGTGCCGGTGGCCACGGTGTCGTTCACCGCGAGAGGGGCCGAGAAGGACACGGGGGTGCTGCTCACAAAGACTTCCTCGCCCGTGAACGACACCTCCTCGGCGGCCAGTACCGGGCGGGCGAAGGGAACCAGCGCGAGGGCGGCCAGCAGCAGGCCACCAGCGGTTTGGATGCGGATCGGCGCAGTGAGTTCCATGGGTGATGCGGTGTATGTGCGACATTGATGACTGATCGTTCGCCCGTTTCTACAACGCCATTGTGGAAAGGTTACACCCCACACAACGCATCCCGATGACCTGGCCTGGAGCCGTGAGCGCGGGGGAAGGACCCATGTCTGCCTCGTCGGCGCGCATCAACCAACCGAGGAGACGTCGCCTCCGGCAGCCAGGTCACCAGCGAAGAACGAGCGGCAACGCGGGTCGCAGATCTGCATGCTTCCCGAGCGTCTCGCCGTCAAAGCCGAGATCCAGAAGGCAAGCCGCGCCTGACTGAACCCGCGCCAAACCGGCATCAATGATCGAACGCAGCTCAGGAGAGGGGTTGGCCGCACCGGGCAGAATACAGTCCACGCGGGTGATGAGTCTCAGACCGTTGTGGTGATGAGGCAGTCGCTGTCGCCCGAATGCGACGTGGCAAAGCATCGGTTCCGTAAGCACGGGGGCATTGGTCCCGACGGCGATGCTCAGGGAAGGCGCCAGGTATGGCGGCCGATATTCCCAAAATGAGAAGGGTGGCTTGCGTTCTGACCCAGGCGCGGGGCGAAAGATCAGAGCAAAGGGGCATGCCGTGCCGTTCCGCCCGGTCCATCGTTCCCAGAGGTGTGTCGGCCGAACAAGCGCGGACCGTGCCGCAACCGGATCGTGGATCCAAAGGAGTTCGAGGTAAGCGTTCTGGAGGAGGAACCGGCGGCAAGCCGAGCCTTGACCAGGGTGGGTGTTCGCCGGACCCTCCACAAGCCCGAACGCTGGCAACCGATCTCCTTCGGGGCTGCCCACGCTGACGAGGATAAAGATGTGGTCGAGTTCGAGACTCATGGGTGGGATGCCATGCAATTCCATTCAAGTGGTTAAGCTGCTCGCCCTCAGGTTGGATGTCTCTCCAGAACCGAGGTACGGCAGAGTCGGAGCGAGTTGGCCGGCAACGTGGCCAAGTGTGGGCCGTCTGGAGCAACCCGGTGCACGAGTTGCAGGCGCACGCTTCAGCCGCGTTCTGAAGGGTCGCGAGAACCAACAGTTGTGATCGAGCGGTGGATCAACTGTTGCACGTCGGGCGCTCATTGCTTCGGGGCAGTGGTCTCGGGAGCATCCAGCTTTCCACGCCACTCGGCGGCCTGGTCCGTATCGCGTGTGTTAGGGGCGAGTGTCGCCCAGATGTCGTAGAGACGGACCAGGCGTTCCGCGCCTTCGCGGAGAAAGGTCCAGCGCGGCGCGGTTGGACCTGCTGTGGCCCCGTGGCGCTGCTGAAGGCCAGCGTAGCCTGCCAACAGCTTCGCCTCGGCTTCTTCAAGTTTCGCAACCGGAACGCCGGCGCCAGTTTCTTCACCGGTAACGGCGGCGGCAACGAGAGCCCCACCCATCACGCTCTGGGCATTGGCAAGGCGCCAGGCATCCGAGGCGGGGCTCGTTTGACGCATTAGGACCAGGGGAGTTGCCAAGGCTGCGGCGCAACGGGCGTAGCGGCGGGCGCCAGCCAGATTCGCAGTGCTCCGCTGGGACCAGGCAAGGCCCGTCAGAGTGCGAATCAACCAGAATCGTTCGACTTCGCCGGCCACGGTGCGGCCGGCCCAAGCCGCGGGAATCGCCTCCAGCGGGGCCTTGGCCAGCAAGGCATCCACTCCGGCCATGTCGCCCCGCTCGAAGGTCGTGCTGGCTAGCAGCCACAATGAGTCGAGCACGACTTCGTTGGTTGCGCCGAAGAGGAGTCGCTTTCCCTCCCAACATTCCCGCACCTGGGCTTCGCATTCGACGAGCTGACGGCCGCTGCGCAGCGCCACGGCCAATTCATAGCGCGCATGAAGCGTCAAGGGATGGGGGTCTCCCAGAACCTGCCGGATTGACGTGAGGGCCTGTCGTCCAAAGGAAATAGCCTCGTCCAGGCGGTCCTCGTATAGGAGGTGATGCCCGATATGCGCCAAGGTCGTTCCGAATACCAGATCATTGGTCGCCCCCAGGGCGGAGAGGATCGCCAAGGCCCGGCGGCTTAAGATCTCGGCCTGCGCGCTGGTTTCCTCCTCGAAGGAGCAAAGATTGAGGAATTCCGCGGTGCGCACGTTATTGGATCCGTTCACTTTCACGTGCAAGGCGAAGCTCTGCTGCAAGAGGGGCCCAAAGTCCGGGCGGCGTTCACGTTGGTGCCAAACGGCGCCGACGAGGTGAAACATCGTGTTCATCACCTCCGGGGCATCCGCGGCCTGGCGTGTCCGGCGCAACTCGAGGGCTTTACGAATCAGGGCCTCGGATCTGCCATATTCATACAGTTCGCCGTAAGCTACTCCGATCGCGTCGTAGAGTTCTGCCTGCACATCTGGATGCGGCGTCAGGTCGCGGTCGAGGCGCGCTTCCGCATTCTCCAGCATCTCCCGAAACACTTCGGCACTGTCCCGGCCTTGGGTGTGGAAGGGGCCACTCGACGAGATCATTTCTTTCAGGAAGCGGGCCACTTCGCCACTCTTTTGGGCCTCACTCTCGGCCAGGGCTTTCTGGGTTTCGGCGCGCTTGAGCTGGACCTGCTCGGACTTGCGCGCTTGATGGATTCGGTAGATCGCGACGGGGGAACCGATGAGGATCGCCAGCAGTAACAGGGCGGCGGCGGCGCCCAGGCTCGCCAGGGCGGGTTCGCGGAGGCACCAGCGCCACCTCTTCTCGAGCTGGCTAACGGGTCGCGCCTGGATCGGTCCGTTCCGCAGGAACCGGCTGAGTTCATCGGCCAGTTCTTGCGCGGTTGGGTAGCGGGCGGAGGGCACTTTCTCCAGGCACTTGAGGCAGATCGTCTCCAAATCGCGCGGCACGCTGGGGTTGAGGAGCCGTGGGGAGATGGGGTCGGTGGCGAGCACCTGTGCCACGACGCTCTCAAACGATTCGGCCTGGAACGGTGGACGGGCCGTCAGCAGGTAATAGAGGATCGCGCCCAACCCATAGACGTCGCTGGGTCGCCCGACCTTGCCGAACCGGACACTGGCCTGCTCCGGCGGGATGAAGTTTGGCGAACCGAGCATCTGGCCCGTCAAAGTGATACTGGCGTCGCCGTCCAACCGCTTCGCCAGGCCAAAGTCCGTGATGCGCGGCTGATCGCTCGCGTCCACCAGCACGTTGGCGGGTTTGAGGTCGCGGTGAAGGATGCCTTGCTGATGCGCGTATCGGATGGCTTCGGCCACGATCCGGACGTAGCGCGCGGCTTTGGTGGGCGGCAAAGGGCGGTTCCCCACCAGTTGCGACAGATTCTGTCCTTCGACGTAATCCATCGAAAAGTAGTGCTGCCCGTCGTGGAGGCCCACATCGTGGATGGCGACGATGTTCGGGTGCTGGAGGAGCGCCGCGGCCGTGACCTCGCCCCGGAACCGTTGAATGACCTGCGGGCTGGCGAACGGCCCGGCCAGGATCATCTTTACGGCCACCACGCGATCCAGACGGCGTTGCCGCGCGCGATACACCACCCCCATGCCGCCTCGAGCGATCTCTTCGAGCAGGTCGTAGTCGCCGAACTGCCTGATCGCCCCCTGATCCAGGGTTGCTCCCCGCCGGTCGGCTTCGCTCGTCGGCGCCTCGCTTGAGCCCGAGCCTTGCTCCTCCGCTTCCTCCGGCGGCTTGTCCAACCCCTGCTTGAGCAGGCAGCGGGTGCAGAGGCTCGCGGAGTCTGGGTGGCGCAACGCGGCTCCGCAGCGGGTGCATGAATTCCGGTCGGGGCTGGTCATGACAAGTTCAGACGCCGCCTCTTTCTACACCCTTTGGCTGTGGAGGTTACGAGCGGGTGAAAGATGGCCTTGATGTGGAATCCCCTAGCTCAGCACGCTGATCAAGTGGCGGAGTTCCTCATCAATATCCTCCGCCCGGGCCACGGTGTGGGCGGCCTCGGCGCGGAGCACTTCGCGGAAACGTCGCCGGAGCCGGTGAACGGCCACTTTCACGGCTCCCTCCGTCATGCTCAACTGCCGGCCGAGCTCCGCGTACGAGGCAGAACGGGTTTCGCCCCAGACACCTCCCTTGAGGGCGGCAAAGAGCGGCGCCTTGCCGTCCGCAGCGTATTCAGCGCGCAGAAGGGAGAAGACGTGTTCGATCAAAGTGACCGCCCATTCCCGCTCGTAAGCTTGGGAAGGACTGGATTCGTCCACGGGCTCCTCGGCGTAACGCGCCTCGGGCTCGAGGGCGTCAAGCGAAAGGAAGCTCACCCCGCCACCCCGCCGGAGACGCCGCGCCCGCTTCCATTCATTGATCAAGAAGTGCTTCAAGGAGACCAACAGGAAGGTGCGGAACTTCCCACGTCCCTGATCCGCTTGCCCGAGTTGGTCCTTCTCGAACAGACGGCAAAAGAACTCCTGCGTCAAATCCTGGGCATCTTCCGGGGTGTGACCTTGACGCCGGACGAACACATAGAGGGGATACCAATAGGCGCGGCAGAGCGCCTCGAGTGCCGAAGCGCGCCGGGGGGAATCCCGCTGGCCCGCGGCGACCACGACGCTCCAATGTGTGGTCGCAAAAACGCGCGGAGGAGCGCCGACAGCCGTCGAGTCGGCCCAAGAATTGCCTGCTGGCACGGCCGCAGCCTAGCACTCACTCGGGGCCGTCACAAATCCAGGCCAGCATCGATGTCACGGGCCTCCTGCGTCACGACGATGAGCGCCAGACCGTACCTCCGGCACTCCTTGGCCATCGTGGGCAGCGGCTTCAAGCGACTGGCCGCGCCTCACCGAAGACGACCGCGTGGGTCAACCGCTCCTGCCGTCCGCGCCGGAACATGTCCTGGTAGATTCGATAAAGCTCGAAGCTGGACCCCTTTCAGAGGACGTTCCAGCCGTGAGTCGAGATGACGGTGCGGACAATCTGCCGGCGCCGATCGGCGGACAGGGTCCCTCGCCGCTCCTTCAGTTCCGCCCAGGGCACCGCATAGCTGCAATCGAGCTTGCAGGAGGTGGGCCAGCCCAGGCTGTCGGCGCCGTCCAGACGCACCTCGTGCGCCTGAGGGGGTGGCTGGCGCGTTGGGAGGAATAGTCGAGGATCTCGACGAACGGGTTGCCGTCGGATCAGAGCGCGAGCGTACCCAACTCCCGCGGCGGCAGCGCGGTCCTCCGCTCCGCGATTGGATAGCGCAGCGTCCCCGGATACACGATTCAGAGGCGGTCCAGCCTCAGGTCGGCGAGTGCCACGTGCATGGAACGCGAGGACCGGGGCTCCTCGGAACACTTGAATTCGAGGCCCCAGCGGCGTCCTCCGGATTCGTTCCCCAGCCTTTGGTCCCATCTCCCGCTGGCTTGACTGCCTGGCCCTGAATGCTCCGGCGTAAGCAGTTCCGCGCTGCCGGCGGGTGGCCCAAGCGGACCGGAATGGGCCGAAGTGCCGGTGCCGGGTGACAAGAACGGGTGACAAGAACGGGTGACAACGGACACAGCCTCCGCGCTCGGGAAGTGTCGCTGTGGGGCAGCGCGGTGCCGTCGGCAGGCGTCGAACTCGGATCGAGGTTGAACCCTACTGCGCGCTGCACGCGACAACCGACTTCGTGGGTGGCGCCCCGTGACACGGCCGCTCCCCGGCTCCCTCAGGGCGACATCGAGTGGGACTGACTCGACTGCTGCGTCGAGCGCTGGGCCTTGGGTTGCGCTGGTTGGTTGCGCCCTTCCTCCAGACCCCGCGCCATGCCCACCCCGATTCGCCAGGGGAATGCGCCGGGCGACGGGTGTAGATCGCCTAGGCGCGCAGGAGTTGGCCCCCGTCCAGCTTCCAGTTCGCCCAGGTCTCGCGCGAACGGGCTTCCTCGATCAGTTTGCCCACCCGCTCCGGTCCCCAACCCCCGCCCCTGCTCCTGCCAGGCCGCGAAGAGCTTCCGGCTCTCCATCCCCCGGGGTGCCCAGCGATCGCGCGGCCGGGCGGCACCCAGGGGCGGATGGGACTCGGACCGGGCCGCCAGCTCCGGCGGGAGGGCGACCCGGTGTCCAAGGAGGCGCGACATCTCGTGGTCGACTTCTCGCCGGCTCTGAGGAGCTCGCCGTCGAGGCCAAGGGCGACCGCCAGCTTGCGGGCCTGGTAAGGCATCATGCCTGTCGCGGGGTCAATCCATTCCCGGATGATTTTCTCGGGCGTGTGGGCCGACAATCTTGTCTGTGGCTATCGGGCCAGGCCCTTGGCGAATTTGCAGTCCGCCCACGTCACATGGCGCGCCGCGGTCAACCGGAACCCGCCGCACGCGAGGAACTCCACGAAGTCGCCGCAGCCAGCGGGCACGAATGTGCAACCCGAAGTCGGGGAGGATTCGGGGACAGGCAGATTCCTTCGCCTTGACCAGAGGCCGGGAGGTGATCTGTTCTGGTCACGATGAAACGAAAGACAGGAGTTCTGGGGATCCTGGTTGCGGGATTGTGGAGTGGCATGGCGGCGTCGCCAGCCGCCAGTAACAGCCTGCTCACGAATGGCGGATTTGAGTCGCCGCCCGGCGTTGCGACCTACTCGTGCTTTGGCGCCGGCGCACAGCTGCCCGGTTGGACCATCGAAAGCGGGACAGTGGATGTTGTGGGGAAGTATTGGAAAGCAGCGGGGGGCAGCCAATCGCTGGATCTCAACGGCATTTTCGAGCAGATTGGAACAATCTCTCAGGAGGTCCCCACGGCGCCGGGGCGGCACTACAAAATCCGGTTTGCCTTCGCTGGAAATCCCGAAGGCGGGCCGGTGACGAAGACGATCCGGATTTCCTGGGGTGCCGAGGAACTGGGCACGTTGAGTTTCGACACCACCGGCTGCGACTTCGCTCACATGAATTACACTTACCACGAATACATTGTCACCGCCGTCTCCAGCACGAGCCGCCTGCGCGTGCAAAGCCTGACGCCGAGTTTTTGCGGGCCGGTGCTGGATGATCTCTCGGTCTCGCAAGTCTCCGGTTCAGCGCCCACCCTCGCCGAACGAATTGCCGCAGTAACCCGCGGGACGCGCGGCACCGGCTCGTCACAGACGGCCGCACCGGCATCCCTGCCGGCAGCCGTCGCGACGGCGGTTTCGCCCGGCCCCATCCGCGTCGAGGGATCTGAGGCCCCGGCAACGCTGCAACTCAATCTGTATCCCGTGCTGACCGTTTTTGGAGCGGTGGGCCAGTCATACCGAATCGAATCCGCGAACGACTTGTTGCGACCGGAGTGGGTAGCGCGGACCAATCTGGTTCTCACCAGCAGCCCTTGCCTCTGGGTGGATGCGGAATCACCCAACGCAACCAGCCGATTCCATCGTGCGGTGCGACTGGAATAGAAAGTGAGTGCCCGAGTCGAAAGCGTGTGTTCGGCTGTCCGGCTTCCAGGGGTTGGCTTCCCGGGGTCGCACCTCCGCAATTCAACAAGCGCACTTGTTGAATATGTTCATGTGCGACCCCCATGTTTGCCTCGAAGACTATGAACACAACACGACGCCAGTTTCTCATTCGTTTGGGGTCGGCAGGGGGCGCCATCCTTTCTGCCGGTTGCGCGGCCCCGTATCCTGCGGGGCGCCGGGCGGGGGCTGGCAGCACGGACTTGTCGCAGAGGATCTACGACGAGGGCCGCAAAGTATTCAACGCGGCGGTGGACCGATGGCCCTGCTGCGTCTACCGCCCGGATTCGGAACGGGAGGTGGTTCGAGCGGTGCGTGATTCCCGCGCGCGCAGCCTGGCGCTTTGCATTCGGGGCGGCGGGCACGGAGGCGGCTATTCCTGCGTCCGCGACGGGGCAGCAGTGGTTGACATGCGCTCGCTTGGAACCGTGAAGGTTGACCCGCGCCGCGGAATCGCGCACATTGGCGGGGGGGCCAGGAACGAGCAGGTTGAGGCGGCGTGTGCGGGGACTGTCTGGACGCCGCTGACGGGGAGTTGTCCCGGGGTGGGCTATGCGGGCTTGATACTGGGCGGAGGAAGCACCTTTTTCAGCCGTCGGCTGGGCTTGGCCTGCGATAGCCTGGTCGGTGCTCGGCTGGTCACCCCGCAAGGGGACCTCCTGGAGGTTAGCGAGGGTTCCAATCGGGAAATCTTCTGGGCCTTGCGCGGGGGAGGGGCGGGCAACTTTGGGGCTGTGACGCAACTGACGGTTCGGCTGCAGGCGCTGGGCCAGAGACAATGGTCGGGCCTCGTGGATTGGGACTCGACTTCGCTGGGCTCGGCGCTGCGCGCCTACCGGCAGGCCCTGGCGGAGCATCCTCGCGATTTCTCGGCCGGGTTTGGCTTGCGTCGCACGGCTGAAGGAGCCGTCTCGGGTTTGATGCTGGGCACCACCTTGGGCGATGAGCGCTTGGGGAGAAGGCCTTGGGATCCGGTGATTGGGACGAGGGGAATCGTGCAGCACAACCTGGCGCAGCGAACGCCGGAGAAGTTTCAGTCGCTCTATGCCTCCCGGGTAGGGCCGCCGGTCTCCTTCAGTTGGCGATCCAGGTTTCTTGCGGGAGATTTGACGGACGAGTGCATCGAAGGTCTGCTGGCGTCGTTGACAACGGCTCCGCACGCCCCAGTGCGAGTGGGCCTTGAACCGTTTGACGGCGCGGTGGGAGATGTGGCGCGAGACGCGACAGCGTTCTGGCATCGCGACCGGAAATACCTGATGCAGGTGTCCGTCCTGTGGAAGCATCCGTCGGAAGTCGCGGGCGTCGAGGACTGGCTTGATCGCCTGTTTCGTTCGGTCCGGGGCTCCCTGGTTGACCACGCCTTTCAGAGCTATGCAGACCCGGTTTCCACCGGGGAGGATGCAGCAACGCAGCGGGATTTCTACGGGGCCAATTTGGATCGGCTATGGAGGTTGAAGCGATCGATTGATCCCCAGGGGAGAATTCTGGGGCTCGTGGTTCCTCGGCTTGCGTGAAGCGCCCTGGTCGGTTTCAGCGACCTGGGCGCGCGCGGCGGGCTGAACGGGCACCGCCGTTTGGGAATGTTGACGGCTGCGAACGCGCGAAGGCGACTCGAGAGCCTCGTAGCGGGCCCAACCGCTGTCCGGCCGATAGATCACGTAGTCGGCAGGGCGATCCGACTGACCGCCGGTTCTGGAAATGGTGAGCGTTCCGGTCGACACGCTGGGGAAAGTTGGCTGGGCGTGAAGCGCCGCAAAGAAGGACTCCGGCGTGGGCTGAGAGCCCATGTTTTCGAGGCGGGCGAGGGTTTCCCCCACGATGGTTCCGGCGTCGAATCCATGCGCGACATAGGATTCACGCGCGGGATCGACGCGGAATTGCGTGAGCAGTCGACTGAAGCTCTCCGAAGCATTCACGCCGCGGGTCCAAACGCTCATCGAGTAGAGGGGCTGGCGCCGGTTCCAGAGCAGGCGGCGCAACAGAGAGGTGTCGCCGGTCGTCCAAGAACTGACGGCAACCATCGGCAACTCCATCCCGTTGGCATCCAGTTGATCGAGCATCAAAACGGACTCGCGCGGACTGAGGGTGATGACCAGGTAGCGGACGGCCTGAATCAGCCGCAAATCGGACGCCGCCAATTGCAGGCTCGAATCCAGCTTGATCCACGACAGATGGGTGGCGAGTGGGGCATAGTCCGCCTTCAGCCAGCCTTCCACGGCGGCTCGGCCCGCCTCCGACAGGGCGGATCCGGACCGGTAAACGATGGCTCCGGGTTGGGTGGGGAACAGGTGCTTCAGGAGCGCCAGCGTGTCCTCCGCAGCGCCGCGCATGGTGCCTCCTGTGGAGATCAGCCAGGGTCCGAGCTTGCCGAGGTTCGGATCGCCGGCGGCGGGAATGATCCAAGCAACGCCTCGGTCAAGGATCGCCGGAGCGGCTCGCAGCGCCTCATCCGAGGACGGGAACCCGGCGACAACGACAGGGCGCTCCTCGAGGAGTCGCCGGGCAGCGCGGGCGGCACCAAAAGGGTCTTGGGTCGTGTCCACCCTCAGGATTCGCCGCACTTTTGGCCCCCGGGCATGAAGTCCCAAATCGAAGCCTTGCAGAAAGGCCTCCTGATCCTCCACGGTCAGTGTGGACGTCGTGTAACCATAGCCAACGGTGACCGGTGTGGACGGCGGATCGGCTGCGGTCGCCTGGGGAAGCCAGGCGAGGAACACCAGGAGGAGAATACGGGGTGCAGCGCGACGTTTCATTGTTCCGATTGGGAAAGGGCCAGGAGGGTGGCGCCATGCCGACGGGCAATCCAATCCAACAGCAGCGCGAACTGCGTCGCCTTGCACTCAAGGCGCAGGCGGGCGATTTCCGATTCGAGGAAGTGTATGGGCGGCATCGTCCGCGCCTGCGCGCGGTTCGCCTGAAGCACGGCCACATCCTCGATCGTCAAGACGTCTTCCAGCTGGCCCGCCCAGCGCTGCCCGATGTCTTCGAACACCCGGCAGATTGCCTGTGGCGGCGCGAGCACATCGCAGCACATGGCAATGAAGCTGGACGGCTGAGGATCGGAGGGGGCGACGTCGCGGAAGCTGGGGTTCAGCAGGATTTTTTCAATCTTCTCGGTCCAGTCGGCGGGAGGCAAGGTGGCAATCCAATACGCCGCCAGGAACGTCTGCAGTTCATCATGCACGAACTGCCCTTCCCGCGGCGCGCCTTGTCCGCTGTCGTTCACGCTGTCGATGAGTTTGCTCGACAACAGCTCGCTCTGAATCTCGCTAGGAATCCCGGCCCACTGGAAGCCGCGGATTCCCGTGCTGCCATAGGTATGGAAGACCCATTGCGCACATTTCTGGATAAGCTTCATGGTTCCGAGCAGCTGATCCAAAGCACTCAAATAGAGTCCGTAACGCGAGGTCACGGTGGTTCCGGATTTCGTCCGCAGCGCAAGACAGACAAGGAGCGGGCTGTAGCTGCCGTCTCCCAACTTACAGGCGGCGAGCAATCCCGGGGACAACGCTTGTGAGTCTGCTGGCGACGTCCTGTCCGTCGGCGCCCCGAGCTCTGCGGGAGCGGCCAGAAATTGGTCGAGCTGCGACTGGGTCCAATTGGAGGTGGCCAGCGCCAGCAAACCGCGAGCGGCCGAACGCTCAAAGGCCCGCAGGTGCTCAGGGCTGGGACGACTGGCAAAGATGAATGCCATGCCCGCCGAATCCCGGACGACGACCTCATTGATCCACGAAGCGACGCATGTCTCAGCGCCATCCATGCAGACGGCAACGTAGCCGCCTTGAACCAGGGCCGCTGCCACCGAGCCAGGCAGAGTGCGCTTGAGGATGTTTTCGATGCGCTTGGGCAGGTCCTCGGGAGCTGCCGGCGGGGGGCAGACAACCGGGATGCGCAGCCATTTTCCGTCCCGGAGGTTCGCAGTCATTCGCTCCACAACCTCCCTCAGCAGTGCGCTCTTGCCGGTGCCGCCAGGGCCGTAAATCAGCACATTGCCTCGCTGGGGCATTTGCAGCTCGAAAGCGACTCGCTGAATCGCGGGAACGGGATCAGTCTCGGTTCTGGCGACCCCGTCTTCGCGAGACGCGAGCGGCAGCGGCATGTATCGCCGCGGGGACGGGAGGCGCGTGATGGCCGCTGCGTCCTTGACCAACTGGTCGAGATGGGGCTGAGCGAGCCGCCGCCGGCAGGCTGCCGAGATGAGCAGAAAGGGAACCATGGCTCGCAGCGGCTGGACGTCACAGAGCGCTGAAAAAGCCTGCGCGTTGACCAGCCCCGTCAGCACCAGCAGGGCCATGCCGACGCTTGCGCCCACGGTGGCCTCCAGCTGGGCGATGCCCAAGCTGGCACAGGCTCCTCCCCAGCTCAACACGAGCGCCGGCAGCGTGGGCGCAAGGGGCGCCAAACTGCCCCATCGCCCGCCTTTCCCCGATTTCTCCACTTTCAGGGAACAGGCCAGGAAGACGCAGGCTAGCAGGACTCCGAGCATGGCGCCACGAGCCAGTCGTGGCAGGCCAAGCCAATACCGTTCGAAGAAGGTGCTCCCGGGGATAATCCGGAGGGTGTAGGTCGCCAAAGCGGCACTCCCAGTCGGATCGGAATACTGCAGATTCAGAATCGCCGTGTCGTTTCCTCCCGCCGCAAGTTCGCGCGTGTCCAGCAACCAGTCTGTTTTCGGGCCGTCACTTGCCAGCAGGGTGGCAGGCACAGGCCTCACCCCTGCCGGCGGTTTCCTGCTGGAGAGGGCCAATTCGGCTCGGCGGGGAGCCGCGCCGTCATCAGGACCCAGCCTGGATGGTTGGAGCGCCAGCGAAGGGGCGGAAGGGGCGGTGAAGGCGAACTGGCTTGGACGCGGAAACTCGATCTGGAGTCGTGCGTCGGCCGCCCCGGGCCGAATGTCAAAGGTGAGCGCGCCAGGGCTCGCGCGCTGCCCGTTGAGCCGGACAGACCAATCGAGGTTGGCCGGCTGCCATGCGGCAAATACGCCGTTCCAGCCGTTAATCCATGCGGTGGCGCCCTCCACCTGCACGTGGTGCGGGAGGAGTTCGCCGCTCAAACGAAACACAGAAGTCAGCGGGCCCATCGAGGCAAGTCCCGACCGGTCATGGCAAATCCAATAAAGACCTTTGTCGGTCAATGCCCAGGCGGCGTTCGGATTGAGCGTTCCCCAAAGCCCCAAGACACGCCCCATCGTCAGGTCATCAGCCCAGGCGTTGTCTGAATCCAATCGTCGGCAGGAAATGCCCGCCCCACCCCAGGACCAGATCGTCCGATCCGCGGGTTTCACCCCGCAAACGAGCAGGCTCGTCCGGTCCCGCCGCATTGCCGGATGAGGCAAGACCTGCTGGGAGAACCCTTCAGGGATCGAGGGATCAATGCGGTATTCAACCAGGGCCGGCGTGTTGGCCCAGGTTGCGCGCCAGCACGTCAAGCGGTCCTCCGATAGAGCTGTGAGATCATCATGGTCCACCGTCGGAAAACCCATCCGGAGCTGCCGGTTGCGGCCCACAGCCAACGCCGGCAGGCTGCGCCCCGACTGCCGCACCTTCACCCACCACGACCGGTGGACGGAAACCGGGACCACTTCGACGGGAGGAAACGCAATCAGACCGGAATAGGATTCCGCGTCGTCGCTGAGAATCCACAGGCGCCACCCTTCCTTCACTTCCATGGCTAGCCAGTGTGGCGCCTGCCGATCCCAAAGCAGCGGAGTCTCCCTGGGAACAGCCTCCAGGACCTGGTGGTTATTCAGCCCGGCAACGTGCACTCGCAAGGCGGCACGATCCCGAGTGGCCACGAGGCTGGAGCCCGCGCCCGCCGGATGGATCAACGCTTCAACGACACCCGGCAATTGATGTGTGACGGACGATCCTGGCGGTTTCCACACCCGAACCACACTGGTGGGCTGCCCGTTGGTGGCAACCTCCAGGTGCCAGGACCAAAGCTCGGCCTCGGAGGCTGCATACTGGTCATCCGGCCCCACCTCCAGCTCGTTCTCGATGCGCCAGCCCAGGGGATCGGCAGAGGTTCCTTGGCGCAGATGGCACGCAACGAAAGCGCCCCCTCGCTGAACCACAACCCAGGCCGTTCGGGCTGACACCGCCTTGAGCCAGAGTATCCGTTCGGCGCTGCCCAGCACGACGCTCGAGTTTGTTGCCGAACCGACACTAAGCTTCCAAAGCCCGCCCTCAAGCTTGGGCGAAAAGAATGCCTCGCTGGACCCCGGGATGGCCCACAGCCGGCCAAACCCACTCGACTGGGCCACCAGGATCGCGGTCGGTGCGCCTTCACTGCCACAAGCCGGCATCCCCCCCTGGAGCAGCATGATGAGCATCCATCCCCATCGAGCAGGCAAGGGCGACGCCCTGGCAACTTTCCACGTGCCAGACCATCTCGGCAGCCTGCCCGCCGCCGCGATCTGAGTGGACAGCGCGCTCACCGATTTCCGCGGCCGACTCCCCCTTGAGTTCCCGGATTATTAATAGAGCTTCGCATGATACGAATAGGAATTTGCTTTCTCGTGTGGTGGGAGCCTGTCCGAACGGGTGGGGCGGTTCAAGGTGAAATCGGCCGGTATTGGCCCCTGAACGCGTCTGCGGCGGCATTCGGCTCCCGGCCGGCCGGGAACCGAAGGCCGCCGCGGGCTCTGCCAGAGGTGGGGAGGGTTCGCAGGGCGTCTGGAAGGTTGGGGCGATGCAGGTCGAGGACGCACCAGCACGCTGGGCGGACCGCTCGCCGCAAGGCTGGGCGCAGTCCCACCGCTTCCTCCTGGGTCTCCTGTTCAGTCCTCGACCGAGACCTCCGGGACCGGCGGCCCGCGGGCCGGCTTTTCGTCCCACAGTCCGCAGTGCCAGAGAATCTCGATGAAGGCGATGATTTTCATCTCCGCGCCACACTTGGGACAGCAAATTGGGTCCGACGCGTAAACCTGTCTGATCAGCGACGCCCAGCCTTTGCGGGCCTGCCGTGCCGTGGGCGAGCGGGCGGGAATCCCCGTTCCGGAGCCCGCCGACGGTTGCCGTTGCGCCCGCTGGCCGCGGGTCTTGTTCGAATACGACCCGTAATAACGGATCAGATGTTCTCCGGGATCCGGTATGTGCTGCGTCACCGCGCCCAGGAAATCGAGCGGGCCGAAGACCTGGAAGTTGCGGGACGGACTGGCCATCAGGTCCGCGTCGCCGGGTTCGGGGAAGCGGCCGACCGCGTTGTGCTCGGTCTTGTAGATCACCTTCCCGGCCTCCGTCACCTAGATCATCCGAGCCTGGGAGAAGGGACACCGCAGAAAATACTGGATCAGGCGCTGCACGCCCCCTGATCCCCAGCCTCGAGGCGCACGCTCTGGTCGGCACTGAAGCCGGAGTGCTTCCAGGAGCGCATGTTCGCGACGACGTCTCGCTGATCTTGCCCTCGGCCAACAGTAGGGCGAAGACCTCCTGTTCCCAGAGCTTGAGGAACGGTTCGGTGGCCAGCTTGGGCAACGGCAGAAACAAGCCGTGCGGAAGGAACACCCCTTCGCTCACTAGGGCGTGGATGTGCGGGTGCCAATGGATTAACTGGCCAAAGGTCTGGATGGCGCCGACCACGCCTGGCACAGCGTCGGGCCGGCCGCTGGCGGCTCGATAGACCGTGATCACCGTACGCGCCGCCGCCCGGCACAACTCGCCCAGGAGCCGGCGCTCGAACCGGAAGTAGATCCGCAGCCGCTTGGGAATCGTGAATACGAACTGGCGGTGAGGGACCTCGGCGCAGACGTGCTCGGCCACCCAGCCGGCCTTCTCCAGCGCCCGTTTCTCAGGGCATGAGGGGCAGAAGCATCGAACCCGGCAGGAAAACGGAACGAAAAGCTCTTCGTGGCACTTGGGGCAACGGACGCGGGCGAAGCCCTGCTTGAGGTCGCCGCACTCGATGAACTTGCGCACGACCGTCCCGATGATCGGCCGCCAGAAGCCTTAGCGCTCCTGATAGCGCTCCTCGTACACCGCCTCCGACTCCGGGTAGAAGCGTTCGACCAAACGGTAAAATGGCGACTCGTGCGGGTGCCGGGGACGATAACCGCCGCCGGCCTCCTTGGCCCCGCAGGGCATAACCAACCTCCTTGCGGAGGCAACGTACGCTCTGGCGACGATCCAGCAACAGCGCCGGCGCAGGCCCCTGCGGAGAAGTCCGCGCGCCACTGCGCGGACCAGCGCAGGGTCCTCACTCCAAAGGGGCGGCGCCGCGGTGAGAAACGCCGGTCCCACCAGCCTTGCTCCACCACGAGAACTCTGGTGGCACACCGGTCTCAGGATTCGTTCCCCAGCCTTTGGTCCCATCCCCCGCGGCATGGACTGCCTGGCCCTTAATGCTCCGGCGCAAGCAGGTGCGCGCCGCCGGCGGGTGGCCCAAACGGACGGGAATGGGCCGAAGTGCCGGTGCCGGGTGACAAGAACCGGTGACAACGGACACCGCCACCGCACTCGGGAAAGTGTCGCTGTGGGGTAGCGCGGTGCCGTCGGCAGGCGCCGAACACGGATCGAGGGTGAACCCTACTGCGCGCTCCACGCGACAACCGACCCCGTGGGTGGCGCCCCGTGACACGGCTGCTCCCGGGCTCCCTCAGGGCGAGTTCGAGTGGGACTGACTGGACTGCTGCGTCGAGCGCTGGTCCTTGGGTTGCGCCGATTGGTTGCGCCCTTCCTCCAGACCCCGCGCCATGCCCGCCCCGATTCGCCAGGGGGAATGCGCGGGCCGACGGGTGTAGATCCCCCAGGCGCGCAGGAGTTGGCCCCCGTCCAGCCTCCAGTTCGCCCAGGTCTCCCGCAAACGGGCTTTCTCGATCAGCTTGCCCACCCGCTCCGGTCCCCAACCCCACCCCCGCCCCTGCTCCTGCCAGGCCGCGAACAGCTTCCGGCTCTCCAGCCCCCGAGGTGCCCAGCGATCGCGCGGGCGGGCGGCGC
>CAZHUS010000071.1:0-43052 GCA_964535555.1 uncultured Verrucomicrobiota bacterium
GCACGTTGCCAAAAGGGGCTGGGAATGGCTACAGAATTATTTAAAACGCTCTAGTCAAGCCTTACGCTACGCCTCCGATGCCAGCTTCGCTTCGATCCTTCGGGGACAGTGGAGCGAGGCGCGCGGGAACGGTGAAGCCATGACTCCGAACGAAGTCCTCAAGCAGCTCCAAGCGCTGGGCAACGAGAAGACGCGGGCGCACAACGCCCGCTCGGGCGCCGGCGACAACCAGTTTGGTGCCAAACTCGGGGACATTCGGGCGCTCGCGAAAAAGATCGGGGCTGATCACGAGCTGGCGATGACGCTCTGGAAGACCGGGAATCGCTTCGTCGAGCCTGGATGACTTCCGACGATCGCTGGGCGGCGCGGGCCGGATGGAGCCTCACCGCCGACCGGGTCGGTAAGAACCCGGAAGGGCTTGATCTCCCCGGGCTGCTCGGTCGCATCGAGTCTGAAATGGGCAGCACCGATCCGGTGGTGCAATGGACGATGAACAGCACCCTGGCGGCCATCGGAATTCACGCTCCAAAACTCCGCCAGCGGGCCATCGCCATCGGCGAGGCGCTGGGGATCGACCGGGACTATCCTGTTTCAAAGGGCTGCACCTCGCCTTTCGCCCCGATCTGGATCAACGCGATCGTGAGCCGTCAGGGCTGAGTGAGGCCGCTCCCATGGTGGAGCAAGGCTGCGCCGAGCTGCCCGCCGACTTACGAGGGCATCCGCATGTCCGCTACGGCTCGCGAGGACACTCGCCCTCGGACCGTCGCTTCACGTCGGTCGTGAATATCTCCGCGGCACCACCAGCACGGCGCAGTCGGCCTTGCGCACCACACGCTCGGCCACGCTGCCGAAGAGCGCCTTCCCCATCCCGCCGTGTCCGTGGCGACCGAGGACGATCAGATCGGTGCCCTGGGTTCGCGCGTACTCGAGGATGGTCGCGGCGTCCGGTCCGATTTGGATCGCCACCTCGAAAGCCACGCCGTCCGGGACCCGCGCGCGGTAAGTGGCGATCTTCCCGTCGATCGCCGTGCGTGCCGACGCGTCAATGTTCTCCACCTCATTGAGGTACGCCTTCCAGAATTGGGCGTCCGGTTCGTGGATGACATGCAGCAGGTGCAGGGTCGAACCCGGTCGGCGCACTGCGGCATCCAGCGCGAATTCAAACGCGGCATCCGCGCTCTCGGAGAAATCGGTGCAGAACAGGATCTGCCGGAAACGGGTGGCGGGCTCTGGCGTCGCGCTCATCTTTGAAGTCCCCTGCGCAAGTGCGTGGTGGGCTAAGGATTCTTCATCAGCACGTCCGGAAGCCACGTGGTGATCGACGGAAACAGCGTCAGCAGGACTGCGGCAGCCACCAGGGCCCAGACGAAGGGCATGCAGCCCCGGAAGACCTTCTCGAGCGGCACATCGCGCGCCATGCCGCTGACAACGTAGGCGCAGACGCCGACGGGCGGGGTGATGACTCCCAACATGGTGACCACCACGATCATGACGCCGAACCAGACCAGGTCGTACCCCAGGGCCAGCACCACCGGGTAAAAGATCGGGATCGTGAGAATGTCCAGAGCCAGCGCATCCAGGAAGCAGCCGCCCACAAGGTAGAAGGCGAGGACCAGGGCAATGATGCACCAGCCGGGCAGGGGCAGACTCGAAAGCCACGACGCCAGCGTCGCGGGCACCTGGGTCACGGCGAGGAATTTGCCGAAGATGATCGCGCCCGCCACGATCGTCATCACCATGCACGAGGTGCGGATCGACTCCCGGAGGCACTGCAAAAGCCTGGGCCAGGTAAGCTGCCTTTTCATCAGCGCGATCAGCAGGGCCCCGGCAGCCCCAATGGCCGCGCCCTCGGTCGCGGTGAAGAGCCCGAGAAACAGGCCCCCCATGACCAGGGCAAAGAGCACCAGCGTCTCCCAAATTCCGCGAAGCGAGGCGAACTTCTCGCGCCAGGTGAACGGGGGCCCCGGAGGTCCCAGGTGCGGCTTGCGGACGCACTCGATCCAGATCACGCCGCAGAAGAGCAGGGCGACCATCAAGCCGGGCAGCACGCCGGCGATGAACAGCCGGCCGATGGACTGTTCGGTCAGGATGGCGTACACGATGAAGACGATGCTGGGTGGAATGAGCATGCCGATGCCGCCGCCCGAAGCCACGCAGCCGGTGGCCAGTCCCATGTCGTACTTGTAGCGGCGCATTTCCGGCAGCGCGACGGAGGCGATGGTGGCCGAGGTCGCCGGACCTGATCCGCAGATCGCCCCAAAGGCGGTGCAGGCGCCAACGGTGGACATCGCCAGACCGCCCGGCAGCCGTCCCAGCCAACGGTAGGCGGCGCCGAACAGTCCCTGGCTGATGCCGGTGTGGAAGGCGATTTGTCCCATGAGCACGAACAACGGGATGGTGGTGAGGTTGTAGTCGGAGAACGTCGTGTAGAGATCGATGGTCGCCATGCTCAGGGCGCCGGGGGCGGAGACGACGAGGGCGAAGCCCACCAGGCCCACCGCGGCCATGACGAAGCCGACCGGCATGGACCCGGCCAGCAGCGTCAACAACAGCACGAAACCGAGCAGGGCCTTCTGATCGAGGGTCATGGACGGATCATGGGTTTTCCCGGGTGCGTGAGGTGGTGGAGCTTGATCAGGACCACCAGGGCGCACGAGAGCGCCA
Organism: uncultured Verrucomicrobiota bacterium; assembly: GCA_964535555.1. Classification (GTDB taxonomy): domain Bacteria; phylum Verrucomicrobiota; class Verrucomicrobiia; order Limisphaerales; family J093; genus DSVZ01. The sequence goes on from CAZHUS010000071.1 coordinate 2,665, forward strand.
GCAAGTACGGCACCCAAAAAATGGGCCACTGGAGCGTCATGCTGACTTCGCCCTTCGCACGAAGCGAATTCCCGTAATCGAGACAACCCCACGCGAGGAGGGCAAAGAGCAGCATGGCCAACCCTCGCATGAGGGTGTCCACCGCGACGCGTGCCCGGGGACCCAGCTGGTGAAAGAAGTACTCGATGGCGACGTGGCCCTTGATGGCGGTGGTGTAAGGAAGCGCGGCGGCGATGGTCACCGCCGCCGCGATGCGAACGACGTCGTACGCCCCTTTGAAGGGGATGCGCAAGGCGCGCAGGACAACGTCAAGGCTGACGACAACCACCATGACCATCAGGGCCGCGCCGGCGACGTAGGCCAGCGCGAGGACGGTGCGTTGCAGCGCCGCGTGATAAAGACCCAGGAGCCTGTGCCTCGCAGCCCCGGCGGACTCCCGCGCCTTCATTGGCCGGAAGCGCGCGCCAGTTCAGCCTGGATGTCGGCCAGCATCGCTTCGCCAGGGAGCCCCTTGTCCTTCGTCTGCTTGAGGTAGTCGTCCAGGACCGGCTTCACCGCGGCTTTCCAGGCCTGTTGCTCGGCATCCGGGAGTTGGATCGACTCCCGTTTGAGCTGGGCGACAAACGCGGCACCGTCCTTGTCTGCCTGGTCCCAGGCTGCGCCGTGCTTGCTCGTCCACTCCTGGCTGACGGCCGTGAAAACCTGCTGGATTTCCGGAGGGAGCTTGGCCCATTTATCCGGATTCATGACGACGAACATGGCGGTCGTGTAGCCAATGGCGTTGGCGTCCACCACGTACTGGATCGTCTCGCCTTGTTTCCAGCCCTTCAAAGTCTCGATGGGGCATAGCGTGGCTTCAACGACGCCTTTCGCGAGCGCTTCGTAGGTTTCGGGCTGGCTCATGGCGATGGGGGTTGCGCCCAGGGCCTCGACGATTTTGGCCGACAGGCCCGTGGCGCGGACCTTGAGGCCTTTCAGATCTGCGAGGGCTTTCACCGGCTTCTTGCTCGCGAGGATGCCCGGCCCGTGCGCATGCGCGTAGAGCAGGTGCACATCCTTCAGTTCGGCAGGCTGGTACTTCGCGATCATGGTGTTCGCAATCCGGGTCGCGGTGCTCCCGTCGCGGTATCCGACCGGGAGATCCAGCCCTTCGAGCAACGGGAAACGGCCGCGCGTGTAAGCGAAGCAGCTCATGCCAATGTCGGAGATGCCCTTCACCACGCCCTCGTAACACTGGTCGGCCTTGGTGAGGGAGCCGGCAGGGTAAACCGTGATCTTCACGCGACCCGCGGTGCGTTTTTCGATTTCCGCCGCCCAGTTGGTGGCGGCGATGCATTGCACGTGCGTGGGAGGGAAGAAGATGCTGTAAGTGAGCTGGATGGCTGGTCCGGCGGCTGGCGGTTTGGCCTCAGCCTGGGATGCGGCTGGGCTCGCCTCCTTGGGCTTACAGCCTGTCCCGATGAGGGACAGAACACTGAGGAGCAGGGGGAGGGGGCTGAACGAGCGGTACAATCCGCTTTTTCCGGGGAGCGCGCTGCGTTTCATAAGAGTATCCGCCGCCAAGGGGAGTTCACATCGTCCGGTTAATGGTGTCGGCCGCTCTTTTAAACGAAGGAAGACACCGGGCGCAATGCCTGTTACGCGGAGGGGGTCGGCTGCGACGCGGAAAATCAGAGGCGCCCAGGCAGCCGTTGGGCTTTTCCCGACTTTGCGAGCCGCTCCGGGCCGGTATACTGGCGGGCATGTTCCGATTGGGGTCGCTCGAGCTGGCGACGAATCTGTTTCTGTCACCGCTGGCGGGTTACACCAACCTGCCGATGCGGCTGGCACTGCGTGAACTGGGGGCCCTGGGGCTGGCCACGACCGATCTCGTCAACGCCCGCTCGCTTCTGGAACGAAATCGCAACGCGCTGAAGCTGGTCGAAACCCGGCCCGCCGATCAGCCGCTGGCCGTCCAGCTCTTTGGTTCGGTCCCCGGGGAAATGCGTGACGCGGCGGTCCGTCTCGAAGCCCTGGGAGTCGCCTCCGTTGACATCAACATGGGCTGCCCGGTTCGCAAGGTCTGCCGCATCGGCGGCGGGTCCGCGATGATGACGGAACTGGATCAAACCGCGCGCCTGGTGCGTGGCATGGTGGAGGCCGTCAGGATTCCCGTGACCGCCAAGATGCGGCTGGGGTGGGACGACGACAATCTGACCGCACCGGAGCTGGCTCGCGCGCTCGAAGAGGCGGGGGTGGCCGCGGTGTTTGTTCACGGCCGGACCCGTGCCCAGGGCTTCGAGGGCCATGTGAACCTGGGCGGGATTCGTGCGGTGGTGAACGCAGTTCACCGCATCCCGGTGATCGGCAATGGCGACATTACCACGCCGCAGAGCGCGAAGCAGATGCTCGACGAGACCGGATGTGCGGGGGTCAGCATCGGCCGTGGCGCCTTCTACAATCCATGGATCTTCGTCCAGACGCGTCATTACCTCGAGACCGGCGAGCTGCTGCCTGAGCCCGGATTCGAGGAACGCGTTCGGCTCATGTGCCGGCACCTGGACCTGATGATCGAGGTGTTTGGCGAGGTGCACGGCTGCCGTCAGTTCCGCAAGGTGGCGCCCTGGTACGCGAAGCGGTTTGGACCGGCGGCCGAGTTCAAGCGGCGGGTCGTCATGCTGGGCAGCCGCGCCCAGTTCGATGAGATCCTGGAAGAGTATCGGGGATGGCGGACGCAGTTTCTGGATGACGAAGGCCGGCTGCGTCCGCGATTCGAGCCGCTCCCGATGGCCACATCGCTGGGCGGGGAGAGCCCGGTGCGGATCGCCGTGCCGCAGGGTCCCGTCGAGCGCTGGTGAGGCGTTCTCTGGGTTGTAGGCGCCGACGTTAGGAGGCGAGGCATCCCGTTCAGCACGGTCGGCTTGTCCCAGCCTTGCCCCACCGAGGCTCGCTTGTAGGCGCCGACGTCAGGAGGCGAGGTCTCCAGTTTCACCAGGTTGGCTCGGTCACCCAAAGCCTCGCTCATCAGCGCCGCTTGGCGGCATCACGGTTCGGTTGTGGCGGCCGTCGCGGGGCGAGGGTCCTCGTGAGCCACTGCCGTTTGTCCGTCCGTCCGCTTGCTCCTTGATCGGGAAGTCATGGGTCGGGATGATTTGCGCATGGACCTGGTGCAGAGACTCCGACAAACGATCGTTCCGCTGGGGCTCTTCGTATGGGGCACGCAGTCGCACGCGGCACCGCCCGTCCCGGCTCCCCAGGCGTACCGCCAGGAGGTGGCGGTGCGCTTCGCGGCGCCGGCGGAACTGGCGGCCTCGGGCTTGACTCAACTCGCACGGCAGACTGATGGCAGGGTGCTCGCGTTCGATGGGACTCGCTGGTTCGTAGCACAGGAAGGACGGCTTCAAATCGTGACCGGGCCATCGCGCTCACCTGACGAGGCGACCTGGCGGGAGGAGCTCAAGGGACAAGAGGTTCGGCAGTTTGCCGTCGGCCCCGACGGCCTCGTTTTCGCCGCCACCGGGACCGGGCTTTGGGAGCGAGATTCGGGAGGCTCGTGGAAGCAGGCGCAGGTCGCGAACCTGGCCGCGGCCGATGGCCCTGCGGATGACTGCCGAGGCGTTGCCAGCACGCCGCGGGGGATCGTGTGGGCGGCCTTTGCCAACAGCGTCGCCTGTCGAAAGGACGGGGGTTGGCAGGTCCTTTCGGCTCGCGATGGCTTGCCGTGTGGAGACCTGACCTGCGTGGCAGCGGGAGCCGACGATGAAGTTTGGTTGGGCACGCGTCGCGGGGCGATCCGATTCGACGGGCGTGACTGGGCGTACCGGGAAGGACCGCGGTGGTTGCCGGGCAACGAAGTTCGAGCCGTGGCGGTGGGGCCCGACGGCACGGCCTGGTTCGCCACCGAGCGCGGGTTGGGCTGTATCGAACGACGCGCCATGACGCTCGCCGACAAGGCGGCGTTTTATGAGGACGAAGTCGAGCGGTATATCAAGCGGACGCCGTTCGGCTACCTGTCCGAAGTGGGCTTGGGTGCGCCCGGTGATCGGTCGCAGGTCCAGTATTCCGACAGCGACAACGACGGGCTTTGGACGGCGATGTACGGCGCGGGCGAGTGCTTCGCGTATGCCGCGACCCGCAAACCCGAGTTCAAGCGTCGCGCCCAGCAGGCGTTCGAGGCGTTGCGCTTCCTGCAGAAGGTGACCCAAGGTGGCGCGCACAGCCCGCCCCAGGGCTATGTGGCGCGGACCATCCGGCCGCGCGAGTGGCCCGACCCGAACGTCGGGCGGCTTGAAGCGGATCGGGAGCAGCAAAAGCACGAACGACTCTGGAAAGTGTACGAGCCGCGCTGGCCGCTCAGCGCCGACGGCAAATGGTACTGGAAGAGCGACACCAGCTCGGACGAGCTGGACGGCCATTTCTTCTTCTACGCCGCCTACTACGATCACGTCGCCGAAGAGGAGGCGGAACGCGCGCGGGTCCGCGAAGTCGTCCGGGACCTGGCGGAACACCTGATCACGCACGACTACTGTCTCGTGGATCACGACGGGAAACCGACCCGGTGGGCCATCTTCGGTCCGCGCTACTTGAATGACGATCCTGACTGGTGGGTCGAGCGTGGCTTGAACTCGCTCAGCATTCTGTCCTACCTCGCCGTGGCCGAACACGTGACGGGCGAAGCGCGATTCGGTGACGCCGCGCGGGAACTGATCGAGCGCCACGGCTACGCTGCGAACGTGATGAATCCCAAGACCCAGATGGGGGTGGGCTCAGGCAACCAGTCCGACGACGAAATGGCGTTCATGTGCTTCTACAATCTCCTGCGCTACACCCGGAATGCAGTCTGGAAAGACAAGTGGCGCTTTGCGTTCTACGCCTATTGGGCGCTGGAACAACCTGAGCTGAATCCTTTCTTCCACTTCGCCTACGCGGCCCACGGGCTCGGTCAGAGTTACAGCAACGCCTACGGAACGATCGCGGTGGATCCATGGAATGGCTGGCACGAGGATGCGATGGCGACGCTGCGCGGCTTTCCCCTGGATCGCGTCAACTGGCCCCACCGGAACAGCCACCGTCTCGACTTGATGCCGCTTCGCCCGCAGCAGTCCACCGACCTGGCGTCGGACGAACCCTCCCGTCGGGCGGCGCGTCGGAACGGCAAGGTGCTCCCGGTCGAGGAACGTCACTTCGGCCACTGGAATACGGATCCCTGGCGGCTGGACTACGGCGGGGATGGCCGGGAACTCGCCAGTGGAACGGTCTTTCTGCTGCCGTATTACCTGGGGCTGCATCACGGCTTCATTGCGAAGGAGTGAGCCGGCGCCTCGGCGGAACGATTTCACCCGTTCAACTCGCGCCACCTGACGCAACGCACCAGGCGGTCAGGACCGCAGGGTTCCAGTATCTGCTCGCGGCTGCAGCGAGCGGGGACTGCGTACGGGCAACGGGGCTGGAAGCGGCAGCCGGCCGGAAACTGCCCCGGCGCCGGCACGGAACCGGGAATAGTCTCCAGGCGGTCCGCGGTGCGACCGAGTTGAGGCACCGCTTTCAGGAGGGCGCGCGTGTAGGGGTGCGCGGGGCGTTTCAGCACGTCCCTCGTCAAGCCTTGTTCGACGATCTGGCCGGCATACATCACCGCGACCCGATCGGCGATCGCCGCCACCACACCCAGATGGTGGGTGATCAGGAGCAGACTCATCTGAAGGCGTTGACGCAGTTCCCGCAGCAGTTCGAGGATCTGGGCCTGAATCGTGACGTCCAGCGCCGTTGTGGCTTCGTCCGCAACCAGAAGACGGGGTTCCGCTGCGAGGGCCATGGCGATCGTGACCCGCTGGAGCATGCCGCCGGACAGTTGATGGGGATAGTCCCGGGCGCGGTGCTCCGGGGCGGAGATGCCGGTGAGACTCAGCAACCGCACCACTTCGTCCGGAGAGGCAAAGGCGGGGCGATGCAGCCGCAGCACTTCCATGATTTGTGCCCCGATCCGCATGGTCGGGTTCAGCGCGACAGCCGGCTCCTGAAACACGTAGGCGACGGTGCGCCCGCGCACCGACCTCAGTTCGCGAGGCGACATGCGCAGAGTGTCCTGACCAGCCAGCCGGATCTCGCCTGACCGAAAGCGGGCGGGCGGCGACGGGAGCAGCCGCGCGATGCTCAGGGCGGTGACGGTCTTGCCACAGCCGCTTTCGCCGACGAGGCAGACGGTCTCGCCTTCGTGAACGTCAAGGGACAACCGTTCCACCACCGGCACGGAACCCGATCCCACGTTGAACTCGATGGTGAGTTCCTTGATCGCGAGCAGCGGCTCCATGGCAGGCCCGAAGTTCAGGGGTAAAGCAGGTACTTCTGCCGGCGCTTGCGGAATGCCTCCTCGCCTGCCTTCCAGCCCGCGATGACCTGCGCCCCGGTGGCTCCCCGTTCCAGCGCCTTCCGGGTGGCGTCGGTGCCGTTGATCTTGTCGAACATGGAGAAGGATCTTCCGGCCTTCTGCGCCTCGGCGAAGAGGTTTCGACCGGAGACCTTCCGGACCGCGTCGAACAGGTGAAAATTCAAGGCGAGCAGCGGGGCGCGGATGGGGTCGGCGATCCGAATGCGGAGCCCGCGGAGGCTGGTTCCGGCGAAGGCCCCACGATCCGGTTTGAAGTTCCAGGGTTCGAAGCGGACGCCGGGGAGGCGGCGTTGATCGAGTTCGGCGATGAGCTTCGAGCCATCGAGCCAACTGGCGCCCACGAGTTGGAACGGCAACTCCGTTCCGAAACCGATGCTGAGGCCGCCGAACTCGGCGACCATGCCGGTGGTGGGGAGGCACAGGGCCGCGTCCAGGGAGCGGACGTTGGGCGAGGTGGGGATCCAGGGAAGCCTAGTTTCGTTCCAGGTCATGGTCCGGCGCCAGCCCTGCATGGGGATGACTGTCAGCTTGCAGCGGTTCGTGATCCAACCTTCGCCGTTGATCATGCGCGCGAGTTCGCCGCACGTCATGCCGTAGATCAATGGGATGTTCCACTGGCCGATGAAGCTTCGGAGCCGTGGCTCGACCATCGGCCCTTCGACCCGCACGCCGCCCAGGGGGTTGGGTCGGTCCAGCACCACGAATTCCACGCCCGCGGCGCCGCAGGCATCCATGGCGAGTCCCAGACTGCTGATGAAGGTGTACGGCCGAATCCCGGTGTCCTGGATGTCGTACACGAGGACCTGGAGATTCTTCAACATGCCGGGCGTGGGGCGTCGGGTCGGTCCGGGTCCGTAGAGCGAGTAGAGCGGAAGGCCGGTGGGCCGGTGAATGGTGTTGGTGAACTCGGTGCCGGCCGCGACCTTGCCGTCGAGGCCGTGTTCCGGGGCGAAGAGCGCCAGCAGACGCACCTTCGAGGCCCAGCGCAGGGCATCGATGGTCGACCGGCCGGCGGCGTTTTTCCCCGTTTGATTCGTGATCAGCCCGACGCGCTTTTCGCGGAGGCAGGCGAAGCCCTGGCTCGAGAGCACTTCACTGCCGAGCCGGACTTGCCCCTGGACCTGTCCGCAAAGGCAGAGCACCAGGAGTGCAGGGAAGCAAAGGGTGAAAGGCCGCACACCGAAGACTAAGCAGTCGAAGTTCGCTGCGGCGAGGGTTTTTGATCCCCGACGGTCGCCTCACCGGCCACCAACGGGTCTTCCAAGGGAGCGCGCGCAATTTCTGCCGTGCCGGAGCGGCGGGCAGGGGAGTGCCCGCCCTATCGGAAGGGGCGGTTTATGGGAAGCGACCTGTTCCTGTTGGACCTGCTCCTTGGCCATGAACCAAAAAGCGCCGGTAAACCGGACGCACTCCAAACGCCTCGCGCCGCTTCAAGGCACGTCCGAAGTCGCGAAGCGCCTGGAGTGCGGGGATTCATCCCCGCTTTTCGGGACAGGTTCATGGACAGGGCCGTGGACCGCGAACTTCAGATTCGAGGTTCCCCCGCCCGAGCGACGATGCGGAAGCCGACATTGAACACGCGTTGCCAGGCGGGATAACTGAGGCGCGCGCTGCTGGTGCAGCGATGCGGACGGTCGTACCAGGATCCACCCCGGCAACTCCGCGCGCCCAAGGCAGCTTCCTGTCCTTCCGGGCTGGTCGGCTGAGAACGCGTCCACTCCCACGCGTTGCCGTGCATGTCGTGAAGTCCCCAGGGATTGGGACGGTATCGGCCCACGGGTTCGGTCACGAAACCTCCGTCATCGAAGCGATCGTCCCGGGGAATCCAGTCGTCGTAGCGGTTCGGGTTCACCATGGGGCGGGCCGCGGTGTAGTTGTCCAGAGCGGTGTCGGCGGCGAACTCCCGCAGCCGTCGATCCGCGAGGTTAGCGAACGGGGAGTAGTCGGCGTCGAGGTCTCCGAACCAGAAGGCGGTGGCGGTGCCGGCACGGCAGGCCCATTCCCATTCTTCTTCCGTGGGAAGGCTCACTTGGAGGCCGGAGCGTTCCGAGAGCCAGCGACAGAAGTCCGCCGCCTCGTTCCATGAGACTCGGACGGCGGGCTGGTCAGCTTGGTCCTGGTCATAGCCAACCACGCCGAACTGGTAGCCGTGGCGATCTTCGGTGCGGCTTTCGTGGCGAGGCTTGAAGCGCCGGAACTGCCGGTTGGTGGTCTCGAACCTGGCCATCCAGAACGGCTGCAGCGGAACCAGCCCCGGTGACAGGCCGGCGTTCTGAGCCGTGGCGGAACCCGCGGGGAATCGCCCGCCCGGGATGAACATCAGTTCCAGGATGACGCCGTCGCCAAGGTCGAGGACGCGGCGAACCTCCCCGCCGGGAGCCGCCGTTCCTTGCCTGGACCTGGCCGTGGTGCTGTCGAAGGACCACGCCGCGTGCGCAACGGGAGATTGAGGCTCTGGCGCGACGGCTTGGGTGGCGCGGGTTGCTCCCGTGGGCGGGCCGGAGCAGGCGACCGATTCGAACACCTGTTCGTAGTCGGGATGCGGTCCCATGGGCACGTGTCGACGCCGCAGTTCCGCCGCGCGGGCGTTCACCTGGGCGAGCCGGGCAGCACCGACCGGTTCCTTGCAGAACTGGGGGATTTCGCCCCAGGTGCCGTAGAACGGGGCGTTCAGATCCACCCAGGTGACCAGGCGGTCCCAGCCCTCGGTGTCCAGCTTCACGCCGTGGTGTCCCGCGGCGAGCAGCTGGCCCAACTCGGTCGTGCTGAAGTGGTAGTCCAACGGGGTGAACATGCGGCGGTCACCTTCAATGCCTGGCCGCCGGACGAAGCGCTGCAGCTGGAAGTAGGACTCGGTGAACTTGCCGCCGCCGTCCCAGCGTCCGGCGAGCTGGCTGGACCAGTCGTTGAGCCAGCGGTCGCCCTTGAGGTAGGGTGGGGATCGGTCGGATCGGTCGGATCGGTCGGATCGGTCGGATCGGTCGGATCGGTCCGATCCGTCATGGCAATCGCCACAAAACCGGTCCAGCACCGGCTGCACCTCGCGCACAAAGCTGAACCCCCGGGCGGGGCCGTACCAGGGCAGGATCGGCGAGGGTGAGCGCAACGCCGCCAGCGCCCTGCGGTTGGACGACACTTCGTTCTGCGCCTCATGGCAGCCGCCACAGGAGACCGCCTCGCCCGGCATGCCCACGAACCAGCTCCGCATGAGCTGCAACGCCTGGCCTTTCCCGTCCAGCGGCTGGAGCGAGAGCGGCGAATTGGCCGGGATCGTGAAGTGGGCGGAACCGTCCGCCTCCACGGGAACGGTCCCCAGCACGCGCTTCACATCCCACGGTCCATCCAAGCCCAGGGTCCCGTACAAACCCCCGAAACCACGACGCGAAAAATAATACTCGATCACCCGCAGCTGCTTCACGGTGCCGCGCGGCACGCCTTCAAGGCCCGGACCCGAATGCACGTCGGTGATGAAAACGGTCGCCTGGTCCGAGGCGAGGTTGACGCGGTCCGGGATTCCGGGGGGCGTGGGGACCTTCATGATCGCCGCCGGCCAGAGCAACGCGGCGCCTTCCTGTTCCTTGATCAACGTGATGTTGTCGAACACGTCGACGAGATACAGGCCCCACAGGCCGCGGGGACCGAGCTTGGCCGAAACCACGTGGTACTTGGGGCTGAGCGGGTAGGGCATCAGGAACTGCGGCCAGACGCCGTCCACCAGGCGGTCCCGGACGATCGGGTCGATTGGCTTGCCACGCCCCGGAATCTCCTGAACGACGCCTTCCGCTTCGCGACGGCCCAGGCTCGGATCCAAAATCATCAGGCGCCCGGAGCGCGGCGTGCCATGGTGTCCCCCGGCGATGCCGATGACCTGGTGTGGGTGCCCAGGCACGGCTTTCGCGTAGAAGAAGGAGCCCGGAAACCATGAACCGCTCCCCCGGAGCTCGCGCTGGTCCGTGCCGTCGGGATTCATGTGAAACAGGATGCGCGAGTTGGCGTGCGACTGGTCGGTGTACTCCCAACGCAGGTAGAGCACCCGGCCGTTGGGCAGAACCGTCGGGCACCAGTCGCTATCCTGCTCGAACGTGAGCTGCCGGATGTTCTGCGCTCTCGGATCGAGCAGATACAGACAGGTCATCGCCTGGGCTCCGAACTCGCACGGCAGGCCCTGGTAGACCGCCGTGGAGGCGAAGATGATACGGCCATCGGGCAGATAGCACGGATCGAAATGAGCGACATCGGCGCCTTCATCGGGCGTGACCTGGCGGAGGCCGTGGCCGTCGATGCCGATTTCCCAGAGCCGCCAGTTCTTCTCCTGCGCGCCGTTCTGCGCAAAGAGCAGGCGGTCGCCGTCGAAGTGCAGCACTGGATCGATGACAGTCTCCCGGTTGCCCGGGCGATGCAGCGGGGCGAAGGCCGGCTCGCCACGCAGGCCGGAGAGCACGGCAATTTCATCGTCCCACGGCCCCTGGCGTGGCGTGTCGTCGCTCGTGTGCGCGTTGAGCGATCCGACGCCGAGAGCCTGGCCCATGGCGCTGCGGGCGGCGCCGGGAGCCGGAAAGCTCCGCTTCAGCACCAGGAGCCGGTCGAAGTCGAGCAGGGGATTCGCCAGCAAAGCCTCGCGTGCGAGCACGGTGAGTTCATCCCGGGCCTGGGTTGCCTTGCCGGGATTCGAAAGCCCATCCTGGATCGTGGCGAGCCGGTCGGCGAACTCCGTCCCGCGCGGATAGCGGGAACCGAACGTTGCGACCAGATCCTCAATGGCGAGCCGCAGGGATTCCGTCGAGACTTCGGCGACAAAACCCGACGAACCTGCGCGGCCCTCCGGGTCGGTCAGCTTGCGTGCCTTGGGCCGCTCCGGGACAAAGCCCGCCGGCATGTCCAGGCAGGCGAACCGGAGGCTCACGAGGTGCGGAAAATCGACGTCACGTTCGAGCCTGAAGGTGTGTTTGCCCGCGGAAAAGTCGTGCGTGCCCGCGGGTTCCCATGCGGCGCTGCTGGTTTCCCAGGAGCCGGTCTCGTGCCTGCAGACGAGGCCCGCATCCCGGCCATCGATGAACAGCCGGACGGGTCGTGTGGCGGCAGCGGCATGGCAGAGTTCCAGCGAGTATTGTCCCCCGACTGGCAATTCCACGTCATATTCGACCACCACAGGCGAAGCGCCTCCAAAGGCGACCATGGGTCCGGCATCGGCGTATTCCTCGGTGAACATGCGGACATTCCCGCGGTCGAACGCCCAGGCTGGGATGGTGAACGAACCCGCGTGAGCACCGAGGGCGACCCAAAGGAGGAGCAGCAGGGGCAGGAGTGAAGACGGCCTGGCCTCCCGCGAACTGAAGTCCGCTTTCCTGGGGAGGCTCACCTGAAGCGGGAGATCGCCCTTCATGGCTCTCCTAGCCTTTGGCAGGTTCGCCCAGCGCCTCGACATCCTTGCGCAGGCGCGCCAGGTCGGCGGGGTCGAGATCGAGCGCGCTGGCCGCGGCGTTATCCCGCAACTGCGCCTCGGTTCGTGCGCCTGCCAGCACGTGGGTGACTCCCGGTTGGGCCAGCGTCCACGCGAGAACCAGCTGGGCGAGCGAGCAGTGGTACTTGGTCGTGAGGTCGCTCCAGCCGCCGAGCAGGTCAAGCACGCGACGGCGGTTGGCCAGGAGATACCACGGATTCCACGCGGCGTTGCTGCGGAACTCCGTCTGGTCAAACACCCGGTCCATGCCCACTTTGCCCGTGAGCAGGCCTTGTTCGAGCGACATGTAGGTGAGCGTGGCCAGGTCGTTGGCGGCGCAGAGCGGCAGGATGTCCTGCTCCGGGGCCCGATACAGCATCGAGTACCGGAACTGGTCGCTGGCGATGCCGCCGCAGCGGATGTTCTCTTTCAACTCATCGGGAGAGACATTGCTGACGCCGATGGCCCGGATCTTGCCCTGGTCCCGGAGTTTGACGAGCGTCGCCATGGTGTCGGCGATCGGCGTGAAATCGGGGGGCGCCGAAGGCCAGTGGGTCTGGTAGAGGTCAATGCGGTCCGTCCCCAGCCGGCGCAAGCTGTTCTCGATTTCGACCTGCAGCGTGTCGGGCCGAAGGCTCCGGTGAATCGCGCGTCCGTCGAAGGTGGCGAAGAACGAACCGCGCGAGTCTTCCCACCAGAGGCCGCACTTGGTCGCGATGACGACCTGGTCGCGGCGACCTTGGATGGCCTCGCCAAGCACCCGTTCGCTGCGACCGAAGCCGTAGGCCGGGGCGGTGTCGATGAGGTTGATTCCCAGGTCAAGCGCCGCCTGGATGGTGCGGACCGATTCCCGGTCGTCCGGGTCCTTGCCCCAGACGGCGCCGCCCCCCAGGACCCAGGCGCCGAGACCGATGACAGAGGCGTTGATGCCGGACTTGCCGAGGGGTTTCTGCTTCATGGCGGGATGGGTTGAGGGACAGTTCGTGGAGTCGTGGTTTACAGCGACAACAGGTACATGCAGAGGTCGTAGAGCTCCCGCGGCAGGAGATCCGAAGTCTTGCCATGCCGGTCTCCGACGTTCCGCGTGGTGACGACTTCCTGCAGGGTGGCCGCAGAGCCGTCGTGCAAATAGGGAGCGGTGCGCCAGAGTTCGACCAGGGTGGGGGTGTCGAACGTGTCCACGGTGCCGTCGAACTGACCCCGACTGCCCACGTCGTAAGACTGAAGATCGGTGAACAGGCCCGGGGGATGGCAGCTCGCGCAGCCGGCTTTGTTGAAGACCGCCTCGCCCCGCTTCGCTTCGGTGGACAGTTCGCCCTTGACCAGGTGCGGGCTTGGAACCGGGCGCAGGGACTTGAGGTACTCGTCGATCGCCAGCGGCACGGCTTCCGGTTGCACCGTGAACAGGATGTGCCGCAGCCCGGCGCGCACGGCCATTTCGCCGGTTTCACGGACGCCGGTGCTCATGGCCGGCGGCGTGCGATGCGCGTAGAGCATGCTCTTGTTATTCTTGGGATTGCCCATTCCGTCGTTCAGCAGATCCCAGTTCAAACCGTCCACGCGGCCTTCGCCCGGATGACACGTGGCGCAGCTTTGCCACCCTTGAAAGCAGACGCCGGCGTCGTGGAAGTAGAATTCGCCCTGGCGCACAAGGTCCGGTTCGGGCCTGGGACCGAGCGGCACCGACGTGAAGCGCGGGCGTTCGGCGGCGATGTCGATGACGGCGAGCGTGTCGGAGAAGTAGCAGGCGACGAAGGCCTTCGTGCCCACGAGCGTCACAGCTCGCGGGCCACGGTCGGTGGCCGGCAAGGGCAGCCGTTGACGGATGTGATTGAGGAACGCGAGGTCGTTCGGCACGTCGGCCTGCGAGCGCGAGGCCGTGTTGTAGTCGTACGGTTTGGTGGGATCCGGTTGGACGGGCAACCCGGCGAGCCGTTCGAGCAGTTTGGGGAAGTCGATGACACTGATCTCATGCGTGCCGGCGTGGGTGATGACCACCCAGCGGCTGTCGGCGGACCAGGCGATGCCCCAAGGGTTGGCGGCGCCGCTGTCCACGCTGTCGAGGAGGAACGTGTTGAGCACTTCCATCCTGGCGAGGTCGATGATGGTGGCGGCGTTCGTGTTCATCCAACCGCGTTCCAGTTGCGTCGTCGGCAGGTGATAGCGCGCGAGGATGTGGGTCACGAGCGCATACCGGCCGTCGGGCGAAATGCGGATGTCCTGCAGCACGCCGCTCCCGTTGGGAAGGGCCAGTTGCCTGATCACGTTACCCGAGCCGGTATCCAGGACGCTGACGACCGCGGCGACGTTGTCGGCATCGGCGCGGCCGGCGTGAAGGTGGTTCGCGACCAGAAGGTACTTGCCGTCCTGGGTGAGCGCGGCGGCGACGGGTTCGCGCTGAACGCGGGTCCGGCGGACGGTGGTCTTGCCTTCAAGGTCGAGGAGGGCGACCTCATCGTTGAACCGGTTGCAGACGTAAAGCCGCCGGTCGCCCGAAACCGGGACCGGAGCCATGGCGGTGTGCCCGGCTGGGATCATGGCTTCCACTTTGAACTCAGCGATGTTCACCACGCACACCGTGCTTTCGGGGGCCGCACAGGTGACGAACAGGCGGGTGCCGTCGCCGGAGAGGGCCAGCCCGGTTGGACTCGAGGGGAGGGGAAGCGAACCGGTGACCGCCGAGGCGGGTGGCGCGGCGTTCGGGTCGCCCGGCTTGACTCCGGCCTCGACGCGCAACAGGCGCTGGCCGGTGGCGCAGGCGACGAAGACCGTGGAGGCGTCTTTCGTGGCAACGATGGCGACAGGGGACAAGGGCGTTTCGGCGGTGGCGTTGCCCAGGGTGAGTTGCCAGCCGATCAAGGGGACCAGGAGTTGCAACATGATTGCCCAAGTTGCCTGAATCCGTTTGGTCATGGTCATGGAGTTCCCAAGGTGATGTGAGTGAGCCATCAGTTCTGGATGTTGTGCGTGGCGGACAGGATAGGACGGCTGGGGAGGGGGGACAATGGGAAAGCGGGGCGACGGTGGCGAAGGCACGGGCGGGGCGGAGAGTGTCCGCGTCGCCTACCGGGCGGCACGAAGCGCTGAAGAAGGCTGGACGAAGCCATGGCGACACCGCAATTTCGCGCAGGTTTGACAACGACAGCCATGAGCCTCGACCTCGGGGAAGCCCTCGCCCTCGCCACCCAAGCGGCGCGTGCGGCGGGGCGGATCATGTACCGGGAGGCGGATCGTCCCAAACACATCAACGAAACGAGCCACCACGACATCAAGCTGGAGCTCGATGTCCGTTGCCAGAAACTCATCGAACGGCGGCTCCTGGCGGCGTTTCCGGACCACGGTTTCTATGGCGAGGAGGGGAAATCGGGCGCCGCCGACGCCGGCTGGCGGTGGGTTGTCGACCCGATCGACGGCACCGTCAATTACACCTACGGCATCCCTCACGCCTGCGTGTCCATCGCGCTCCAACGCCAGGTGCCGGGACGTTCGTCGCGAGCTCGGCCGGGTTATCAAACCATGGTGGGTGTCGTTTACGATCCCTTCTGTCGCGAGCTCTGGACGGCCGTTCGGGGTGGCCCGGCTCAACGGAACGGGCGCCCCGCGCACGTCAGCGACCGCGCCCGCGTCGAGGAAGCGGTGGTGTCGCTCGGGTTTGGCAAGCGCGCCGCCGTGCTGGAACATCTGCTGCCCTCCTTTGCCCGGCTGACACCTGCGGTGCGCAAGCTGAGATTGATGGGATCGGCGGCCCTGGCCCTCACGTATGTGGCCAGCGGCCGCTTCGATGCCTATGCCGAGGTCGGCTTGGGACTTTGGGACCTCGCCGCCGGCGGCCTGATCGTCGAATGCGCGGGCGGCGAGTTTGGTGCGCGAGAACTCGAAGACGGTTCTTACGAGGTTTTGGCCACCAACCGCCGGTTACGCCGCCCGCTGCAACGGCTTCTGCCGAAAGTGAAGTGACTGTGCACCACCCGCTCGCCTCACCCATGATGATGTTACTGCGTTCGAACTGGACCTCGCGCTGGGTTGCCGCCCTCGGACTCCTCGCTTCGACCGGAGCCGCCCTGGCCCAGGAGCCGAGCGGCGACGGGTTGTACGCCGAGTTCACCACCTCGCTGGGCACGTACTGGTGTCGCCTCGAATTTGAGAAGGCGCCCCGCACGGTGGCCAACTTCGTGAGCCTGGCGGAAGGCTCCCGGCCCTGGGTGGACTTTCAGCAGGCGAGGATTCGACAAGAACCGTTCTACAACGGGCTCAAGTTCCACCGCGTGATCACGGGCTTCATGAACCAGTCCGGATCCCCGAACGGTCAGGGCACGGACGGCCCCGGCTACGACTTCAAAGACGAGTTCCACCCGCAACTGCGGCACAGCAAGGCCGGGATTCTGTCGATGGCCAACTCCGGCGCGAACTCGAACGGCAGCCAGTTCTTCGTCACCGTCGAGCCCACGCCCTGGCTGGACGACAAGCACTCGGTCTTCGGGGAAGTGGTGCAAGGGTACGAGGTGGTGCAAAACATCAACACCACGGCGGGGACCGCCTCGGGCGTTCCCAAAGTCACGGTGACCATCACCGGGATGCGGATTCTTCGGAAAGGTGCGGCCGCGCTGGCCTTCGACCCGGCCAAGGTGAGCCCGCCGCTGCCCGGGGTAGGGACGGTGACGTCCCAGATCGGGTATGTCGGCGACACCCTGTACCTCAGCTATCCCCTCACGGCCTCGACCCTCTACTACGTCTGCTACGGGACGGACCTGAAGCAGTGGTATGTGGCGACGTTCACCACCGGCCCGGTCAGCCTGGGGGAGTTGAAGGACCTGCCGCAGGCCTTCTTCTACGTGCTTTGGGGGGGCTCCGAGTGAACGAACAGCGCTCATGATGCGGTGGGACGCAAAAAGCCTGATTCGGCGGTTGGTCGTCATGTTCGCCATGGGGTTGACCCTGGCCCAGGCGCTCGGCCAGGGGCAGTTCGTGTTCGGCAACAAGAGCCTCCTGGCCATCCCGCCCATTGACGCGAAGTTCTACGAACCCGACGGCGTGACGCCGCTCGCTGGAGACGGGTACTGGGCTCAGGCCTACGTCAAACTCGCCGATGACCCCGAGTCGAGTTACGCGCCGGTGGGACAAGCTGTGCATTTTCGCACGGGCGCGGCCGCGGGGTATATCATTCCCGTGGTGGTGACCACGCCTTTCCCGGGCGGGACGCGGCTCAATGTGGAGATGCGATCCTGGGGGGCGGCCTGGGGGGGCACGTACGAAACGGCTTTGGCCGCGGGTGGATTTCACGGCAAATCTGCAGCGGTTGACCTCACCGTGACGGTCGCGCCGTCGACACCGCCGGACATGATCGGGCTGACCAGCCTGGTGTTGATCCCGGAGCCGGGCAGCCTGGCCCTGAGTTTGCTGGGCTTTGCCACCATGCTCGTGTCGGTCACACGACCGCGGAGGGTGGTTCAGGCCGGAAGAGATGCTCACGGTGGCGCCGAAGGAATGGGGACGTAGCGCAGCAGGTCATGGGGCCGCGTTTAAGGCGCCCGGCGTGGGCTGAGCACCGAAGCTAGGCTTGAACTGCACCGCCTCCTGCCCTAGAACGGCCCGAGCTTTACAGTGCACGACCTGCTTTCCGCCTATGAATCGAATTCCTTTCCGGCGACCCCGGACCCTGTTGACGGCCTGCCTTCTGGGAGGGGCCGTGGCCGTCACGGCCGCTCGCGGTGCTGATCCTGCCGTCGTGAAAACCGGATTTCTCGCCGACTCGCCGCCGACGCCCTCGAGTCACAGTTCGACCCTTGTTGAACTGCCGGAAGGGATGCTGGCCGCCTGGTTCGGAGGCACCGCCGAGCGCGCGCTGGATGTGAGCATCTGGCTGGCGCGGCACGACGGAACCCAGTGGAGCAAACCGGAAGAGGTGGCTTCGGGAGTCATGCCCAAGAAGGGGGTCCGTTATCCTTGCTGGAACCCGGTTCTCTTTCGCCGGATGAGCGGCGAGGTGCTGCTTTTCTACAAGGTTGGTCCCAGCCCGCAGACCTGGTGGGGCATGGTGATGTCCTCGACGGACGACGGCGTCACCTGGACCAAGGAACGACGGCTTCCGGACGGCTTCGTGGGCCCGGTGCGCAACAAGCCGATCGAGCTGAATGACGGAACCCTGGTGTGCGGGAGCAGTTCCGAGGACAAGGGCTGGCGGGTGCACATGGAATGGACCAAGAACCCGTTCGGCCTGTGGGAGCGCGGGGTCGAGCTGAATGCGGCGTACACGGTGGCGGCCATCCAACCCACCATTCTCCAGTGGGACACCGGTCTGCAGCTCCTCTGCCGAACCAAGCAGGAACGCATTTACCAGATCCGTGCCAGGGATGGGCACTACCGTTGGGGACCCATGACCCGGACCGTGCTGCCCAACCCGAACAGCGCGGTGGATGCCGTCATGTTGAAGGACGGACGCGCTCTCCTGGTGTACAATCACTCGAGCGAGAACCGAAACGTCATCAATGCAGCGGTTTCCGCCGACGGTGAGCAGTGGCTCGCCGCCTGTGAGATTGAAAAGGACGCGGGCGGCGAATTGTCCTATCCCGCCGTCATTCAGACCCAGGACGGATTGGTCCAGGTGACCTACACGTGGAAACGAGAGAAAATCCGGCACGTGGTGCTGGATCCCCAGCAGTTCCAGACCCGCCCGATGCCCGACGGCCAGTGGCGGTGAGACCCATGGCTGGCCGCGCGCTGGACAGGCTGAAGCGGTTGCATGCCGCGGCGCGCGAGGCGCTGGACGAACGCGCCCTGGAACGGCAGGTGGCGGAGGATCGCAGCCGTTTCCATCACGTGCTGCATTTTTGGGTGCTGGTGGGACGCAGCTTCGTCCGCAACAAATGCCCGGTGCGGGCTTCTTCCCTCGCTTACACCAGCCTGCTGGCCATCGTTCCCATGCTCGCCGTGGCCATTGGCATTTCGAGCAGCCTCCTCAAAAAGCAGGGCGAGGAACCGATCAACCGTTTCGTCACCAAGCTCGTGGAAAGCATCACCCCCGATGCGGCGGCCGACGGGCTCGGATTCCGGCGCGCGAACGGTTTCACGAACACCCCCACGGCTGATGGCGTGAAGCCGGAGGAGGCTGCCAAAGCAGAGCTGGTCGAGAACACCCGGCAGGAAATCACGACCCGGATCCGGGAGTTCGTCACGAACACCCAGAGCACGGCGATGAGCGCCACCGGCGTGTTCGCGTTGCTGGTGGTGGCGATCCTCATGCTGTCGCGCATTGAGGAGACCTTCAACGACATCTGGGGTGTGACCCAGGGCCGCACGTGGTTCGCCCGCATCATGCAGTATTGGGCTGCGCTCTCGCTGGGCCCAATCCTGTGGGCGACGGCGATCGCGCTCACCGGCAGCCAGTATGTGCGCACGGTGGAGGACTTGATCGGCCGATCCGGCGCGTTGGGCGAGCTGGCGATGAAGATCGGGTTTGGGTTGTTGCCGTACGTGCTGCTGAGCGTCCTGTTCGGCGCTTTGTACCTGCTCATGCCCAACACCCACGTTCAGGTCCGCGCCGCGGCGATCGGCGGAGTCATTGCGGGGACACTGTGGCAGCTCAACCAGGAGTTCAGTTTCTTCTACGTGTCGCGCGTGGTCAGCAACAGCCGTATCTACGGGAGCTTGAGCGCCATCCCGGTGTTCATGGTCGGCTTGTACATCTCCTGGATCATCGTGCTTTTCGGGGCGCAGGTGTCGTATGCCTTTCAGAACCGCCGGAGTTACCTGGAGGAACGGCAGGTGGAAGGTGTCAACCAGCGCAGCCGCGAGTTCGTCGCGCTTCGCCTCATCACGGAGATCTCCGCGTGCTTTCATCGGGGGGAGCGGCCGCCTCCCGTCTCCACGCTCTCGCAGAATCTGGGGGTCCCATCCCGCTTGGCCAACCAGATTCTGGGGATGCTGGCCCAGGTGGGCCTGGTCATCGAGACGGCGGGAGGGGAGGGGAGTTATCTGCCGGCGAGGCCGCTTTCGCAGATCAGCGTCGACGATGTGTTCCGGGCGCTTCACGTGGCCGCCGGGCGCGACCTGGCGACGCGTGCGGACGAGACGCGCGAGCGGCTCCGGGCCGAGTTTGATCGGATTGACGAAGCGTGGCGTTCGGCGGCGGGCCGGGTGACCTTGCAGGAGCTGGTGGCGTCACTGCCCTGCCGGCCATCGGAGCCGAAGGGATGAAACGCGGCCGGCGCGTTGCCAGGCTCTCGGTCACGACTCTGATCGGCTGTGACGTTCGAAATCGGAGACCGAGGTGGTGCCAGAAGCGCCGGAAGCCAGCGCGACACCCAAAAACGGACGCTCCGTTCCCGCGGTGGGTCCGAGGCCGTCACGGTTGGTGAGTTGCCGCCGTCCGACCCCAGGCCGAGCAAGCTGCGGTTCGTGGTGCGGGCCACGGCGGTGATCGTGGGATGATTACCCAGGTCATTGTAGGCATGTTCCCCTGGTGCTTCGACGAAGTCAGCGCCAACGCTGAGTACACCCGCGACCTGGGCAGAGCGACGTCGGGTCGCGCGGCGGCTTGAGATACGGAACGGCGCCCCAGCCGTTTACTCTCGGCTGGTTGATTTCATGGTCGGTCAGGGGCGCTGGGTCCAGACCACACACTGCCGCCGAACGTGGCGAGGCGAATCCGGGCCGGATCCGCAAGGTCGAATTCGACGCGCTGGATGTTCGAAAACGGCAAGGCGTCGAACGCCTCCCACGTTTGGCCTTGGTCGCGCGACAGCCACAGCCCGGCGCCCGGCGCGCCTTCGGTCAGCGTCATGTAGATCCAACCCTCCCGCTGCGGGTGGAAATAGCCGCCGAAGGTCTGGGGACCCTGCCGCCCGATCCGGCGCCAGGTCCGGCCGCCATCGTCGGTCAGGTAGAGGCCGCCGGATGCGTCGCCTCGCCCGGCATCGCACGCACCGAGGAGTAGGCGTCGGCTGTCGGCTGGATGGACTGAGAAATCCTTGACGTACAGGAGCGGTTGCGAGGCGTTGATCTTCTCCCACGTCTCCGCGCCATCGCGGGAGCGGTACAACCCGACCCCCTCACTCATCAGTGGTGCGCCCGCCGATGGCCGCTTGGCGCAGATGCTGGCGAAGAGCGTGCCGTCGGCGTGCAGGATCACGCGATAGACGCGCAAGTTGTCCGGATGGCCCAGACCGTTCCTTTTCAACGCCCAAGTGCGTCCGTCATCGGTGGACTTGAAGACACCTTCATCGAACACGCCGGCGTAGAGCGTCCGCGTGCCGCGTGCGCTTCGCGGATCCAGCACGATGGAGGTCACCGGCTTCGCCGGGAGGCCCTGCGCTTGGACTTGCCACGAGGCGCCGAAATCGCGCGAGATGCAGACGCCACCCGGGCGATCGTGGCCGTGGCGCTCGGAGATGATGTTGTCGTTGGGGATGTCGTGGACATCGGAGAACGCCCCCCAGATGGTCCCGGCAGCCTCCGGGTCGAACGCCAACTCGTAACAGGTGTTTCGCCAGGGAACCCAAGTCTTCTGGTTCCACCACCGCCAGGTCTTACCGCCGTCGAGCGACCGGGACAGTCCGATGTCGGTGTAGGCGATGTAGTGGCGATTGGTTTGGTGCGGGTCCACATAGTAATGCCAGGTGGTGGTGACGACCAGCCCGTTACAGACCCAGGCGGTGTCGGGACCGGGCTTGGGATCTCCGGCGGGGTAGGTGCTCCCCACGAACCACGAGGCGCCGCCATCGTGCGTGAGGTGCGGCTCGTTGCGGACCAGGATCAACCGGTTGGGGTCGGTGTTGCAGATCGCGACCCCAAAGGGGGTCTCACCGCCCTTGAAGCACTGCCCGGTGGACGCGGTGACGTAGTCATGAGCGACGTTGAACTGCGGAAAACGCGGGTCCTGGAAGTACGTGGCGCGCCAGGTTTCGCCGCCATCGTCGCTGCGGTACACCGTGTCGTGGTGCGGTGGATGAAAGCCGGTGGCCGTGTTAAGGGCGTAAACAGTCTGCGGCCGGGCGTCCGTGGTGAGGAGGTGGTTGTACTGGGCGATCGGACCGTAAGCCCATGGGTCGGCTTGCTTGGTCGCGGTGTTGAGGCCGGCACCCATCGCGGACTGCCAGGTGTCGCCGCGGTCGCGTGAACGGTAGATGCCCCCTTGAAAGGCTCCCGCCATCTCTTTGCTCCGGATGGCGCAATACAGGATGATCTCACCGACGACCGGATCGGAGCCGCCAGCGAACGCCTGGAGCGCCTGCCACGGCAAACCCTTGGTGCGCTCGACCCAGCTCTGCCCGTCGTCGTCGGAGCGCCAGAGGCCCTGGTCCGTCGCCGCGAACATCGTCCGTCCCCGCCGGGTGCGATCGAAGTGAAAACCGATGACCCGCCCGCCCGGCCCGACGCAGACCTGCCAGGTCAAACCCCCGTCCTGCGACCGCGCGCAGCCGCCGCGGCCCAGGCCGACGAGCAGAACCTCCGGAGCGGCTGGGTTGATGGCGATTTCGCCAAACGGGGAGTCGCGTAGGTCGCCCATCGGCGCGAAGGTCCTCCCCCGATCATGGCTGATCCGAAGTCGACCGCCCGACGAAGCGAAGACCGTCCCCGGCTTGGAGGGATGAAACGCGGGGCGGCAGCGGGTGTCGCTGCGGAGTTGGGCCTGATGCACCATGCGCCAGTTGCGTCCACCGTCCTCTGACACGTAGGCGGCGCTCATGTCGCAGTTGAGCATCATGAGATCCGGGTCGGCGGGCGACACGGCGGGGGTGAACATGCCGCCTCCACCGGACAAGCCCACGGGTTCCCAGGAAACCGGCTCAGGCGAACCCGCCCCGGCCGCGGCCCAGAAGAGCCCCGCCATCACCGGAGACAACAGGGTCGCAAAGAAGGGGCGGGCGAGAAACATCGTGTGAATCCAAGAGTTCATGAGCCAGTCCTTTCGCAAGGCAACGCTGAGCTGGCCGAAGAGCGTCGCTCAGCCAATGGGGTTGGGCAAGCGTGTCGAGGTGCTGACGGGCGTTTGCGGTCCGAAATCCCCGTTGGTTGGGCTTGTCCGCGCCGTGTTTCGGAGGCTCAATCCCGCAAACGGCATGAAGGCAAACTCGATTCCCGGATGGATGCTCACTATCACCACAGCCGTCACGGCGATTCTGCTCCTCCTGAGTGCCCCGACGGGCCTCGCGGGGGATGCGCAGGCCAAATCGGCGCGGCCAGCGATTTACGACGAATCGGCCGATGGCGCAAAGCAGATCGAGGAAGCGCTCGCCAGGGTAAAGAAGGAGAACAAGCGCGTGCTGCTCATGTTCGGCGCGAACTGGTGCGGCTGGTGCCACCGGCTCCACCAGCTCTTCGAATCGGATGCCCAGATCGCCGCGAAACTGAAGCAGGACTTCGTAGTGGTGTTGATTGACGTGAACAAGAGCCACAACGCCGACGTCAACCAACGCTACGGTAATCCGACGCGCTTCGGGCTGCCCGTGCTGGTGGTTCTGGACGCCGAGGGCAAGGCCCTGACGACCCAGGACACCGGCAAGTTGGAGGAGGGCGACCACCACGACCCGGCCAAGGTGTTGGCTTTCCTCAACCAATGGGCACCCTCGCGTCGTTCATCCTGAAGGCTGCGAGGATGGCTGCCGCTCATCATCCCACAAGTTCACCACGCAAACGCCTCAGGACCCCCTGACCTGGCGGCCATTCGGTGGACCCGGCGTGGACGCGCGGGCGCGGAACTTGGCGGGAGACGGCGCCGATGATCACCACCCGTGAAGCGAGCCTCGCGGCGGAGGCATGGATGCGCGAAGAGGCCGGGCGGCACCCCGAGTTGGTGGGCGCCATCCTGGGACGCACCTGGTGAGCCCAATGCCAACAACCGGTAACCGTCTGAACGTCGGCAGCCGCGTCTTCAGCATTGCTTCATGCCAGTCACCCCCGCTCACCTGCCGGTCAAGTCCGGAAATGCCGGTGCGTTCCGCCCGTGTCCTCACTCATCGCCGACGGCCCCCGCCCCCGAACGCCGGACGATTCCGTTGGAAGCTCTGCTGGCGCTGTGCCCCCTGTTGACGAGCCTTGAACTCGTTGTTCAGTTCCTGAACCCGTTGTCGCTCGGCCGCGGATGGCTGCGCGTTGCTCCACGGCGTTGGAGCACCTCCTCCCGCTCGGGTGGCAGACGAGCCCGGGCTGGAAGTCGCGCCGGTCGGTGGCCTCGTGATCTGCTCCCAGCCACCCTCACCGTCCGGGCGGTAGTAGTTGCCGTCCTTGCCGGCGATGACATGGTCGTTGACCTTGATCACACCCGCGTCTTCACCTTTGGCGCCGCTGATGTGCGAGGCCTGGCCGGTCCGGGGATTGTACACCGTGGCGCGGCCGGCTGTCCCTTGCTTGCCTGTCTCTTCATTGCCCCAGGTGACCTTGCGACCGGCACCCGCCGCACCGGTGTTCTCGTTGTAGAACGCTCCCCGGCCGCCATAGGCGTAGTTGCCGGTATAGACATTCTCCACGGCGCCGCGCTGGCCCACCACGCGCGTGCCGGTGGTGGAGTTGTACGCCCGACCGTACGAGGTCGCCCATTCATTGCCCGTCCAGGCATTGTAGCCGGCGGCGCCCCGACTCACACCCGTCCACGGTCCATTCTGATGATAGATGTAACCGGTGGTGCCAGCCCAGCCGTACGGTCCCCACGCCGTGATCCCACCGTAGGCATTGTAGTAGGCCCCGTAGCAGGAGTACCAGTAAGGTCCCCAATACGGCGCGGGCGGACAGGCGCACCACCAGTAATAGTCGTCGGCCATCGCCCAACCCACGGCAAAGCCAAACGACCAGCCGACCCAGGGTGTCCAGCAGGGGTTGCAGCCGTACCCGTACGTCACCGGATAGGTCACGTACACGGTCGAGCCAACGTAGGCTGGATAGTTGTACCCGGTGCCATAAACCACCGTGCCGTCGGACCCGACCACGGTCCCATAGTACCCGGAGGTGGTCCCCACCCACACGAAATCGGCATCGTACCGGTACACGCGCACATACACCACGTAGTGCAGAGGCGAGCTGGGAGGAATCGAGTAGATGACAGCGGGCACCGTCGTGGCGACCATCCACGGCCCGGTGGCTGCCGTCGCCACGAACCACACCCCATTCTGGCAGGCATACCAGGACTTGCCTTCCACCTCGATCACCGGTGTCGGGCAGTTCACGACGTACGACAGCGGCGTGCCATCAATCGGTACCGGTCGCGGTGAGCCTTCGAATTGTGGCGGCGGGTCCATCCTGGCCTTCTTCCGGTCCACCTTGACCGTGCTCGGGATCTCGTTGGCGATGGCGGCTTCCTCCGCCTGGCGCGTGCCGGGCACCGATGCCTTCACGTTCTCCTTCGGACTGTCATCCGGAATGGCAGCGAAGTCCTTGGGCAGGTCGGCGCCGGGAACAAACTCCCATGGCCCCTCAAATGCGGCGGAGCGGAACCAACGCCCGGAGATCAGCACATACGTCTTCTGATCAGCCAGCGCCTTGAAGACGTGCGACACGGTGTTGGTGACGTACAGGAGTTGGGTCGGCGGGATGGGGGCCCACTGGGGCTCGCCCTGGATCACGATCAACTCCGTGGGCAGCGATGTAACGTACAGCGCGGGCATCGGCGTGGAGTGGAGTGATGGATTCTGTTTTGTCCGGGGGTCTTCCTGCCCCGCCAGCAGGTCCACTTGCCGGGCCTTGACGGCCTGGTACTCGGCCTTCTTAACCTGGGCCGGCACCTGCTGCGCCGGCGTCCACGGGCCGCCCAGCTTCGCCGCCTGCACGTAGCCGTCGAACAGGTGGAGGAAATGCCTGCCGGACTTGTCGCGCACGATGAGGGCACGCGTGTTGAACACCCGCTCCAACTCGGTGTCTTCCACCGGACGGTACACTGGCGGACCGTCCAGGGGCACCAGCAGCGCCGGCCGCGTGGAGAAGACGATTGCTGGGGGGGTGTTGTTCAGCGGTTGCAGCGCGACCTGCTGGCGGGCCTCGAGAATCGCCAGGCTGGCCTCCAAGCGGTCGAGGGAGATGTCCTTCATCTCCCGGGGGACCAGGGACCGCAGGGTCGCCACATACGCATCCGCCTGGACTCCCGCCGATGGGAAACTGGCCTGAGCGATTTCAAGCTGCTCCAGGAAGACCGTGCGCGCGGCACGGTCCACGCGCGTCTTGGCCGTGAGCTGAATCGTGCCAAACGTCGGTTGTCCCGGCGCACCGCGCGGCTGAACGGCGACGGCGCACACGGCCCGGAGTGTCGTGTAATCCCACGACTGAAGTTGCGGCTGGTAGAAGGTGTTGGTGACGCCGTCGCGGTAAACCACCCGCGGCCACTCAATCGGCGGTTCTGGTGCCGCGTGGATGATCGTCCCCACCGAGAGGCACGCGGTGAAGCCGAGCAACCGTCCAGCAGTGACGACGAGGTGACGAGGGGGATTCATGAGGAGGACCTTCCATTGATGACTTCACATCCGAGATCCTACCACGAACGCACAGGAACAAAAGTCGTTCTTTCAGCGGTAGCGGCCAGTCCGCGTGCGCTTGTTGAGAAGCCCGAGGTGGAGAACTCGGCCCTCCGCGGGATTTCGCCGAGGCCTGCAGGCGTTCAGGCTGCACTCGAAGCGCAACGTGCCCTGTACGGCCGAGATGCTCCAGCGCT
Source organism: uncultured Verrucomicrobiota bacterium (assembly GCA_964535555.1). Taxonomy (GTDB): domain Bacteria; phylum Verrucomicrobiota; class Verrucomicrobiia; order Limisphaerales; family J093; genus DSVZ01. Next base: position 29,101 of record CAZHUS010000071.1, read on the forward strand.
TTTCGCATCGGGCCGCTGGAGACCTTCATGAATCCAGTCATCGGGCGGTTCATTTCCAGGATCAGGAACAGGGCACTCGCCAACGCCAACGCGCCAACAAACATCACCGTGATCACCGTGGCATTACGCGGAGCGAGCAGCCCGAAGCTCCCGTACAGCATCGTCAGCCAGAAGAGCAGCACCACCAGGAACGGCGTCGGCAGCGGAATCTGCGCCTGCTCGATTTGGAGCCAGCGGGTGAGCAGAAGGTCATTGCCAAGCTGCTGCGCCTGCGTCTGCAAAGCCCGCTGGGCGTCGGTCTTCGGCTGGAGCGCCCGGTTTCCCCGCAGCAGGTTCTCCATCCTCTGTCCGCTTTCGAAGGCGGTTAGGGCTGCATCCGTCAGGGGTTCTTCAGGCCGAAGCAGATCGAGGGGGGCCCCGACAGCCTGACGCGGCCCCTCGCAGAGTTCCTTGGTTTCCGGGCCGTAGCTGAGCAACACGCGGTCGGTGGCGGCTCCGGGTGTCCTCGGCAACGACAGTGACCCCGACGGCGACCCGTTGAGTGCCGCGTTGGTCAGCGGCCCCGCCCACGGCAGTCTCAGCCTGGAAAGACCTTGCCGCGAGCGCAACGGCCCTTCCAGACACGGCTCACCCCAGACCGGGCGTACCGCCTCCACGGCTCGAGTCCTCGGCGGCGCCGTTTGAGCATCCGCGCAGTCCCCGAGCATGGATCCAGCCAGGGGTGAATCCAGTGCTGGCAACGCGCCCGCCCTTTGAATAAGCTCGGCTCAGAGACCTTATGAGTCCGGCCCGACTAACGCAAACCGGCGGCCAGCATCCCATTTCGTGGGACAGCACTGGTGCGGTTCACGCCTCGCGCGCGCCGTCCCGGGAGGAGATCGCCGCCGCGGAGGCGAAGGACAAGGCGGAAGGCAGGCAGCCGTGAATCCGAGCCGCGCAGGAGTTATGTTTCGGTTAGCGCTGGAAAAGCCGGCCGAGAAGCGGGTCGCGTTTCTCAATGCGATGTGCGAAGGCGACGCCGCATTGCGTGCCCGACGCGGGGGCGAAGCTATGAACCCAGACATCGCGAAGCCATGAAACGAACCCACACCGTCTCCACGATAACTACCGCCCTGTGCGCGCTCCTGGTCCTGCTGCGCACGGCCCACACCGAGTCGCCACCGGACTTGATCGCAGCCGTACGGGCCGGTGACACCGCGAAGGTGAACGCGCTGTTGAAGGGCTCCGGCCAGGCCGCCGGGCGTGACGTTCGCGGCAACACGGCCCTGCACTGGGCGGCGCTCGCGAACGACGCCCGGCTCGTCGCGCGCCTGCTCGCGGCGGGGTGGGAGGCGCGCGCCACCAACTTCGCCGGAGCGACGCCACTGCATTACGGGACTGGTGACGAGCAGATCGTCCGCGACCTGCTCCGGGCGGGCGCGGATCCGAACGCCAGGTCCGTCTTCGGTGTGACCCCGCTGCATTCCGCCGCCGCCCGGCCGGAGGCGCACCGGAGTGTGAGACGGTTGCTCGACGCCGGCGCGGACGCCAACGCACCGCGATTGCTCTTTCCCTCTTCCGATCCCGGTCTGGGTGCGGTGAGCTTCTTAGGCCCGCTGGCACTGTCGATCTACTATGGCGACCCACGTTCCGCGGCGCTGCTCCTCGGTCGCGGCGCGGCGCCCGGTGGCACCAACGGGTTCACGCCCGTGGCAGCGGCGGCCTTCACGGGGCGCGGCGAATGGCTTGCGGTACTGGTCCGGCGGGGTGGACAGGTGAATTTCGACGAAGGCTTCCTCGGCCACGCGCTCAACAACCTGCTCTACACGGACCATCGCCGCCTCGTCCCCTTGGTGATCGAGCACGGCGCTGACCTGCATCAGACGACCTCGTTTGGGGAACGGACGCCTCCGATGGTCTGGTCCGCCTACACCGAGACCGCCGACCTCTCGGTGGCCCAAGCGCTTCTGGCCCGGGGACTGAACGTCAATGAAACGACGGGCCACGGGCACACCTCACTCGACTGGGCCCTGAAGCGCGGGGAGACGCCGCTGGTGGCGTATCTCCGCTCGCAAGGCGCTACCAACAGCCCAGCGGCGGCGCGGGAGAAGGCTTTCCCGCGCAACGCCATTCCCACCGACCCGGCGGATCGGACGGCGGTGCTGCGGGACTCCGTGCAACGTGCCGTGGAGGTCTTGCAGCGCTCGTCCGACGGTTTTCTGGCCAACGGCTTTGTCAAGCAAGCCGGTTGCGTCTCCTGCCACCATCAGACCTTGCCCGCGGTAGCCTTTGGTCGTGCCCGCGAGCGCGGCTTCCGCCTCGACGAGGCGTCGCTCGCCCGCCAACTCCAGGTGCAGCAGGCCTCGTTGTCGAAGGGCCGGGATTCCGCCTACGAGCTGGTCGAGCCGACCCCCGACTCTCCGGCCAGCCTTGGCTACGGCTTGTGGGGACTGAGAAACCTCGGCTACGCGCCCGACGAACTCACCGAAGCGCTGGTCTGGTATGTGGCAAGCTCGCAATTTCCGGACGGCTCGTTCCCCGCCTTCGACCGCCGCCCGCCGATGGAGGAAGGCAAGCTGATTGGCGCCGCATTCGCGCTTGGCGCGCTGCGGCAATATCCTCAACCCCTGAAAACGGTGGACCTGGAGCGGACGTTCGCCAAGGCGCGAGCCTGGCTGACAAGATCAGAGCCCCAGGATCCCAATCAACAGATTCATCGCCTGCTCGGGCTGGGCTGGGCCGGAGCCAGGCCGGCCGAACTGAAGAAGATCGTGCGCGAGATTCTGGCCACCCAACGGGCGGATGGGGGTTGGGCGCCGTTGCCGACGCTGGGCAGCGACGCCTGGGCGACGGGCCTGACGCTCTTCGTCCTGCACGAAGTGGGCGGGGTCCCGGCCGGCGACGAGCGCTACCGTCGCGGCGCGGATTTCCTGCTGCGCACCCAGTTCGCCGACGGGTCGTGGTGGGTGCCAACGCGCACCTGGCCGCTGCAACCACACTTCGACAGCGGCTTTCCACACGGCAAGGATCAATGGATTTCCGCCGGTGCCACGGCGTGGGCGGCCCTCGCGCTGATGAACGAACTCGAGCCCGCGGCCGGGCGGGCGGGCTTTCCAACGGCTCAAGCGCTCATGGCGAAGTACGCCAGACCGAGTGGTGAGTCCCCGAAACCATCAAGCGAACCCGCAAGCGTGGCTGCCGCTGCCAGCCCCGCGGACCCGGCGTTCACCCGCGACATTCTGCCGATCTTCGAAAAGTCCTGCGTGGGCTGCCACAGCGGCGAGAAGCCGAAGGGCGACTTAAGCGTCGAGACCGTCGCCGCCCTGCTTAAGGGCGGTCAGAGCGGCGAACCGGCCATCGTCCCCGGCCGTCCCGACGCTAGTCCGCTGCTCCGCTTCGTGCAGGACCAGGTGGAAGATCTCGAAATGCCGCCGGTGGCGAGACGCGCCATGTATCCCGCGCTGACGCGGGACGAGATCGCCCGCCTCGTCTCGTGGATTGACCGCGGCGCTGTGGAGCCAGCAGGGACAGAAGCGGTGGCGCCGGTCTCACGGTGATGCCGCCTGGCTACCTGATCAGCGCCTTCTGCATCTTCTCCCGAACCGTGCTCAATCGCTCCCCATCGCCACCGCCAACGAGCAATCCGTGCCTGAAGCGCTACGGACCCCTCTCGTTCGTTCATGCTCTACCTCGCGTTGATCCATGGTTCTGTTGCGGCAGCCAATGGAAGCGGACTGCGGGCGCCCCATGGCGTGAAGTGTTCTCAAAGCGCAGCTCGTCATCAGACGACTGGCTCGAGATCATCGAAGCACCGAACGTATTCGACTGGTTGCCGTTGTTCCCAAAAGAACAATTCTCGACCTTCTCGTAGAACGGGGAAAGCGCCACCATCGCCTATGTTTCCGAGAGTCAAGCGCCTGTTGGTCGTCCTCGGTCTCCGGTACAGCCGGAGGGCACGGCGCGGCGTCAAATGTCGGCAAGGCGACGCGACAAACGAGGCGAGTGGTCATGGTTCTGCTTTCAAGGGACGTCATCATGGACGGTTCCGAGCCGATGGGGCCGCAGTTGGCGGGGACTTCCGCGTCGCAGCCAGGCAGGCTTCCACCCGCTCGGCCAATCGCGACACGATTTCGCCGACGAGTTTCTCGCCCAGGTCCCGGGACGCCGTGGTGCGCGGGTCCTGACCGTGGATCGCGTAGAGCGGATGCGCCGGATTGTGCGTCGAGGCCTCGTTCCGCGGCGTGTCCCTCAAGGTGACTCGATCCGGATCGCGTCCGGCGGTCAGTTGCCCCAGATGGACCCAGCCGGGATTCAGCGCGAGGGCGATGCTGGTCTCGTACTTGGCGGCATGATCGCCCCCGTAAGCGTCGCCCGGCTGGGGGGTCGTAATCTCCGGCTCGGTCAATCCGATGAACCGCACGCGCGGATGTCGCTTCTGTGCCTCTGCGGCCAGACGATGGACCATGTCCACCTGCTCCTTGGGATAATGCCCGGTCAGCAGCACCACGACTTGGAAGCCCTGCCGGGCCAGGTGGTCCAGGGTTTCCTCGATCAGCGGCGCGATCCGGGCCTCCGGCAACATCAGCGTCCACTTGTAGCCGACATGACCGCCACCGGTACCATAGAAGAACGTGGGCAGCACCGTGCCGCCGGTGCGTTCGGCCACCCGCTCGCACAAAGCGTGAGCTTTGATTCCGTCGAAACACACCGGCAAATGCCAGCCGTGATGCTCGAAGGTCCCGACCGGCACGAACGCGATCGGCGCCGCGTCCATGACCCTTTCCAACTCGTCCGGCGACATCTCCTCCATCCGCCCGTGCGGTTTCGCGGTCTCCGAGGACCTGGCCGGCCGCGCCCACCGCTGCCTCGACGCCAGAGTCTGACGATCCGTTTCCAGGCGCTTCTGGAACTCTTCCAGCGTCCCCTTGGCGAGGTAAACGCGGCTGACAGCGGTGCTCGCCTCGCCAGGGCCGATATCGCCGAAGCCGGGCGCGGCGTGCAGGCAGCAGCGGTCGAGGTTGTCGAAGAGAAACGCGGTTTCCATCGCCGCGGCCGCCATGTAGGACCCCGCCGGCTCGGAGAGCGTCACGATCCATGAACCGTCGGTGCGATCCGGGCTCGTGGCGCCGAAGCCGCGCACAAACACCGATTCCGTTCCGGCGGCGACTTGCTCCGGCAAATAGAAGCCCACCGTGGGCATGTGCCCTTTGACGCGCGTTGTCTGCGACATGCGGAAGGGCCGGCCCTGTTTGCTCATGTAGGTCCGGTCCAGCTTCCAGTCTTTGAACGCCGGGGCGTCGATGGGATTGAGACAATTGAAAGCAAAGACCTCGCGCCAGAGAAACTCGGTGTGGTTGCGGATGGTCATGTCCACGTCCACGAAATCCTCGGACGGAACCAGCCGCAGCGAGTAGGAGATCCGCCCGCCGGGTCCCCAGGAACAGGAGACGACGCCGCTGGCGTCCGGACCTTGCCACTCGATGCGGGCTTCGGGGAAGTTGACGAGCAGCGCCTCGCGACAGCCGATCGTCTCCGGGATGCCCAGGGCGAACACCGGGTTGCCCAGCGCGGGCACCCGCGCCCGGACCTGCATGGCGCCCGCTTCCGGTTCGAGGACGATGCGCCTGGCCGGGACCTCACCGGCAGCGGTGGAAAGCAGGACGCCGGCAATCGCCACGCATCCGGCGAGGAGCCGTGCCGCGGGACCCTGGGGCTTGACGAGATGAGCGTGTTTCATGGGCGAAGGGGTGTGGAAAACAGTTGTTCTCGCAGGAAGGACAGGATGGCGGCGACATCGGCCTCCGGATCTTTGCCAACCTCAGGACCGATCCGGCGGACCGCCGTTCCGCCGGCCTTGACCAGGGCCTCCGCCAACAGCACCGAGTGCCAGGCCGAATGGGGATCGTTGATCACGGCGGGGACCGGCGGATCGCGCAGCACGGCCAGATCCTCGGTCCACGCGGCAAGGACGAACGCCGGCGGGTCGTCGCGGGTTGCCAGGAAGACCGGTGACGCGTCCCGGATCCGTTGTCGCACCGCCGGGTCCTCCTCGTACTGCTCCGCGGTGCACCCGAAGGCCGCGGTGAAGGCGTTGGCGAAGTCCTGCCCGCGCAGTGGTTGCCGCGCCAACTGCGTGGGGCGCACGCGCGTCAGATCCATCGGGCCGGACAGCGCGACAAAGCACCTCAGCCGGCTGGAATAGTGCTCGATCGGATCCTCGCTTCCCGGTCGGGCCAGATCATCGTGCAACGCGACCCAGGCCGCCAGGTGCGCGCCGGCCGAGCCGCCGAAGGCCGCGATGCGATGGGGATCCAAATTCCACTCCCGGGCTTTCGAGCGCACGAACTGTACGGCCCGCGCCACGTCCTCCGTCTGCGCCGGCATCGGGTGCTGCGGCGTCAGGCGATAATCAATCGAGACCACCGAGATGCCCGCGGCCAGGATGGCGCGGACGAGATCGCCGGGATAAACGAACTGGCTCTTGGAACCGCGTCGCCAGCCGCCCCCGTGGATCTCGATCGCCACCGGCGCCGGTGGCGACGACTTGACCAGATACGCATCGAGCTTCTGCGCCTCGGGATGCGTCTGGCCGTAGGGAATGTCGCGGTAGATCGTGATGCCGGGGACGGCGAGCCCGCCCGCCTGCTCAGCCGGCTTGCCGCCGAGCTTGAGGTTCACCAGGTCCTCGTAGAGCTGCCGCAGCGCGGTGGTCGCGGAGTCGGGGCGGTAGGCTTGCGAGAAGTGTTTGATGTGGAGCACCCAGCCCAGGTGCCGATCGAGGTTGGCCGGGCTCTTCGCGGCGTCGGCCAGGATGGCTTGGGCCGCCTCGGCGTGGGTCGGCAACCCCTTGGAGACGGCGGCCTCGTCGGTCTGGATGAAGCAGCGGTACTGGGCGTCCCATTCGGTACCGCCCGCACCGGACGGAGGCAGATGGTCCTTCGGATTGTCGAAGCGGGCCATGAGTGCCGCCTTGTCCGGAACTGCGGACCCGTTGGCCCGTCCCCCGGGGCGGCTCGGCGCGGCGTTGGGAGCGGGAGGCGTCGCGCGGCCAAGGTCGGTGAGAAGGGCCTTGAGCCTGGCAAACACGTGCGGCGAACCGTAGGGGACCTTCAACCGCCCGGCGGCGGACTCCTCGATGAGGTATTCGCCCAGCAAGGCGGCATTGCGGAGTTGCTCGGTCAAGCCGGCGTTGCCTTTCACGTAGGCCCGGCACTCGGCCAACTTCGCGTCCACCTCCTGCGGAGTAGTACCTTGGCGCAGAATGACTCGGAAGGCGGCTTCGAGCGTCGGGTCATCGGGCTTGCGGCCGGGCAGCGGCTTGGCCTCGGCACTCGTAGCCGGCGCCACCGGCGGGATGGCAGGAATGAAGCGCGCCTCCCGCGGAGCTTCGCCGACGGTGTCTTGCGGAGAGGACAGGGGCCCCGTGTAAGGAGCGGCCGTCAGCCTTTCCGCTTTGACCCCGAGGGCCTGGACTTTGGCGCGCGACAATGGTGCGGCGTGCATCGTGCCCCGGACCCAGAGGTCCACCTGGTTGGTGCGATACTCACCGTCTTCGGCGTTGCCCGGCGCGCACTGCGAGCGGGCGTTGTCCACGTCCGCCAGGTCCACGATATGGGAGTAGATGTTGCCCGGTTGCGACCAGATCGTGCCGGTGTCGAGGCATGTCAACGGCGGCGACACAATATCGAGCGAAGGGTCCACCGCAGGCAGGTTGTGCGGCAGGGTGCGCTGGTAGGGAATGGTGATCGTGCGGGCCGCATCGCGCCCGGCGGGACGGCCCTGGGCCATGCGTGCCGTCCACTCGTCCGAGGTGTTCGCGCCACCGCGCCCGCGTCCACCCCCGCCGGCCGAGGCCCGCAGCCAGTTCACGAGGTAAGCCCGAACGAGTTTGTTGGTGGGCGTCGAGCCGTCGGCTGCGAACCGCTCGCCGATCTGCCGCGCCAGGTTCACCACGCCGCCGCTGCCGGCGCCATACACGCCGTTCAAGCCCGAGCCGCGATACGGCGTGAGCGTATTGGCTAGACCGCGGGCGGTGGGGAACCGGTCAGCGCTTCCGTCCCGCATGTCCCAGCCTTTCACGCCTTCGAGCAAGCCGAGCACGGCCGCATCGGTCACCTGGTCTTCCTCGGCCACCTTGCGGGCGATGGGCAGGAGAGTCGCCACGATCTGGTTCACGTCGTCGCGGTGTACGACGCTCTCGAAATCCTCGGCCGAGAACTTGCGGTCGACTTCCAACAATTTGTGCAGCCGCAGCGACCGGCTCGTGTGCCCCGTGCCGCCGGTGGCCAACCCGAGGTCGTAGGGATACCACGAACCGACGGGCAGGTTGTTCGCGTGGCTGACATAGCCGGACTCGGGATTGAGCAGGTGCGGCAGTTCGTCAAAGGGGACACGGCCCCGAATCTCCTCGCGCCCCGTCCAGCCTTCCAAGGCTCGACGCGGCGACCTGACCGTGAGCGGGCGATGGACCATCGTGTGGTAACCCACGTTGCCGTCCACGTCCGCATACACGAGGTGCAGGCCGGGCGAGTAGTAATGCCCGAGGGCGCTCCGGAACTCGGTCCAGTTCCCGGCGTCCATCACTTCGAGCATCATCCGGGCGCTGGCGCCGGCGTCCATCGTCTGCGCGTCATAGAGCAGGTACGCCTCACCGGCGCGCGGCGACGGGACCAGCGAGTTGAACACGGTCCCGTGCCGGCTGGTGAACACTTCCTGGATCACGGGCTGACCGCCTTTGACCTCGATGCGTTCGAGCCGCCGCTCGAAGGGCACCGACTTGTCCTCGAACGTATAGCCTTTGCCGTCGGGCGTGAGCCGGTCGAGGAAGACCACGTGCGAATCCACCCCCAACGCGCTCGCGCCCCAGGCGACGCGTCGGTTCCAGCCGATAAACAGCCCGGGACAACCGGGAATGCCCAGGCCGCGCGCGTCCATCTTCCCGGCGGCCAAATGAAACTCGTAGAAGAACGGAGGCGATGACAACGGCAGTTGCGGATCGCTTTCGAGGATCGGTTTGCCGGTGGTGGATTTCCGGCCGCTCACCGCCCAGGCGTGACTCATCTTGCGCCCCTCCTCACCGCCGCCCGCGGGCCGGAGGTTGAAGCCGGGCATCCGCGGACGCTGCTTCAGCCGCTGGTAAACGGCTTCGTCCTTCGCCATGTCCGCCTCGGAGACAATGGCGGCGGAGTCGTCAATCACCAGGCCGGACTGGCGTTCGGCCTCGGCCTCGCCAACGTGCGCGACGAGTTCCTGGAAGCGGTGGTAATCCTCGATCGGGGCCGCGTTGAACGGTGAGCCGAGCGACAGGATGCCGCGTGCCGCCAACAAGCAATCCGCGGGGGTCCAGGGCTCGGGCTGGACGCCGAGCGGTTTGAACCGGCGGGCCACGACTTCGGGATGGGCCTCGCGCCAGGCATTGACGCCGGCGGCATAGGCGCGCAGGGCTTCCTGCCAGCGCTCGGGCAATTTGGCGAATGCCCGGGACGCGTAGGGCGCGTGCCCGGCGATGCGCGCCTCGCGGTCGGCATTCACCCAGTCGGGGCCGAACACCTCGGCCAGGCGGCCGGCGGCCTTGCGCCGGATCAGTTCCATTTGCAGCAATCGGTCTTCGGCCGCGGCGTAACCCAGGCCAAAGAAGCCATCGGTTTCGGTCGTGGCGAAGACATGCGGCGTGCCCCACGAATCGCGGAGCAGTTCGACCGCGGGCGCGGCAGCAAGAGTGCCCCCCTGGCTGAGCAGGATGGCCAGGGGAGCGAACCACCCGAGGAGGGACATCGTTATGAGCCGGAGGAAGCGAGATTCGCGAGGTTTCATTTTAAACGCTTTAGCGGCACAGGCGCGGAGCTTGTTCTGCGCTTTCATCGCCTTGAGTTTGGCGCGAATCACCTTCCGTCTTACAGGCTGAGTTGGCAGTCACGGGCGGTCAGGTGCGCGGGGCGCGAGGCGATGGTCCTGGATCGCTCGGGCTCCCTCGGCGAGGGTGGTTTCCAGAGCGGAAATCCGGACGCCCGCTTCACCCGGTGCCACGTTGGTCCCAATCTCCACCGCGGCGGTGGTTCCGGGACGCGGGTCGGAGACCGTGTTATCTGTCAGAACGACGCCAGAACTGCGCTCCAGCAGAATCGCCGGCCCCTGGCGCCGCAGCTCGGCCTGAGCCCCGGCAACGATGCGATTGCTCCGCACGGTGACGCCGGTGGCGCCGCCAACAAACAGGGCGCTCCCGGCGCGGTCCCGAATTTCGTTGTCTTCGACGAGCACGTCCCGAATGGACTCCGCGTTCGCCAGACCGTGCCCGAGTTTCGCCGCCCGCACCGCCAGGGCCGCGCCGTGGGGCGAGTCGGCATAGCCCAGGCAGGTGCCGCCGCGGATGAAGCGGTTGTGCCGGATCGTGATGCCCCATGGCACCGGACCTTCCGGCCAGTCGGGCTCGTTGGTCAGCACCACGCCCGCCCCGGTCGTGTCCTCGAAGACATTGTCCTCCACCAACCCGTTACCGGCGCGGAGCAGGCAGCCATACCGCCGGTTCCCGTTCATGTGATTGCGGCGGATCCGAAAACCGGCGCCGCAGGCATCAAGGTTGTAGAGCGTGTCGGCGGTGCGATGGTCCTCGCCGGCGACCAACCCGGCGATGGGGCGGTCAACTTCGATCAGGAAGGCGCGCTGCTCGATTCTGCCGCCGGTGACTTTAACTTCCCCGCGCAGGCGACCAGTCTTGGGATCCAACACCTGCAACCGGTCGCCCGGCAGGATCAGGGCTCCCGGCGAAACCCGCCATTGGTTGGGAGACCGGATTTCGCGCACGACATGGGGCGGGGCGTAGAGGTTGACGGCGTCGTCGGCCATGCCCTCGAAGTAACCGTCCTCGATGATCGGGCCGCTCCGGTTCTGCTGACCATGCACGCCGTCGGCATTGGCCGTCAGCAGACGACTGCTGTTCGGAGCAAAGCGAACTTCCAATCCCTGCACGCGGATCTCGCCGCGGTTGCCGACCAGACCGACGACCAGCCCGGGCGAGGCATGGACGGTGACGTTCTGGATGTGGATGCCGTCGCAGCCTTGGGCGAACACGGCGCTGCCATGGCCACGAGCCAGGTGGACATAGGCGTCACCCACGCGCATGTGCTGCAGGTTGCGACGATGATGTTCGTCGGCCGTGAAGAATCGCCAGATCCGTCCGCCGCGATGTTCCCAGCGCGGCGTCATGTAATGGTCCGGCGTGCCGGCGCGGATTCGGTGGGTGGCGGGGTCCAGGATCATGCCCCACTTGCCATATGGTTCGACGGCTTTGAGGAAGTTCTCGGCGTCCGGCGTCGGGTAGCCCTCTTCGACCTCCAGTTCAAAGGAGCCGGTTTCAACGTCCACCGCCCGGATGACGCCCTGGCAGAACGGAACCGGGTCGTAGTCCAGCACCAGGTCGCGGAGGGTCACCTGCTGACTCAGGCCAAAGCCGAAGCCGCCCGAAGCCGGATCCGTGATGATGATCTTGGTGGACTTGCCTGCGCCACGCAGGACCAGGTTCGTGGCTTGGTGGATCGAGAAACAGGTTTCCCGCGGCGCCGGCGGTTTCACGCGATAGACCCCCGCATCAAGCACCACCTCGGCGCCCGGACCGGACGCGATGGCGGCCTGGATTGCGGTGCGGATGGCCTGGCCGGAGTCGGAGTGATCGTCCGGCTTTGCGCCATGGTCGCGTACGTGGAAGAGGCGGGGCACGGCCGCAGGAGCCGCGGGCGGCTGTGCGCCGAGAGCTGTGGCCAGCGCGAGCAGTGGCGGGAGAAAGCGCAGCGCCGGCAGCGATACGAACCCGGCGAGACTCGCGCCAATCACGGAGGATGGATTCATGACGGATCTTCGTCGTTCGGCATGGCTCACGGTTCCGCGCGGGAATCGAGCTGGCGTGGGTGTTGGCTCGGCTGCCCCCAAGTCATGAGCTCGCCCTCGCGGAGACGCAGCGGCTGCTCGTTGTGATACCAGCCCCGCTCCGACAGGCCATCGGGGAAGTCGTGGACCAGCATGCCCGGTTCGTTGATGGGCAAATGCTGGGCGATGGTGGCGTCCGGCCGGGCCACAAAAGAACCCCAGTGCGAGTAGGGCTGGGAGGAGTTGTTGGCGACGGCCCACAGGCGGTTGTCGGCGCAGCGCGTGGGAACCTGCCGGACGTTCAGCACATCGAGGCAGTCCTCCCCCTTGCCGCGGGCGTTGTGAAACGAGTGGATCATGAGTGTCACGCCCCGTTCCCGGTAGGCCATGTAGATCTGCGGCCAGCAGATGTCATAGCAGATGGCCAGCCCCACACGGACACCCCGAATATCCCGGACGACCAAGTGGTTGCCGGCGGAATAGAACTTCTGGTCGCCGCGGGTGCACATGCTCTTGTCATAGCGGTCGACAAGTCCGCCGTCGGGTCCGATGAGGTAAAGGCTGTTGGTCGGTTTGGTGTGGGCATCGAGGTGATGCGTGGAGCCCAACACGAGCCAGAGGTCGAGTTCCTTCGCCAGGCCGCGGATGGCAGTCGTTTCACGGCGGAGCAACTCCCAGTCGTAGCCGTCCAGCGATGGAAGATCGATGCCGGCGTAGCCGGAGAGCGAGGCTTCCGAGGTGTGGAGGAGATGCGCCCCGGAGTTCACCGCCCAGCGCATGAAATCGCGGATGTGGCGGGCGTTCTCCGTGATGTCGCCGCTGACCGGAAACTGGCAGGTGGCCACCCGAAGTCCTTTCGCGGGGCGCGGTGCCTCCGGCGGGAGCACCTTCGCCTTGGGTGCCTCGCCGGCCCGTGAAATGGCGGCACCGAAGCCCGCGAGCGCAGCGCTGCCGATTCCGAGCGCCGCGCGACGCGAGACCGCCGTGTGCTTTCCACCAAGGTCGCGATTCATCGTCTGCATGGTTTGTCCGAGAGCTGATAGACGAGAGTTTCGTTCGTTTCAATGGAAAGGACTTGGAGCGGCCAGCCTTCCGGATCGAGGACAACGCATTGAGCATGATCGAAAACCACGCCTGGCCTTCGGCCTCGGTGGCCAGGGCTCGGTAGTGGGAGATGATGGTCACCGCGGAATTCCCGGCTTCCAGGGCCGTCTGCGGGACGTTCTTGGTGGCCGCTGCGCGATACGTGCAAAACGAGTGACGAAGCCCATTATGCCGCCACGGAAGCAGGCCAGCAGCTTCGGCCGTGGCGTTTTGGGCGCCAACGATCCTCCGCGCGCGTTCCCGCCACGTGTGGCCCGCCAGCCAGACCGGACCACTCCTGGCAGTCCGCTGTGGTGACGCTCGCCGGATGGACGGGAAAGGCTCTGGTGAAGGGTCCGATTCGGCAGCGCAGGTCCGTCAGGTAGGGGCCGCTCGCCTTGGCCTGCCGGCGCAGTTCGATCATCTCAGCAGCGGCCTCGGCGAGCGTGATCCGCGGCAGGGTAGTCAGGTGTAATCGCAGACCTCGAAGGTCGGGTAGCGGTTGCCGTCCACGGTGCGGGTGCGGCGATCCGCCACGAGCGGCTGCGCACATCCCCTGTGGCCGGCAATTCGGTACCGTACTCTCGCATGGTGCAGCGCGGCGTCTCATCAGCCGGCCTCCCTGCAGCCGCTGCGAGCCTCGCCCACGGTAAGCGGCCTTGGCACCCCGAAGGAGGCGAGTCGACCGGATTGTTGGCACTGGGGGCGGTACCCGATCACACCCGGAGCAACTGGTTCTCGCACCAACGCGGTCGCAAGTGAGTATCAAATCGTCGAGGAAAAAGCGGAAGGAGTTGGCACAAATGCCTATCTCCGAGGGAATTGTCCTTTGTTTTGGACTGGTGGAGCCGAGGGGATTCGAACCCCTGACCCCCACAATGCCATTGTGGTGCTCTACCAACTGAGCTACGACCCCAGTCCAAAGGCGGGCAAGAGCCTACCGAGCCCCGCTCCCGCGTCAATGTCTCTCTTTGAGGGTGTCGCGTAGTTTTCAAAACCGGACAAATTCGTGGCTTGTAGTTTTCAAAACC
>CAZHUS010000072.1:0-41980 GCA_964535555.1 uncultured Verrucomicrobiota bacterium
ACGTGCCTTGGAGCGGCGCGAAGCGTTTGGAGTGCGTCCGCTTTAGCGGCGCTTGTTGGTTCATGGTCACGGAGCAGGTCCGCAAGGAACAGGTGGCTCTCCATCCATGAGCCTGCCCGTTCCGGGACCGCAACCGCTCCGCGGTCGCAGCAGCTATGAACTCCACGACGCGCTGAGGTCCTGAACCATCGGCACGGACTGCTCGCGTACGCTGCGGCCGGGGGACCGGCCGGGGTCCGGTCCATGGCCACGGCGTATGGCTGCCAGGCGCCCGAAGGAGCGGGCTCAACCGAAGCGTCCGGTGACATAGTCCTCGGTTTGCCTGCAGGCCGGGTTGGTGAAGATCTTGGGCGTGAGATCGTACTCGATCAGCTCGCCCAGATAGAAGAAGGCGGTGCGGTCGGAGATGCGGGCGGCCTGCTGCATGTTGTGGGTCACGATGACGATGGTGAACTCCTTCTTCAAATCCAGAATGAGGTCCTCGATCTTCGAGGTCGCGATCGGGTCCAGGGCCGACGCCGGTTCGTCCATCAGGATGATGTCGGGCTTGATCGCGATCGCGCGGGCGATGCAGAGGCGTTGCTGCTGTCCGCCGGAAAGGCCCATGGCGCTGCCGTGCAACCGGTCCTTGACCTCGTCCCACAGCGCCGCGCTCCGAAGACTGCGCTCGACGACCTCGTTCAGCTCGGCCTTGCGCTTGATCCCCTGGAGCTTGAGGGCGTAGGCGATGTTCTCGTGGATGGACTTGGGAAACGGGTTGGAGCGCTGGAACACCATGCCCACGCGCTTCCGCAGCTCGATGACATCGATGTCGCGGCCGTAAATATCCTCGCCCCCGATCCGGACGCTGCCCTCGATGCGCACGTTGTCGATCAGGTCGTTCATGCGGTTCAGGCAACGCAACAAGGTCGACTTGCCGCAGCCGGAAGGGCCAATGAAGGCGGTGACCAAGCGCTCAGGGATGTTGAAGGATATCTCCTTCAGGGCCTTGGAAGCCCCGTAATACAGCGAAACGCGGTCCATTTCGATCAGGGCCGGATTCCCGGGATTGGACGCGGCCTCCGGGCGGGGCGCCTCGACCTTGAGCGGGGGCATGGCAGAAGCAAACATGAGCAGCGGGGTTCAGTGCATCGACCGCATCTTGCGGCGAACGCGGGCGCGAATGAGGATCGCCACCACGTTCAAGGCGAAGGTGAGCAGAAGCAACACGACGACGGTCCCGTAAAGGATCGGACGCGTCTTTTCGATGTCCGGCGACTGGGTCGAGAGCACGAACACGTGGTAGGCCAGGTCCATGAACTGGTCGGTCAACGACCACGGCAGCCAGGGATAGTAGTACGCGGCGCCCGTGAACAGGATCGGGGCCACCTCGCCGGCGGCGCGACTGACGGCCAGGATGCCCCCGGTCAGAATACCCGGCAACGCCTGCGGCAGCACGACCTTCACCACCGTCTGAAGCTTGGTGGCCCCCAGCGCCAGGCTCGCTTCGCGCAGTCCCACCGGAATCGCCTTCAGCGATTCCTCGGTAGCCACGATGACCACCGGCAGTGTCATGACCGCCAGGGTCAGGGAGGCCCACACCAGGGCGGGCTTGCCCCAGACCGGCTTGACGCTGCCAGGGTGCAACAACGAGTCCAACCCGCCGCCGACCGCGCTGATGAAGAATCCCAGCCCGAACAAGCCGAAGACGATCGAAGGGACGCCGGCCAGGTTGTTCACGGCGCCACGGATGATCCGGGTGACCGGCGAGGTGGCGTGCGCGTACTCGGTGAGATAGATCGCCGTGGTGACACCCACGGGGATGACGAAAATGGTCATCAGGATCACCCGGGCCGCCGTGCCGAAGACCATCGGAAAGACACCGGCCTTCTCGATGTCGAACATGTCCTCGCTGGCGCTGCCGAAGATGAAGCCTGGCGAAAGGCCGAGTCTCCCCTGGAGAAGCACGTTGCCGAGGATGACGGCGAGAATGGCCAGGATGAGCAAGGTGGCCACGCCGGTGAGCCCGGTGCCGAGGAAAGAAACGACATCAAACGTGTCGGACTTGAACCGGCGACGCTCGGGTGCAGTGCGGGGAGTGGAGTTCATCGCTTGCCCTCGAGCCTGCCCTTCAACCGATGGATCACCAGGTCGCCGGCGAGGTTCGACACGAACGTGACCGCAAACAGCAGGGTACCGATCATGAACAGCATCCGGTAGTGGTGCCCACCCACCACGGTCTCCGCCAGCTCCGCCGCGATGGTGGCGGTCATCGTCCGGGTCGAATCAAACAGGCTCCAGGAGACGATGGTGGCGTTGCCGCTCGCCATCAAAACGATCATCGTCTCGCCGATGGCCCGGCCGAAGCCCAGGACGGTCGCCGCAAAAACTCCCGGGAGCGCCGCCGGCAGCACAATCTGCCACGCGGCCTGCCAACGGCTGGAACCCAAAGCCAGCGCGGCTTCGGTATAACTGCGCGGCACACTGGTCAAGGCATCTTCGGCGATCGAAAACACCACGGGAATAACGGCCAACCCCAACGCGATCCCGGCCACGAACGCGTTCAGGCGCGATTCGTACCCGAGGATCCGCTGGAAAAACGAAGCCATGACAATGAGGGCGAAGAAGCCCATCACCACCGACGGAATGCCCGAGAGCAGTTCGATGCCCGGCTTCAGCCACTCGCGCGCGCGGGGATTGGCGAGTTGCGAGACATAGATCGCCGCCGCGATGGACAGCGGCACGGCGAAGAGCAAGGCCACCAGGGTGGTTTTCAGGCTGCCAATGATCAGGGGGATGATGTTGTACTTGTGGATCTGGGAAACGGGCTGCCAGATGAACTCCGGTCGCTCGTAACCGGTCCACTGCTGCGCCCTCAAGATGTAGCGCCACTCCGTGGTATTGACGTTGGCATCCCTGTCATCCGGGGCTTCGGCCTTGGCCTCGATGCGGATCGCCATGAGGTCCTTCAAGGTCTCTTCGTCCATCTGTTCGAATTGCGACCGCGTCAGGCCCAGGTACGCCCGGAGCTTCTCCGGCGGCGTCTTCTGGAAATCCTCGACGGGAATGATCTCCTTGTATTCCTGGGCGAGGGAGCTGTTCATCGTCCCGGCGAAGATCGGCCAGGCCTCGCGGCCCACGAACAGGAAGATCAGGAAGATCATCAGGATGGCCGTGAGCGAGACCATCAGGATGGTCTTCTCGGCCAGCCATTCGACCGGGTTGGCGCGGTGACCCCGATGGAGTCCCATCCAACCCAGCGTCCGGCGCGGTTCGGCGACCCGTCGTTTCGTCATGGCTCGTGCGTTACCGCCCTCGACCTGGAAGCGGAAACGGGCAGGCGATCCTGAAATCGGCCCGATCGCCCGCCCGTCCGCGGATATGATCGCAGGAGGAACTGCGGATCAAGTGTCCCTTCGGCGCGGACGCGCCTCGGGACTCACTTGGTGCGGAAC
This sequence comes from uncultured Verrucomicrobiota bacterium, assembly GCA_964535555.1. Taxonomy (GTDB): domain Bacteria; phylum Verrucomicrobiota; class Verrucomicrobiia; order Limisphaerales; family J093; genus DSVZ01. The sequence goes on from CAZHUS010000072.1 coordinate 3,435, forward strand.
TGCGGCTGGATGGGGAAATAACCGACGTCCTTCACCACTTTCTGGCCGTCGTCACTGCGGATCCAGCTCAGGTAGGCCGCAATTTCCCCCTTGTCCACCGCCGGGTTCACGTACACGAAGAGGTACCGCCAGATCGGGTACTTGCCGTTGAGCACGGTTTCCTCCGAAGGCTCGACCGCCTCCGAGGCCGCCGTCTTCTTGATCTTCAGGTGCTTGGCACCCTCCCCGTACGCGGCGCCTCCGTAACCGATGCCGTTCTTCTCCTTGGCAACGGATTGGAGCACCGCCGCCGTGCCCGGCATGGTTTGCGCGCTCGCGGCGAAGTCCTTGCCCTTGAGGACGTGCTCCTTGAAGAACTCGTACGTTCCCGAACTGTTTTCGCGACTGTAAAGGATGATGGGGGCGTCGGCGCCGCCGAGTTCCTTCCAGTTCCTGGTCTTCCCGGTGAAGATCTGCTCCAACTGCTCGAGGGACAGCTCTTCAAGCGGGTTGTCCTTGTTCACGTACACCGAGAGGCCGTCGAGGGCGACCTTGTATTCCTTGGGCCGCTTGCCGAAGGCCTTGATGCAGGACTCGATCTCCTTGGCCCGGATTGGCCGCGAGGCGTTGGCGAGGTCCGTCTGACCGTTCTGCAGGGCCGCGAAGCCCACGCCCGAGCCGCCGCCGGTGACCTGGATCTTGGTGTCGGGGTTCTTCCCCATGTAAACCTCGGCCCACTTCTGGGCGAGAATGACGAGGGTGTCGGACCCTTTGACGGTGATGCTGCCCGCTTGCAGCGCGGCCGAGAGAAGGGCCGCGGTCGCAAGGAACAGGCTGTTCTTGAGTAGCGTCGTTTTCATCGTGTGTCTGTCTCCCGTGGATTTGAATGGTTTCGTGTGACGTTGCGGTTTCGGGTGCGTTGAGATTGGGTCAACTGCCGCGATCAGAACTTCAACACGGCGTCCACCTGGAGCCGGTTCATGTTGCTATCGGTCCCGTTCCCGGCCTCCTCGATGAGGTCGGCGTTGAACCAGGTGACGTTGAAGGTGAGCATGTCGTACGGCGAATAGCCGGCCTTGACGACGTGGCCGCGGACGTTGGTCCCGGCCCAGTAACCGGTGCCAAGATTGCGGGCCCGGGTGGCTGTCGCCGGCGCCGGGTCGCGATACAGAGCGCCAAAGTCGGAATCCACCAGTTCCTCGTACCACACATCGCCTTCGAGGACTTTGTAACGGTAGCTGAGCTCCCAGGTCTTCTTCTTGCCGGCCTTGCCGAACTGGATGCCCAGGTCGTAGCCTTCATTGGCGTCGCTGTCGGCCGAAAAGTTGCGCATGGCGTCCCCGAACACCCGGATCGGAAATGCGCCCGGGTACATCGGGAAGCTGTCCAGGGTGTACGTGAGGCCGAGGTCGGCGACGAACGTGCTGAACCCGTGCACGGGGGCACCCAGGCTCCGGCTGGTGCCGCTCGTGGTCACGTAGCGCTCGTTGCCGGCGTTGATGTCGGGCACGGCACCCGAGGTCAGTTGCTCGGAATTCCAGATGCCCAGGTACGAACCGCCGAGGCTGGTGGAGACGCGCTTGCTCCAGGTGCTGTCCAGGCGGACCTGACCGCCGAAGAGGTACGGATCCGCGCTGCTGCTGCCGAGTTCATCGAGGATGAACTGACCGCCGTTCACCCGCAGGACCTGGGTCGAGGAGAACGTGTAGGCAAGCTGCTGCCCGAAACCCTCCGGCGTGTAGTCGCCGTCGAACACCATGTCTGAAAACACGAAGGGATTCTCCATCTTGCCGAACGTGAAAGCGCCGCTCAGGTCGGGACGGTTGAGGCCGTACCACTTCATGTAGGCGAGGTCGATCCCCACCCCGTGCTTCGAGGCGTTGTTGCCGAAGGTTTGGTTGATCGAGATCGGATCGGTTCCGCGCGTGATCCCGGCGGCGTTGTCGAGGTCGGTCGAGGCGAGCCGGAAGCCCACCTCGAAGTTGTCCTGGATGTTCGCGACCACCCCCAGCCGCATCCGATAGCACCAGCGGTTGCGGTCCACCCAGTCGGGAGAACTGGCCTGCTGGCCGCCCTCGGCGTTCGCGTAGAAACCTTCGAACCGACCGCGCAGATCGCCGTTGATCTTGAGCGCGCTCACCCAATCCGGGAGGCCGCTCTTCACGGCGTAGGCGGTGTTGAAACCCTTGTCCGACTCTTCACGCAACTGGTCCGCCTCATCTGCCGTCAGCACGCCCTTCTCGACGAGCTTGTCGAGGAGGGCATCTGCCGATTGAGCCTGGGCGGTTGCACCCAGGGAGGCCGACACCAGCGCGCCGGCGGCTGTCCATCGTAGCAATCGTGCGTTCATGTGCGTTGTCGTTGATCCGTGAGCGCACGATGGCGGGAAGGGGTTACGGCTCCACGACAGAATTGTTACGAATGAGTGACAACGGCCGGCACCCGATCGGCGCCAGAGACAGGTAGGGAGGTCACTCCGCTGCCCGCCGCTCCGGGTGCTCCGCGGCCTGACAAGGCGGCGCGTTCGCGCCCGGGCCCTACACGTGAATCGCCTGGCCCGTGACCGCCAGTGCCGCTTCCTTCAAAGACTCAGCCAGCGTCGGGTGCGCGTGGCAGACGCGCGCGATATCCTCGCTGCTGGCACCGAATGCCATGGCGGCCCCTGCCTCGGCAATGAGGTCGCCCGCGCGCGGACCGATGATGTGCACCCCGAGGACCCGATCCGTATTCGCATCGGCAAGGACCTTCACCCGGCCATCCGTCTGGCCGAGCGCACGGGCCCGCCCGCTCGCCATGAACGGGAACATACCCTTGCGATAGGCCGTCTTCGCTTCCTGGAGCTGCTCCTCGGTCCGCCCCACCGAGGCGATCTCCGGATGCGTATACACCACGCCCGGAATCGTGTTGTAGTCCACGTGGCCGGCGCCCGTGACCAGATGCTCGACGCACGCGATGCCTTCCTCCTCGGCCTTGTGGGCCAACATCGGCCCACGGATCACATCGCCGATCGCGTACACACCGCCGGCGCGCGTCGCAAAATGGTCATCGACCGGGATCCGCCCCTTCTCATCGACCGTGATCCCGACGGTGTCCAGACCGAGGCCCTCGGTGACGGGAACACGCCCCACGGCCACCAATACCCGATCGCAAAGGACGGGGGCCGCTTCCACAATCTCCACGCGGCATTGGCCGCCCTCAACTCGCACACCGGCAACCCGGGTTCCCAGGCGAAACTCCAGGCCCTGCCGGGTGAACAACCGCTGAGCCTCGGTCGCGATTTCGGAATCCATGCCTGGCAGAATCCGCGGCAGGAACTCGATGAAAGTGACGTGCGAACCGAGCCGGTTCCACACCGCCCCCAGCTCAAGCCCGATATAGCCCGCCCCGATGACGACCAGATGCCCGGGCACTTCCGCGTAACTCAGGGCCTCGGTGCTGGTGCCAATCCGGTCGCCGTCAGGCACCACACCCGGAAGCGCGGCGGGCTTGCTGCCCGTGGCGATGAGGACGTGCCGGGCGTGAATCTCGGTGGCGCCATCCTTGCCTTCGATGACGACTTTCCCCGCGCCTGCCAGCCGGCCCTGGCCGGTGTAGCGGGTGACCTTGTGCTTTTTGAAGAGCCCCTCGATCCCCTTGGTCAGGGTGCTGACCACGGTTTCCTTGCGCCGCAACATCGCCGGGAGGTCCAGTTCGACCTGCCCGGTCTTGATGCCGTGGCGGGCGAAGTCGTGGCGCGCGGCATGATAAAGCTCGGACGACTCCAGGAGGACCTTGCTCGGGATGCAGCCGACGCGCAGACACGTTCCGCCCAGCGCCGGCTCGCGCTCGACACAGCCCACGTTCAAGCCCAGCTGCGCCGCCCGGATTGCGGCCACGTAGCCACCGGGCCCCGCGCCCAGCACCAACAGATCGTGTTCGGTTGCCATCGCGGCAACGATTCCCCGCGTCGCCTGGAACGGCAAGCCTGCAGGTGCCATGATGCTCATCTTGACCGATCGGCGCGGCCACCTTCCCCTGACCCGCCATTTCCGGTAGGGCGGGCACTCCGCTGCCCGCCGGTAGGACGGGTTCATGGTCACCATGCGCCCGGTCGCCAAGCCAGGAAGACTTCCCATGAACCGCCCGGTGAGGGCACCGGGCCTACAACCTGTAGGCCGGGTCCCCCGACCCGGCGAGATGGATTCATGGCCATCGCGCCTGGCCTTGGGGCCAAGGAGACCCTCCAAGGGCGTCTTTCCGACCGGCAGGGCGACCTCTCCGAGGACGCCACGGCTACCGCAGAAACGCTAGCGAGGCGCGCCTCAGACCCACTCCCACCCCTTGTATCCACATTGGCATGGCTATTTCCCATCTGCCGTTACCCGCGCCTCGCCCCACAGAATCCTCGAAGGAAGGAAGGGACCAGGGCTTCGGAAGGAGGGCGGCCGAACTTGACTTGATCCCAACGAATCTGCCCATGCGAGGATTCTGGATTCGGCGGGCAACGGAGTGCCCGCCCTACCTTCACCGGTTCACGCCGCCGGATGGGAACGGCCGTGCCGGTGCGGTCAGGGTGCCATGATCGTCGTGCGCCCGGCGGCCAGCGCCTTCTGAGCGCGACTGGGCTGCCAGCCCGGCATCCAGAAATCCTGCCAGTCGAGCTGGCACTCCCGCACCATGCTGACGCTGTGGTCGAGCGTGCCGAGATCTTCCCGACCGCCGTTGTTGGTCCCGAACGTGAACTGCGCGCCCGCCACCTTGGCCTCGCGAATGAAAGCCGCCGAAGGCAGCTTGAAACGGTCGTTGATCTCGATCGCAATCCCGTTCCGCACGGCGGCCTCGATAACCCGTCGGCGGCGGTCGGGAGTCCACAGCTTGTCATACTGCGCGGCGATGCTGTCGGGCAGGAAGGTGGGGTTCACCCAGATGTCGACGGGTTCCCGGTTCAAGATCGTCACGGTGCGATCGACGAGCATGTCCATGAATGCCTCCGGATCACCCACTTCGACCTCGTTACGGATCCAAAGCCGCATGCGCCGGCCGTGGTCGTTCATGACCGTCATTGCATCCGTAAAGACGTAGTCAAACCGGGCGACGGCCCGCAGCGAGAACAGGTTCACCCATTCCCGGCCTTCGGCCTGCATGGCCGCGAAGGTCAGCGGCTTCCGGAGCTCCTGCAGCGCCTGGTCAATCCCGGCGTCGTTGGTGATGGCGAACCCGAGGCCACAGTTCACCGCGATGCCGGCGTTGACGCCGGTGCGATGAAAGCGCCGCACCACATCGTCGTGCGTCAGGCCGCCCTTCAGGTGCGTGTGGAGGTCGATCACCGGGTAGTTGCCTTCATGGAGCGCCGCCAGGGCCGGCGAGATCACGTAAGGGGCGGCATCGTCGACCGGCTCGGGTTCGTCCGGCAGCAGCCGAACGCGCAGGTGGCGGAACTGCACCTTGCTTCCGGGGTCATGGCATTGCAGGGCGAAGGTGCCTTCGCGGGCAGAAGCCGCGGCTGGCGCCCCGGAGGCTGCCGCCGCCTCCACGTAGTCAACCACCACAAGGTCATTCACCCGCACCGTGATCCGCCGGCCCCGGCACGCGATCTCGACGCGGAACCAAGCCCCGTCCGGAACGATCTGTTTGTGAAGGTTTCGAACCCCGTACAGGCTGCCGGTCTTCTTGTTTTCACGATAGCCACCCTCCCCGGTGGCGGAGTTGTTGATCTGGATCTCGTAGCCCGCCTGAGGCCAACCGGTCTCCTGGTAGGCGGTGTGAAAGAACAAACCCGAGTTCGCGCCCGGCTGCGTCTTGACCTCCGCTTCGAAGACGAAGTTGCGGAAGCGGCCCTTTCCGACCGGGCCTTCGTAGAACAGGTGGGATCTTGGGCCGTCACACAGGATTGTGCCGTCCATCACCCGGAAGGACCCCTTGTTTTCGCTCGCCCGCCAACCCTGGAGCGACTGGCCGTCGAACAACGCCGACCAGCCCGACTCAGCCGGGGCGCCGACCGCCTCCCCGGCCATAGCGACCGGGGTACCGCCAAGCAGGAGAGCGATGCAGGGAAGAAGCGTGTGGAGAGCGAATCCGCGAGGGGCATGCATGCGCGCGATACTGCCGTTGCCCGCCCGACGGGTCAACGGAGGCCTTCCCCTGCCCTCCCCGGGGCGCGAGCTTCAGCCCGCCAGGACGTCCCTGCGCCGGCGTGGCTTCCTGCGGACTGAAGTCCGCGCTCCGGGGTAGGTAGCCACGGCGGTCTCGTGGGGCGAGCGTCCCGCGCAGGCAAGGGTCCCGACTCGGCGCAGCCTCTCCCCACCGCCCACCGTCCCACCGTCCCACGGCCTACCGGACCCGGCGGGCGACGACGAATGCATTGAACATCACGTACCGCAAGGGGGTGGCATTCAACATCCGGTCCAGGAGCGGCGTCACATAGCGGTCGGTGCAAAGCACCTGCTCCACCTCGCAGCCCGCCCGTTTCAGGAAGAACCCGATCTCAAGCCCGTTCGTCCTCACGATGGCGTCGTCGTCGGGCTGGAACGGTTCCCGAACGATCGGGGACATCCGATCGAACCGCACCGCCTCGGGGGCTTCCCGCATCTGCCGCCGCTTCGCCAGCACACGCCCGAGGTTGCGCCATTTGTTGCCCAGACCCCGCATCGTCGGATGGTAATCGCGCCAGCCGAGCGCGCGGAGGAAGTTCGGACTCGAGATCACCACCCGGCCGCCCGGCTCCAACACCCGGACCATCTCGGCGAGGAAGGACTCGGGTTCCTCGACATGTTCCAAGACGTTGAGCGCGCCCACGCTGGCGAAATGCCGGTCCGGGAAAGGCAAATGGCGGCCGTCATACGAGCGGCAGTCCAGGCCAAGTCCCCTGGCCTTGAGCACGCTGGGTTCGGAAACCTCGACACCACAGGCCTGGTAACCTGCCTCGCCCAGGCGCTTCAAAACCTGGCCGACGCCGCAGCCCACATCCAGCACCCGCCCCCCGGGTCGCGCCGGTCGGAGCACGTCCGCATACTTGCCGTAGAAGTTCTCGTCCCAGTTCTCGAGGAACTGGGCGTAAGCTTCGTTGTGTCGGTAATAAGATTCCTGGTGGCCCATGGACGCGTCGTGGACCGGGATCGTACCGGTTCGGCACCGGGGGTCACCCCCGAACTGCGCGGTGCGGCCGCCCGCTTCGTGAGCGACCCGCCCCTTGCATTGTCCAACCTTGCGGGTGGATGGCGGGATGAAAGCCGCGCCGAACCTTTCCGGATATTGTCCCCGTTTCACGTGGCGTTCCGACCGTCGGCCCTTAAACTATCGCCATGCCAGAGAAGAATCTGAGCGAGATTCCCCGCGCTTGGAGGGAGCAGTACGAGAAAGGAAAGCTGGCCTTCGAGCGGAACAACCTCGATTACGCCGTCGAGTTGCTGGCGAAAGTCCTGGAACAGGAACCCGCCTTCTATGCGTGCCGCGAAGCCCTTCGGGCCGCGCAGTACAAACGCGGCGGGGCTCGACGCGGCCTGTTTCGCAAGATGCTGGGCTCGGGGGCAAGGCAGGTGCAGGCGCAGGTGGCACTTCGCAAGGACCCGCGCGAAGCCCTCCGGTTGACCGAGGAAATGCTGAACGAGGATCCCCAAAACGTCGCGGCCCACCGGATCCTGGCCGATGCAGCCCTGGCCTTGGATCTGCCCCGGACCGCCCAACTCTCGCTTGAAATCGCCTACAAACAGGATCCCAAGGACCGCGACGTGGGCCTGAAACTGGCCCGCCTGCTCGCCCAATCGGGTCAGGGCGCGCGCGCCGAGGCGCTGATGCAAGCGCTGGTGGCCGCGCACCCCCACGATTCCGAGATCGTTCAAACCACGAAGGACGTTGCCGCCAACCGGACGCTCAACGAGGGCGGCTACGCGGCCCTCGAGGGTGGAAGCGGTTCGTACCGCGACATTCTCCGCAACGAGCAGGAGGCGGTCTCGCTCGAACAGGCGCGGCGGGATTATCACACCGAGGACGCCGCCGCGAATCTCATCCGGGAATACGAGACCCGTCTCGCTGAGGAACCGGACAACCTGCGCCTGTGGCGGGCGGTGGCCGAGCTTTACACGGAGAAACTCCAGTTCGACAAAGCCCTGGAGGCTTACGCCCGCGTCCAGCAGGGGGAGATGAACGACCCCACGCTGGCACGCGCCATCGCCCGCACCCGCGAGCGGCGCTACGATCACCTGCTGTCACAGCTCGATCCGGAGAACCCGGAGCACGCTCCGCAGGTCGAGACGCTCCGGCGGGAGAAGCAGGATTACATGCTCGCCGAGGCCCGGCAGCGGGTGGAGCGCTACCCGAACGACCTGCAACTGCGTTTCGAACTCGGTGTGCTCTACGCCAACCTGGGCCGCTCCAAGGAGGCCATCCAGGAATTCCAGAAGGCCCAGAACAACCCGCATGTCCGGATTCAGGCGATCTACCGGTTGGGCCAGTGTTTCGCCCGGCTGCGAATGCACGACCTGGCCGCCCGCAGCTTTGAAAACGCGATCAAGGAGAAGCAGGTGCTCGACGACGAGAAGAAAGAGCTGATTTACGCGCTCGGGACGGCGCTGGAGGCGATGGGGAAGACCGGGCCGGCCATGGAGCAGTACAAGCTTCTTTACGAGATCGACATCGGCTTCCGCGACGTCGCGGCCAAGGTCGATGCTCATTACGCCCAGGCGCCGGGAGGCTGAAGCGACGGCCACTTTTTGACGTGCGTTTCCAGGGGCGGAGGCGTAAGTTCCGGCCATGTTGCTCTGGCTGATTGTCCTGGTGATTTTCGCCCTGCTGGCGGTAACCGGTTACTACAAGGGCGCGATCCGATCTCTGGTGGCTTTGGTCGGTCTCATCGTGGCGACCTATCTGGCCCTGCCCCTCTCGCCCTGGCTCAAACCGCTCGTGCCGAAAGTGGGCCTGGTGCATCCGGTGTGGGCCATCGTGGTGCCGCCGCTGGTGGTCTTCCTGCTGATCGCCCTGCTGTTCGTCGGCCTGTCCTTCCTGGTGCACCACAAGGTGGCCATGCACTTCAAGTACGCAACGGATGACTACACGCGCATCCGTTGGGAACGATTGAACCAGCGCCTGGGTCTCAGTGTGGGGCTGATGGGCGGGGCGGTTTACTCCCTGCTCGTGGGCCTGGTCATTTACATCTTCGGCTACCCGGTGGTGCAGGTGACCTCGGACGACAGCCCGGCGATGCAGAGGTTCCTCAGCTCGGCCCGCCAGGACGTCAGCAGCTCGGGACTGGACAAGACCCTGGCGGCCATCGATCCCGTGCCGAACACGTACTACCAGGCGTCCGATGTCCTCGGCATGATTTACCAGAACTACGCCACCCTCCAGCAGCGCATGGCGAACTATCCCGCTTTCCTGACCTTCGGCGAGCGCCCGGAGTTCAAGGAGATCGCCACGGACACCACCCTCCTGAACCTGCTGCAGACGCGCGGGCCGGTCATCGAGGTCATCAAGCACCCGAAGATCGTCGCGCTGCTCAACAACGCGGAGGTCATGTCCGAGCTGCAGCAGCTTTCCCTCAAGGACCTGTATCAGTACCTCAAGACCGGCAAGTCCACCAAGTACGCCGAAGAGAAGATCCTTGGCTGGTGGCAACTGGACCCGCACGCCACCTTCACCCTCGCCCGCAAGAAGAACCCGGACATGCCCGCCAAGCGGATGGCCGAGCTGAAGCAAATGCTGATGGTGTGGATCCCGCTGCTCAAGGTGATGGCAGCCCCGGACAACTCCTTGATGCTGCGCATCGACATTAGCCCGCAGGCGCAGCAGTTCGTGGAACAGGCGAAGGGCGCCCTCGAAGCCGCGCAGCAGGCCGCCCAGGCGGCTCAGGGTGGCCCGAACCTGAACCAGCTCCCGCCCGGATACGCCGAGCGCTACGGCATGCGGCGCCCGCAGCAGACAGCGCCACCCGACGCTCCGCCCGCCGCCCCTCCGGCCGCGCTGCCGGGAGTGCCGCAGATTGATCTTTCGGGCAAGGGAACGTGGCAGCGCGAAGGCTCGAGCTCGCGTTACACCGTGAAATTCCAGTCTGATCAAGGCCGGAGCAAGGAGGCCACGGCCATCATCCAGGACGACGAACTGCTGCTCACCAGCGACGGGATGACCATGGTCTTCGTGCGCACTTACTAGGCGAGCCTCGGACGCCAGGCGCATTCCCCTCGATCCGCGGGCCGGGCCGTGGCGTTGCGGTGTTTACCCTCCCCACCAGCCCTTCAGCCGACGGCACCGCGTGATGCCCGGTGGTTGCCCCAAGGAACCTCCTGTCCAGGGACCGTTGCGAACCGGAATCAGCGCCAGGTGACATTCGTCACTGCCACGTCGGAGAGCCGAGACCATCGCGAGGAGGCCCGCAGCGGGGAACCGAGTTGCGGCCGGAACAGGTCACGAGGAGGTCCGCTGGCAGCAGCCACGGGGTGAACGCTCAGACGTTCGGTGGGCTCGACCGTTCCGACAAACCGCACGGTTTCGGCGCGGAGCGGAGCCGTCCAGGGGTTCAACTCGCGGGGCAACGTGATGCGGGTTTGGCCGTCGGCGAGCAGCGCGGAAGAGATGCCATGGGGAGGTTGGCTCTGCGAGGCCCGCCAGACCACGCTGGACACCGCGAGCACCGCGAAGGCTCCGGCCAGGGCCGGCCGCCAATGGAACGCGGCGCGCCACCGGTCGAGCCAGGTCCCCGGTGGCTCGGCTTCCGCCGTGACGATGGCGAGGTGGATCTGGCCCGGAAGCCGATCGAAAAAGCCGGGAGGGGGAGCTTCGTGGCGTTTCAGTGCCAGGAGCTGGCGCACTGCGGCGAACGGTTCATTTCCACGCTGCATATCCCGTCATTTCATCCAATCACCAAGGTGACCCTGCAGTTGCTGACGGGCGTAGAAGAGGCGCGATCGCACGGTCCCGACGTTGCACTTCATGATGCTGGCGATCTCTTCGTGCTTCAGGCCCTGGATGTCGTGCAGGGTAACAACCATTCTATGTTCCTCTGACAGGCGCTGCATGGCCATGTTCAATCTCTCCTGGAGCTCCCGCAACGTCACATCCCGCCGGGGGGTGCGGTCGGAGATCAGCGCCACCAGGTCCGGGTCGTTTTCGGCGCCGACGTCGAGGTCGTTCAAGCTGACCTGGCCTCGATGCTTCCGCTGTTTCAGTTGGTTGATGGTCTTGTTGACAGCGATGCGGTAGAGCCAGGTGAAGAAGCTCGAGTCGCCCTTGAAGGACTTCAGGGCGCGGTACGCCTTGACGAAGGTCTCTTGCACGAGGTCGGCGGCGTCCTCGTGGTTCGAGGTCATGTGATAGACGGTGGCGTAGATCCGCTCCTGGTGACGGCGCACGAGGGTGTCATAGGCGTCCAGGTCGCCGGCCTGCGCCCGTGCCACGAGCTCACGTTCCTCCGTGGCGTCGGTCGCGTTGTCGGTTGCGGCCGTCACGGGAGATCACCCTCCGGCACAGGCCGTGAGCGTCTCCGTCTGCCGCGCGAGATACTCGGTGGTCCAAGCAAGGGCACGGCGGCCCGCCGATGGCGGAAGGTCGTCCATGGCTTCGCGGGCCATCCGGCAGAAATCGCGAATCACCGCCGCCGACTCCGAGAGGGCCTCCGTTCGCCGGAGTGTCGCGCGGAGATCCTCGAGGAGCTCTGGACGCCAGTCGCGAAGCATGTTCTCGATCCGGCGGCGCTCCGTACCCTGGGTCCGCTCCAGGCTGACCAGGAGGGGAAGCGTGAGCTTGCCGCCGATCAAATCGGTGCCGAGGGATTTCCCCGCACGGGCTTCATCCCCGAACAGGTCCACGCAATCGTCGTAGATCTGGTAGGCGGTGCCCAGCGCGAGGCCGTAGCTGCGCAGGGCCTCCCGTTCGTCATCGGCAGCCCCGGCCATCCGCGCGCCCAGTTCACAGGACAAGGCGAACAACTCCGCGGTCTTCATGCGCAGGACCTGGAAGTAGGCCTCGCGGTCGGCGTTCAACCGTGCACCACCCTGGGTTTGAATGATCTCACCCGTGCACACGACCTTGGTGGCTGCCGCCACCGCCCGGCACACTTCCGGAGTGGGAAAGCTGGCCGCGAGGACCAGCGCGTGCGCAAAAAGACAATCGCCCAGGAGCACCGAGGTGGTGGTGCCACACTGCACGGCCAGGGTGGGACGGCGCCGTCGCATCTCGGCGTCGTCCGTGACGTCATCGTGCACCAGCGTGGCGAGGTGGACCATTTCGATGATGGCGGCGACCGTCACGTGATCCTGGTTGACGGCGCCGACCGCTTCCCCGCTCAGCCCCACCAGGGCCGGACGAAGCTGCTTGCCCTGACTGCTCAGCGCATAGCGTGCGTGGGAAGCGATGGCCGGCTCGAACGCGTCCACTTGCTCCGCCAGCTTTTGGGCCACGGCGCGCATGAACGGTTCCACCGGAGCCACGATCTCCTTCCAGGAGGGAGCGTGTTCCGGGGACGGTGCGGCGGGGTCGGACTGGGTACCCGCTGCCGTGTGAATCGCCAGCATCGCCGCGAATCTAGGTTTTACCAAAACCCAAGTCAAACCGTTCCCCCCGCGGCGCATGCGTCGCCTGGAGTGCCTGGCGTTCTGCCGGCCGCCACGGGCCGTCCCAGGCCCCCAACGAGAGGCTACGGGGCCTCGTCGATCGTAAGAAAACGAACGCAAACCGGCGAACCGACGCTCAGCGTCTGGCCCGTCGCGGTGAGCCGACCGTCCTCGGTGTTGACCCGGAACAGCACGATCGAGTCCGAGTCCTGATTGGCGGCCCACAGGTAACCGCCCGTGGGATCCAGGGCGAAATTGCGGGGCGTTTTTCCGCCCGTGGCGACATGCTGCACCAAGTCCAGCGAGCCATCCGCCGCCGACACCTTGAAGACCGCCAGGCTGTCGTGGCCGCGGTTGGACGCATACAGCCACCGGCCCGAGGGGTGAACCACGACTTCCGCCGTGGTGCTCCGTCCCTGCCAGCCTGCCGGCAGCGTCGAGACCGTCTGCCCAGCCTCCAACACCCCCCTGTCCCCCCGGTAGCCAAACACCGCCACGGTGCTCAGCAACTCGTTGATCACATACACGCGCCGCCCGTCAGGATGAAACGCCAGGTGCCGCGGCCCGGAGCCGGCGGGCAACGCCGCCCCCGGCGGGTCATGAGGTTCCAGGGTCCCGGCCTCGGGCGCGAACCGGTAAATGCGCACCTGGTCAATCCCAAGGTCCGCAGCGAAGGCGTACCGGTTGTCGGGTGACAGGTTGATCGAGTGGGCGTGCGGTTCCCGTTGTCGCTGTGGATTCACACTCGATCCGGTGTGTGGCACGAACGCCGTGGCCTCGCCCAGCCGTCCACCATCCCGGATCGGGAGGACCGCCACGCTGCCCCCCCCGTAGTTCGCCACGAGCACGCATCGGCCGGTACGATCCACCGAGAGATGGCACGGGCCCGCGCCGACCGAGGACACCTGGTTCAACAAGGTCAACCGACCGGTCGCGCGGTCCACCGAGAAGGCACTTACCGCGCCCGCCTTGCTCCCATGGAAGTCACCGACTTCGTTCACTGCGTAGATCAGGCGACCTCCCGGGTGGATCGCAAGGAAAGCCGGGTGCCTGGCTTCGGCAACACAACCCAGCGCGGTGGTGGAACCGCTCGTGGGCTCGAACCGATAGGCATGGATGCCCTGGCTCTTCGGCCCCGTGAAGGTCCCGATGTAGGCGATGACCTGGCTCGCCGCGGTCGCCGGGGCCGGAGCTGCCGACAGGAGACCGGCCAGTGTGAGACCGAGCAGGGCGCCGTTGGATCCGTGGGTTTTCACGCTTCGATCAGAATCCGGGCGGGTTGTTCCACCAGTTCCTTCACCCGGCGCAGGAACGTCACCGCCTCGCGACCGTCAACGATGCGATGATCGTAGGTCAGGGCCAGGTACATCATGGGACGAATCACCACCTGTCCGTCACGGACCACCGGCCGGTCCTGGATGGCATGCATCCCCAGCACGCCGCTCTGGGGGGCGTTGATCAACGGGGTGGACAGGAGCGAACCGTACACACCGCCGTTGGTGATGGTGAAGGTGCCGCCGGTGAGTTCCTCGGGTTTGAGCTTGTTCTCCCGGGCGCGTTTGCCGAGATCCGCGATGGTCCGTTCAATCTCGGCCAGGCCGAGCCGCTCGGCGTTTCGGACCACCGGGACCACCAGCCCGCGACCCCCACCGATCGCCACGCCGATGTCGAAGTAGTTACGATAGACGATGCTCTGTTCGCGAATTTCCGCGTTGAGAGCCGGCGTGTCCTTGAGCGCTTCGATCACGGCTTTCACGAAGAAAGACATGAATCCCAGCTTGATCTCGTAGCGTTCCTGGAACTTCTCCTGAAACTGCGCCCGAAGCTGCTGCACGGCCGACATGTCCACCTCGTTGAAGGTGGTCAGCAACGCCATGGTGTTCTGAGCGACGAGGAGACGCTCCGCAATCTTGCGCCGGATGAGACTCATCGGCACCACCTCCTCTTCGCGTCCTGGCTGCGCGGATTCGACCGAGCCCGGCGTCTCGGCTCCGGCGGCGGGGGCAGCCGCGGGCGCGGAAGGCGGAGGGGTGGGGGCGGGAGCTGACGCCTGGGTATCCCGGGCCGCGCGTTCGGCGTCCTCCTTCAACACCCTGCCGCCGGGCCCGGTGCCTGGCACCTGGTCCGGTTGGAGGCCCTTCTCGGCCATGACCCGCGCGGCGGCCGGCATCACCCGCGGTTCCGCGGCGGCCTTTGAACGTGCCGGGGTCGGGGGAACTCCTCCCGCGGAGGGAGCGGTCTCGGGCTTGGCATCGGGCGGGGGCGCTGCCGGCTTGCCGGCCGGGGGCTGAGCTCCGGCCTCGAGGAAGCCCACGACGTCACCCGGGGCGACTTTGGTGCCCTTGGGCTTCGCGATGCCTTTCAGGATGCCATCGGCCGGCGCGAAGATCTCCATCGTGGCCTTGTCGGTCTCGATCACCACCACGGCCTCGTCCTTGCGAACGGCTTCGCCTTCCTGCTTCAGCCAATCGCCGACTTCGACTTCCGTAACCGATTCTCCGACCGAGGGGACAGTGAGTTCGAGGGCCATGTCAGGCAGGGGTTGGGATCATTTCCTTCGTGCTTTGAATCGTCTCGGTGCGCGGGCGGAGGGCGTGATCGTCTCCGCCGAAGGCCCGCTCCAGGATCTGACGTTGTTCGATCTGGTGGGCTCCCGGTGATCCGGTCGCAGGACTCGCAGAAGCCGGTCGGCAGACGCCGGAGAAGGGCAGGCGGTCGAGGAATTGCATGCTGACCGTGACCCGCAAGAACCGCCAGGCGCCCATGTTCTCGGGTTCCTCCTGCACCCAGATGACGTTCGTGCCGTCGGGACACTCGGCGAGCAGCGCCTCGATCCGCGCCTTGGGAAACGGGTAAAGCTGCTCGATCCGCAGGATGGCAATGTCGTCGCGTCCGAGTTCCTGCCGCCGGGCTTCGAGGTCGTAATACACCTTGCCGCTGCAGAGGAGCACCCGCTGCACCCCGGACATGTTGATTCCTCGCGGGTCGGGGAGCACGGTTTGAAAGCGTCCGCTCTCGAGTTCGCTCAAGGGCGACACCGCCTTCGGGCTCCGCAGCATGCTCTTGGGCGTCATGACGACGAGCGGCTTGCGCCACTTGCGCAACATCTGCCGCCGGAGGAGATGGAACCACTGCGCGGGCGTGCTCGGCTGGGCGACCTGGAGGTTGTCCTCGGCGGCAATGGCAAGGAAACGCTCGAGCCTGCCACTCGAATGCTCCGGTCCGGCGCCCTCGAAGCCATGCGGGAGCAGCATGACGACGCCGCTGAGCCGCCGCCACTTGTCTTCGCCGCTGGCGATGAACTGGTCAATGATCACCTGGGCGACGTTCACGAAGTCGCCAAACTGCGCCTCCCAAAGCACGAGACCATCCGGCGTATCCAGGCTGTACCCGTACTCGAAGCCGAGCACACCGATCTCGGAGAGCGGGCTGTTGACGATCTCCACCGGTCCCTGGCCCTCGCGCAAATGCTGCAGGGAGCAGTGTTTCCGGCTGGTTTCGTAATCATGCAGCACCGCGTGGCGCTGGCTGAACGTGCCGCGCT
The DNA here is from genome assembly GCA_964535555.1 of uncultured Verrucomicrobiota bacterium. Lineage (GTDB taxonomy): Bacteria > Verrucomicrobiota > Verrucomicrobiia > Limisphaerales > J093 > DSVZ01. The sequence continues at coordinate 19,476 of CAZHUS010000072.1, forward strand.
CGCAGTCCTGTCCCGAGAGACGCACGCGGTGACCGGCCGCGGCGATGCTCGCCAGAGCGAGTACCTCGGCCGACGCCCAGTCGAGCGGACGCTTCCCGGCGCCCATTTCCCGACGCTGCTCCAGGAGCCGGACCAGCTTGGGGTGAACGGTGAAGTTCTCGGGAACCGTGTTCAGCTTGACGGCGTAGTCGGCGAGCGTGGCTGCCGGCAGGCCGGTCTCCGGATCGTCGGCTTCCGACTCCGGACCGCCGCGGTAGCCGCGCCAGACGCCTTCAAGACTGCTCGGGGGCTGGCCGGCGTGGCTGCTGCGCGCCTCGCTGAGGTGTTGTTCCAACCAGTCGTACCGCTTGCGCGCGATCGCATCGGCCTCCTCGCGCGTGATGCCGCCAAGCTGCAGGAGCCGTTCGAGGTAGGCGTCGCGGACGGGCGGGCGTTGTTCGATCAGGCGGTAGAGCTCGGGCTGCGTAAACGAAGGCTCGTCGCCTTCGTTGTGGCCCAGGCGACGGTAACAGTACATGTCGATGACCACGTCCAGCTTCCACTGCTGGCGAAATTCCATGGCCAATCGGATGCAGCGCGCCACCGCCTCCGGGTCCTCGCCGTTGACGTGGAAGATGGGCGCGGGAAGCATGCGGGCGACGCTGGTGGCGTACAGCGTGGACCGGCCTTCGCTGGGCGGGGTGGTGAACCCGATCTGGTTGTTCACCAGGATGTGCACCGTGCCGCCGCTCCGGTAGCCGGCCAGGCGGCTCAAGTTCAACGATTCCTGGACCACGCCTTCGCCGATGAACGCCGCGTCCCCGTGAATCAACAGGGCCATGACCTGGGAACGATCGGCATCCTTGGCGCGATCCTGCTTCGCCCGCACGCGCCCCAAGGCCACCGGGTTCACATACTCGAGATGGCTGGGGTTGAAACACAGCGACAGGTGGACGCGCTGCCCGGCGGCCGTCAGGTAGTCGCTGCTGTACCCCATGTGGTACTTCACGTCGCCGCCGCCGAGATACAGGTCGGGGTCCTTGTCTTCGAACTCGCGGAAGATCTCCCGCGGACTCTTGCCGATGATGTTCGCGAGCACGTTGAGGCGCCCGCGGTGGGCCATGCCCAGGACGATCTCGTGCACGCCCAACTCGCTGGCCTTTTCAATCGCCAGATCCAGCATCGGGATCAGGGTCTCGCCGCCCTCGAGCGAGAAGCTCTTCGCGCCGACAAACTTCTTGCGAATGAACTGTTCGAAGACGATCGCGTCGGTCAGCCGGGTGAGGATGCGCAACTGCGTCTCCCGACGCAGTTCGCCTTCGCCCGGCAAGCGCTCGAGGCGCTCCTGGAGCCAGTGCCGGATGCGGAGGTCATCGATGTGCATGTACTGCACGCCGATCGAGCCGCAGTAGATCTCCCGCAGGCGGCGAATGATCTCCCGGAGCGGCATGCGAGCGTCCTTGCGGAGCGTCTCCAGGTAGAACTCCTTCGCCATGTCCCCGCCCGAGAAGCCGTGAAACTGGGGGTCCAGCTGGGGAACGTACGGGACGAAGTTCGAGAGCGGATCGACCTTGGCCAGAATGTGCCCGCGGGTCCGGTAAGCGCGCACCATGCGGTCGACGCGGTGTTGCAGCAGCAGCAGGTTCTCCAGGTCCGCCGCAGCCGGGACGTCCGTCGGGCCAGAGATCGTGCCGCCGACCGGGTTGAACAGGCTGCGGCGGGTGAAGCGGGGTGCTCCGCGAAAACCGTCGTTCCGCGGACCGCCGTTGACCAGGCCTTCAAAGTAACGGCGCCACGGGTCCGGCACGGACTCCGGACGCGCCTGGTACTCGGCGTACAGATGTTCGACGTACGCGAGGTTGGCTGCTTCGGGCAGATTCACGGCAACGGCATTCATTGGTTCGAGGGATGAGGATAGCACACCGCGCGGCCCTGTCGCGTCACCGGCCCCAACCCTCGGGCACGTCGCAGTCTCAGTCGGACCGGCCCTGTTTCGCAAGCGAACTCCCGAAGGGGTCGGTCAATAGTATTGTGCTCTCGGCTCCCGCAAGCCTCATCCGCTCACCGCCGGGCCGCGCGGGTCTGCCGGCCTTTCCCCGGCCCCACCGCCATGCGCCGTGACCAGGAACCGGCCCTCCCAGGTAGGGCGCACGGTCCCCAGCGCGCCGGACGCGGCGGGCAGCAGAGTGCCCGCCCTGTCTGGCTGTGGTTCATGGGAACGTCGAACCGGCCCGGCCCGATCGCTTACGGCTCGACGTCGACCGCGATCCACTCGACCGCGTCCCCCGCCTCCGTCCGCTCGGCGAAGGGCAGCCGGAGCGGCCCTGCCACCAGATGCACCTGGTTGGTCAGCGATTGTCCGCGGAAGACGTGAGTCACCCTAACCGCCCGGGTGCTCTGGTGCGTGCGCTGAAGCGTCAGCACTCCCGCACCGAAGGGCACCAATCCCAGCCGCGGCGTCGTGTCCAGCGGGAGCTCCGTCAGCGACCCTGCCACGACACTGCCGCCGGAGCTTGCCGCACCGAGATGACCGGTCACGGTCGCCCGACCGGCCCAGTCCCGGTCCCGCAGCCCGAACATGACGGGGCTTCCGTTCTCCAACCGGACCCAGGACGCGGCGTTGGCGCCATGGAGGGTGCTGTGTGGGCGTGTGTCGAGAGGCTGAATGCGAAAGAACGCCACCGGCCGGATCAGGTGGACGAGGCCGTTGTACTTGGCGAGCTGGACCGGAGATGGGCGCTCGTCGAGTTCATCACCGGTGAAGGACTGCAGTGACCCCAACGTCCCCATCATGACCGCATCGAACCAGATCGACGGCGCGGAGGACCAATCGTATCCCGTCGAACCGAGCGTCGGGATTCCCAGCTCCCCGAGCAGACTGCTGAAGAGGAAGCGCCGGTTCGCCTCGAGCGCATAATCCCCGGGATTGAGCCAGAGATCGTCCGGACTGTGCAGGTCCATATGCCCGGCGAGGAAAGGTGAGAGGCCGTAGTACATCACGGCCAGGTCCGGGTTTTCCGCGCGCATCGCGCCGAGCACGATGTCGAGCGCGCGGAAGAGCAGCTTCTCTCCCGTGTAGCGGCGGTCCCAAGGCGCCGCGAGACCGAGGGCCGGAAGCTCATAGCCGAAATCGAATTTGACGAGGTCGGGCCGGTAACGTCGGACGAAGGCGGCGGCGCGGGCACGGAGGTGAGCCTCGACCGCGGGTTGCGTGAAATCGAAGAGATAGTAACGCTTCGTCCCTTCATACCGCGCGATCGGCGTGCCGTCGGCAGTCCGGAACACGTTCTCCAGCGTGAGGCCGTGCGCCTCGGGATTCTCGCAGCGCAGGAAGGCGGCCCACAGCCCGATCCGGTAACCATCGGCGCGCACGCGGTCGAGGAACTCTTCGAAGCCGGGGAAGCGCGTCGGCGAGTGTTCGAGAGTGCCGTACTCGCCTTCCCACGTCGCATCCACGACGAACATGCGGGGCTTGAGTCCGGACTGACGGAGCTGCGCGTAGATCGCCTCGAGCGTCGGTTGGTCGAAGCGGCTCCAAGCCTTGCCCATGGCAACCTGTGCTCCCCAGGTGTTGAACTGCGGGAGCAGCGCGGTCTCGAGGCGCCGTGATGGCTTCTCAGGTCTTTGCCATCCGGGAATCCCCTGGCTGGCCATCGCATGATAGTACTCCCGAACGGCTTCGTGCCATGTCCGCGCCACCGTCAACAGCAACGGCGCGCCCAGCGTCAGCGTCCCCGGTCCGCGCGACTGGCCCCAAAGATCGCTGCGGTAGCCCATTTCAAGCCGCGCCTTGCCGCCGCGGACTTCCAGGCGAACGTCCCCCGAGGGCAACTCCGCCAAACCGAGACAGTACCCGTCCGACAGCAGGCGCGTGAACGCGCCGCTCGCGTTGGGGGCTCCGGTGGCGTTGAAGCCGGCGAAGAAATGCGCCGGGAGCCCCCATTGTTGAGACAGGCCTCCCTGCCACGCGGCGGAACCGAGAGACGCCAGAATGGTTTGGCCGGCGAGGCCCGACACAACCGGGCTGACCCCGGCGTTCATGCAAAGACCAGGCACAACGAAGTGGCTGCTGGCGAGGAGAGGTTCGGGGCTTGGCCCACCCGCACCAAAATAGGACAGGCTGACGACGTCCTCGGCCCGGGGGGTCTCGTAACGAGGACTGCCGATCCAGATGCCGGCCTCGGTGAAGTCGAGGGTCAGCGACAACGAGGCGACGTTGTTCACGCCTTCGTATTCCACGCGCAGCGATGCGTCGTCGGAATCGACGGAACGCACCTTCCCCGGCCGGCACACCCGCTCGCGGGTGGCGGTGATCTCGACCAGGACCGCGGGTTGGAGGCGACCGGAGAGGATCGTCCGCGCCTGGGAGTCTGCGAGGCGAAACGTGTCATCGGCGGGCGTCCATTCCCAGGTGAACTGCGGCTTCACAAAGCGAAAGGTCCGGGCCGCGGCCGGCGTCGGCGCGTCCTGAGCCACGAGGTTGGCCCACGCGATCCACAAGCCGACGCAGGTGAAGATGGCCAGGCCGCAACTCCCCCGGGCACGAGATGCGGGGAATGCCGCCGCGGGTTTAGCGCTGAGGCTCGGCATCAGGTGCGCGGGATGGAAGCGGGAAGTCAACCGGCGGCACGGGGAATCCCAGCCGGCACATTGGCGCGAGCGGCGGGCGGGTTGCCGGCTTTGCGCGCGGCGACAGCCCAGCCCAGCGCCAGGCGGGAGGCCGGGGCGAACCGGTCCAGCCACACGCAGGCCTGGTTCACGGCGCGACAGACACACTGCTTGTAAACCTTGTTCACGAAGGAAGGCCGTCGATGGGCCAGGTGCAGGTCCAGAAACGCCTGGCCCAGGGCCGACGCGCCGCGCCCTCGTTGGATCTCACGGACCAGTTCAAAACCCGCAGACTGAAGCAAGTGCCGCAAACCATGCTGGGTATAGCGGAAGAAGTCATAGGGTTCCTCGTGCAGGGGCCAGACCATGGGCGCCGTGAGGATAAGCATGCCTCCCGGCCTCAGGACGCGTGCCGCTTCGCCCAGGACCCTGGCGGGATCGGACACGTGTTCGAGCATCTGTGTGCAAAGCACGGTGTCGAACTCGCCGGGCTTGAAGGGGAGTTCGTGGCCATCGGCGAGAACGTCGGCGGACGTGAAGGCGCCGTAGGACCCCGCCATGGAGGCGGGGTGATCCACGCCGATCCACCGGTCGCCGGGGCGCGCGAGGATGTCCTGGTAGGGTTTGATGCCGCAACCGAGGTCGAGGATCGTGCCGTGTTCAATCAAGCCGGCGAGGGCCTCGAGCGCGGACGCGATCGAGCGACGCTCGAGGAAGGCGAGATCGCCTTTGCCGGGCTGGAGAAACGTGCGTTGAAGCCTGGCCCGGGCTGCCGCCGGCGGAGGCGGTGGGGGGGGCTGCGTCTCGGTCTCGGCCATGACGGGCGGAGCATAATCGAGCAAAGGGGTCAGTCAATAGTATTGACAACTCCCGCCCTCTCCACACCATCGCCGCCATGGCGCGCAAGCTGCGGGTCCAGTACCCGGGAGCCATCTACCACCTGATGAGCCGCGGCGACCGCCGCGAACCGATCGTCCGGGACGACCGGGATCGCGAGGTGTTCATTGCCACCCTGGGCGAGGCTTGCGCGAAGACCGGGTGGCAGCTCCACGCCCTTTGCCTGCTGCCCAATCACTTTCACCTCGTGGTCGAAACGCCGGAACCGAACCTCGTGGCGGGGATGAAGTGGCTCCTGGGCACCTTCACCAATCGCATCAACCGCCGCCACGGCCTGGTGGGACACCTCTTCAGCGGCCGGTACCGGTCCCTCGTCGTGGACGGAACCGGTCGCGGCTATCTGCGGACCGTTTGCGACTACGTCCACTTGAACCCCGTCCGGGCGCGCCTGATCCCCGCCACGCAACCGCTGCACACGTATCGCTGGAGCAGCTGGCCGGAGTACATGCAACCGACGGGGCAACGCTGGCCATGGTTGCGGGTGGACCGGTTGCTCGGCGAGTACGGGCTGGAAAAGGACAGCAGCGCCGCCCGGCGTCACCTCGAACGCGAGCTGGAGAACCGTCGCCGGATGGAGGAGAGCGCGGACTACCGCGGGATTCGTCGCGGTTGGTTCCTCGGGGATGACGCGCTCCGGCAGGAACTGCTGGCCAAAGTCAGCGAGCAAGCCGGGGCGCTCCATTACGGCGAGGCCGTGCACGAGGCGGCCGAGGCCAAGGCCGAGCGGATCGTGGCGGAGGAACTCCGAAAACGCGGGTGGAAGCCGGCCATGCTGGGAACCTTGCGGAAAGGTGACCCTGAGAAGCTGGCGATGGCAGGGAGGCTTCGCGCGGAAACCACCATGACCCTGGCCTGGATTGCGGCGCGCCTGCACATGGGCACCCGAACGCATCTCGCGCATTTGCTTTACTGGCGGGGACGCGAGGGCAAGGAGGGCGCAACGGCTTGACCGAGCCCTCGGAGGAACCGGTTCAGCTTCCGATCGACGGCGTGCTGGACCTGCACACTTTCGCCCCGGCGCAGGTGAAGGAGGTGGTTTCGGACTACCTGGATGCCTGCCGAGCGGCCGGCGTCCTCGAGGTGCGAATCATCCACGGCAAGGGCCTTGGGAACCTCCGCCGCACGGTGCACGCCTTGCTGGAACGGCGTGCCGATGTGGCGAGGTACGCCCTGGCGCGCCCCGAGTTTGGCGGCTGGGGCGCGACGATCGTGCGGCTTCAGCCGGCCGCTTGACGCGGCGGGTTACGGCAGGTCCGACCGCCCCATCAGGTAGCGGTCGCATTCCCGCGCCGCACCGCGGCCCTCGTTGAAGGCCCAGACGACGAGGCTCTGGCCTCGACGGCAGTCGCCGGCGGCGAAGACGCCCTTCACGCTGGTGGCGAAGCGTCCGTGGTCGGCTTGGACGTTGGTCCGCGGATCGCGAGCCACCTTCAACTGCTCGAGCAAGGGCTGCTCGGGGCCCAGAAAGCCCATCGCCAGCAGGGCCAGCTGGGCCGGGCGCTCTTTCTCGGAGCCCGGTTTTTCCTTGGGAACGAAGCGCCCGTTTGCGTCCTTCTCCCAGGTGATCTCGACGGTGACGACGCCTTCGAGTTTGCCTCCGGAACCGCCGATGAACTTCTTCACGGTGGTGAGATAGACGCGTGGGTCGGCGCCGAAGACCGCGGCGGCCTCCTCCTGACCGTAGTCCATTTTGTAGACGCGCGGCCATTCGGGCCAGGGATTGTCCGGGGCGCGCACTTCCGGCGGTCGGGGGAGGATTTCGAGTTGGACGAGGCTGCGACAGCCGTGGCGGAGGGAGGTTCCGCAGCAGTCGGTGCCGGTGTCGCCACCACCGATGATGACGACGTCCTTGTCCGCGGCGTTGATGAGCTGGCCGTGGTTGGGTCCGCCGAGCAACCGGCGTGTGTTCGCCGTGAGGAACTCCATCGCGAAGTGAACTCCCTGCAGGTTGCGGCCCTCGACCGGGAGATCACGAGGCAGGGTGGCCCCGGTGCAGAGGATGACCGCATCGTACTCGGTGATGAGGCGCTTGGCGGGGTAGTTCCGGCCCACTTCGGTCCGGGTCACGAAGTCGACGCCCTCGGCCGCGAGCTGGTCGGCGCGGCGCTGCACCAGCCGCTTGTCGAGCTTCATGTTGGGAATCCCGTACATGAGCAGGCCCCCGACGCGGTCTTCGCGTTCAAAGACAGTGACGCTGTGGCCGGCCCGGTTGAGCTGGGCGGCGGCGCACAGGCCGGCGGGGCCGGAGCCGACGACGGCGACGCGTTTCCCCGTGCGGACCTGGGGCGGCTCGGCCCGGACCCAGCCCATCTCCCAGCCCTTGTCAATGATGCTGCACTCGATCTGTTTGATCGTGACCGGCTCGGCGATCAGGCCGGCGTTGCAGGAACCCTCGCAGGGGGCGGGGCAGACCCGGCCGGTGAACTCGGGGAAGTTATTCGTTTTGTGCAGGCGATCGAGGGCCTCGCGCCACAGCCCACGGTAGACGAGGTCGTTCCACTCCGGGATGAGGTTGTTGATCGGGCAACCGGACGCCATCCCGCTGAGCATGCGACCGGTGTGGCAGAAGGGGGTGCCGCAATCCATGCACCGGGCCGCTTGATCGCGCAGGCGCGATTCCTCGGCGTGCATGTGGAATTCGTTCCAGTCCTTGATGCGTTCGACAGCTTGGCGGTCGAGCGGCAGTTCACGGACGTATTCGATGAACCCGGTAGGTTTACCCATGGAATTGAATCAATCGGGAGCGACGCCAGGACAGGCAACCTGCCCCGTCGGTTCTCGCCTCAACCGCCTCCCACGCGGGCCAGGTCGCGTGCGTTCTCCTCGAAGGCGGCCATCCAGGCTTCGTCGCCGCTCAGGCCGGCCTCGCGCACGCGGCGCAGCGATTGGAGCACGCGCTTGTAGTCCTTGGGAAGCACCTTTACGAAGCGTGGCACGTAGTCGTCCCAAAGCACCAGGATCTTCAACGCCCGCTGGCTGCGGGTGAATTCGGCATGCCGCTGCACCATCGTCCGGACTTCCTCGATTTCGGCGCGGTCCTCGAGCTTCTCCAGGGCCACCATCTGGCCATTGCAGCGCCGGGCGAAGTCGCCGGCCTCGTCCAGCACGTAGGCAATCCCTCCGGACATCCCCGCCGCGAAGTTCCGTCCGGTTGGTCCGAGCACGAGCACGCGGCCGCCGGTCATGTACTCGCAGCCGTGATCGCCGACGGCCTCGACGACGGCATTGATGCCGCTGTTCCGAACGCAGAACCGTTCCCCGGCCATGCCGCGCACGTAAGCCTCGCCCGCCGTGGCCCCGTAGAAGGCCACATTGCCGATGATGATGTTCTCCGCCGGCTCGAAAGTGGAACCCGCCGGCGGGTAGACGATGATCCGCCCGCCCGACAGACCTTTGCCAAGATAATCATTGGCGTCGCCCTCGAGGATGAACGTCATGCCCCGAGGCATGAAGGCCCCGAAGCTCTGCCCGGCTGATCCGCGGAAGTGCAGGCGAATCGTGTCCTCCGGCAGCCCTTCCGACCCGTGACGGCGCGTGATCTCGCTGCCGACGATGGTGCCGGCGACGCGGTTGACGTTGCGGATCGGCAGGTCGGCCCGGACCTTCTGCTTCGCCTCGATCGCCGGCTTGCAGAGCGCCAGCAAGTGGGTCTTGTCGAGCGACGCTTCGAGCCCGTGCTGCTGGCCGATCTGGCAGTAGCGTCCCACTTCGGGACCGGCTTCGGGCTGGTGCAGGATGGTGGAGAGATCCAGGCCCCGGGCCTTCCAGTGCTCGACGGCGCGCCGGGGTTCCAGGACATCGGTGCGGCCGATCATTTCGTTCACGGTCCGGAAACCGAGGCGGGCCATCCATTCCCGGGTCTCCTGGGCCACGAAGCGCATGAAGTTCACCACGTGCTCCGGCTTGCCCATGAAATGCTTGCGGAGTTCCGGGTTCTGCGTGGCCACGCCGACGGGGCAGGTGTTCAGGTGACAGACCCGCATCATGATGCAACCCATGGCCACCAGGGGCGCGGTGGCGAAGCCGAATTCCTCGGCCCCGAGCAGGGCGGCGATCACCACATCGCGGCCTGTGCGCATCTGGCCGTCGGTCTCGACGACAATGCGGCTGCGCAGGTTGTTCAACACGAGGGTTTGATGAGTCTCGGCGAGGCCCAACTCCCAGGGAAGTCCCGCATGCTTGATGCTCGTCTGCGGCGAGGCGCCCGTGCCGCCGTCGTGACCGCTGATGAGGACCACGTCCGCGTGAGCCTTGGCCACGCCGGCGGCCACGGTCCCGACACCGACCTCGGCGACGAGTTTCACGGAGATGCGGGCCCGCTCGTTGGCGTTCTTGAGATCGTGGATCAGTTCCGCGAGGTCTTCGATGGAGTAGATGTCGTGGTGCGGCGGAGGGGAGATGAGGCCCACGCCGGGCGTGGAGTGGCGGACCTTGGCGATCCAGGGATAAACCTTGGCACCGGGAAGCTGACCGCCTTCGCCCGGCTTGGCGCCCTGGGCCATCTTGATCTGGAGCTCGCGCGCATTGACGAGGTAAGTGCTCGTCACTCCGAAACGGCCCGAGGCCACCTGCTTGATGGCCGAGTTCCTGGAGTCGCCCTCGGCGTTGCTCCAGACGTACCGCTCCGGGTCTTCACCGCCTTCGCCGGTGTTGCTCTTGCCGCCGATGCGGTTCATGGCGACCGCGAGGGTTTCGTGCGCTTCCTTGCTGATCGAGCCGTAGCTCATGGCGCCGGACTTGAAGCGCTTCATGATGACCTCGACCGACTCGACCTCCTCGATGGGGACGGGCTGGCGTGTCTTGAACTCGAGCAAGCCGCGGAGAGTGCAGAAGTTTTGCGCCTGGTCGTTCACGCCGGCGGCGAACTCCTTGAACCGTTCGTAGCTGCCGTGGCGCACCGCCTGCTGAAGCTTGTGAATCGAATCCGGGTTGAAGAGGTGGTATTCGCCTTCCTGACGCCACTGGTACTGGCCGCCGGCATCGAGGACCTGGCCATTGACCTGGCGCTCGGGAAAGGCATGCCGGTGACGTGCGAGCACTTCCTCCGCAATCACGTCCAGACCGGCCCCCTCGACGCGGGAGGGAGTCCAGGTGAAGTACTTGTCGATGACGGAATGGTGCAGCCCCACGGCCTCGAAAATCTGCGCGCCGCGATAGCTCTGGATGGTGGAGATGCCCATCTTGGAGCAGACCTTCACCACGCCCTTGACCGCGGCCTTCACGTAATTCTTGCAGGCCGTCTTGTGGTCGACCCCCTTGAGCAAGCCCTGACGAGTCATGTCGTCGAGGGTCTCGAAGGCGAGGTACGGGTTCACCGCACTGCACCCGTAGCCGATCAGCAGGGAGAAATGGTGCACCTCGCGCGGCTCGCCCGACTCGAGCACCAGTCCCACCCGGGTGCGGGTGCCGGTGCGGATGAGGTGATGGTGCAGGCCGGAGACGACGAGCAACGCCGGGAGGGGAGCGTTCTCGGCGTCGATGCCACGGTCGGAAAGGATGATGATGTTGACGCCCTCTTCGATGGCGCGATCGGCCTTCGCGTACAGCGCGTCCATGGCCTTCTCGAGTCCGAGCGGACCTTCGGACGGGTTGAAGAGGACCGGCAGGGTGATGGATTTGAAGTCGCCCTGGGCCACGTGCCGGAGCTTCGCCAGTTCCTCGTTGGTGAGGATGGGTGTCTTGAGCTTGATGAGATGACAGCTCTCCGGGGTGGGATCGAGCAGGTTGCGCTCCGAGCCGGTGCAGGTCTCGGTGGCGGTGACGATCTCCTCGCGGATGCAGTCGATCGGCGGATTGGTGACCTGCGCGAAGAGCTGCTTGAAGTAGTTGTAGAGGAGCTGGGGCCGGCTCGAGAGCACGGCCAGCGGGGCGTCGTTGCCCATCGAACCCACGGCCTCGACGCCGTCCCGGGCCATCGGAAGCAGGAGGAGCCGGAGGTCCTCGAAGGTATACCCGAACGCCTGCTGCCGTTGCAGCACGGTCTTGTGGTCCGGATCCGGGACGTTGGGCGGATCGGGCAGGTGGGACAGTTCGACCACGTGCTTGTTCAGCCACTGCCGGTACGGCTGGGCCGAGGCGATCTGCCGCTTGATTTCCTCGTCGGCGATGATGCGTCCCTCCTCGGTGTCGATGAGGAACATGCGGCCCGGCTGAAGGCGGCCCTTGGCCAGGACGCGTTCGGGGGCGATGTCCAGCACGCCCACCTCGGACGCCATGACGACGAGGTCGTCCTTGGTGACGTAGTAACGCGAGGGGCGCAGGCCGTTCCGGTCCAGCACGGCGCCGATGCGGATGCCATCGGTGAAGGCGATCGAGGCGGGCCCGTCCCAGGGCTCCATGAGGCACGAGTGGTACTCGTAAAACGCGCGCTTCTCGTCGCTCATCGACTCGTGGTTCTGCCACGGCTCGGGAATCATCATCATCACCGCGTGCGGCAGCGAACGGCCGGCGAGGACCAGCAACTCGAGGCAATTATCGAACATCGCCGAGTCGCTGCCGTTGGTGTTGATGATGGGGAGGATCTGGTGGATGTCGTCGCCGAAGCGGTCGGACTCGAACATCGCCTCGCGGGCGTGCATCCAGTTGATGTTGCCGCGGAGCGTGTTGATCTCGCCGTTGTGGGCCACGTAACGATACGGATGGCCGCGTTCCCAGCTGGGAAAGGTGTTGGTGCTGAAGCGCGAGTGGACCAGGGCGAGGGCGCTCTCCAGGTCCGGGTCGTTGAGATCGGCGTAGTACTGCGGCAACTGGTCGGGCATGAGCATGCCCTTGTAGCAGATCGTCTTGTACGACAGGCTCGCGCTGTACCAATAGTGGCTGCCCTTGAGGCCCGAATTGCGGATCTCGGTGACGGCGCGCTTCCGGATGACGTAGAGCTTGCGCTCGAACGCCATGTCGTCGGCAATGTTCGGGTTGCGGCGGATGAACACCTGCCGCATGAACGGCTCGCTCGCCTTGGCGGTGTTGCCGATCATGGAGTTGTCCGTCGGCACGGTGCGCCAGCCCAGGACTTCCTGGCCTTCCTCGGCCACGATCACTTCGAAGAGCCGCTCGCAGTTCTTCCGCTGGGCGGGATCGGGCGGGAGAAAGATCATGCCGGCGCCGTACTGGCGACGGGGCGGCAACTTGATCCCCACCTGGCCGGCGACCTTGCGGAGGAACTTGTCAGGCAGTTGCATCAGGATGCCCGCGCCGTCGCCGGTGTTGGCCTCGGAACCGCAGGCCCCGCGATGGGTCAGGTTCAGCAGGACCTGCAATCCCTGCTGCACGATTTCGTGCGAAGGCTTGCCCTTGACATTGACCACGAAGCCCACGCCACAGGCGTCGTGCTCGAACCACGGATCGTACAGGCCCTGCTTCGGAGGCGGCCCGAGCAGGGGCGTGGGTGCAGCGTCGCCCGGGCGCGCCGTGTGTTTCTCAGTGTCGTTCGTCGGCATCATCGCGTTGTCACCGTGCCCAAAATTTCGAGATTAATAACCAAGAGTACCGCGCGACGCAATAGACATGTGCGGGCGCGAACGGCGGTACGGCGGTTCGCCACTTGCCGGCGAGGTAGCGCGACCGCTCCGAGGGCGCCCCTCAGCAAGGTTGGGCGACCGCTCCGAGGGCGCCGCACCGTTGCCTCTGAAACGACGGCGGCCAAGGGACTGGCCGCCCCACCCGTACGGCGAGGCCCGAGCATCCCCGCCGCGGGCTGTGAGGGCCGAGCCAACGCAGGCCCCGGCCAAAAGAGCCGCTGAGGAGCGCGGGCTTCAGCCCACAGGGACGTCCCCTGAGCGGCGCGGCTTCCTGCGGACTGAAGTCCGCGCTCCGGGCCAGGTTCATGGAAGGACCGCCTCGTTACCTCGGCGCCGACAGACTGCGGATGGACCGCCGCATCGCCTCGGCAGCTGCAAGCCACTGGCTCACCCGGGGGTGAGCGACACCCGTCAAGGCTGCTGCCCCGCGGGAGGCTGCTGCCCCACGGGATACGGCTTCACCAGGATCCGGCCGTCATCGACCTCGATGGTTTCAATCCGGCGCAGCACCTGGAGACTCTTCTCGTCGCGGTACACGTCCTTGGCGAGGTTTTGTCCGCGGAAACCGTTCATCACCTGCTCGGGGAGGGGCTTGCCGTTCACTTCGAGGGCGTCGAGGGTGACCATCAAGACGCCGTTGCTGAGGGACGCCTTGAGCTCGGCCACGCCGTTGAAGTAGCGGCCCCGGAGCCTTCGAAGGCCAAAACTGTCCAGGGGCAGGCTCATCGTGCCCTTGAGTTTGCGGCCTTCGATGGCGACGTGGATGTGGTTGGTGAATTGAGCCAGGTCGCGCGCGTTGTTGATGAGCAGATTGAGGTCACGTTCGGAAAGCACGAGCGGTTCGACGGCGCTTCCGGCCCGAAGGGCCTCGGCGAAGTTCCGGAACCGGTCCTGGACGGCCTTCACCTCCTCCGGCGTCGCCTGAACCTGCGGCACGGGGGTCGGCGTGGCGACGGTGTAACTCTCGACCATGCGGTTGATGACGTACTGCGCGCCAAAGTAGAGCCCGAGCGCGCAAACGATGAACAGGACGCCCGAGACGAGACAGCCGTAGAAGAAACAGCCGCGACCTTTGCGGATCTGGGTGTCGGACATAGGCGTCATCGAAGGGTGGACTGCGTGCCGGGAAGGTACTGGTCGGTGGGTCGCAGCTCAACCAGAATCCCGTCGCTCGCGTGGCCCGCGGGAAGTGCCGCTGGCCTGGCGGCCATCCGCCGTGACCATGAACCGGTCCCGCCGGGTCAGGGGACCCGGCCTTCAGGTGGTAGGGACGGCCTCGTGACCTCGCCGGGCGGTTCGCGGGAAGCCACCGTCCCGCTCAGTACACGCCTTCGACGATCTGCTTTTCCATGGCCCCGAACGGGCGCACCTCGGCAACCCCGTCCCAGGCATAGGGCAGGCGTGGTTCGCGGCGGATCGCCTCATCGCGTTCCAGGAACCGCGGCATGAAGAACTCCCGCGTCAGGGTGGTGAGTTCCACGCGGCCCCATGCGTTGTAGGGCCGGAGATCGCGCGTGTTCTGCGGGTCCACGACCCGCAGGACCGCGCGGGGTTGCGGGGCGTAGTACGTGATCGAGAAGTTGTCCGGCGGCTCAAGGGGCACGCTGGCCGCCAGTCCCATCAAGGTGTTGCCGTACGTCGGATAGAAGCCAATCCGGTTCTCGAGGACCTCCTCGACGATGAACCGCACGTACTGCGGGGCCATCGTGGTGCCTCCACAGAAAACGCCACGGATGCCCGCATCGAAGAGATTGACCTTCTCGGCCAGCGCCTCGAGCAGCTTGGGAGTGGTGAACAGCCCGGCAATCTTGCGGTGCTTGAGGAGAATCGCCCCCTGCTCGACCACGTGGTCCATGTAAGCCCGGGCCTGGTCGAACTGTTTGGCGGCAATCACCTTCTTGACCCAGCGCGGATCCAGGTCCACGAAGTAGCAGGGGCTGCCCCGGAAGTTCGCCAGGTGTTCGATGGCGAGGCGCAGGCGGCGCGGTCCCGTGGGACCGACCATGAGCCACGCGGCCCCACGCGGGAAATGCTCGTCGGAGATCTTCCCGCTGAACTCCTCGTAATCCACCTTGTAGTCGCTCCAGCCGATGCGCTGCTTGGGCATGCCGGTCGTACCGCCCGTCTCGAAGATGTTGTAGGGTTTGTCCCGGAAGGCGGCCGGCACCCACACCTCGGGCTGCAAATCGCGCAGCCACTCGTCCTGGAAATGAGGGAAGAACCCCAGCAGGTCGGCCAACGAATTCACCTCGCCGCGGGGGTCGCGTCCGGACTTCCTGGCCCAGTCCAGCCAGAAGGGACAACCGGTGTCGGGCGAAAAGTGCCAGGCGATGATCTCGCGGACGTGTTGATCCAGCCGGGCCTGCGCTTGCTGAATGCTCTCAGGGGATGCGGGAACGCTCATGGGTTGGGATGCCGGACTGCGATCCGGGAGTACTTCGCTGATCGGCGCTGCGGGTCCTACTTCTTGACCTCGGCGGCGGGCGGGCGATCGGTGCTGACCGCAGCCCGGGCGGAGTCATGGAAGGCATAGAGGTGGGTGTTGCTGCCCACGTAAATCACCCCGTTCGCGACGACCGGAGTCGAGTAGATGGGCGAGCCCACGTTGCATTCGCTCAGCACCTCCGGGCCGAAGCCGGTGCTGCCGGGTCTCACCTTCTCCGGCGGCAGCTTCTTTCCCTGGTTCGCGGCGAGGACGACGAAGTCGCCGTCTTCATCGCCGACGTAGACTTTCCCGTCGGCCACGAGGGTGCTTCCCCACATGTGGGCCTTCATGTCGTAGGTCCAGTAGAGCTTGCCGGATTCGGCATCCAGGCAGTGGATGTACCCTGAGAAATCGCCCACGAACAACAGGCCCGAGGCAGGGTCGATCGAAACCGTGGAGATGCTCCGGTGGATGCCCCGGTAATCCCAGATGAGGCCGGTCTTGGTGATGTCCCCCGTCTTGGTGGCGTCGACGCAAACCAACCGGCCCACACCCTCGCCGTGCTCGGGGTCCTGGCCCACGGCGGCGTAGACGCGGTTCTTGTAGAACACGGGCGTGGCGTTGATTTCGCTGGGCCCTTCCGCGTCCGGGTAGCGGATCGGCTGCCCGTCGCGGGTCTTGTACTCCGGCGGATTGGCGTCGAACCACCAGAGCTTCTTGAGGTAGGCAAGCTCCGGATCCTCGCTGTTGTTGAGGGGGGGCCCCGGCAACACCGGCAGGATGGGCTCCCCGCTTCCCTTGCCGGGTTCGGAGCTGAAGGCGTAAAGGACGCCGTCGCCGCCCCCGAAGTAGACCTGCGGCTTGCCGTTGACCTCTCCTGCCGAACCCGATCCCCACTGGCCATGGAAGATGCGGGGGCCGATGCCGGCATTGTCTTCTCCCGCGAGTTCGCCGGTCTTCTTGTGGATCGCGACGAAGCTCGGCGCGAGCGGGGAGGGGATGTTCACGTGGGTCCAGTCCTGGCCGTTCGAGGTGCAGACGTAGACGAGATCACCCAGCAGGAGGGGGGAGCTGTTCGAGGCGTTGTGCGGGAACACGCCCAGCTCATCCATCATGTCGTAGACCCAGACGATGTCGGCGTCCCTGGGACCCGGCGCCACGGGAGGTCGCCCGGTGTCCTTGACGTAATAGGCCGCCTCGTCGGTGAACGGACCATCGTTGCCGTTCGCAAACCCCTCGGTGTCGAGGCACATGACTTCGCAACGGCTGGTCACGAGGTAAAGCCGGTTGCCTTCGATGCTCGGAGAGGAGAGCAGACCGAGGTTTTCCCAGTCGTTCACCTTGCCGGACTTGAGCTTGGGCACCACGAGGTGCCACAGAAAGTCGCCCGTCTTTTCGTCGAAGCACATCAGGATGCTGCGATCGCCCTGGTGCTGCGGATCGCGCGGGAAGTCGTTGTTGGTCCCCACGAACACCTTGCCCCGCGAGACGCTGGTGTTGCCGTAGCTTTGGGAACCCAGCTTTCCCACCCACTTGACGTTCTTGGTGCTCGCCATGTCCACGTCGTCAGTCCCCGATTTGAACTGACCGGGATCGAACCGATCGGGAAGTTCCTTGGCGGGCGAATACATGTTGCGGTGGATCGTGCCGCCCCACATCGGCCAGTCCTCCGCCCGGGCCGCCGCAGGAAAGGCGGCCGACGCCAAGACCGCGACGGAAAGCGCGGCGGCTGCGAGACGCCCCAAACCCCGGCCGGCAACGGGGAGGAGCGTGGCCGTGGGGCGGGCACCGGCTACCAGGCCGGGGCGCTGGCCACCGGCATTCAGAACAGACGTGGAGCAAGTCATCACGGGCATGGAGCGTACTAGGGATTCTGGGTTACGGAAACATTGTCGATAAAGACCCGCATCTCCTGCGGCGAAAAACCGAACAGACCCGGAGATCCGGCCAGGTGCGCGGTCTTGTGAGGGACCTCGATCGTCCAGGCTTCGGGCTCAGGTTCCCCCTGCTTCCAGGCCTTGCCCCGGACCGTGCCGCTCCCGTCGGGAGCGATATCCACGCGGGCCTTGAGGGTGTACCAGGTGTTGGGCGACCACCGAAACGGGACGGCCACCTTGAGGCGTTCCTGGTTCGAGTTGACTTCGATTTCCTGCGAATTGCCCTTGAGCACGATCAGGTAGCGCTGGTTGACCACGCCCACCTCCGACATCTTGCGCCGGGTGCCTTCGCTACGAACGTCGGCCTGGATGGTGTAGTTGCGAGCATCCGCGCGCCCGAGGAACGAGGTGGCGCGTTGAAAGAGCTTGTTATCGATTGTCTTCGTGAGGGCCTTGGTTCCGTCAACATCCCGGACCTCGAAGCGGAAACGAGCGCCGATCCAGGGAAGCGGCGGGTACGAGAACTTGGTCGCGGGCTCGACCGTGTTGGTGGTCGTATTTGCCAGCTCGAAGCCTTCGAAATCCTCCCGCAGCGGGAAAGGTGGCAGCACGCGCCCGCGGATATAGCCTTTCATCCCGTCGAGCGAGGCTTCCCACGCGCCGGCGGAAACCCGGGCGTCCGGCGGCACAACCAACTCGCCGTTCGCGTTGAATCCCCCGGCCATGGTGGCCTTCACCAGGGCGGTGGGAGGCACATACGTCGACCACGCGAGGGCCTTCACGTCCGGCACGTCCTCCACGAACAGCCCGTGCGCGTCGAGCTTGCGAACGCGGAACGAGGCCTTTTCGCCGGGCTTGAGCACCACCTCGGCCGGGATGACCTGGAGTTGGGTGGCCGGACCCGCCGCGGGCCACGGGCGCTCGGCCGGTGCTTTCGCCAACCCCGGGTTGGGGCCGGGCTTGCCAAAGCAGTAAAGCTTCCGGTTGGTCTGCTGATAAACCTTGCCGTTGTAGGCGACCGGGCTGCCGAAGCAGCGTCCGTCCAGGTCGAGATGGGCCAGCATTTCCGCCGAATCGCCCTGGTCCTTGAAGATGTAGAAGCCGCCGCGAGTCCCGGCTTCGGTGGACACGCCCTGGTCCTTGCCAGTCGGATCGTCCAGGATGGGGACGTAGAGTTTGCCGTCGGCGAACAGGGGACACGAGTTGCGCTGTTCAATCCCGAGTTTGACGCTCCAGAAGACCTTGCCGGTGTTGGCGTCGACGGCGATGAGGTCGCCCTTCTCCTTGACCACGTAGACCCGGTCGCCCACGAGGATGGGCGAACTGGTCGAGGTCGAGGCATTGATGGCCCACAATTCGACCATGCCGCGCTCCACAACGACCGGGCCGGACTGCGGCGGGGTGGCGGGCTGAACCTCGGGGATCTTCATCGCGACCATCTCCCCGGGCTCGTACGGCGTGCCGAAGATCGAGATGATCTTGTCGTCGTTGTGCACGAGCACGGTGGCGTTGATCCCGGCCTTGGTCAGCGGCACCCGCCAGATCGGCTCCCCGGTCCGGGCGTTGAGGCAGACCACCGAGCCGTCCCCTGTCGCGGAATACAGCACCCGGTGTCCCTTGAACCACCCGACGTAGGGGTGCGAGAAGGAGTTGTCCTTGGGGCGATCTCCGGGACTGGACGACCAGACGAGTTCGCCCGTGCGCTTGTCGAAGGCGTAGAACCGGTCGCCGGCGGCGCCCTGGGCGCCCCAATTGCTCGTGATGCAGCGGGTGATCACCAGATCCCGGTCGATCACCGGCGAGGCCGTGCGGGCATTGGGGAAAGTGAGGCGGCCGAACTCCTCCATGAGCGAACGTTGCCAGAGCGCTTCACCGTTCGGAGTGAAGCCGGCCAGGATCCCCTGGGTGCCTTGGAAGTAGACATTCCCCGTCTCCGGATCGATGGCGGGCGAGCTCGTGGCGTACCGCAAGTAGATGACATCGCTCAAATAGTCGTTGTACGTGCGCTCCCACAGCAGCTTGCCCGTGTCGGCATCGAAACAAGCCAGGCCCTCCTGAAGGTCCGGGCCATCGTCCCGGTAGCCCAACACGTACAGCTTGCCGTCCGCAACCACAGGCGTCGACTGGCCGGGCCAGTCCGCCGTCCACAGCGCTTCCTCCTTGGAAGCGATCTTGTCCGGAAGGCCGGTCTCCCGGGACACCCCGGACTGTTCGGGGCCGCGCCAGGCCAGCCAGCCATCGACGCCGGCGGACCACGCAGCCAAGGGGAGCAGATACAGGCCCAAGGCCGCCGCCACGGCCCGGACCCACGGGCGGCGTTCGGGACAGCTTGCGGCGGACGGTGCAATTCGAGTACTCATGTCAAGCAGGAGCAAGTATTGACCATCCCGAGCGCGACGCAAATGCGATGCTACCTATACGTACCGTTCTGGTCCGCGGGCGAAAGACGGGACCTTTTCAGCCGGCCGAAGGCAGACTACCGTGCCGGCCGTTGAGTCCCGAGCTTCTCCATGACGGTGGCCCTTCCCGGACCGCAACCGCTCCGCGGTCGCAGCGGCTACGAACTCCACGGCGCGTTGAGCTCCTGGACCCTCGGCACGGACGGCTCGCACCCGCTGCGGCCGGGGGACCGGCCGCGGTCCGGGTCATGGCCCCGGAGCAGGTCCAAGAGGAACAGGTCCCTTTCCATGAACCGCCCCCGGAGCGCGGACTTCAGTCCGCAGGAAGCCTCGCCGGGTTGGGGACGTCCCTGCGGGCTGAAGCCTGCGGTTCGCAACGGTTCCTGGTCCCCACGCGCGCCGGTCCTGCCGGCGTCCCTGCTCTCCATCAACCGCCGCCTGGTAGGGCGGGCACTCCGTTGCCCGCCGCATCCGGCGCGCCAGGGACGGCGCGTCCTGCCTGGAACCCTAAACCGACCTGCACAGGCACCAGGGCTTTTCCCTCCAAGCCGACCCCATGAAAGCAGCAGCCGTTTCCGCCCCCGATGCCGGCGCCACCTCGCGTCGGTTGCCCCTCTTGCTGCGACGGGCGTGGTTCAGCCTGAACCAGGCGTTCCGACGGCGCATTGCGCATCTCGACCTCACGCCCGACCAGTACACGGTCCTGCGGAACCTCTCGGAGTTCCCGCCCGCAGCGCTCGCGCAACGCGATCTGTGCCGCCTGATGTCCAGTGACCCCAACACCGTCGCCTCCTTGCTCGAGCGCATGGAAGCCGCGGCACTGATTCGTCGTCGACCCGACCCTGCGGACCGGCGGACGCGACGGATCCGGCTCACGCGCGCCGGCGAGGCGAAGTTCCAACTCGCGCGGGAGCTGGCCTTGGGATTGGAGGCGGAAGTGCTCGGCGGCCTGCCCGAAGACGAGCGGATCTCCTTTCTCGGAAAGCTCGAGCAGGTCGCGGACGCGTGTCGCCACGCCGCGAACGGGGGCTCGGTCAGGCGGTCCTCGATCCGGGGCCGCTGAACCGAAGCGTGTCCGTCGTTTCGATCCGGCGCGCGGACGCGTTACTCCCCGAGTTGATCGAGCGCCTGGAGGGCAGACGTCGCTCCGGCGTCCTGGGGATCGATTTCCAGGATCTGCCGGAAATGGGTGCGCGCGACGCCGCGTTGTCCGCTGAAAGCGAAATAGAGGCCGCGCTGGAAGAGGACCTCCACCGCGACATCTGGAGGCGGGCTCTCGCCGGCGAGTTGGGTGGCCTTCGCGAGGAACTGGAGGGCTCGCGCCCGGGCGAGCTCGCCGTCTCCCGCCTTCAGCAAACCCGCTCCCAAGGCCAGGTTGCCGAGCAGGGATTCCGGGTTCTTGCGTTGCGCGGTCTCGAGTTCCACCAGCATGGCGGCGGTTTGATGGGTCTTCTCGTAGGCCTTGGCCAGAAGCACCCGGTTGCGGAGATTGTCCGCATATTTGAGCCGCGCCTGACAGACCTCGGCCAGGCTGTCGAACCGCCGCGAAAACACGAGGGCGAACGTCAGCGTTTCCCAGCCGGCGGGAAGTTCCGGATCCAACGCCGAGGCGCGTCGGAGACTCTTCTCGCCGCCGCCGAGGTCGCGGAGGATGAAGAACTGGAGTGTGCCGAGCTGGGTGAGCGCCTGAGCCGCCTTGGTCGGTTCCTGGGCCTGCCCGAGGGCTTCCAGCCGGGTGATGGCCTCGCGGACCCGGTCGCGAGTGGCGTCGGGCATGGTGGGCCAGAATTCCTGGGTGAACAGTTCGAGCGCTTCGCGAAGCCCGCGCTGAAAGCCTTCCGCCAGCAGGTCAAGCATGGCGGCGGTGCCCCAGGCCTCCGGGTCTTGATCCGCCAGACGGGCGGCCTGCCAGAGATCAGGCACGGCATCGCGATGGAAGATGGCCCGGTTGATTTCGAGGGTGCGCACGCCGGGGTCCGAGCCTGGATTGCCAGCCGTCGCCACCATGGCCTCAAGCATCCGTTGCGTGCTTCCCACGGTGGCTCGGGCGGCAAAAGCGCCCCCTTCCCGCGGCCCACACTCAACGGCACGTCCCGCGGCGGCCACCGCCTCGGCCATCGAGCGTCTTGCCTTTTCAACATCCCCCGCCTCGAAGCGCGGTTCCTCCAGCTTGACCCCAACGGCGGCAACGCCCATCGGCCCGCCCAGGGAGCGAATCACGGAGCCGGCCAGGAAGCGGGCCAGGGCGGCGTGCGTGATCCAGTTCGTGGGGCCGGCTTCCACCGCGCGTCGAAAGCAACGCTCCGCCTGGTCCGGCTTGGACTGTTCCTGCAGCACTTCGCCGTAACCGATCAACAGCCCCGGATCCCGGCTCTCGGCGGCGCCGAGTTGTTCATAAAGCTCGGCAGCCTGGGCGAACGCGCGTTGGGCGAGCTGGGTCTCGTTCGCACTCCCCAGGAGCCGCCCCAGACGCGCATACCGGGGCGCGTCGGAAGGACTCCCGGCAAGTTCCTTCCGCAGCGTCTCCAAGGCCCGGGCGGGGTCGCCGTCATGGCCCAGCAGCTTAAACCCCTCCACGCCGGAGAAGGTGATCCCGATGCTGAAGGAAAGCTGGGGAAGCCGGGTGAGCTGCTGCAGTCGCTCGGCCCCGCCGGTGGGGACGGCCCCGAGGGTCGTGATCGACCAGCCGAGCACGAACAAGCTCGCAAAGGCTACCGCCCGCCATGTCCTCCACCCCGGGCGGCCCGCCACGAGCCTGCTCCGAAAAGCGGGGATGAATCCCCGCACTCCAGGCGCTTCGCGA
>CAZHUS010000073.1:0-29107 GCA_964535555.1 uncultured Verrucomicrobiota bacterium
CTTACCCGCCCGCCGTCCCCGCCGCCCAGACGGGGTTGCCAATACGGATACGTTCGACCGGGCCATCCACGCGTTCCTGAGCCATCCAGGCTGGCAGGAACTCAAACAGGGCGTTCCGGCCGAAAACGACGTGTTTGGCCCAAAGTGCCCCATCCGGCACAACTACGAGTTGTTGCAGACCCCGCTCGTACAGACCCGGCTGCGGGCGCTCTTGGACCTCTGCGACTACAACGGCCTGCACGTTCCGATTCGGCAAATCCTGCTCCTGCTCACCAACGCGGTGCTCGGCCATCCTGACGTCAAGGACCACCTGCTGGTGCCAGCGGATGTGCCGAAAGTCATCGCGGCGGGCACGGTGTCCAAGGCCAGCCTCTACAACAATGTCTTCGGCGGGAACCTGTCGGCAATCCGGCGCCAATCCATCACCATCTTCGATTACCTGGAGCGGTTCCAGATCGGCTACGAAACGTCAAACCGGGTCGATAACATCCTTATTTTCGGTGAAGGCGATGAGCACTTGGGCGTGTACTTCGACCAGTTTGTCGCCAAGGACGCTTTCTACGGTGCCGATCCGAGATTCTACGCCGCCCAGCGGGAGTACATCGAAGGCACCGACGAGAACGAGGAGTGCGCCCAGGACTTCCTGCAAATGCTCGTAAGCCAGCGGCGCGGGCTATTCTTCAAAATTCCCAAGGAAGCTGAAACCGAACTGGGCCTGTGGCAACTGACGGTCTTCAAGTTTGCTGGCGAGTATCTGGACTCCGTCCTGGGCGTGCTCAACAAGGGCGCGGTGGTTAAACGCCCGATCTTGTCGCGCCTCGTCAAAGGGCTGAACCGGGTGTTCACCGGAATGCTGTTCAACAGCGATCGGGAGCTTTACCTCGCGACCAGCGGTAACTACTCACAAGCCAAGGTGAGCCGCATCCTCGTTGAACGGGTTTCCGTTGACCCGAGCAAGGGCGAGAAGGTGGCGCTGCGTTACGATGACTCCAACGGGCGAGTTTTGCTCTCCGTTTTCTTCGCGCCAGGCCTGTTCGTGGACTTCAACCTTACGCTCATCCGATACGAATTCCTGTCGCGGATCGCCCTGGAAGGTGCGCTGCCGGCCAGCTTTTCCAAGGAGTGCTACGAAGATTTGCTCGCCTTCAAAAGCCAGTTGATTGCTGCTTACACGAAACGCCAGGCCGGCGAACAGGTTACGCCCGGTTCTGCCATCGGGTTGAACCTGCTCGCTCTCACTGACCAAGGGATGCCCGATCCGAGATTTGTGGAAATTGTCCCATGACCCCGCTTCCACAACCGCTGCCGCCGCCGGACAGTTTCGACCAGTCCTCCTCGATGTGGGTTGATGAAGCCCTCTGGGGCCACCGGCTCTACGACGAGCAGTTGCCTTGGATGGTGTTCCTGGAATTCCTGAACGTTTTCTATCACGAGGCCGACAAGCAACGCGCCTTCGCGGAACCGAATGGGCTCAATACCCTGAAGTACAAAGCCGCCCATCGCCTCTATCTGCGGAACATTCTTTTTAACAACCCGCATCTTGCCGATGTCCGCATCAATTTCCCGAGCGATAACAGCCGTTGGGAGGAATGGCTCAAACGGATGAAATCAGCGCCGGGCATCGCGCACGCGCAATTTTCGTTTCTGAGGAATCACTTCCATTCCTTCGATGACTTCTGTGACATTGTGGCGTTCGTCCGCTCCACCAGCCTTGAAGTGGACAGCAACAAGCGTTGGACGTCCAAATTCGTATTCCCGTACGGCAAAGATTGCCTGTTCGAGGATTTGGACAGCAACGCAACCACGAACGATCGTCGTTTTTTTGGACGCACTGGCGAAATTCTCTACCTGATGCTGTGCCGCACTCCTCACAAACAGGATTTGCTGACAGCACTCAACAAGCGTTTGGCCAACACAGATTCAACGTGGGATTCCATCATCAAGTGCCTTCAACCAAAGGACGACGACCAGGTCGGCAGCGACCGCGCCAATGCGTTCCTCCCCTATGAGCGCCACCCCACCTACGATGAACTGGCGGAGGATTGGCTGGCCATCTTGCGGCTGAACATCCCTGGCTTCGATGCCTTCCCTCACGTGGTCAACCTGGCCGGGTTGCATTTGCTCAAATACCAGTTGTCCGTCTCGCGGCAGTTTCTCGGCTTGAACGCACCGTTGAGCCTTATCTGCGAAGTGGTCGCTCCCAGAAAGACCCTCGTGCGGGAAGCTTCGTGCGACCTGTATCAGGAGAACAATCTGCTGCCGGCACAAGCCGTCGAAGCCTTCCTTTCAAATATCGAAGACTCCCCGGACTGGCAGCAGGCGCTCACGGGCAACGGCGCCTTCGAGCGGTGCCGCAAGATCCTGCGCGAGCGGGTTCACTGGGGCGACGATTACGAAGGCCCCCCTGACCCGTACCAATTGATGACGGCCCTGCGACAGGCGGCCATAAAGCGTCATCGCCAGCATGTGGCGAACATCCATCGGAACTACGGCCGAGAGATCGGCCTTGTCTCCCGCCGCGGCACTGTGAAGCTGCGCTACGCACCCACCGACGCGCTCCTTAGAACTCTTCTGTTCGCCAATGTGGAGAAACGCATCGAACTCCACCAGTTCCTGGGAAAGTTGTCTGCCCGGTATGGACTTGTGTTCGGGGACAAGGAAGCGGAGCAGGTCCTCGCCAAGGACGAGTTTGACAAGAAGGCGTTTCAAGCTAACTCGCGTCGGCTCGAACAGCGCCTTGGCAGCTTGGGATTGCTGAGGCGTCTCTCCGACGGCTGTGCCTACGTCGTCAACCCGCATCATGTGGAACCCCAATGACCTGTGACGAGCTGATTGGCAAGGTTGCCGCCTGCTACCTGCGCAACCGGCTTTCTGAGGACGATTCCAGCGGCGTGGCCCGTTACTTGTTGGATTGTCTGACTGCCGACCAGACGGCTGCCGTCGCCAAAACGATCCTGGCCGACGCGGGATTCTCGCAACTCGTCGAAATCAAGTTCCCCTTGCACTTCGTCGGCAATCACGACCTGCCGCCGGCCGTGCTGACCACCGAGCGAACGACCTACTTCCGTAATGCTGCGTGCGCAAAGTCGGCCTTGCTGGTCGCCAACACCGGCGACGATGAAGAGCAGTCCTTGAAGGAGTTGGTGCCCATTGGTGAGCCCGAACTGAAGGCGCACCCCGACCTCTGGGTCAGCCTGGTGGCGGAGGGGCTGCCCATCACCGAGCAACACATGCACTGGTGGGTCAAGGCTCTGGAGGGGTTGCTCGAAGTCCGGTCCTTTGCCCTCGACCGCTTCGCCGAATATCTGCTGCGTACGCGAGAAGCGGTTGCCGACGGGCAGCCCATCCTATTCGCCCTCGGGGTTGCGTTGCCCGCGCTTCACGTTCCCAGAGACACCGCCTTCTTCTGCAATCTCAACGACAAGACGGCAGGCTACACCTCCAAATGGAAGGCTCTTTACGCCCAGGCCATCCGCAAGCGCGGATGTTACCTTGTCAAACAGACCCCCGCTCAGGTTCTCCTGTTGGAAGACGATTTGCTTACCGCGTTCGAGAAGGTCAAGGATGTGATTCCGGACGAGATCTATCCGTGCATCGGTGCCTTCATCCAGGCGAAGAGCGGCTGGAACAAGGAAGCCGCCGCCCTCGCTCAATGCGAATGGGAGTTGGTGAAACCGCTGTTTGATGGACTTAGGAAGGAGAAGTTCAATCTCGGCAAGGCGACTCTGGACTTTTACGAGGAGCGCGAAGCCGACCTGCTCACCGCCGATGAGCGGGATTATCTTGCCCGTTTGCGCGACAGCGGCCGGAGCGAGGCGCAGGAGGAGGACGAGGAGTTCTATCGCCAGCACCGAAACGAGCTTAAGGAGCAGACTTCCCTCAAATCACGCTGGGACCGGTTCATCTTTGGCACCGCCATTGAAACCGAGGATTTTCTGTTGGGCATCGCCCTAGCCTTGGAGTGGCTGTTCGACCAGGACATGCCGTCGTCGAAGCGCCGGCTAAAAATCACTTCCGACCGGCGCACGAAGAAGGACCTCAAGGATCTGAATGCGGAGGCAGGCCTGTTCTTTGCCCGGCGCTATCGGGGGTTGAAAGAACTGTTCGGCAATCGGGTTGCTTGGGACATCGGCGACCTGATGAATTTCGAGGTGCTCAGCGACCAGTGGCGGAAAGCCTCCAAAGCGTTCGTCAACCGTTCCGTTGCCAAGTCCGCGTTGCAGTTAAAGTTCCTGCTGGAGCTTGAGGTCGAGCTTGCCGGCGGTTCCACGGAGACCTGTTTCAAACAACTCGTGTGGAAGTTCGACCCAAACGCCATCGCCAGCGAATTTCCCGGCGACTGGTCACGCTTGGCCGAGCATCCGCTCATGCGTTGCCGCGTCAACCGGGAACCTGTCAGCGGCAAGGGGCGCTTCCAGTCGCTTGATCTCAGAAATGTCCGCACTCTGAATCCAGCCTACGGTCAGGATCGAGGTTCTTTCGTGGCCACCTACAGGAAGGAGCAGGACATCTCCCTCCTTTGGCCGGCGGACTTGGCTAAGGCCCAGACACAGGGCCTAGTTTCCGAAAAGACCGCGTCACACCTCCTCAGCCTCTTCCAGGCGTTTCAGCAGAACTACCGGGCTGCGATTGCCGGTTTTGGGGAGGATGGGCTGGCGTGCGGCCTGTTGTCACAACAGGCCGCGGACTTTGGCGCTTTGCTTCATGCCATCTGCAAAGACGCCAAGGGCGACCGCAATCGCGACAAACTCCTGCGCCCAATACTAGAAATCGGAACCGTCGCGGTGGATGGCGGCAGAGTGACCGCCATCGTCACACCCTGGCATCCTCTGCGCCTGGCGGCCATCGCCAACAAGACCAACCAGGTGGCATCGTTGCTCCGCCATCTTCTCACGGCTGACGAAGTGTTTTTCGGCGACCCTCCGTTGTTCTTCAAGGAACTCGAACAGGAGTTGTCGCATCCCTATTACCCGGAAATCGCTTTGGGCTGGCACGGTACGAAGCCGGAACTGCTCTCCGTGACCGATAACCATCTCGATTACAGCCTCCACGAAGCGCCCGTCATCAACAACGATGGCTTTGACGACACCAACGAAAGCCCTGCCGAAACGTCGGCGCTCATCGTCGATTTGACCAAGCGTTTCTTGTCCCTGTACCCCCACGAGCGGACCAATCTATCGGTCGTTCTCTACAACTGCGACTGCGCGCGGCTCCCCTACGCGCTTGTGGACCGGATGAACGAGCTTCACGAGGACGAGGGCGACATGCGTTGCCAGATTTTCCTTCGCCACCGGGACGGGCAGAAGCTGCGCGATCTTTACGAGAAGATCATCGAATCGTCCGACGCCGATGCTGACTCCTTCGTGTCGAGCGAGGCGTCCAAGGACTTCATGGCGCGGTTGCGGATCGCCATCATGGCCGACCAAGCGCCGGTGCCTGACCCGAAGGACGGGCCACCCCACGACCTTGTCTTTCTCCAGGATGTCATTGCCCGCCATGCGCGGCTGGAGTGGTATCCTGAGAAATGCGACCCGGTCCCCTCGGCCACGTTCATTCCGGCCCGCTGGTCGCGCCGTCGCCCGGCAGCCACGGATGACATGAAGTCCGTCGCCTACTTGTGTTGTCCCGTCCAGAGCCGGGAAGGCTGGTCGTTCCTTACGGCTGTGACCAGCTTCCTCAAGGGTGATTGGGATGGGGTCGAGAACCGGCGTTTACTGCCGGCTCGCCAACTTGATTTCAACGACCCGATCACTGCCAGCATCTTCAAAGAGATTCACTACCTCGGGAACTGGATCGTGAACTTCGACGAGTTGCTCGACCGCCGCCAGTTGCTTAATCAGGGCGTGAAGGTCATCCGCTACAAGCAGGGCGTCACGCAGGGACGAAACGTCCTCATTTCCTCGACCGCGCCCCTCAGTCTGCTCCGCTCCATGGTGCGAGGCCGCGTCAAGGACCTGAACCTCGACTTGAGTGATGCCGACTGCTGCGAACTGACCGAACACTTCATCGCGGATGCTAACGAGATTTCCGGCGACATCGTGCTTCGCGCCGCCAAGCGCGGTCGCAACGCCAGCGAACTGATGGGTGTTGTCCTCAGTCGCTACCTGATTCGTCACGAGCTTGGCACGAACCGGCGCTTCGGCTGGTATTTTCTCGACGACTACGCCGAGTGGTTGGGGCAGCGTGAGGAACAGATTGCCGACATCCTCGCACTCAGCCCGGAGCAGACGCCTGACGGCAAACTGCGCCTCGCGGTGATCCTCTCGGAATCCAAATACATTCACGCCACCAGCTTGGCTGCCAAGCGCAAGGAATCGCAAAAGCAACTTCGCGACACCGTGCGCCGCATCAATGACGCCATCTTCGGCGATCCCAAGCGTCTGGACCGCGACCTCTGGCTATCACGCTTTTCCGATCTGATGTTGAACGGGATTCAGTTCTCCGCGAACTCGCCGATTGATCTGGCCGCGTGGCGCAGGGCTGTCCGGGAAGGCGAGTGTGACGTCTTCATGCGCGGCTACTCGCACATCTTTGTTTCTGGCCCATCGGAGGCTCCGGAGTGCTCAGACTTCGGCGTGGTGGCCGAGGCGGAACACTCTTACCAGGAGATCTTCTCGCGCACGCGACTGCGTGAGTTGGTCTTGAGCTACTGGAAGGAGTCCAATCCGACGCCCATCCGCAAAGCCAACGCAGGTGAAGACATTTGGCTGGAGCCGGTCTATCGCAGACCTTCCGAGCGAGTCCAGGTCGATCAGCCGCGCAAACCACGTGAGGATTCGCACGAGCATGCAGACGAGACGCCCGGCGGCTCTGCCGAGAAACCCATGTCGGCTCCGCCGCCCGCTCCACCCATCTCACCGGTGTCTCCGCCCATCAGCCAGCTCCAGCCGCTGGCTCCGGCCACCGACGGGACCTGCGTCTGGGCTTGTCCCAAGGTCAGCCAACTCCTGGCGGACTACCTGGGCGGCACCCAGGACAGCGCCACCGATGCCGAGTGGCTCAAACAGGTGGAGAATCTGTGCAAAGGCGCGCTTCAGCAATTCCAACTTCAATGCAAGCTTCTCACCAGCGCTCTGACGCCCAACGCCGCGCTTCTCAAATTCCAGGGCAGTGCCCATCTCACCGTAGAACAAGTGGTGAAGCGGCGTTCGGAATTCCTCACCACCCACAAACTGAACGTCATTTCCGTTCGCGCGGAACCGGGCGTTGTGGCCATCGCCATCGCTCGCCCGAATCGCCGCGTGCTGCATCTCCCGGAGGTCTGGAGATATTGGAATCCCGACTGCTCGCTCGGCAACCACGACCTCCTCATTGCCGTGAAAGAGGAAGACAGCAGCCCCCTGTTCCTGTCGCCCAAGTCAAACGCACCGCACACGCTGATTGCTGGTTCGACCGGCAGCGGCAAGTCGGTCCTCATGCAGAACATCATCCTCGGCATCGCCTGCACCAACACAACCGAACAGGCCAAGATCGTCCTGATTGATCCGAAGCTTGGAGTGGACTACTTCGCGTTCGAGGGCTTGCCCCATTTGCAGGGCGGCGTCATCGACGCCCAAGAGAAAGCCATCCAGAAGCTGAATGAACTGGTTGGGGAAATGAACCGCCGCTACGCGGTCCTTAAGGCAAACAAGGTCTCGAACATCTTCGATCTGAACAGGAAGCCGAACCTGACTGAGCGCCTGCCGTTCCTCTGGGTTATCCACGACGAGTTTGCGGAATGGATGATGACCCCGGACTACGCCGAGGCCGTTTCCGACGTCGTGGGCCGGCTGGGCGTGAAGGCTCGCGCCGCGGGCATTTCCCTCGTGTTCGCTGCCCAACGTCCTGATGCGAACGTCATGCCCATGCAACTTCGCGCCAACCTGGGGAACCGGTTGGTGTTGCGGGTCGATGGCGAAGGCACCTCCGAAATTGCCCTCGGCGAAAGGGGGGCGGAACGCCTTCTCGGGAAAGGCCATTTGGCAGCCAAACTGGAGGGTGAACCGGAGATCATCTATGGACAGGTTCCGTTCGTGAGCAGTGACTTCCTCGCGCAAGCTGTCGCACTTCTGAAAGAAGACGACTGAGCAGTCTCCGCGGCGTTTGTTGCGATTGTCGTTCAGATTATGTTGATTGAGCAGTCGACGGAGGCCTTGGCCGGCCCCGAGGCGTTGTGGTCGGGAATCCCGAGCATGCAGCCTTCGCGCTGAACGCCCGCATTCTACATCTCGGGGAGGCGGGGATGGTCGCCCGTCCGCCAGAAGACACTCTTTTAAGGATTCAGCGGCGCCGTCCACAAATTCGCTCAGGATTGGAGTGCGGCGCAGGCAGAGACTATTTCAGCCACTGAGTAGCGCATATCCTCGTCAGTATTGTGCATTGATAAGCTGAGGCGTATTGCCTGCTTCGCTTTCTCCGCTGAGCCAGTCATCGCCAGCACAACGTGCGACGGAACGATGGCATCCGAGAGGCACGCAGAGCCCGAGGAGACGCAGATGCCCCGTGAGGCCAAGAACGTCACCATTGCGTCAGAGTCAATGCCCGGAAAGCCGATGTTCGTGGTGTTAGGCAAGCGGTGTTCCTTGCTCCCGTTCACGTATGAACCAGGAACGGCGGCAAGGAGTTGGCTTTCGAGCAGTTCGCGCAGTCTGGTTACCGCTTCCGATCGGCGATCTAGCTCGACAGCCGCTACGGTAGCAGCCACGCCAAACCCAGTGATGAGGGCGACATTCTCGGTCCCCCCACGGCGACCATTTTCTTGGTGCCCGCCGATCACCATTGGAGCAAATGGGGTGCCGTGGCGCACGTACAGTGCGCCGATGCCCTTTGGGCCGTAAATCTTATGCCCGCTTACCGTGAGGTAATCTAGGCCCGCCATAGAGGCATCCACGTGGACTTTCCCGACCGCTTGCGCCGCGTCACAGTGAAACAAGACGCCACGATCTCGGCAGACTCGTCCAATCTCGTGGATTGGGAACAAGACCCCGGTTTCGTTGTTGGCCCACATCAAGGACACTAGGGCGGTCCTGTCCGTGATGGTCGCAGCCACCTCGGTAGGCGTGAGCAAACCCTCAGAATCCACCGGCAGATAGGTGACTTCGAAGCCGTCGGCTTCGAGCATCTGGCAGTAGTTCAGCACCGCGGAGTGCTCGACTTTGGAGGTGATGATGTGGCGTTTGCCGGGTCTGGATCTAAGCGCCGCCCAAATCGCCGCGTTGTTGCTCTCCGTGGCGCAGGACGTGAAGATGATCTCCTCAGGTACGGCGCCGATGAGATTGGCCACGGATTCCCGCGCCTGCTCGATGACCTGGTTCAGTTTCGCGCCAAAACGATAGGCGCTGGACGGATTGCCCCACTCGTCGCCAAAGTAGGGCAGCATGGCGTCCCGGACTGCGGCCAGCACCGGCGTCGTCGCGTTGTAGTCGAGGTAGATCACGGCATCATGTGGTCGCCTTGATACTCTTGCGGTTGAGGTTGGCGTTCAAGCCGTTCCGCTCAAGCAGGGCGGCAAACTCCTTGACCGACGGCCCGAACCCCACCTGATCTGCTATGCCCAGCTTCCGCAGTTTGGCGCTGAAAGCCTGCATCTGGGCCATCGCCGGGTGGTCCGAGCTGACGAAACGCTCTTTGAAGTACAGACATTGCCCAGACCGGCTGTGGTCGAAGGTCTCCACCCAACGTGTTCGCAGGTTCACTTTGGTCCGACGTTGCAGCTCCGGCAGCGGTTTGCCGTCGAAATCGTCGTAGGTGAGGAACGTCACCTTGCCGGATGCTCTGTGGATCTTGATGAGATCGGCCTGCGCGACGTCACCGAACAGGGTCGTGGCGCAACCGACGTATGCCCGAAGCACCGGCGGCAGTCGGTCCACCAGGCTCCGGTGTACGTAGAGTGCCTGCTCATCCTGCCAGCCCAGCTTCAACCCCTCGCACGCCAGCTCTATTTCACCGGTGTCCCCTGCCGCGTACAGCAGCTCCATTCCGTTTTCCAGCGCCCGCGTGTAGTTCCCAAAGAACGCGCGGATGTCCGACCGCAAGCTCAATGACAGATGCCCAAACGGCACCCGTCTCCGGAGATTGGCCAGCGCCATATACACCTGCAAATCCCGCTTCCGGTTCTCCGCCGCACGCCTCACATCTTCTCCGCCGCCCTTCTGAACGAACATCCGCAGCGCCTGCTTCGGTGACCCGATCTTCACCCGCAGCTCCCCGGTTTGCGGAAATTCCTCCGGCTCTGGTAACCGCCCCAGTTGCAGCATCAAATTCCAGAAACCGTCCAGAAGCTCCCGGTGCTCTTCGTACAAGACCTCCCACCGCCGCCTTGGTGGTTGCCCAATCCCAAACCGCGCGCGGATCTGGTCCCAGCTAGCTCCTTCTGCCCCGCCCCCTTGCACAAACGCCCGCAACGCCCGCTTGGCCGACCCCAGCCGGCTGTTCACCTCGTCCAAGGCCCCGAATTCTGCGGGCCCCGGAAAACGGCCCAGCGTCAACGCCAGCTCGCCGATACCCTTCAGCAACTCCTTGTGTTCCTCGTACAAGGCCTTCCATAGCGTCTGCGGCCCACCCAGACCCAGCCGGGCGCTGATCCGGGCCCAGTCAATGGTCCGACGGCTGCGAGCCGACAGGAAGTCCTGTTGCTCCGTGGGATCGCGAAACACGTAGAAGATGCCCAGCGCGACCGGCACTGCGGTGCAGTCCAGTGCATCCTCGATGTATTGCTGTAGCTCCTGTTGCTCGAAATACTTCTGAAACGTGTTCCGCTTCGTCAGAACACCGTCGTGAAGCCGATCGGCAGTCCCGACCTCAACGGTCTGCTGAATCAGAGCAGCAACGACCAACAGCCGCCGGGCGTGCCGAAACGCATCCACCAAAGCCTCCAGGCGCTCGGCCGGATCCTCGATCACGTTCACCACGTACCCCAGGTTGACCACGTCGACCTCCCGCTTGCCCGCGTCCGGCCGGTGAACCGGATCCCATCCATCCGCCGCGTAGCCCAAAGCCTGAAGCCCGTTCACATCGGCCCCCTGGCCGCAACCGTAATCGAAGAAGGTGCTTCCCGCCTTCAGCATCCCATATTCGAGCAACGTCGTGACCGGCTTCGACAGGTCATATCGCATCATCGCTGTCTTGTGCCGCTCAACCACCACCGGGGCCTCCCTCTCCGCCTCGTTCGGGGAGAGGTGTCGTTCACCCGACGCGCCAGCCTTTGCCATCTCCAGACTGTGCCCAACGATCGCCACCCCTTTTTCGGCCAAAAGCCGCTCCCAATTCGCCTTGAACCCGATCGTTTCCGTCCTTTCGTAAAGCCCGGCCTCCTCTTCCTGCCGAGTCAACGCCTCAAACTCCCCCTTCCGCGGATGTCCAACCGGCAGAAAACTCTCCTTCCGGTGTAGAATTGGCGGATTCAAGTTCTCCGCGTAATCGTTGTGCCGCGCCTTTCCGCTCCGCAGATCGACCGTGACCGCCTTCCGCAATGCTGGATGGGCCTCCTCAACGAACCCCGGGTACGAAAGGAAGGACACCTTGAACTCGTCGGTGCGGAACTTCAGGACGTTGAACTCCGGCCCGATATGAAACGCCAGCACCACTTGGCCTACCAGCCGGTCCAGGTCCTCGCCCAGGGACACTCCCGCGCTCCGATACACGTAAACCGCCGTCGGCAGCCTCTTGCCAAATTCCAGCCCCGCGACCAGTTCTTGGTAACCGCGCAAGTCCATGCATCAAAAGCACACGAGGACTGGCACGAAACAGAAATACTCGCCGGCCATTCGCTGCTGACTGGCTGCCATTTCTCCCGAAGTTCCTGTCCGGTTCATTACCGCGCGCGCGGCGCAGCGCAACGACAAGAAGAGCAGGCCCCATGGGGTCCGTGCAAGTCTTCCGACTTGCCGGTCCAGCGACGGCTCAATGCGTTGTCGCTCTCCCGAGATCTGCGACAGCACCCTGACGGCGCTCGGCAGGCGAGGCATGCGCAGCACCCTCAGCACATCGTGGCAGGAAGCGCGGTGGAAAAGAACATCGACCTCGTGGCCGCGTCGTGCCGCCGGGCTGCCGATTATTGTGGCGCACTCGGTGCCGCGCGGGGTGCTGGTTTAACTCCTCCGCGGGTTGGCGTCGCAGCCTCAAGGCGCACCCCAACAGCCAACGCCCCGCGTGCTCAACGCAAGTCCCTGAAGTCGTACCAGTGCCAACGCATGTAACTGAACCGCGCGAGCTGCTTCACCCGGTGCCCCCGCGCGCTTCGGAGCCGCCGGTACGGGTTGTCCAGGCCGTAGGGGCGCACCACCACGCCGGCATCGTCACCGTCCATCGCATAGACCAGTACGTCCCACTCCCCACCCCCAGGCCTTTGCTGGAGGCCGTCGCCCGCTTTGATGAACTCCTCGACCGAGTACACGGCATCCGAGACCGGCGGCCAGCCGTCAATGCCGTTGGCCACCAACGCGATGACCTTTGCCCACGACGGGATCACCACGGCCTTGCGGGCGACGAAGCCCTCGGGGGGCCTCCTCGCGGGCCGGTACACCTCGCCATCCCGGACGTAACCCCTCGGTGCCCGCTTCACGACCGCGTCCCAGAGCGAGCGATTGATCGACCGGTTCCCGGCATGCGCATCCTTGACCAGGTCGTACGCCCCACGCCGCCAATCGCCGCCCCGACGAGCAACATAAAAGGCCACGATGTCGTCCGACGAATAGCCCGCGGCTTCTCCCCTGGCGAGGGGGGTCTCTGCCTTCCGTTCAGCCTCGCTGTACCTCCCCGTAGCCTGTTGCACGTGCCCGCCTCCAAGGGCCGCGCGGAATTCCTCAGGTGTCATCAGCTCGGCGCGCTTCGCCGTGTGAGCCGTATCTACCTCCGGCAATACAAGGCCTGCGGCTGTATCAGGCGCAAACGCCGGCGCGTTGAGTGAAGACGAGGGGAGTCTCCGGTTCTTAGCGATCTCCTTGATAAACGGCATGCATCTCCTCTGCGACAGTTCGGTGTCGGCCACCCCACGGGGAACAGCCCACCACCACAGGATGCTGACTTACCGCACTTGCCCGCGCGTCGTCAACCAGCACCAACCATCGTTCCACGGCGACCCTGAATCAGCGTTGAAGTTCGAGCACTTGCCACTGCACCAGGCCGGGCGCAACAGTTGGCGAGCGGCCTGCCGGCCTGGGAACCCAGTGGCAGAAGAGACTCGGATCTCTTACCGGGCGGAGACGGCGCTGGTGCAGGTGGTGCGGGACAAACTCCAGCGGGCCGACGACCGCGGGCGTTGGTGCGCCAGGTCTTCCACAGCGCCGTGGGCCTGTGCCCGGAGCCGGACGACAAGACGCTGACGGTGCGGCTGCATCGCTTGAGCAGCGCGATCCATGACGCCGCCCTGGAGCACCTGTGTGCCGAGCTGACGGCGACGGAAACGGTGCTTCCGGGCAGCGGGTTGCGGCTAGTTTTTGAGCCAGTTGGGTCCACCTCACTTCCACGGGATCAGGAGTCCTGAGACCGATCAAGGGCGACATGTAGCCTGTCTTTGGCAGACGCATGCTTGGGCGTCGCAACGGCCGGGCAGCACAGCGTTGGTTGGATGCGCTTCCGCAGTCAGACCCCCAGCAAGCTTCCGGCATCTTCCGCCGCAACGTTCTCCCAAGCGACTGTATCAGAAGCCTCCGGACGCAGGCCGGACTCGACAGGGGACGAACAGCGCCATACGGTACTTCGCACTATGCCCAGCAATGATGAAATCATGCGCCTCGCCAGGACGGTAGTCCGCGAGATCGACCACTTCGGGCCGGGAGCGGCATTCACCGCCTACATCAACGTCCAGCCGCAAGACGGGATTGAACACGTCTTCATAGTTCGAGGTAGCTCGCACCCGACAAGACGCGAATCATCACGGTATGTGCAGTATGTCCGCTATCGGCTCCCGCTCGGACGGATTGCCGAGACGACGCCAGGTGAAACAGCTGTCGTGCGAGTACCACTCGTCGCTGGTCCTCGCGTACTGCAAGGGCATTTCTACGAAACACGCTACGAAGTCCTGTCTCGGAACGTGTTCCGCGTGCAATCGCTCCAGAACGCCATCGAGGCGGTTGAAAACCAAATCACCTTCCCCGACGGCACAGCGTTTGTCGCCGCGTTGAAACGATGGATCTCTCGTACAATCGAGGAGATCGCAGCCGAGGCTGCCAAGCCGCGCCGGCGTCGCATTGCTGAGAGGTTCGAGTTGGCAGATATTCCGGTCGTCGACAGTTGCCAGGGAGACATTTGGCGCTTGGATATTCGACGCTTCATCGTAATCACTGGTGCGCCGGGCACCGGCAAGACCACAACCGCAATCAAACGCATCGCGCAAAAGACAGATGCGGCCGCGCTAATTGACAGTAGTGAGGTGACCGGCATTTCGGACGATACGTTGCGCGACTGGCTCCGGGGTCCCACGAATTGGGTACTCTTCACACCAAGTGACCTCCTTAGAAACTATCTTCAGCAAGCACTTGGCCAGGAGGGCCTACCGGCAACGGAAGAACAAGTGCCAGTGTGGGGCACCAGCAAGATTCGCATTGCGCGCGATGCTTTGCGCCTGATCGGCAAAGGCTGCTTCTTCACGCTCGCAAGTAACCTGGTTGCTCGCCGCGACAGCAAGAGTCTTACTGCCTGGGTCATGGGATTTCACGATCACGTTGAACACCGCATACACGAAGACGTGAGACGTGAAGTAGAGGAGCACGGATCGGTGCTAGCGGGAACGTTGTCGGATCTGGGGAAGGTGGCGGTTTCGGAGGTCTCGGACGCCCAAAGGGAAGCGGTTAGCATTTGGAGGGACGTAAGCATGTTGGGGAGGGATCAGGAGACGGCACGCTTGACTCGAACCCTCAATGATGCGCTCCGATTAAAGGCTCGCCTGCAGCAGTTCAGTGAAAGATACCCCGAAGCTGCACCGGGTGGCGACGCAAACCGAATCAAGACGGTGATTGCTGCCGCGAATGAGGTAATCCGCAAATGTACGGATGAAGCCAACACGTCAATAGACTCGGTCCTACGGAAGCTGTCCTTTCTGTACCAACAATACCGCCTCCGCGCTACAGAGGAACTGGGCTTCTATCGCCCTGAAATGATCGGCGCAGTGAATGACCGCCGAATTGATCCGCTCGAACTCGACGGGTTGATCTACGTAGCACTTCTAACGGTCCGCGAGGCCTTCGACAAGGATGACTGCATTCAGCGTCCGGGTGGGAGCATTACGCAAAGATTGCTGAACGAATTGCGGTATGTTGTCGTTGTTGATGAGGCCACGGATTTCTCGGCGGTAGAACTAGCCTGTATGCGACTGCTAGCCCACCCTGTATTCGATTGCGTGACGCTGTCTGGCGATCCGATGCAGAGAATGACCGATCAAGGCATCGGTGACTGGCAGGAGTTGACGGAATTGGTCAAGGCGCCAGAGTCGCATGAACTGCGCCTCTCATATCGGCAAACCAAGAAGCTGCTGAAGATTGCGGCGCGTCTGTACGAACAATCAATTGGCAGGGCAGCCCCGTTTGAAGCGGGCTTTGCCGAAAGTGCGGATGACCCAGATGCACTGTGGTACCGCAATTCATCACGCGATTCCGTGGCTCAGTGGCTAACGCAGCGCATCGGAGAAATCTACGAGATATGCGGGCAACTACTTCCGTCGATTGCGGTGCTGGTGCCCGATGAGGATTGTGTGAAGCCGCTCACTGACCTAATCCGGCAGCCGCTTCTTGAAGCGTACGGAATCGAGACAGAGGCCTGCCTTGAAGGTCGGATTCTCGGAACCCAGGCAAAGGTCCGTGTCTTTAGCGTTCAGTTCATCAAGGGGCTAGAGTTTGAGGCAGCTTTTTTTGTCGACGCGGACCGAATGGCCCAGATGGCTCCGGGTTTGGTCGACAGGTTTCTCTACGTGGGCCTCACACGTGCCCGGTATTTCCTCGGAGTCACGACCCAAGGGGACTTGCCGCAGGAACTGGCGCATGTCACGGACTTCTTCAGACAAAGCACGTGGGGGAACCTGATGCAGCGGTCGATTGGAGACTGAATAGGTGTGCCCTGCTGCATTGCCCGGAGCCGCGTTCGCCATAGGGGTGCCAACTCCGGACCAGCACCACGAGCGTGGCGGTCGCATGGGAACTCGGGATGGCGACGCGACACCAGCTGCTTCCGAGCCAACAAATTATCCGGAGCTCCGGATAGAGCCAGACTCGGGATAGAACAAGAGGCATCCCAGCCGATAGATCTCCCGTGCTTCCGAAATGGGCTCCTCAACCGTGAGCGGGCGCGTCGGAGTCGTGAAGTCCCCGTACCGCACCTTCACCTGGATCGTGTGCGCAGCCAGGTGCCGACGCTTCAACGTCGCCACAATGTCCGCCGCCTGCGCCCGCAGGCAGGCCCGCAGCACGCCCCGGTCGTCGGTGTCGTCCAGGAATGTCTCCTCCCCGCTGATGCTCTTGACCTCCTCGCCCAGCTCCAAGGGACGATCATCCTCGCCGAGGGCGAACTGCTTCAGCTTCGGCCCAAACGACCCGACCATCGCCCTCAGGTCGCCCCTGTAATCCTGCAAGTCGCCCACCGTCCGGATGCCGACTCGCTGCAGCATCTGTTCCGTGACCCGGCCCACGCCGTACAGGACGCGCACCGGCAGGGGCCGGAGGAACTGGACCTTCTCCCGTTCGGACACCACGGTCAGCCCGTCCGGCTTCTGGAAATCGCTGGCGATCTTGGCCAGCAACTTGTTCGCGGCGATGCCGATGGTCGCGGTCAAACCCCGTTCGGTCCGGATGCGTTCCTTCAACTGGCGAGCAATCGGCACGCAGGCTCGCAGCGAAGCGTCCGCATCCTCCGCCGGACACTGGGCGGACAGATCCAGATACGCTTCGTCAATGGACATGGGCTCGATCACGGCGCCGGTCTCGGCCATGAG
Organism: uncultured Verrucomicrobiota bacterium; assembly: GCA_964535555.1. GTDB lineage: Bacteria > Verrucomicrobiota > Verrucomicrobiia > Limisphaerales > J093 > DSVZ01. The sequence goes on from CAZHUS010000073.1 coordinate 16,901, forward strand.
CTGGCGGATGAGGCCGGACTCCTCCCGGTAGCGGTCCATGCGGGGTCGAACAAAGACACCTTGGGGGCAAAGGCGACCGGCAGTGACGCTGGGCATGGCGGAGCGGACGCCGAACTTGCGGGCCTCGTAGCTGGCGGCAGCCACGACACCGCGCTGGGTAGGCGGGGCGCCGACGATGACCGGCAGTCCGCGCAACGCCGGGTTGTCCCGCTGCTCGACCGAGGCGTAAAACGCATCCATATCGAGATGGCAGATGACGCGGAACACAGGGAGATAGGCTGCCACCCGCAGTGAGTTTGACCAAGCCCTGCGCTTTCGCCGGAAGTGCTTCCAAGCCATGCTGGGCGCGGCCCTGATGAAGCGCCGGACCTTCAAGTCACTTCGCGCCGACCGCCCGCCAGAACATCACCACAACGTGTACGTGGTCCTGCTGGCGCCGGCGGCAAGCCGGTCGGCGGCGGTTCGGGCCGCCAACCCGAACCGCCGTCGCGGCAAGCCCTGCGTCTATGTGGGCATGACGGGGCTGACGCCGGAGGAGCGGTTCGCCAACCATAAGCGCGGAATCAAGGCGGCGGCGGTCGTGCAACGCCACGGGGTCCGGCTGATGCCGGAACTGTACGCCCACCTGAATCCGATGCCGTTCGAGGCGGCTGCCCGGATGGAAGCGGACCTGGCCGAGGACCTTCGTCGGGAGGGCTACACGGTCACGGGCGGACATTGATACCGCCGGGTTACGCCTGCCGAGAAAGGCCGTCTGCTTCGGACCTACTGGGCAGTCCCGGAGCGCCAGGTGGAGACCTCGGTCGTGCTGGAACTGGCCGAGCGGGCGCGCGGAGCATGAGGCCGAACGGCTGCTGCAATGTGCCGACCGCCCCTTGCGACCAGCACCGACGAGCCCAGGCCATTGTATACTGCCATTGGATACTGATGGCCCAAAATTGAGCCTCGACCGGTCCACTTGGTGGCACCGCCACTGTGATGTAAGCCGCTTGTGGCCAGCATTTTGTCCTCATCGGTCGCTCCGAGTCCAATTGCGGTGAAATGCCCTAAAAGAACTTCGGAAAAAACGCCGTCAGAAGGCCACTCGTCCACTCCAGTCCCCATGGGCGAAGGGGCGAGATCACCGCCCGCCTATTGGTCCCGGCCCGGTCCCCGCTGCGGACGTGTTCACACGGAGCCGGCGCGGAATCGCAACTTGACGAACTCAAGTTCGCTTTCTGCCCCGCGATGCGACTGTAGCCGTGGAAGGCCGACTCAGGCCTCCGTGGATGTGCAGGTCGTGTTTCGCGTTCATAATCCGATGTCAGAGACGGACAACAGCGCCGCGGGTCGAACGGACGTCAGAAGTCCCGGTATCGTCAACCTTGACGACCTCCTGACGCCGGCGCAGTTCGCCGCCTGGGTCGGTGAAAGTGAATACTGGGTTCGTCGGCGGTTGCCGTCGCTGCCTGGGGTCATCCGTGAAGGTCGGAAGCACGTTCGGATTCATCCGCGGACTTACCTCGAGAAACGGTTGCGCATCGGTACGTCCGACGGCCATCGCCTGCGTTGAGGAGGGGTTGCAGAACCCGGCAAGGGGACGCCAGGGCTCAAGGGCTACTCCCTTGCTGACGGGAGCAACCGCCAGAACTCCTGCGCCTGTACTTTGGTGACCAACGCCATGTAGTTCTTGCGCAAGACGTCCTCGCTGTGACCCAAAGCCTCAGCCACCTGCGCCGCGCTCCCGGTGTCGGCCAACCAGTATGAAGCGGCGCTGTGGCGCGTCACGTCCTTGGGCCAATGCGCGAACCCCAGCAATGCCCGGAGCATTCTGATCGCACGCCGACGCGCTTGGCGCGGAAGCGGCAGTTCCGCACCTTGCGACCTGGCGTGCCGCAACCACGCCATCGCCGTCGCGTGCGGATAAACGACACGCCGTTGCCGGACCTTCGTCGTCTGGGCCTCGACTCGGATCCAGCCCTCATCGAAGTTGATGTGGTGCCATGAAGTCTTCTCCGCCTCCTCCGGCCGCAGACCGGCGAAGCTCGTCAGCACGAACCACGCGAACGCCCGGGACCGTTTCGCGTCGAGCCACTCTAGGCATTGCTTCACTTGTTCGAGAGTCAGGATGGCCGGAGGAGTCTTAACCACTTTGACCGACTCGAGCCGGTCGCATGGGTTGTCCGCACGGTAGCCCCGCCGAACGGCAAACCGGAACAGCGTGGACAAACGCGCACGAAGAGTCTGTCGGGAATGGATGTTCTTGGAGTTCAGGAAGCCCTCGACATCGAGGACCCCGATGCTGGCGATCGGCGCACGCTCACGGCCCCGCGCGAATTGCCGGAGCGGAATCGCCAAGGACGCGGCATACCGGGCACTCCGCCCTGAGGTCGCTTTGGCATTAAGCAATTCCGCGATCGTAGTCTCAAGCGGCGGGCTTGACCCGGTGAACCGCGGACTGCGTTTCCAGTCGGCCAACAAATCGGCCAATTCGACCCCGAGTTGTCTCGCCTCGCAGTGAACTTGGATCAACCGCTGTCGTTCGGGCGCGGGTAGCGCCAACCAGGCCTCGCCGACGGCGGCCAGTTGCGACCGCAAGAGCCCCGCCTCCGCCTCCGCCGCCTTCTTCGAATTGAAGAAGGTCCTCTTGCGTTTCCCCGCCTCCAGGCGGTGGACCGCCCACCGGGTCTGCCCGCGGACGGTCCACTTCTGGACCGTGATCTTTGCCGCCATCTGTTTGCCGATGTTTGCCAATTCCGGCGCGCGAATCTGCCGCGAACCGGTGGCGAATGTGTGCTGAACGTGCAGGCAGGGGCAGTGCTTTACAAGCACGAAGTGCCTTCAGGCTGGTCGCTTGAGCGGTTTGATCTTGCGCTAGAATTGGCCGTTTTGTTTGGCTTTTTCGCGCATTTTGGCCCAAAGCACGCCAGGTTTTGTCCTTGCCGTGACGACGGAATGCCGATAGTCTTTCCGCGTTGATGCGCGCTTAGCTCAGTGGAAGAGCACTTCCTTCACACGGAAGGGGTCGCAGGTTCAAGTCCTGCAGCGCGCACCACCTTCTCAGACAGGGAGATCGGTTACTTATCAAGAGGTTGCGAAGCATCTGTTGCATTGCAGGTTTATGCGTGCAATGCCATTTTTCGCCCTAAAACGGCAGATTTTGCTGGCAACAAATGGCAACTTTCGGCAACAGAAAACGTGCCCTCCCGCGATGAAGCCTCACAGCAAAGGTAAGGGGTCAGGTGGTCCCGCGCTTACCACAGGGAAGGGGTCAGGCGTGCGTGAAACCAAAGTGCGGGGCGAGACCATGTGGTGTCTCGACACGTCGTATGCTGGTGGGATTCGGAAGCGCCGGTTCTTCAGGACGCAGCAGGAGGCTCTCGCCGCCGAGCGGGAGCTGCAGTCCGAGCGGCGGCGCGTCGGCGACGAATGGACGCTGATTCCGGAGCTGGAACGCGCTGAAATGCTCAACTTGTACTTTGCGGCCCAGCACGAGGGGTTGACGTTGCGGCGGGTTTGGGACGAGTACCACCGGCTACTGGGCAGCAACCGTCTCGCCGCCGCCAAGACGATTAGGCAGGTGATCGCGGAGTGCATGTCGTCCAAACGCCTGGCCAAGCGGCGTGCCAGCTACCTTGCCACCTTGGACGGCTTCCTGCGTGACTTCGCCCAAGGCCGCGAGGAGATGCGCATCGTGTCGGTGACGCCGAACGACATCGCGGGGTGGCTCGACGCCCACGAGAACTGGAGCCTGTCCTCCCGCGCCACCGCCGTGACACGCGTTTCGACCTTGTTCGCCTTTGCGGTGCGCCGGGGGTACCTGGCAAAGAACCCCTGCGACGCGCTGGACAAGATCAGCATCGAGCTAAAGCCGCCCGCGATCCTCACCGTGGCCCAGTGTGGCACCGTCATTGGCTGGATTCGCAAACACTGGCCCGCAACCCTCGGCTGGTTCGCCCTGTGCTTGTTCGCTGGCGTGCGACCCGAGGAGGCTGACAGGATCACCTGGAAGGACATCGAGCTTGAGGCGGGGATTCTCACCGTGTCGGCGGCAGCCTCGAAAGTCCGACGACGGCGCATCGTCCATCTGGTGCCCTCCGCGGTGTACTGGCTGGGGGAGGCCCAGCGACTCGCACCCCACATGCCGGTATCACATTCGACCCGCCGTCGAGCGATGCGAGCGCTCCGCGAGCGCCTCAAGCTCACCGAATGGCCCAAGGACGTGCTCAGGCACACCGCTGCCTCATGCCTGCTCGCTTTGTGGCGCGATGCCCAACGGGTTGCACTGGAATTGGGCAATTCCCCGCAGATCCTCCTGAACCACTACCACGAATTGACCCGCAAGGCCGACGCCGAACGGTGGGCGAACCTGATGCCCAAGCATTGAGACGCCCGGAATAGGTCACCTTGGACTGGCGAAGGTCACTCCTCAACGGGTGACGAGCTGGCAGCGAGCGTTTGTCGCCAAGGCCGGCAAGTCTCCCAACGCAGTCGCCGCAGTCCGCAAGCTCAAGTAGGAGATGGTGCTTTCGAAAGCTGATCCAAGAAGGCTTGGGTTTGCTGGGCCATCTGGCGTTGACCGAGTTTGAGGAAGCCGTCCCGAGAACGGGTGAGGATCATCACGCCCTCCCCACGCTGGCCGGCCATGCAGAGGAGTTGGCCCAGCGTGATTCCTACCGCGCAGATCGCATCGAGTTTCTTGAGACGGGACACTGCTTCATAGACCCCTATGACTTTCGGGAATGCGTCTTCGTACCGTTTAGCACTGAGTTCGAGTTGCGCGATCCCCCACAGCGCATTCGCGTGACCCTCAGCGTCCCCCAACCCCTCGAAGATGCCCAGCATCTCCTGGTGCAACTGGAGGGCCGCGTCCACCTCGCCCTTGGCCGCCCGCAGCCGCGCGATGTCCCCCAGCGTCAACGCCCGCTCCCGCTTGTCCCCCAACCCCTCGAAGATGCCCAGCATCTCCTGGTGCAACTGGAGGGCCGCGTCCACCTCGCCCTTGGCCGCCCGCAGCCGCGCGATGTCCCCCAGCACGATGGCTCGCTCCCGGCCCGGGGGCAGAAGCTTCTGCGCCTCTTCCAAGTGCCCCAAGGCCTTGTCGGGCTGGCCTCGCTGCGCCAGCGCCCGGGCGTGGGTGATCAGGGTCGCGGCATGGTCCTCAGCGTCGGTCTTTCCGCCTTGCCCAAGCAACTGCATGGCCCGGTCGAGGAAGGCGTTGGCCGCTTGCACTTCACCCACCTGCTCACAGCGTTCAGCCGCCGTGCGCAGTAAGTCCACAGGGGCAGGTACATTCGCCGCGTCCACGACCGCGACGATAGTCTTCGCCCAAGCAGCCGCCTGCTGGTACCTGAACTGGCTATCCAGAAACCGTAGGGCGCTCGCGCCACATCCGGCAAGCACCCGCGCGTTGCGGGCAACCAAGCCCAGCCGCACGAGTTCGTAGTCCTGAAGCCAACCGCGCCGCCTGTCGCCAGTCTCACTTCCCCACTGATCGAACAGGACGCCGGTAACCGCACTAGCGAAGGCGGCTTGCTGGCCTCGTTCAGGCGACCGGCCAGGGGGCGCACGAGGGCGTTGAGCGCCAGCGCTGCTGTCTGCGGTTGGTGGAGATCTTCATAGACTTCCAGGAGCCCAAGGGCGAGGAGACGGGCGAGGTCGTTGTCATTCCAGGCCGGCCCGCCTTTGGCACCGGCCAGCGCCTGGAAGACGGTCACCGGCACGGGCAGTTCGAAGAGCGTCGTGGCGAGGAGTAGTTCGCGCTGGGCGGGCGTGAGCAGCCCGGTGAGCGCTCCGAGTGCGAGGTTCTCCAGGAACTTCCGTACTGCATCCTCCGCTGGCAGCGTGCCCTTCCGGAGAAACTCCTCCATCTGCACCAAGCACCGGTCGCAGGCCGCGGAGTTCTGCACCGCCAACGTGAACAACAGGTCCTGGAGTCCCGGATTGCCCCGGGCGTTGGTGACAATGCGTTCGATGCGGGCCTCCAGGTCATCCCGCCGCTTCAGATCCAGCTTCGCCACTGACCGCGCGATGTCCGGTAGCCGGAGCTTGGCCTGGGCCTGCTTCCGTGCCTCGCGCTCATTCATGCCGTGCAGCGGCACGTGCAGCAGGTGGTCACTATCGGCGAGGTCCTGTCCGTCGTGCAGGCAGGTGAACTGGTAGCGGGACGTGAACAGCAGTCGCGACTGGGTCTTCGCCGCCCGGAATGCCAGCAGCAGCGCCCGGATGGACTCGAAGTACTCGGGCCTGAGCGTCCGCCGATCCTGTGCGTCCAGCGCTTGCTCGAAGTCATCAACCACGAGCAGGACGGGCTGGGTGACCACGCGCCCCTTTTCGTCCCTGGTCAATTGCGCGCAGGGTCCCTTCAGCAGCTCGGTCAGGGCTGGGAGCAGGTTCCCCTGGTCCTGTTCGACCGAGGATAGATGGCGTTTGAGGAGATCGCTGACTTCCGGCCCTGCCAGTCGCTCGCCGAGTTGGCGCAGAATATACGGCGCGTCGTAGCGGCCATAGATCACCACCGTTTCGTGGGTGGCTTCGAGCCGCTGCGCAACGCGTGCGGCCAGGCTAGACTTGCCCTGGCGTCCGACGCCGTGGATGAACACGCCAGCATGGCGGGCCTCATGTGCAGCGCGGCATTCGCGCAGGATGCCCTGAATCTCGCGGCGCCGACCCACGAATTCGAGCGGGCCGGCGACCGGCACCTGTTTGCCCTTGGCGTCGAGAAAGCTCTTCACCGCCTGGCCCGAGCCCAGATGTCGTTGCGGACCGCCGGCGGTAGCCAGTACACCGCCACCGGCGGACGCGAGGTAGAGGCGGGCCAGATGCCAATCGCGGCAACCGCCCGGCGTTTGGTGTAGGGCCTCGAAGAGGTCGAGCCGGGCATAGGCGCAGGCGTGGGCCAGATCCTCGGCCTGGACCAACCGGGCATACAGACTGGCGGCGAACTGCGTGGCCTCCCGGTCGAGCACCGGCGCCGCCCACCCCAGCACGCCCGGCGCTCCAGAACGGACCAGTCCGCGGGCCAGGGAATCGAGGATCGGATGCGCCTCCGCGGTTTCGCAGGCGGACAGGAACAGCAGCCGGCGATGCTGCGCGGCCAGCTTGCTGATCAGGGCGCTGGTGCGGGCGAAGTACGGATCGCCCACGTCATCTTCGAGCAGCAGGCCTGGCTCCGGTTTGAGGGCGCCATGACAGGAGATCTGGACGACGTCGGGCTGCTCGCGGGCGATCGAAGCGGCGAGGAGGTTGAGCGTGCCGCTTTCCTCAACGGCCAGGTCCAGCCCCAGCTCGCGGGTGGCCTGCAGAATCGAGGCCTCCTCGGCTTCGAAGTCGAGGTTGTCGGCCCCGCGCGGTGCCGCCGCCATGAACACGACGCCCAGGCGGTGCTTGCCGGGAGGCGGCGGAGACACGGCCTGCCCGATGCGGCGGACTGGGCAGAACACTTTGGCGGGATCCAGCGCCCAATGCCCTGTATCCTCGGCGAGCAGCTCCCAAGGTGCATCCAGCAAGGCTCGGGCGTGGGGGGAATCGTCCGCCTTACTGACCGCGAATTCGATGAGCAGCGGCACCGGGGCTGTGTTCAAGAGCCGGGTGAGGAAACTCGACGAGCCATTGAGCCAGGCGTGGAGTTCGCGGCCCATGTCGAGGTACTCGGTAATGGCCGGTTTGCCGGCGCGGGCGAGGGTCTGATGGTGTTCGGCCCAGCGCTGTAATTGGGCGGCATCGGCCTCGGTCAGCTTGCGGTCCTCGCTGAGACCCGCGGCCGCACAACGGAGTTCCAACCCGTGATGCGCGAGGGTGACAGTGGCGTGGGCGGTCATGGGGTGGGTGGCTCCTGCTTGTGGGCAGGTTGGGAAAGTCCGTCGAGGAGTTGGTCGGGGTCGGCTTGGTCGAGCGGAACCTTTACACCATGCGGCGGAAGCGCCACGAAGGGGTTCTGCTGACGGCGAGCGCGGCGTGCCTTGGCCCAGGCGATGAGCTTGGTCAGGCGGCCCCGCAACCGGAGTCGATCGGCGAGTTCAAGGCCATCCTTGATGCCGCTGGGTACGGCGAACATCACGGCGATGACTGCTACGATCAGGGCTGGATCACGAGTGCCGTCGGCCCCAGCCGGCGAGGTGGTTTCCCTGGACGTGATGGTTGTCGGGCAGTCGGGCAACAGCTCCTTCAAGAACTCCGCAAACGCCTGGGCGTCACCCGATGCGTCGGGTCCCGCGAACTCCAGCGTGATTTCCTCGCGGTGGCTGGCGTTGGGTGTCATGGGCGAAGCTTGAATCCAGCTTGCCCATACCATCGCAGCCGCATCAAGCAGATCTACGTCGAGCGCTTGACCTCCCGTCGGATTGGGGCCGATGGGCGTGATCCGACTTCACCGCGCCTACCCGGGGAGCACGATGCCCTTACCTTCCGGATCCCGGTGACCGGTTGGTGAACCATGGCGAAAAGCGGCTCAGGGTGGGACAAGGGTGCGAGAGCAGCGCCAGGCAACTGGCCGTGCCCGCCTCGGCATCTCCACCACTGGTTAGTGTGCATTCTTCGCACCCAGGCCTGTAGTTGCCTTAGTTCGCGTGGGACGTCATGTGTCCGTCACTCGTCAGGAGCGGAGTGCGCGGCTGAGCCGATGCAGTTGTTCGACCGAAGGCTCGGCGAGAGTCCCGTCCTGGTAGATACCGACATTGAAGGTCATCGGAGCCTGGTGCCGATTGCATTGCCGCACATAGGCCAGCAGCGCTTCGTCGGCGTAGAGCGGTGCGGGGATCGGTGTATCCACCTGGGTGTGCACCCAGGCCCGGTCCTCCAAGCAGGTCCAGCCAAACCACTGAAGGCCGCTCGCGAGGTACCGACTGGTGGCGGGGCTGTCGAGGTTGACCATCTCCCCCGCCCAGTAGTCCTGATGCGTCGTGTAGAGAAACCGCTCGTTGACGCCCGCGTTGTAGGTCACCAGACGCGCGGCATGGCCCGCCTTCGCTGCGACCGTGAAGCGCTCCCAGGGAAACTGAAATCCCCGCAGGTCGGTGCTGACGCTGTTGTGCGGTCCCCGCGGATCGAGTGAGTACGGACTGTCGAACCACCAGGCCCGGACCTTGTCTCCGTAGCGCTCCCCCATCCAGGTCACGAGGTTCAACAGGTTGGCGGCGAAGCGCTGTTTGTCAGCAGCGTGGTAACCCACGGCCTGCTCCCACGCGGCGTCCTGGCCCTGGTTGCAGGAGTGATTCCAGTAAACGAGCAACGGCTTCTTGAGCGCAGCCACCCTACTGATCACGGCATTGATAAACGTGGCGCCTTGTTCACCGTATCTGGATCAGGCACTCTCAGCAACATGTCCGGTCTGTCAGCTCACACTGTGCTCGCCAGCCTCCGCTGGACCCGCCTCCGCTGCGCCATTCGCAATCTCCACGCCGAGGACGCACGCGAACATCCGCTGTGGATTTTGCACAGCTTGCTGATGTTCGCGATGCCTGCAGAGGCCAAGGATGGTCTCGGCCGATTTATCTTCCGGCCGCTCGCAGACTGCGGCGACGTCGTGCGGCGGGACCAAGTGTATCCGCTGGAACTGCTGTTCCCCGGCGACGATCTCGCCATGCCGCGGGCATGCGCCGAGGGCCTCGCACGCCATCTCGCCGATCCCTATCATCACTTCGCACTCGTCGAGGTAGAACCGCCCCAGGTGCGCTGCCTGGCCGATCTCGACCAGACTTCGCCGCCCTGGCCGGCAGACCTGGATGAACTCTGCCTCGAGTTCCACACGCCCCTGGCTTACACCCCGGCCGACGAAGGCCGCCGGCGACGCCTGGACGCGCCGCGCTTGGGCGGACTTCTGGCCCATCGCCTTCAACACTTCTTCATCCAGCCACCACCACCGCCGGGAGACGCCTGGATGCGCCTGCGCACCCTCTGGGCCTACTGGGAGTTCGTCGAGTACCGCCACCAGGCTCGCAGTGGCGCAGGGGTGAAGACCATCGCCGGCAACCTCGGTCCCCTCTACCTCCAGGGTCGGCCCTCCGACCTCACCGCCGTGCGTCCCTGGCTCCTCCTGGCCTCGGAGATCGGCGCCGGCCTCAAGCTCGGACCCCGTGGGCACTTCATGCTCCGCTTTCAGCGCCCGTTCTTCGACCCTGTCTTCGCCGACCCGGCCACGTACACTCGAGCGCTGGACGACCTCCAGCAACGCGCCGACCTGCCGGACGACTTCCCCCGCCAACTCGGAGCCGAGGATGCCGCGGTTCGCGACCTCGCCACCGTCGTCGCCACGGGAAAGTGGACTCCAGCGACAGCCCAGGGCTTCCGCGCCGCCAAGACCGGTGGCATCGGCGAACGCCTCATCGTCCAACTCCCCGCCCGGGATCGCCTGCTGCACCAGGCGCTCCAAATCCAGCTCACCCCAGTCTTCGACCGGCTGTTCGAGCCGCAGAGTCACGGCTTCCGCCCCGGGCGCGGCGTCTTGAGCGCCCGGCAGGTGATCCGCGAGGCGTGGGACGCCGGTTATACCCTCGCGCTCGAGGCGGATGTCGAGGCCTTCTTCGATTCGGTGGACTGGGACCTCATGGCCGCGCGCTTGGACGAGGCCCTGCCCCGTGCCGACATCCGCACGCGGGCCGTCCTCCATGAACTGCTGCGCACGCCCGTGCGCCTCAACCGCCGTCGCGTTCACCGCACTCGCGGCCTCCTCCAAGGCAGCCCCTTGAGCCCGCTTCTGGCTAACCTCTACCTCGACCCCTTCGACGAGGAAATCACCCGGCGCGGCTTCCTGCTGGTGCGTTACGCGGACGACTTCGTCGTCCTCGCACGGGATGAACCCGAGGCCGGGGCTGCGCTGGGGGCCGCGCGGGAAGTCCTGGCGGGCCTCCGCCTGACCCTCCAGGACCGCAAGACTGCCATCACGCCTTTTGCCAGCGGCTTCACCTTCCTCGGGGTCCGCTTTGGCGGCGCGATGGAGCAGGAGTTTCTCGAGGACAGCGCCATGGAGAAGACCCTCTACCTGCGGCATCCGCGCGCCTGGGTGGGTGTGGATCACGACAGCATCGTGGTGCGCGAAGGCGGCCGGTTGCTGGCGCGCGTGCCTTTCCGGCGCGTGCGCGAACTCGTCCTGCTGGGCGCCGGAGGCGTCAGCTCCCGGCTCATCGAGCGGTGCGCCGCGCGCGATCTGGCCATCGCCTTCTGCACCGGGGCCGGGAAGCTCCACAACGTGCTTTGGCGTCACGACCGTTCTCAATATGACCGCGCGCTCGCACACGGTCGCGCCCACGACCGATTGTCAGTCACCGCTCGCCTCGCCGCCGCCCGCGCCCTCATCGGTGCCAAGCTCCACAACTACCTCGCCTGGTTCTCTGAGCGCATCCCCGCTGAGCACCGCCCCATCGTGGACTCGCTCCAGGCCGCCCAACGGCTGCTGGCCGAGGCCCGGGCCCTCGACGCCGTTCTCGGCGTTGAGGGCCTCGCGGCGCGCGAGGTCTTCCGCCACGTGAACGACCGTGCCCCCGCCGCCTTCCACAGCCCCGCCCGCCGACCCCACGAGCAACCGGATGCCTGGAACCTCCTCCTGGATTTCGCCTACTCACTCCTCTTTCAGCGTCTCAACACCCTGCTTCGATTGCGCGGTCTCAACCCGTACCTCGGCTTCCTCCACAGCCCCCAGAACCGCTTCGAGTCCCTCGTCTGTGACCTCCAGGAGCCCTTCCGCGCCCGGTGCGACCGCTTCGTGCTCAATCTGGTCAATCGCGCCCAGCTCAAGCCGGAGCACTTCCGCACCGACCCGCTCACCGGTCTGGACCTCACCACCGCGGGCGTCGCGATCTTCATCGAAGGCTTCGCCCAGGCGCTCGACACGCGGCTGGCGGGCGATGCGGTCAACTGGGGCAAGGCCATCGAGGCCCAAGTACTCGCCATCGAACGCTGGGTCGAGCGCGACGAACCCGTGCGCGTCTTCTTCACCGGCCCAGTCCCAGTCGCGCCGTTGCCGGATTGGGGATGACCGGACACCCCACGCGGGCAGGCGGAATGCGGAATTCCTTGGAAAATGATGAAGTCCAGCCGGGATCAAAAAACCGCCGGCGCAACGGGATGGGGTTTTCAAAATTCCCCCTTGATGTTCCTCAGTGGCAATGGCAAGAGAAGGCCAGGGGCCGCAGAGCCCGTCCGGGACGTTCCGGGTTGTGACACCAATGTCCGTCTGTGACCATCCCGTGATGGTTGGCCGCAGAGCCCGTCCGGGACGTTCCGGGTTGTGAC
>CAZHUS010000073.1:29207-41474 GCA_964535555.1 uncultured Verrucomicrobiota bacterium
TGGCCGCAGAGCCCGTCCGGGACGTTCCGGGTTGTGACTACACGTTCGCATTCTGGAACCGCACCTGCGTGTTGGCCGCAGAGCCCGTCCGGGACGTTCCGGGTTGTGACAAATCCCACGCACATCTAACTATATCCGGAGGCCGCAGAGCCCGTCCGGGACGTTCCGGGTTGTGACGAGAACCAACAACGCAAGCGAAGCGAGCATCATGGCCGCAGAGCCCGTCCGGGACGTTCCGGGTTGTGACGAGTTCCGTAGCATCTCTGATGACCTCCTCGGGCCGCAGAGCCCGTCCGGGACGTTCCGGGTTGTGACTACAATGCCCCCCAGTTTAGACACTCAAGCCGCAGAGCCCGTCCGGGACGTTCCGGGTTGTGACTTCTCCCCACTCCCATCAGCGTAAAGTGTATAGGCCGCAGAGCCCGTCCGGGACGTTCCGGGTTGTGACCCACATACTGAACGGATCCACCAACGTCGCGGAGGCCGCAGAGCCCGTCCGGGACGTTCCGGGTTGTGACTGAGGGGTCGAACAGCTAAGTGTACCAGGCCGCAGAGCCCGTCCGGGACGTTCCGGGTTGTGACCACGCATTAACCACGCGGCCCGCTTTGTTGTAGGCCGCAGAGCCCGTCCGGGACGTTCCGGGTTGTGACTCACGGTATTGTTGGCCTATTGGCAGTCACCGGGCCGCAGAGCCCGTCCGGGACGTTCCGGGTTGTGACAAAGACAGAAGCATTGGTAACGACCACTCCATGCCGCAGAGCCCGTCCGGGACGTTCCGGGTTGTGACCAACCGAGGCAGTTTTCGATGGTGTTGATGTGACGCGTGTGCCGCAGAGCCCGTCCGGGACGTTCCGGGTTGTGACACACTTCACTCACACAGCGACGTGCCACTTTGGCCGCAGAGCCCGTCCGGGACGTTCCGGGTTGTGACAAGAAGGAATGAGTACCACCACGGAAGGTGAAGGCCGCAGAGCCCGTCCGGGACGTTCCGGGTTGTGACCTCGTCCTCTGGTAAGAAACAGAGCAGAAGGCCGCAGAGCCCGTCCGGGACGTTCCGGGTTGTGACAAAGCTTCGGCGATCGCCTTTTCTTGGACATGCCGCAGAGCCCGTCCGGGACGTTCCGGGTTGTGACACGATGATCTCGACACGGTCGGTAAGCCCGATCAGCCGCAGAGCCCGTCCGGGACGTTCCGGGTTGTGACCTTTGTTCATTCTTCATGACTAACTCCTCTCGGCCGCGAAGCCTGTCCGGGACGTTCCGCGATGGGCGGGTCGGGGAGCCAGAAGTCAGGAGTCAGAAGCACCATGCGACGGCACGACCTCCTTCACCCCGGAACGCGCCACGGCTGACTTCGGACTTCCCGCTTGACCGGGCCAAGGTCGTTCGCGAACTATCGCGCCCATGCCCCGCGACGCCGCATACGTGGCGGTGTATGATGTGAGCGAAGACCGCGAACGGCGCCTGGTCGCGAAGGTGCTGGAGGGGTATGGACTGCGGGTGCAGTACAGTGCCTTTGAATTGCGCCTCACTCCCACCACGCGGCAAACCCTGTTGCGGCGCATCGAGGCCCTGCGACTTGAGTCCGGCTTCCTTTATCTGTATCGCCGCGCTGGCGGGCGGGATCGTGTGGCGGCCGGCCGCCTCCCGGACGATTCCTTCACTGAGGAACGCCACGCCTGGATCCTTGACGCACCCACTACGGCACCGCGCCGCCTGCCGGGTGCGTCACGAAGCGCGGTGGCCAGCCGCCGGGTTCGGGCAAACCAACCCCCGGTTACCGTCAACCCGGTCCTGCCCAGCGACTTTGCCCTGTCGGCGGCCCCGCCGCTTCCCGCGGCGACTGCCAGCCGACCTCCCCGCAGCCGCCCGCAGTGATGGACTTACGACCCAATTTGCTCTGCACCGGAGATCCGCGAGCCATGCGGTCGGGGGATGAACCGACACCTCGCCCGCGACGCGGTCAACCCGCCACGTTCAGCCGTTTCGTGCTGCCCTTGCCGTACCGGTTGACGCGTGCGCCTGCGCCGTCCCACACGGAGACGAAGTGTTTCTTCGCGGAGGCGAACTCGGAGGATTGGCTCCACAGCGCGGCTCGCGGCGAATTCAGGCCGGAGCCTACCAATTTTGCGGCGGTGCTCGAGGCCTCGCTCGACCAGGAGCGCCGGGATTATTTCACCCGCGAAACGGCCGAAGTGCTTTTCCACCGGGCCCGCTGGTTCGTGCTGCGCGGATTGGAGGCGCCGGTGTTTCGTCTGCGGGTCCGGCGCGACGATGATGAGGCGCGGGTGACCGTCCATTTACGAGCGCCGGCGCTGATCCTCTTCGAGCGCCCCCGTACGCCGGAGGATTCCGGACCGATTGGCACCCTCCCGCACGCGATGCTGATCTTGGAGGCTCGGTGGGAGCCGGGCCGGGGCGACGCCGCGCCGCGCCTGGATGACCTGCTCGTGTTCAACGAGTTGTTTCGCTACTTCCAGCGACCCTTCGAGCGGCACGCACGCCTGCCGGACAAAGACGGCAACCCCGACCACAACTACCTCCGCGAACTGGCAGACCTGCCGGCGGACTGGCGAGATCCCAACACGAAACTCGGCAGCGGCGGCGCGAAAGATGGGGATAAGGATGATAAGGATCCGCGGTTGGCGTGCTATTTGAACCGATGGATGTGGATGCTGGATTGTCCGGTCCGGCTCCCCAGCACTCGGCGTTTAGCGGCACCGGACTCGCCCGAGTGGGAGTGGTGGTCGCTGTTCCCGCAGGACTGGAGAGCGAACGCTCGCCAATGGGCCCTCAGCAAGTACGCAGCGAACGCGGGGGCCGACGCGGATGGCGAAGAGAAATCGCCGGCGCACGGCTGGCTGCTCTATGCGGACCACCGCGCTTACGTGTGGAGCTGCGCCGTGCTGCAAGAAGCAGCCCCGTTGCTGGAGCGGGTGAAGACGCTGGGTCGAGATGTCGCGGGCTCCGTTGGCACCGACCTTGGCCACTGGCTGCGGTTGGTGAACATGGACCCGCCGGGGCCAAGCCCGGACACCTGTACCGCATTCGAGGCGAGGTTTGCCGACGAGCGCACCTACCGCCGCTGGGCGCACTGCGGCGCGCTCCAAGGCTTCAACTATCACGGCGGCGCGATGCTCACGGGACCACGCGACGAACCACCCACCTGGCGTCATTTCGGGGCCATGTACTTCGACCAGGCCCTGTTGTTGCTCTACCTGCGGGTTACACTTTTCCGCTTTAGCTACGATTTGAGCCGGCTTTCCGCCGCCGCCCGTCGCCAGCATGACGACGACGAGGCCTTGCGGCACCTCGCAGAGCGGTTTGAGCGGTTGCGGATGGACTTCGCGCTCTTCACGAATCTGTACCAGTTCCCGCTGCTTTCGAACCAACAGCAGGGCATCGAGCTCTACTCGCTGTGCCGCGACCGCATGGATGTGAAGGCGCTGTTTGAAGAGGTGAAGAACGAGGTGGAGGCCACGCACGAGTTCCTCGCCCTGCGCGCGCAGGACGAGATGACGCAGATCGGCGGGCAGCTTACGGTGGTTGCTACGGTGGGCATGATCGCCTCGCTGGTGCTGGCGGGTCTCGGCGTGAGCGAATTTGCTTTTGACCCTTTCGACCTGCGTCGAGTTGACCGTCTTGGGGTGGCCAGGGTAGCAGGTTTCCTGCTCCTGTTCTCCCTCCTGCTGCTGGCCGGGGCCTTGCGCTTCAGCTCTCCCTTGTTGCGGCGGTTCAAGGCCCTGGCTCGGCGGGGGCACAAACCGCCGGGAAGAAGGCCACACGACAAGTCCCCATGACCACACCCACGTTCACCCCCACCCACTATCTGCGCGTCGAGGGCGTGAACCTCACCCACGTCGTCTACGACACGGCCGACTTGAGCACCTGCCGCGGCGGCGGTCTCCTGCTCTTGCGTGCTATGACCAAGCCCGGTGAACCACCAACAGCACCGCGAGAAGACCAGGCCGAGAACGTCCGCGACTGGCTCCGGGCGCGGTTAGGTGCAGACACCGTCGAGGAGGTCTCCGGTGGGGCGTCGTCGGGCTTCTTCGCCATTCGCTGCGGAGATCCGGCCAAGGTGCGCGACGACTTGGCCACCTGGTTGCGCCGGCACCCGCAATTCCGCCACGCCACCTTCGTCGTGGATGTGGAAGGGGCGCCGACGGAGAAGGGCGGCTTTCGGGCGGTCAGCGAAGGGTTACTCGCGCGCAACCGGCATCGGCAGATGACCGGGCCTTCGCTGGTGTTCCCCGGCTGGAACTCCGTGCCGGACATTGCCCCCTGCTCCCTGGACCGGCTGCGTCCGGGCACGGTGCGCATGGACCTTCCCAACGCGAAGAATGCGCCGGTCAGTCCCAGTGCCAAGGCCCGGCGGGACTTTGGTCGGGCACAGAAGAGCCGGTTTTACGAGGAGGAAGCTCCCGGCCCCTGGCTGGAAAAGGAGAAGGACCACCGATTCGTTCAGGAATTCGAGGAGTTGGCCAACCGCACACCCTCCGGATGCGAACGGCTCGATTACAAGCTGGCGGTCCTCTACCTGGACGGAAACCGCTTCGGCGATTTGCAGCGGGCGGAGTGCAAGAGCAAGCAGTTGCAGGCGGAGTTCGACACTCAGGTGCGTGCACAGCGGCGGGCTTTTCTGGCAGAAATGCTGAGGCGGATGGGCAACGAATCCGAAAGTTGGTCAGTCGGCGGCGACCGGCGGATTGAGACCCTGCTCTGGGGCGGCGATGAAATGATGTTCGTGGTGCCCGCGTGGGCCGGTTGGGACACGTTGCGCCTCTTCTTCGAGCATTCGGCGAACTGGGCAGTGAGACTGGGCGGTACTGAGCATCGGCTGACGCACGCTGCCGGCCTGGTCTTCGCCCACCACAAGGCGCCCATCCACCGCCTCGAGGCCCTGGCCAAGTACGAACTGGCCGAGGGCGTCAAGGGCTGGCTCAAGGCCCGTTACCAGTCCGAGGACACCACACTCAGACTTTCCCCTCGCGACCCGGCCACAAACCGCTTCGACTATGAAGTGCTTGAGTCTTTCGATCACCTCGGCGGCAGCCTGACGCGCTATCGCCAGAGGCGCTTCCCGGTCTGGCTGAAACCGGAGGAATTCCACCTGCCGGGGATCAAGATGGCGGAGATTGCGGCGCAACTGCGCGCCCTCGCCCGGCCTGCGAAGGGCGAGCCGTTCCCCGCCAGGCAACTGCACGTCAATGTCCGCAAACTGCTTGTGCCGGGGAGCCGTCCGCCGGCCAAGGAGGACTTCGCCGCCGAGAAGCTCGTGCCGGAACTGCGCGCCTACGCCCCGCAACTCACCGCCCTGGCGGTCCTGATCCCGCCCGCCGCGCTTTGGTTCCATCTGGCCGCGCTCTGGGATTACGTGGCCCGCACCCCGCACAGCTTGCGTGCCCTCGACGCCAACTCCGCCTAACCGCCATGCCCGCCTTTACCCTGCACGTCACCCTCACACTCACCGGCCCGGTTCTCACTGCCGCCACTGCGCCGGGCGGTTACGGACTCGACGCAGTATTCGCTCGCGACCCCATGCCACCGACGGGTCTCGATGGCGGGCCCGTGCCGGGCGAACATTTCATCCTGCCTGAATCCCTCGTGCGTGGGCGCCTGCGCCAGGCCTG
Organism: uncultured Verrucomicrobiota bacterium; assembly: GCA_964535555.1. GTDB lineage: Bacteria > Verrucomicrobiota > Verrucomicrobiia > Limisphaerales > J093 > DSVZ01. The sequence goes on from CAZHUS010000073.1 coordinate 34,841, forward strand.
GGAGGAGTTGAACTCCGTGTTCGGCCCCGAGGAACCGAAGCCCTTTGACATCGAAGCGCTCCTCGGCCCAGACCCCATGCGCGGCCAACAGGGCATGGACCCGAACGACTCGAACGAACCGCAGCGCGGCCGATTGCGACTGGAGGATTTCCGTGCCCACCCGGTGGACAGCGGGGTGAGGACGCGCCACCGCATCGCCATTGACGCGGAAACCGGCGCGGCGGACGACCAGATGCTGCAACTGCTCGAATCGCCGTGGGGTTCGGGCGCGGAGGTCAAGTTCACCGGCGCGATCCGCTGCGTGGCCAAGGACCAGGCCGCTGCGGAGGAACTGGCGCGGCAGGTGGAAGTGGGCCTGCGGTGGGTGCCGCAATTCGGTGGCGAGCGCGGTCTGGGCTTCGGCACCAACGCGGGCATGTTGGTCAGCGTCAAGCCCTCCGCCGGGGGAACCAAGCCCCCATCCGCTGCGGAAGCCGCCAACGCCACGACCTGGGCGCTGGTCGTCACCCCGCTGGCGCCGTTCCTCCTGGCGAAGCACCGCACCATCGAGAACGTCTTCGAGGGCGCGGACACCATCCCCGGCGCGGCGATCAAGGGCGCGCTGGCCGAACTCTGGCGCGAGGAGGCCGGCGCGACGCCCGGCACACCGCTCAGCCAGTTCGGCGCTGCTCGGCATCCCGAGCTAGCCGCGCACTTCGACGCGCTCGTCTTCTCCCACGCCTTCCCCGCTCCGAAAGGCCGGCGCACCCGGCCCGTCGTGCCGCCGCTCTCGCTCGCGCGCGGCGGCGGCCAGCTCCGCGACCTGGCCCGAGTCGGCGGCCCCGGGGTTTTTCAGGGAAGGAATCCGGCGGATGACACGCCGACGGTTGAGGCGCCCGCCTTCGACATTGATTGGAAGTCACGCGACGACGTGGACCGCGACTTCGGCTGGCCGGAAGGCGGGTTGCCGCGTGAGTCGCGCCTCGGCACGGCCATTGATCGAGACAAGAACCGCGCCCGTGACGAAGCCCTGTTTGGCAAGGAGGCCGTCATCCCCACCGGCCACGAATGGCTGGCCCGTGTGGACTTATCCGCCGTTAGCGACGCCGCCACTCGCAGCAGGGTGGCGGAGCAACTGGCCGCCATGCTGGCCCAGGGCCTCGAACACCTCGGCAAGACCCGCGCCCGAGCCAGCGTGGAAGTCCTGCCCGCCCGCCGCATTCCGCCGCACGTTGCGCAGTCGGCCAAGCCTAGCGGCGGGCAGGTCATCGTCACCCTGCAAACGCCGGCCCTGCTCGGCTGGCCCGAGCCGTTGCCGGCGCCTCAGGGCGTGGATCCTGCGGGCTGGCAGACCACCTACGCCGAGATCTGGGCCGGGCTTGCTGGCGGCGCGCTCACCTGCTTCCGCCATTTCGCCCGGCAGACGCTCGCCGGTGGCGAGTATCTCTGGCGGCGCTTCCAGAAAAAGCACGGCCGCCCCTACAACCCCTGGTTGCTCACTGACGCCGGCAGCGTCTTTGTGCTGCAGGTCGCCGCCGGCCGGGAAGTGGACGCGCAAGCGTTTCTTCAGCGCATCGCCGCCCGCGGCCTGCCGCTGCCCGCCTGGGCCAATGCCGCCTTCGGCCTCACGGGCGATCCCAGGACCGACTGGCGCTTCTGCCCTTACCTCCCTGAAAACGGCTACGGCGAAGTCGCCCTGAATCTTGAAACCCACGCCCGGCTCACGCCGCCGGCCGGCGAATTCACCCTCTTGACGCCATGAGCTACCGCGCCGCCACCTTCAAGAACCGCTGGGTCATCACCGGCACCCTCACCACCGAATCACCCCTCCAACTCGGCGGTGGCGACATCACCGCGCGTGCCGGGCTGGTGGACGAGAAGAACTCTCGCCCCGTGCAGGTCAAAGCCATGTTCACCGACCATCGAGGCCGCGCCTGCCTGCCCGGTTCCTCCCTGCGGGGCGTCCTGCGCGAACGGCTTGCCGCGCTGCTGGGCCAGACCGGCTTCCCAAAGGACCAGCAAGCCGCAACCATCCTGAAGCTCTTTGGCAAGCCCGAACCACCCGGCGTGGACGAACGCGCCCGCATCCATCAATCCGGCCACGGCGGGCGGCTGGCCGTCCACGACGCCCTCGTCGCCGCCGAGCCGTTCACTCCGCCGGCCAACTGGGACGAGCCGCCCTTCTGGAACCCTGCTCGCCGCACCGGCGTGGCCAGCGGCGTCGCCCTCGACCGCCGCACCCGCACCGCCGCCGCGCAAAAGCTCTTCCATTACGAGTTCGTGCCGCCCGACGTGTCCTTCTCCCTCAAGTTAACCGGCGACAACCTCAACGACGAAGACGTCGCCCACCTGCTCCGCGCCCTGGACGAATTCAAGCCGGACGCGGCCAGCCCGCTCGCTCTCGGCGCCGACACCGGCAACGGCTGGGGCCGCCTGCGCTGGACCTTGGGCGAAGTCCGGCAGCTCACCGCTGGGGAGGTCCGCCAGGCCCTCGCCAGCTGGATCAAGAATCCTGCCACGCTTGGTCGCGGCGTCAGCACGGCGAAGGTCAGGATCCACGCCTTGCCCACCGTGTCCGTGACCCCGCCATCCGCGCCCCAGAGCTTCACCCTCAAGCTCCTCTTCGACGGCCCCTTCCTCGTGAAGCGCCCCGCCCCGCCGAAGGCCAAAGGCGATACCGAGACTCCCAACGCCCAGCCCCACCTCGACAAGGACGGGCATGTCGTCCTCCCGGCGTCCTCCTTCCGCGGCGCGCTCCGCGCCCAGGCCGAGCGCATCCTCCGTACGATGGCCCTCGCCTTTCACCCGAATCTCACCCCGGACGAACTGAACCGCTTCGCGCCCGACCCCACTGCCACCGGGGAAACCCTGAGGATTAGGGAATCGGGCAACCTCGCCGGAGCCTTGGACAAACTGTCCCTTTCGGGCCGGCTGTTCGGCGTCTCCGGCTGGCGCTCGCCGCTGGACGTGACAGCGTTCATCGAGCAGGAGGCGCCGTTTGCCAAATTGGGGGAGCAGGACTTCGTGGCCATTGACCGCTTCACCGGCGGGGCCAAGGACGGCGCCAAGTTCAAGTTCCAGGCCGCCATCTGCCCGCGCCTCACTGGTCGGATTACCCCGCGCTTCCAGCCTGGCCTCGAAGCCGAACTTGGCCACGGCCTGCTCGCCCTTGCCCTTCGCGACGTGATCGAAGGCGACGTCAGCTTCGGCCTCGGCACCGGCAAGGGCTACGGCGCCTGCCGCGGCGAGTCCGCCGAGATTCTGCGGTGGTTCAACGAACCCGCCACCGCCGCGTCGGTCAGCCGGCTGCGGGACTACGTGCGGAGCTCGTAATGGAAACTTCCCAGCCATGAGTGAATTCCACAATCCCTACCACTTCGTGCCGGTGTCGGCGACAGCCGGTCCTGGATCCCACCCTTTGCCAGGCAGTCGAGCAGCCTCCGGCCTGCCTCCGCACGTGGCGCACGATCGCTTCCTGGCCGGCGATCCTGCGGCCGAAAGGGCAGAGTTCTTCTCAGGAGGGATGGTCGTTCGCCTGACCATTGAGGAACTCGCGGGCGTGGGCGCAGACCAGACACCGGGCACTAGACAGAAACCCCGGCAGGTCCAGCTTTTCCGCCAGAGTGGCGTCTGGGCCATTCCCGGTTCCTCTCTGCGCGGCCTGCTCTCCGCGCTCGCCGAGGCGGCCTCCAACTCCACCTTGCGCGTGCTCGAGGACGCGCCGATCGAGGTTTACACCGATCCACGCGGCCGTTACAGCAAGCGGCCCATCGGCAGCGTCCACGAGGTCTTCCGCGCCGTCAGCCCCGAGTTGGTGCCGCTGCAGACGAACGACGAACGCGAAGCCCTGACCTTAGCCGAGCAGATGTTTGGTTTGGTGGAGCAAGTTCCTGAAGGCACCCGCCCTCCCGCACATCGCGACGTTCTGGCCTTCGCCGGCCGCCTGCGGGTCTCGAACGCGCTGCTCCACGGTCCCTCGCCGGCAACTGTGGAAGGGCGCTTGAAGATTCTCGACTCACCCAAGGCCGCCAACTCCAACTTCTGCTTCCGCCCCAAATCCGCGGACGGTTTCGTCTCCAAAGCCGACCTCTCTCCCGCCAAGCACCAACCGCACGGACGCAAGTTCTACCTGCACCGGGCCGCGCTCCGGGACGAGGACTGGCTGACTCACCCCGACTTGAAGGACGTTCGGGTTGAGCAAAAGGCCGACGTGGAGGCGCTGGACGGGGGCGAGCTCTGGTTCTCCATCGGTTTCGAGAACTTCTCTCGCGCTGAACTTGAACTGCTCTGCTACGCCGTCAGACCCCACAAGGATTTCCGCCACAAGCTCGGCTTCGCCAAGCCGCTGGGCCTCGGCAAGGTGCGGCTCGACCCGTTCGGCCTTCTCCTCGTCAACCGTCAAGGCCGCTACAAGGACAATGCGCTCGGCGCGGACCGCTACGCGGCCCTGTGGCGGGCTGATGGCATCACCGACTGGCCGCCGCGCTACCGTGCCGAGGCAAACGCCCAGGCCGCCAGCACCTGCGCCTCGCCAGCCGACTGGGCTGCGGCCTGGTCGGCCCGTGTCGCGAAAGAAGCCCCTGCCCTTTCGGAAACGCTGCGGGCGCTGGAACTGCTCGGCGACCCGGCCCGCGCCCCGGGGGATGTCCCGGTTCACTATCCGCAGCCGATGCAACGAGGGGGAGAGACAATCGAGCAATACAGTCCGGAGATGGAGGACAAAGGCTACGAGTGGTTTCAGCGCAACCAGGAACAGGCCGGTCAGTATCTGCGCAGCCTCGACTCGACCAACACAGGCAGCTTCAAACGCTTGCCCACCTTGGACCGAAACGCCCGTTCCGAGCCGCCGCTGCCTCCCAAATCGCCGCCGCCACCACCTGGTGCCCCCATTGCCCAGCCAGCCAACCCTCAACAAGCGCACGGTCGGACTCTCAAATTCGTTCTCAGCGCGCGCGGGCCCAACCGCAAACCCGTATTCACCATCACCCTCGGTGGCGTGAGTTATCGCGGCTTTGTTGGCCCGAACGACGCCCTCAAGCTGCAAAAGGTGGAGATGGGCGAAGCCGTGAACCTCAAAGTGGTCAACTTCAACGCCGGCACGTTCCAGTTGACCCTTCCCCCGGCCCAGTGATCGCCCCGCCAGTATTCTTCCTCGGCGGCCACGACCTCGAGATGATCACCATCCGGGATCTCCTGGCCGCCGAAAGTGTGCCCTTCCACGACTCCGGCCTAGCTTGGGGCGCCAACGCCTCCGCCTACCTCCCGGAAATCCAGGCCGCCCTCGCCGCCGGGCACCGCCCCGTCCTCATCGAACTCGAAAACGACCTCCCCCCGGACCTCGCCGCGCGCGTGGACTGGATTGACCATCACGGCCCACGCGCTGGCGCGGACCAACCCACCTCCCTCCGTCAAGTCTTCACCCGACTCGGCCTCCCGCCCGCCCGCTGGACCCGCCACCACGATCTCGTCGCCGCCAACGACCGCGGCCACATCCGCGCCATGCTCGCCTTGGACCCGCCCGCCACACGCGACGAACTCCTGGCCATCCGCACCGCCGACCGCGCCGCCCAAGGCGTCACCCCGGAAGATGAAGCCGCCGCCCGCGCCGCCATCGAGTCCAGGGAAGCTCTCGCCCGAGACCGGCTCACCGTCGTGCGCCTTGCTAGCCGACGGACCAGCCCCGCTGCCGATCTGCTAGACCCGGCGCTCGGCGGCCCGGGTTACGAAAAGCTCCTCATCCTTTCGCCCGGAGAAGTCAACTTCTTCGGCGATGGCGTCTGCGTACGCCAACTGGACGAGGCCTTCCCCGGCGGCTGGTCCGGTGGCGACCTCCCCAAACGCGGCTACTGGGGCCACGCCAATGTGCCCCCCGAAACCGTACTCGATTGGCTCGCCACCCGCCTCGCTGGCGAGCATTTTAGATAGTTCCATAGCCAATCCTCGAGCCCCGTGGTAACGCGCGTGCGTGAGCGCTTTCTCCTTGGACCTGACGGGGCTGTATGCCACGGCCGAATCGCGGCACCTGTTTCGCGACTTCGTCGAGGCCTGGGCCCAAGTGCGCGTGAGTGCGGAGACGGTGATCGTGCAGTTCGGCGGACGGGCGCACAATCCCCTGCTGGTCAGCGCCGGCTTCCCGCAGACCGACGTGGCCGTGCCGTAGTGGGGTGACCGTCGGCTCCGCTTTGTCTTCGGCTGAGCCCAACCCGTTGACTGTTAGCCCAACCTTCGCAACTGAGGGGGTGCGAGGGTCGCAAGTGGCTGCAAATCAGGCCTACCTCCTCAAAGGTCTGCACCAAACGTGTCGCCTCAGGCGAGCGGCTCGGCCAGCACTCCGGCCGCGGTGATCCGGGGCGGGGCCTGGTCGGGAAGCTCCCACCCCAACTGGGCCAGTAGGAGTCTGTGGTCCTTCTCCGGTTGGGTGTAGCGCCGGAACACCAACTCCCGTCCGTCAGTGGTCGGGAAGTGCGCGTCGAGCATCTGGATGGTCGCAAACTTCTCCAACACCGCCCGCGATGTCAGCCCGCCGGCCAGCTTGCGCAACTGCCCGCGCAAGGTCACCGAGAGGCAGTAAGCCAGGAACGCCACGAAGATGTGCGCCTCCAACACTTCGTACGCCAGCGGAAAGCCCTCCGGCGTGACCACCAGCGCGATGATC
>CAZHUS010000074.1:0-40807 GCA_964535555.1 uncultured Verrucomicrobiota bacterium
CACTTATCTAATTGAGCGACAAATAGATACATGTTTCATTCCAGACACTAGTTAGTCTGCACGCCGGTCTGAAGAGCCGGAGGTGTCGGTGCGATTCCGACTCCAGTGGCCGCGTTGGTTGAGGGTTGAACCTTGAAGGTCGATGGTCGAGCAGGCGGGAGTTGACGACTGCAGCCTCAGTGTGCGTCGAGCAGGGAGCGGCGCAGTCCGCTGAGCATCCGACCGAGCTTGTCGGCTGCCTCGGCGGAGTTGATGCAAACCTCGCCGGGCAGTCACGTGATCTGCGAAGACCGCGACCTGCTCTACGAAGAAGCGCCGATGGCGTACAAGCCGGGCCTGCTCGGTGCGAGTCCGACCACGGACGCCAGGTTCCCAAGGTGTAACAGTCATGCATCTCTCCGTGCGAAGGAGAGGGTTCGTGGTGCAAGTCCATGTGGGAGCGCCAGTTTTGATGGTGGCCATGATGTAACAGCAGCATTACGCCCTGTGACGGCGTCTGTGCCGGTGCGAATCCGGTTGGTCACCCCATTTTTCCGCTGCGCGGAAAAATCCCGCGGCGCCTTGGCGCCGCCGGGTTGTTCGTGCGCAGCACGAAAAACGATGGGCCGAAGTTCGTGGGTTATCGCGTGTTGTTGGTTCAAGTCCAATCGCCGATTCTCGGCTGGCCGCGCGCCAGCACCCGGCGTAGCTCAATGGTAGAGCAGCCTCCGCAAGGAGTAATTCCACGGCAGTCCCTTGCCCATCGTGAACGCCGTGCGCAAGCACCTGCGGGCCGAAGCGCGTGGGTTATCGTATATCACACGAAACCAGCCCACGCTCACCAACTTGTCCGCAGTTCAATCCAGCCAACGATGCCGAGGGTTGGCGGCACATCCGCAACGAAAGGAGGCCCTATGGCCATCAACTATGCCCGTCTGTTCCACCGCCGCGCCACCCCGCAGTCGGAGCCGATCCCCGGCTCGGCCCAGGTCCCGAACTCGGCCGGCGGCTACGCCTGGCTGGTCGATGACTGGACCCGGTTTGACCGGTTCCTGATCCTCGGCGCCGAGGGCGGCACCTACTACATCGGCGAGCGTGACCTGGTGAAGCAGAACCACGACGCGCTGGTCCGCTGCATCCAGGCCGACGGCGTCCGCGCCGTGAATCGGATTGTCGAGATCAGCGACAGCGGTCGCGCGCCCAAGAACGACCCAGCCATCTTCGCCCTGGCGTTGGTGGCGGCGCACGGCGACCCGGCCGCCAAGGCCCTCGCTTTCCAGAGCCTGGGCAAGGTCTGCCGCACGGGCACGCACTTGTTCCACTTCGCGGAGTATGTGAACGCGCTACGCGGTTGGGGTCGCGGTCTGCGCCACGCCGTGGGCGGCTGGTACGTCAGTCGCAAGACCGAGGACCTGGCGCTCCAGGTCGTAAAGTACCAGCAACGGGATGGCTGGTCGCATGGCGACCTGCTCCGCCTGGCGCACCCGAAGGCTCCGAGCCGTGACCACGAAGCCGTCTTTCGCTGGATTCTCGCCGGCGCGGACGGCCTCGGTGAACGCGCGGTCACCCGGCGCGTGCAGGGCGAACCCCGCGTCGTCAACTACGCCGCCGCCGGCGAATTGCCGGCACTCATCGTTGCCTTCGAGCAGGCCAGGAAGGCATCCACGAAGGCCGAGATCGTCAAGCTCATCACCGAACATGATCTGCCGCGGGAAGCGGTTCCGACTCAGTGGCTCAACGAGCCCGAGGTCTGGGACGCTTTGCTGCCGCGCATGCCGATGACGGCCCTGATCCGCAGCCTGGGCAAGATGACTTCCCTGGGCTTGATCCAGCCGTTCAGCGACGCCGCGAGGCTCGTGGTCAACAAGCTGGGCGACGAGAACGTCCTCCAGCGCGCCCGTATCCACCCGTTGGCCGTGCTTATCGCCGAGAAGGTGTATGCGCAGGGTCACGGTGAGAAGGGCGACCTGAAGTGGCAGCCGGTGGCGAAGATCGTCGATGCCTTGGACACGGCGTTCTACGCCACGTTCAGCAACGTCGAGCCCTGCGGCAAGCCGGTGCTCCTGGCGCTGGATGTCAGCGGTTCGATGGACGGTTCGCGGATCGCCGGTTCGAGCCTCACCGCCCGCGAAGCCAGCGCCGCCATGGCGTTGGTCACCGCCGCGACGGAGCCTGACTGCGAAATCATCGCATTCTCGGCTCCGGCCGGGGGCGGCTATGGCGGTATGCACGGCGGGGGCGAATCGGGGATTACCCGCGTCGCTCTGTCGCCGCGGATGCGGTTGGACGACGTCATCCAGCGCATCCGTGCCATCCCGATGGGAGGCACGGACTGCGCCCTGCCGATGATCTGGGCGCGTCGCCAGAAGCTCCACGTGCCGGGCTTCATCACCTACACGGACAGCGAGACGTGGGCCGGCAACGTCCACCCGACGCAGGCCTTGCGCCTGTACCGCGACGAGTTCGTGCCGGATGCGAAGGCCGTCGTGGTGGGCATGACCTCCAACGGCTTCACGCTGGCCGACCCGAACGACCGCGGCATGATGGACGTGGTGGGCTTTGACGCCACGGTGCCGGCGGTGATTGCGGACTTTGTTCGCTCGTGAGGAGCGAACGGTTCAAGGACGCCACCCCGAGGTGGCCATCACAGCACGGGCGGCGGCCAGGCTTCCGCCCGTGCCCTCCCCTTTCGAGTCCCGTTGGCCGAGCAGTTTGAGGCGGCGGCCTGCAAAACCGCAGATAAGGGTGCAATTCCGCGTAGAGGCTTCAGCCGTATCCGCGCGGTTGAAGGCCGACTGAATCCACGCGGATTCAGCGAACTCGAGTTCACGTTTGAATTCCGGCCTCCTTCCTTGTATGTCTGCATGAGTTTCTGGCGTGAAGACGCATCAACAGATCGACCGGCGCAGTCTGGCCTTGGCCAGAGCCATCGTGGACAAGATCAACCGCGATCCGGCCCGGATCGTACTAACCCTCACCCGGTGATCGTCCTCAGAGTGACCGACCAACTGACGAACACGGAGGGCTGCGGGTTCGATCAACGGGTGCCTTGTCGCCGGCGATGAAGACTTTGGATGGTGTCAAACCCCGAGTTCCGCAGCTCGTCCGGCCGTGTCAGCCCTTGATCTCGCGGTGCACGCCTTGAAGAAGCCCGTGGACCAGTCCAGCCCCGAGGCAGTCGCGGCGGCGCTGCTGCTCACGCATGTGGCTTGGAATCGCACGGAGGTCCCCCTTGGGCGGAGACCTGACCGACCAGTACCGAAAAGTCCTCAAGGCCTTGTGCCAGGAGAACCCACGGTGCCTAGGCGAGCTCAAGTCAGACGACCTGGAGGCCACCATCGCCGAGCTCGCCGTGTTGAAGAAGGCGCGCCATCCCGACGACCGCCGGGTCATTCACCGCTGCGGATTGACCGAGAGGCACACGGTCCGGGTCGAGTGGCGTGAGGATGCCGGTTCACACCGCAACGGACGGGCGCGTTCCCTTCTACCGCGCTCCTACCCCGGTGCATGGGAAATCGGGGGAGTGAAGGCCGGCGCAGCCTGCAAGCGCAGCCTCCGGCTACTTCCCGGTGCCGGGAAGCTGGGGCAGCGCTTTCAGGGCGTCGCTCACCTTGCTGGAGCCGGGGGCATACTGCTCCGCCAGCGAGGTGACCAGTTGCTTCTGGGCCGGCGTGAGCTTGGCGTTGGTCGCCACCTTCTGGACTGCCGGCAGTGCTTTGGTGACTTCACCCTTCCGCAGGGAACTCACGATGGTGGCGACGTCGCCTTGCGCACCCTCGAGGCCCGCGAGGTTCTTTTGGACCAGGTAGGCGCTACCGAGGTTGCCAACCTCCTTGGCGAGTTGCTTCTGCGCCGGGGTGAAGTTGGCTGCCGCCGCAAGCTTCTGCAGGCCCGAAAGGGATTCACCACCGCCGCCACTCCCACCTCCGAGCAGGGCCTTGACCCCCTCGGCGAGCTGCGAACTCAAGTCGTCGTTCTTGCCGAGGGTCTTGCCCAGCGACCCGGTTTTCGCGCCCAACTCTTCGCCCAATGACTTGAGGGTCGCGTCCGAGGAAGACTGGGACGCAGTCTTCAGTTGCTCCAGAACGCTGGAGAGGGTGTCTGCGGCACGGAGCGCAGCAGGTAACCCAAGGACGAGACAAAGGCCGAGGACAGCGCCGTGACGTCGAAGAGAGGATCGATTTGGTTGCATGGTGTCGGAGAGTAGCCCACGGGATTGAATCTGCAACTACCCACGGCTCGAGGGCGGAAGCCCGTCGCCCGCCGCCCTGCACCCGGGATCTCGTGCCGATCTCCCCTGCCCTTTCCTGGCTTGTACCGGCTCAGCGGCTTTCGAATCCTCCGTCCGCCAGGACGGCAGCCACGGGGCGTCCGCGCACGCGAGCCACCCCCCGGGCGACCACGCTCTTGAAATCATCAAGCACCGAGTAGACCACCGGCGTTACCACGAGCGTGAGCAGCAAGCAGAGAGTCTGGCCACCGATAACCACCACCGCCGTCGCGCGTCGCTCTTCCGCTCCGGGTCCGGTTCCCAATGCCAGAGGCAACATGCCCGCCACGAGGGTGAAGGTGGTCATGAGGATGGGACGGAGCCGGTGGCGGTTGGCTTGCAGAATCGCAGGCAACCGTTCCATGCCGGTGGAACGCAGCTGGTTCATGTGGTCGATCTGCAGGATGGCGTTCTTCTTGACGACGCCGAACAGCACCAGGATGCCCAGCGCGGAGTACAGGTTGATGGTCTGGTCCGCCGCCCAAAGTGAGATCAGGGCAAAGGGCACGGAGAGCGGCAGCGAAAGCAGGATGGTGAACGGATGCACCAGGCTCTCGAACTGGGACGCCAGGATGATGTACATCAGGACCACCGAAAGCGCGAAGGCCCAGAGGAACTCGATGAACGTCGTTTCCATCTCCCGGGCGCGACCGGAGACACGGCTGGAGTAGCCCGGGGGCAGGTTCATTCGCGCCACTTCGTCCCTGAGCACCGCAACCCGGTCCGCCTGGGCGAACCCCGGGGCCACCGCCGCCCGCAGGCTGTTCACGCGCTGTCGGTCCAGCCGGTCGATCCGCGAAGCCGTCTGCGTGGGCACGACCCGCACCAGGTTGTCCAACCGGACGAGCCCTCCGCGATCGTCCGGCACGAACAGCCGGCCGAGGGTGTCGGGATCATTGCGATCGCTCTCCTGGAGGCGCAACTGCACGTCGTAATCCTCGTTGACGGTGTCGTCACGGAAGCGGGACACACGGCGGTCGCCGCCCACCATGAGGCGCAAGGCGGTGGCGATATGCGCGGTGTCGACGCCGAGACGGGCTGCGCGTTCCCGATCGATTTCGACGCGCAGCTCCGGCTTGTCCAGCTTCAGCGTCGTGTCCGCGTCCAGGAGGCCGAGCTGCGGTGCTTTTCGTCGGAGCTCTTCGCCGAAGCGATTCAGTTGTTCCAGGTCCGGCCCCAACAAGGCAAAATCCACGTCGAAGTTGGGGCCGCCGAGGCTGATGGTTTGTGGGTTGCGCACCGAAGCCCGCAGGTCCGGGAACTGCCGGAGTCGCTTGCGCACTTCCGTCACGACATCCCGCTGGGAAAAATTGCCCTGAAACGCCCTCCAGGGCGGCCAATCGAGCAGGCGCCGCCAGGAGAACACCCGCTCGCGGTGCGGCACCAGGCGGACAAAAAACTGGGCGCTGTTGACGCCGCCAATGAACCCGCCCCCCCAGGACGTGAGCACCATTTGCACCCCCGGGACGGAGCGCAGCTCGGCTTCGATCCGATCGGCCACGTCGTTCATGGCCACCAGGCTCGTGCCCTCGGCCGCGGTCACGCGCACCTCGAATTCCCCTTCGTCCACGTTCGAAGGGACGTACTCCTGCTTCACCATGCGGTAGAGCGGGATGGAGGAGGCGACGACGGCGGTCGCGAGCATGATCACCACGAACCGATGGGCCATCGCCCAACTGAGGGCGCGGGTATAGGAGCGGTCGATCCACGCGTAGAAACCGCGCCGTGACCGCGCGACGTCGACGTCGCCCCCGCCTGCCGTCCCCGAGCCACGCAACAGCCGCGCGCTCATCATCGGGGTCAGCGTGAACGACACCAGCAGGCTGACGAGCACGGCGGCCGCGGCGGTGATGCCGAACTGGAAAAGGAAACGGCCCGAGACGCTCGACATGAAGGAGACAGGCACGAAAATGACCACCAGGCTGAACGTCGTCGCCATCACCGCGAGCCCGATTTCCGCCGTGGCCTCCTTCGCCGCCTGGAACGGGTTCAGCTTCTTCTCCTCCACGAACCGGAAGATGTTCTCGAGCACGACAATGGCGTCGTCGATGACGATGCCGACCATGAGCACCAGCGCGAGCATGGTCACGCTGTTGAGCGTGAAATCGAGGGCCTTCATCATGCCGAAGGTCGCGATGACGGAGGCCGGGATGGCCACGGCGGCAATCACCATGGCCCGCCAGTTCCGCATGAAGGCGAGCACGACCAGGCACGCCAGGATGCTGCCCAGAACGAGGTGTTTGTTGATCTCGTGCAACGCCTCGTAGATGTACCGCGACTGGTCACGCAACACCTGGATGCTCACGTCCGCGGGCAACAGCGCCTCGACGGTCGCCAGCCGCTCCTTCAGGCCCTCGATAACCGCCACCGTGTTGGCTCCCGACTGGCGAAGGACGTTCAGGGTCACCGTCGGTTCGCCATCCAACCTGGCCACCGAACGTTGCTCCTCGGTCCCATCCTCGGCCCATCCCACATCCCGCACGCGGATCGGCATGCCATTCCGCGTGGCCACGACCAGGTCGTTGAAAGCCCGCGCCTCGGTGAGGCGTCCCATCGTCCGCAGCACCTGCTCCCGCAACGCCCCGGTCACGTTGCCACCGGGAATGTTGGCGTTCTGCCTTTCGATGGCTTCCCGGACCGCGGTGACGGGGAGTTGATAAGCAGCGAGCCGGTCCGCATCGATCCAGACGTTGATCGAACGCGGCAGTCCTCCGACCAATTCCACCTCACCCACGCCGGGCGCGCGCTCGAGATTGACCTTCACGATCTTGTCGGCGATCTCGGTCAACTCCCGCTGCGAGCGGGGCCCGGTGAGAGCCAGGGTGAGCACGGGAGAAAGGTCGGCATCCGCTTTCGAGATGATCGGCGGGTCGGTGTCGGGCGGAAGATCGCGTAGCACGGTCGCCGCCCGGTCGCGGACATCCTGCGCGGCGGCTTCGATGTCGCGGTACAGTTCGAACGTCACGATCACGAAGGAGGTTCCAGCCCCGTTCACGGAGCGGAGTTCCTTGATGCCCTCCACCGTATTGATGGCCTCCTCGATCGGCTGCGCGACTTGCGATTCAACTTCCGCCGGCGAGGCGCCCGGGAGGGTCGTGCTGATGCGCACCACGGGGAGGTCCACCGAGGGGAACCGGTCAATGTCGAGTCGCAGGTAGCTGGAAATGCCCACCACCACCAGCGACAGCACGATCATCGAGGCGAAGACCGGACGGCGGATGCAGATTTCGGCCAGCTTTTGCATGGCTCCGGCTACCGGCTCCCGCTTGCGGCTCCTCCCAGGCTTACCGCGCCATCTCCCGGCGGCGGTGCCACGGCCTGTTGGGCCGGCGGCGCCGCCGTCCCCGTGGGGTCGATCACGCGCTCGACCAGGACCGGCTGGCCCGTCTGGAGGTTGCCGGGATTCACCACCACCTCCTGTCCTGGCTTCAGGCCTGAGACGATTTCGATCCAGCCGGCACCCTCGCGTCCGGTGGTGACGGTCTGTTCGACCGCCTTCCCTTCCCGGACCAGGACGACCTTCTCGATGCCCGCGAAAACCACCAACGCTTCGGGCGGTACGGCGATCCCTTCGTCACCGGTCCCGACGACCACCTGGGCTCGAACAAAAGCACCGGCACGCAACGTTCCGTCGTTGGGCACATCCCCCTCGGCGAAAAGCATCCGGCTGCCCGCCTCCAGGGCAGGGCTCAGCCGCGCCAACCGTGCCTCGAGCACGTTCGTGCTGCCCACGAGGGTGAAGCGCACCAACTGCCCCGTACGGACCGCGTGACCGTCGCGTTCCGCCAGATCGAGGCGAAGGCGCAGGGGATTGGTCTTCACCAACCGGACGACGGGCGATCCGGTGGCCACATACTCCCCCAGGTTCGCGATCCGCGTCTGGATGATCCCGTCAAACGGAGCGCGCACCGCGGTGTCCGCCAGCTGCTTGGCGGCGAGCAGAAGCTCGGCGCGACGCTGGGCGAGTGAAGCCTGACGGGTGCGGGCATCGTCAAGGGCGGTTTCATAACGATTGGCCGCCACCTTGTACGCCGCTTCGACGGTGTCGCGTTCCGCCTCCGAACTGATTCCCTGCTCGGTGAGGCTGAGGACGCGGTCCCGGTTCGCCGCGGCTTCGTCCAGGACTGCCCGGGCCTGGCGAACCTGGCTGGTGGCTTCGGGAGCGATGGTGTCATCGTCGCCCTCCAAAGGCAGGCCGAGCGCGGCACGTGTTTGGGCCAGCATGGCCGCGGCCTGCTGGAGACGCAGTTCGTAATCCCGAGGTTCGATCTGCGCGATGAGATCGCCCTGCTTGACGGCGCTGCCAAGGTCCACCGCCAAGACAGTGAGGCGACCCGGCACCTTGACGCTCAGCGTGGCTTGCTCCTGGGCGGCCAGTGACCCCGTCGCCAGCACGGTCTGCTCCATCAACCGCACGGCCGCGTGAGTCGCCGTCACCGGCCGAGGTGGACCCGCACGACCGGTCGGCTTTGCCGCCGGCTGCCTCGAGCACGACGGGACCAGCATCATCAGGCATGCCAACGCCATCAACCCACTGACATTCGCGGGCGACATCCCGCGGACGGTAGGCCCAGAACCGGTCCTTGGGAAACAGAATCGACCGTGGAATCCCCTCCAGCCGAGCCGGCAGGCACTCCGTCCCCGTCGCATGGGCCGGCCGGGGATCGGAGGCCCCGGGGCGAGAACCTCCACCCGTGCGTCGGGGCAGCGAGGGCCCGAAACGCAGCGAACCAAGTGAGTCCTTAACCCCAGCGGATCTCGGTAATGGCCCCGTCCTTCTCCCGGTTTCCCGCCACAGTGTGGAGTTTCAAAGTAACGCCATCGGCGCGGAACCGCGCGTCGACCCAGCCGACGGGGTCCTGATCACGGAAGTTGTACCCCACGGCGGGAAGGTTGATGAGGTGCAGCCCGGCGCGGCGGGTGACGTCCCAAACGTGCGAGTGCCCGTAGAAAATCGCCTTCACGTGAGGGTGCTGGGTGGCCACCGCCAGCAGACGGTCGGCATCCGCGAGTTCGCCGTCACCGTCCCCCAACGTGTGATGGACAAAGAGCACCACCGGACGGTCAGCGATCGCTGGCAGGTACTTTGCCAGCCACGCGCGTTGCTCTTTGCCCAGCAAGCCCGCGGTCTTGTTGACGTACAACAGGGAATCCAGCACCACGAGGCGGACCGTGGCGTACTCGATGACCGTGATGTGCCTCCCCCCGGCGGCAGGCAAGGCGCCCGGCGGGGTGGGAAATGCCTGCCTGAAGTTCGCGCGATCGTCGTGGTTTCCCAAGCCGATGTAAACCGGAGCTTTGGCGGCCAACGGCTCGATCAAGGTCCGCAGGACCTGGTAGTCCTCCGGCTTGCCTTCGAGCCGGGCCGCGTCTCCACAAAGAATCGCTCCCTGTGGTGGTGCGGCCATGACGCCTTCCACGGCGCGCTGCAGGTTCTCGACCGGACTGAACCCCCGGTAGCGTTCCTCGCGGTTGGCAGGAATGTGCGTATCCGACAACAACGCCAGATGGAAGTCGGGTGCGGACGAACCTCGCCCCGCCGTGGGCATCTGACAGCCGGCCAGAAATACCGACGCGCCGCCCAGCAAGGTGGTCTTCAGGAAATCACGTCGGTGCTGCGGACGATGATAGGTGAAGGACATGAGAATCGGCTCACCAGTCGCCGTCCACGATCAAAGGGACGGCCTTGGAGGCGAAATCTTCCGCGAGCAACGGCAGCGCCTGACGTTCGGCGCTGGTTTGGTTGCCTTCGATCCGAACGGTGACCCTTCCCAAGACTTCGCGGTCGACGAGGCTGGTCCCGGTGCGGTTGTCCCGGGCCACGATCTGCGCGACCAGCCGGATCTCCTCGTCGCGCGTGGTGCGAATGTCCTTGGGGACGAACGACACCGCGACCCGCTCGAAGCGGAGCAACCGTCCGGTGACGACGACGTCGGCTGTGCCGTCGGTGGCGAGCCGGTAAGTGCCGTCCTGCTGGAGGCGTTTTCGCATGGCGTGCGCCACCGCCTCGCTGAGGCGGGGCTGCATGGTCTGGTTCTCGAAGTAGGCGACCTGGATCGTCTGCGCCCCGGCCTCCATGCCGTTGGTGGGGCCGAGCTGGTAGCCGGCACAGCCGGCCAGGAGCAGGACCAACCCGAGAGGCAGTACGGTCAGCACGCGCATGGGCTCAGGGCGTCGTTGCCGCCGGCTTCGCGGGTTTCACGCGGCGCAGGAGTTCCAGTCGCTTCCGCGCGGCGGCGGCATATTCGGAGTTCGGATCCTTGCTCACCACCTCGTTGTAGTAAACGCGGGCGCCGTCCCAGCGCCGTTTCTTGTCGTAGAACTGGGCAATCCGGTAAGCGCCCCGGGCCTGCTCGGTGCGGAGGGTCAGGATGGTCTGCTGGGCCTCCGCCACCCTGGGATCGCTTGGATAAAGCGCGATGAAGTCGGTGTAGGTGGCAATGGCCTGACCTGCGGCACCCTGGTCGTACTCGGCCGTCTTGGCCTGTTTCTCGTAGGCCTTCGCGGCGCGGTACAGCGCTTCGGAGGCAATCTTGGGGTCGTCGTGGTACGTGTCGGCCGCTTTCTCGTAGGCCTTCACGGCCAGAAAATAGTCCTTCTGCTTCTCCCGGGCGGTGCCGATGGCCATTTGGGCGTCCGGTCCAACCTTCGAGTAGGGACCATTGCGGACGATTTTCGCGAGCATGTCGGCAGTCTTCTCCATCGACGGGAAGAACGGAATCAACCCCCAGAGCTTGAACCACTGACCGCCGAGGAAGCGTTTGGCGATGTCGAACTGCCGCTCGAGGATGGCCTCGTACTGCTGCGATTTCGGGAACTTCTCGACGGCCTTCTGGTATTCCTTGAAGGCCTTCTCGTCCCAGTGACGGGCCTCGTAGCACTGGCCCAACAGGTACTGGGCGAGCGCCGCGTAATCCGAGCGCGGCCAGCGGGCCACGGTTCGCCGGGCGGCTTTGGTGGCGAGGCGGAACTGGCGGTTGTCGAAGGCTTGTCGGGCGACGTTGTACTGGTCCTCGGCGCGGCCGCGATGCCAGCTGGCGCCGCCGCCAGGTGCTTCATAGACCCATCCTTCACCGGCCCGGTAGACCAACGGGGCAAAGCACTCCCTTGGCCAGGCAAAGGCCCCGACCAAAACCAGCAACAGCACGATGGCCCGGCGATTCATGGGCGCTCACCGTAAGTAACCCCCGGGCCTGAGTCAACCCGCCGCAGCACCGTGGAACACCGTCGATCGCTGTCAACGGGGCCTTGGCCGCCTCGGGCCGCTGCGAGCCCAGGCCGCCACGACGACCTACCCGACACGGCACCGCTCCGGCCCTTGTGCCAAAACCCGAAACAGCTGTTTCAGATCTTCGCACACGCCGACGCCTCCTGCGCCCGCCCAACGCGCCGGGGGAAATGCCGAGCCACGCAGCAGGAAGGCCTACAAACTCGCGGTGCGGCCGGTTCCGGGCTGGGCGAAAAGTTGAAAGAGCTGTTTCACGTTTCTGCGCAGGGATCCCGGGGACCCTGCCGAGGGGAGGTGGTCCGGCGCAACCACTCGAAGGCGTATCAAATCGCGTACTTCGTCCGGACGGCGTCCGGAAGCGCGGTGGCTCGACCCGTCCGAAGGTCCACGAGCAGGAAGTCGCACCAACCGTCAGCCACCAGTTTGCCGCCGTCGGCCTTGATCATCTCAAAGCCCACCCGAACGCCGCGATTCTGAAGTTCCTCAATCCACGTCCGCACGGTGAATTGGTCTCCGAGCTTGAGGGGACGCTTGTACTCGATGTGCGAAGTGCGGGTGAACCAGCCCAAGCCTTGTTCCAAGAATGCCTCCATCGACATCCCATAGCAGCGCTTCATCTGGTCGTACCTGGCGGCGAGCAGGTAATCGAAATAGCGGCTGGCATGAACGTGCGCGTTCATGTCCAGGTCGTCCGGGCGCACGTGCAGAACCGTGTCGAATCGGGCGTAAAGCGAGGGCCGCAACTCAGGGCTGCTCATGGCCGGGGGCGCCGCGGCAACGGCGACCGGCCCAAGGCGTCGAGTCCATTTCGGGTATCCCGGTTCGTCACGGGGCGAAGCTAACCGGCCCGTCCCGCGCTGCCAAGCTTGCTCCAACAATCCCGGTCCCGCTCCACACGACCCCGGGGCAATCGGCCCTCCCGGCTTCTCTCGGCCGCGATCCGGGAATTCCGTGCTTGCGTGACCACCCCGCTGCGACTACTCGACAGGCATGCTCCACCTTCTCGAACAGCCGACCTCGGGCAATGTCAGCTGCGAGTTGATCCCCTCCCCCGTCTGCAGGTTGACTCTGGCAAGGCGAGCCCTGAGGAGAACGGCCTGGCTCGGGTTCATGCCGCTGTGCCTGGCTGCAGCCCCGCCGCAGCTGCCCGGAACGGCGCCCCTTGAGCCCTCGGCCGATCGCGCCGCCGAGATGGTAGCCGGTCTTGACCGGTACCTCGAACGGGAACGGCTCTCTCTTCCCCCGAAACGCCTCGAGTCCTGGCAGCGGGCCATGACAGGGCTGACGGGACCGGCGACCGGTCGTTCGCAGTCGGAGCCAGCGACGGTTTTCGAAGCCCTGCGCGCGTGTGCGGAGACAAACCGGACTCGCTTGCGTCATATCCTTGGCGTCGTCGACCCCCGTGAGCCGGTTGAAATGCGAGGGCTCTTCCGTCTGGAGGAAGCGAATCCGTTGACTCCGCTCTCGCCGGCCATCGCCAGCGGACCCGGGTACCGGGTGTTCGAGGTGGCGTGGAGAGTCCTGCGCGGCGTCGAGGGCGAAGGTCTCCTGCTCCTTCCCGAGGGTGAACCGCGAGCGGACATCATCGCCATCCCGGATTGCGACTGGACTCCTGAGCAGGCGATCGGCCTCGATCCGGGAGTCCCTGACGAGCAGCAGTTCCCGCGACGGTTCGCGGAGGCGGGATGCCGGGTGATCGTCCCCGCCCTCGTGGACCGGGGCAGCCGATTCGCCGGCAATCCGGGGGTGCGTTCGGTCCAGCACAGCCAGCGCGAGACGCTTTGGCGGGCCGCCTATGAGATGGGACGCACGCCCCTCGGCTACGAGGTGCAGAAGGTCCTGGCCGCCGCGGACTGGATGGACCGGACGCGCGCCGCAGGTCCGCGGACCAACCACGGGGAGGTCACGCCCGATCGCATCCGGGATCCGTCCGGACGCCGCCAGGAACTGGGTGTCGTGGGATATGGGGAGGGTGGGTTGTTGGCGCTCCTCAGCGGCGCTTTGGACACGCGGTTCCTTTCGGTGGGCGTTTGCGGAGCCGTGGGGCTCGCAGAAAGGAACCCGGAACAACCGATCTACCGAAATGTCTGGTCCGTATTGCAGGGTTTCGGCGACGAAGAGCTGCTGGCGTTGGTCCTTCCCCGGGGAGTTTTCGTCGAGCGCGGCAAGTACCCTGAGGTCCAACACACCGACGCGCACGGCGGTGCCCCCGGTTCGCTGTGGCGCCCCACGGAGGCCGAGTTCCAGAACGTGGAGAGCCGGCTTTCGACTTTGCTACCTGGGCTGCCGGCCGAGTTCATGCGGGCAGATTCGGAGACGGTATGCGGCCAGCGCTTCTCGCAACGTTTCCTGGGCGGTTTGACTTCCTCCCACGTGAATGCCGCGCCGCTGGGCAAGCCTCCGGAGCGCAGGACCCCGACAACCAGCTCGAACGTGGCGGCTCGTTCACTTCGGCAGTACCGCCAGATCCTGGAGGACACTCAGCACCTGATGCGCGAGGCGGAGTATGTAAGGCGGGAGTACTGGAAGCCCGTGAACTCGGCAAGGCCGGAGCAGTACGCAGCCACGGTCGCACCCTACCGGACGCGCTTCGCGCAGGAGATCGTGGGCATGATTCCGAAGGCGACGCTTCCGCCCCGCCCGAGATCTCGACTGCTTTACGAGACCAACGGAGTCCGAGGTTACGAAGTCGTGCTGGAGGTGCATCCGGACGTGTTCGCGTTTGGCATCCTTTGTTTGCCCCCGGGGCAGGGCGACAACCACGGCGCTCCCTCGGCGCTCGATGTGGCTCACCCTCCGGGGAAGGTGGCTTCCGGCAGCACCACCCCACGCCGGCCCGCCATCGTATGCCAACACGGCCTTGAGGGGCGCCCGCGGGACGTCGCTGATCCGTCCGTTCAGAACGGGGCCTATCACCAATTCGCGTACCGCCTGGCGGAACAGGGATTTGTGACTTTCGCGCCGCAGCATCCGTACATTGGCGGCACCCGGTTCCGGCAAGTGCTCCGCAAGGCGCAGCCGCTGGGGCTGACACTCTGGTCGTTCATGGTGCGGCAGCATGAAGTCATTACGGACTGGCTGGCATCGCTGGACGAGGTGGATCCGGCGCGGATCGGGTTTTACGGGCTCAGCTACGGGGGGAAAAGCGCCATGCGGATTCCCGTGCTTGTGGATCGATACTGTCTGAGCATCTGTTCGGCCGACTATAACGAGTGGATCTGGAAGAACGTCTCCGCCCGCGCCCCGTACTCCTACCTGTGGACGATCGAGTATGACATGCCGGAGTTCAACCTGGGGAACACGTTCAACTATGCCGAGCTCAGCTGGCTCATCTGCCCACGGCCGTTCATGGTTGAGCGCGGCCATGACGACGGGGTGGCGCCGGACGAGTGGGTGGCTTTCGAATTCGCCAAGACGCGCCGGCATTACGTGAAGCTGGGTCTCGGCGACCGGACCGAGATCGAGTTCTTTGACGGCCCGCACACCATTCACGGCGTGGGGACATTCCGCTTCCTGCGCGAGCACCTGCGCTGGCCGGAGTAATGCGGCTCAACTGACGGGGACGAGGGAAACCCGTTGCCCCTGGTCGTTGCGGGTGATGCCTTGCGCCCGCGGATCGAGCAGGAGCTGCCCGTCGACGAGAAACGCGTACCGGTGGTGCCCATGGCGCAGCTCCACCATGGTGTGCCACCCGCCGTCCGCCATGCGCTGCATCGGATTGGCCTGGAGATTCCAATCGTTGAAATCGCCCACGAGGTTTACGGAGCTGGCCTGGGGAGCGTGGCAGAGGAAATTGACACCCCGCAGATTCCGATGGGCGCTGTAACGGTTCATGGTTACGACAGCAAGCGTTCGAGCAGAATGAAAGCGGTCCGGCGAACTTGTTCCGACTGGGTCTCGAGTCCGCGGTAGCGTTCGACCCAATCCGACCGGGATTCGTTCTGCTCCCGCCAGAACGTCTTGAGGACGCGCTCGGTCCGTTCAACTTGCTGCATCGCGGACGCGAGGGTTTCACGCCCCTCGGGCAGGTCGGTGATGTTGCCGACGCAGAAGCGGGTGATCCGCTTTCCGGAGAGGACGGCCCACAGGAGGATGACCACCGTCTCCTCGTAGGCGAACCAGCGCCGGTGCAACATCTCGCCCAGGAACGCATGGCGCAGCGCGAGGAACTCGGAGCGGGGGCGCTCGGTGTACTGCCGGATCTCGCGCGCGGCTTCGGGGAACCAGTTGTACAAGAGGGCGAAAGTGCCGTGGGTATCGATCAACTGCTTGGGATTGTTGTGGTCGGTCACGATCTCCCCGATGCAGACGTCCTGATCGAGTTCAATGCAGATCTCGGGAAGGTCGTGCAATCGGCTCAAGACCTCGCGCCCCATTGGGCTGCCGTAATTGAAATCGCCGGGGATGAGCCAGTAAACGTCGTCCGGCGCGCCTTGTTCGAAGGCCGCTCCCAGGCCCGTGTACCACATCTGACAGGTATCCACGCACCAGGCGTCCAGGATGTCCGAGCAGCGGGCGACGGTCTTCTGACGAAAGCGTTCGAATTGCGGCTGCTTCCGGGCGCTCTGACGCGTCTTGTGGTCCATAACGGTGATCGGGCGCGCGTACGTGTCCCGCTGGCCTTCGAGCCGCGCCACCAATCCGTAAAGTTCCTCCAGGTCCTCCCACTGCTCCGGCTGGCGGTAGGGATAAATCACCACGGGGCGAATCCGACCCACGGGAGCCGCGGACTTGGTCCCGGAGCTTACGCGCGGGCGGACGGAGCGGAGGCGGTGGGGCTGGTTCACGACTCGGATGGTGATCCCGGCCCGGCCGACTGCCAAGCCGTTAAAACCGGTACAACCGGGACCCGAGGCGCCGCGGCCACCGAGACCTTGGTTTCGAAGCGATCCGGGCGCAGGCCTTGCGGGTAGGCAAAAAGAAACCGGAGACGGAGGTCAAACCGTCCCCGGCAAACGGTTAGCTGCGCGGAAGCGAGGGCTTAGTAGCGCTCGCGACGGCCGCCGCCGTCGAAATCGCGGCGAGGTCCGCGACGGAAACCACCACCACCGCCGCCGCCACCACCGGGCGGACGCTCTTCCTTCGGCCGGGCGACGTTCACCGTCAAGGCCCGGTTGTCCAGCATCGCGCCGTTCATGGCTTGGATAGCCTTCTCGGCCTCTTCGGGTGTGCTCATGGTGACGAACCCAAAGCCCCGCGGGCGGCCGCTGACGCGGTCCACCATCAGGTTCGCCTCGACCACGACTCCGTGAGCCGCAAAGGCGTCGTGCAGGTCGTTTTCGGTTGTGTTGTAGGACAGGTTGCCCACAAACAGTTTAGTACTCATCTACGATGACTTGCCGTTGGGATCTGACCTCTAACTCCTGACTGTTCCCGACCGTCGGGTTTCAAATCATCACTGAACGAGGTTCAACTGAGGATCCACCATGCCGAGGAAGCGACGAGTGATCCAACTGACGCGCGGAACCATATCTATGGAACCTCGGACTGCAACTGTTTTCTTTGCATATTCCGGCGAGCTGAAATCGCCGGCCTCCCCCACCCCCTCGAGCGGGAACTCCCCAGAAACACGATCAGGCGCCCAAATTGCCGAGCTGCGCCTGCAGCCGTTGCAGGCCGGCTGCGGCGCGCTGGCGCTCCGGTTCCCGGAAGCGCCGGGACGGTTCGGCCATGAAATCGTTGCAGACCCCCAGGCACGAGAGGGCGCACTTCAGGCCCTTGATGATGGCGGAGGAGTGCGAACCGATCCGGTACAGTTCGGCGCCGATGCGCAGCATCCGCGTCTGCAATTCCTGAACGCGCCCCTGGTCCCCCGCGCGCGCCGCCTGATACAGGGCGGTGTAGATCCTGGGAAACAGGTTTGCCCCTCCGTTGACGCCGCCGTGCCCCCCGGCCGCGACCGACTCCGCGAGGAGTTCCTCGGGCCCCATCAGGACGCACCAGTCCGGCCGGTGCGGCAGCAGCGCCAGCAGGGACCGGAAGTAGCCGAGGTCCCCCGAGCTGTCCTTGATCCCGATGATGTGGGCGTTGTCCATCGCACGCCGCACCGTCTCGGGAGCGAAACTCACCTTGGTGAGGGCGGGCATGTTGTAGAGCACCAGCGGGAGCGGCAGTTCTCCGGCCAGGTGTTCGAGCCACTCGCAGAGCTCGGGTTGCCCAGCGGGCAGGTAGTAGGGCGGCGCGGAGACCACCGCGCTGACTCCGGCGTCCGCACAGTGATCCGCCAGGGAGAGCGCTTCACTGAAGGCGGTGTCCGTGATCCCAGCGAAGACCGGGACGCGTCCAGCGACCTGCCGACAGGTGCGCGTAATCAGCTTGCGGCGCAGCGCGTATCCCAGCGAGGGGCCTTCCCCCGTGGTGCCGAGGATGAACAGGCCGGAGACGCCGCCGGCAAGGATGCGTTCAATCAGACGTTCGAGGCCGGGCTCGTCCAGCAGGTCACGCCCCCGCAGTGGCGTGATCATCGGAGGTACAATGCCTTGGTAGACAGGTTTCATGATGGGGAGAGGCGTGGGATTCGCCGGGAAGCTTGCCGCCAGGTGAACCATGCGGCGGCGGCAACGAGCAGGGCAGCCACCACGTAGATGGCGCCGCACCAGGCGATCGCATTGCTCATGTTCTCCACTTCGGTGGGTTTGCTGCCGTACTTGGAGACCCAGCCCACGAACACCGGTCCCAGCGCGCCGCCACCCCACCCGACGGTGTTCATCAGGCCGGCAACGGAACCACGGACCCGGGGCTCCACGACATCGTAGAGCGATGCGAAAATGCCCGAATCATAGAAGCCCTTGCACACCCCAAAGATGGTCATTGCCAGGATCAGCGTCGCGACGTCCCCGGTGCGGCCGACGAGGGAAACAAACGCCGCCCCGCAAATCAGCCCCGCGGCCTGAACGACCATGCGTCCCCCGGCAAACCGCCGCGACAACTTGTCCGCGAGCAGGCCCGCCACCGGAACGGCGGCCGCACTGGCCAGGTGGATGAAAACAGTCCCCGAAAGTCCGGCGCTGGTGAGCTTGAAACCGAACTTCTCGACCAGGAAGGTCGGGGTCCAGGTCAGGAAGATGGTGGCCACGAAGTTCGCGCCCACGAAGGCCAGCATCAATAGCGGCACCGCGGGGCTGCGGAAGACCAGTGCCACCGTTTCCGCCACGGTAGGCGGAGGCGTTCCCGATCCTGGTTCGGGCAGGGGTGTCGCCGGGTCAAGGGATTCGGACTCACCCCGTGCGGGTTCCCGGAGAAACCGGTACAGAATGAGAGCGAGGAGCATGCCCGCGCCCCCGAACACGTAAAAGCCGAGGCGCCACCCGATGTGCTCGGCAAACCAGGCCCCCACCCAGCTCCCGAGAATCGTGCCAATGTAGACGCTCGACTGGTGGAAGGCGAGGGCGCGGGAGCGGGTCTGGCGACCGTGGTAGTCGCTCGTCAGGGACATGCTCGCGGGGAAATAGAAGGTCTCCCCAAAGCCTTCCAGGGCGCGGACCGTCACGAAGTGCCAGAGCCGGGTACACCAACCGGTCGTGATCGTGACGAAGCTCCAGAACAGGCAGCCGCCCAGGATGAGGTCCTTGCGGCGGAACCGGTCGCAAATGAACCCGGCGAACGGGGCACCCGCCGCATACACCCACATGAAAGCCGAACCGATCAGCCCCAGCTGGACTTTGTCGAATCCGAATTCCTCCTTGAGCTTGGGAAAGACGGCGAAGATGGCCTGGCGATCCGCATAATTGAAGAAGCAGACGAACCACAGCATGACAACCACCCACCATTTGTAGGAGGCACCAAGGACGGGACGTCGGGTGTCAGGCACGCCCCGAGGTTTGCGAGACCGATGTTCGGGCGCAACAGCTTTCCGAAGGAACGGGGCTGTGAAGTGACGGCGCCGGCCCGCGGGATACAGATCCGGAACGCGGGCGGTCCCGAGGAGCAACTCAGGAGGATTTCGCGGGGAGCACGAGGCGTTCTTCGACGGCGTAGTCCGCCTGGTCGACGGTCCAGTGGACCCGCACCCGCCAGAGGCCGGAACTCAGGTCGCCAGCCCCGATCCGCTGGCGACCGTCCGCGTCGAGACGGAGTTCAAATTGCACGTCCTGCCCGGCCGATGAGGGCCGGTACAGCTGAATTGTCCCGGTGGGTTTGAGACGGGCGTGGCGGGCCGGAAAGCCGATCTCGATCTGGCGTTGCGTCTCGTCGAAACGGATGAGCACCTCACTTCGGATCTCCCGGGTGCGGTCGTTGCGGGCGAGTTCCTGTTCGAACCGGAGTTCGTGGTCGTAGTAGTCGGCGCGGACCAAATCGTCGCGTTGGCTCAAACTGATCGCAATGAGTGCGATCGTGGCCGCGATGAAAATCACGAACGCGGCGACGATGCCGAAGGGCCAGAGCGTTCGCCCGGGCTGACTGGACGCCCCGGGCGAGGGCTGAGTCGTCGGCTTCGGGGATGGCGGGTTCACGTCAGGGTGCCCCCCCGCGGTTGCGCGGCCCGAGGAAGCTGGCCTTCTCCCGGCTGAGCAACCGGCCCTCTGAATAGACTCCCACCCGGACCCGGCGGGTACCGCCCGGCACCTGCTCCGGCGGCAATTCGATGAGGACCGAGGTCTGGAGAAGCTGCTGCGGCGGGACGACCGGGCTGCCGCCCACAACGGTCATCGTGCCACCGGGTTCTTCCAACCGCAGTTCGACGGGCATGGGACGCGAGGTCTTGTTGACGAGCTTGAGAATGTACAGATTGCTGATCTTGCCCTCCGCGGTCTTCTGGAAAAGCGCTCCCGGCGCGCGGAGCAGGGTTGTATCCACGTCGGACCTCGAGAGCAGCACGGTCAGGAGCAGACTCCCGAGGATGGTCAGGACCACCACGTACCCAATGATGCGGGGCGTCACGCGAAGGGGCTCGCGCTTCTCAATCCCGTTCAGCGAGGCGTACCGGATCAGCCCCTTGGGCCGCTGGATACGCTCCATGACGCGATCGCAGGCATCCATGCAGGCGGTGCAGTGGACGCACTCCATCTGGGTGCCATTGCGAATGTCGATGCCCGTCGGACATACGGCCACGCATTGCCGGCAGTCAATGCAGTCGCCCGCCCCCCGGCTTGTCCGGTGGGACCCGGCTTCGTCCCGGCGCAGGCGTTCGCGCCGTTCGCCGCGCTTGTGATCGTAGGCCACGACGATGCTGTTTTCGTCCACGAGGGTGGATTGAAAACGGCCGTAGGGGCAGATGAACGTGCACGCCTGCTCGCGGAAGCGGGCGAAGATCAAGTAAAAGACCAGCGTAAAGAGGAGCATGAACGCCAGGCCCGCGAGGTGGTCCAGCGGGTTGTCGGTGATGATCCGGAACAAGCCTTCGGTGCCTATGATATAGGCCAGCAGCGTGTTCCCGATGAGGAACGACAGCGCGAAGTAGATCGCGTGCTTCGACAACTTCTTGAGGAGCTTGCGCGCCGTCCAGGGAGCCGCGGCCAGGGCTTTTTGTTCCGGGGCGTCGCCTTCGATCCAGTACTCGATACGCCGGAAGACCAGTTCCATGAGCACGGTCTGGGGACAGGTCCAGCCGCACCAAAGCCGGCCGAAGGCGGCGGTGAACACGGCGATGCCGGTGAGAAACAGCAACAGACTGAGCGCCAGCACCGCGCCGTCCTGCGGCCAGAACATCTGGCCCAGGACCGAGAACTTGCGCTCGACGATGTTCACGAGGAACAGCGGGTTCCCGTTGATGCGGATGAAAGGCCCCGCGAACATGACCGCCAGCAGGAAGTAGCTCACCCACAGACGCGCGTTGTAGAAGCGCCCGCGGGGTTGGCGGGCGTAGATCCACATCCGCCGTCCCTCCTGGTCCGCCGTCGCCAGGTGATCGCGGAAGTCCTGCCAGTCCACATGCTTGACGGCGCTCTCGGTTGCGGACTCGGCAGGCTTTTCCAGAGTGTCTTTCACGTGATGACCACGGGATCAGAGCCCTCGCGGGCGGCAAGGTTACAGGTCGGGGGCGCTAGCCGCCAAGCCGCGGTCGAGCTCACGTCTGCGTTCGAGGGAGACGGACGCGAGCTGTGGAACCGGATCGAGCGCGGGCTATTCGTACTCGCTGGGTTGGTCCGGCTGCACCTGGTCCTCGCGCGGCTTGGGATTGGGCGGGTTGGTGCCGCGCTTGGTGTAGATGTAGCTGGCGACGGTCTGGATTTCGGTGGGCTTGAGCAACGTCTTCCAGGTGATCATACCCTTCTCGGGGACACCGTCGTAGATCACCTTGAGGTTGTCGGCGAAGTTGGGGCCGTGAATCCAGTAGTCATCCGTGAGGTTGGGTCCCACCAGGCCGCCGGCGTCCTGGCGATGGCAGGGGGCGCACATCTGGTTGAAGATGCGTTCCCCCTCGGCGAGGCGCGCCGGGTCGCTCAGCGGCTGCATGGAGGCCATGTCGGCTTCGAACCTGGCGAGGGCCTTTGCCTTCAAGGCGTCGCCGAGGGCGGCCTCACGTTGGTACTCCGCGACCATGATCTTGCCGTCACCCATGACGTGGTAGTAAACGAGGTAGACACCCGCGAAGACGATGGTGAGGTTGAAGAGCCAAACCCACCAGCGTGGAAGCTTGTTGTCGAGCTCCCGGATGCCGTCGGCC
This sequence comes from uncultured Verrucomicrobiota bacterium, assembly GCA_964535555.1. Taxonomy (GTDB): domain Bacteria; phylum Verrucomicrobiota; class Verrucomicrobiia; order Limisphaerales; family J093; genus DSVZ01. Next base: position 22,084 of record CAZHUS010000074.1, read on the forward strand.
TCGTGATCGAGCAGCAGAGGGTCTTGGGGATCAGTCATAACGCGGTTCGGACGATTGGGATGGTTGGTCGTCGAGATCGGTTTCGAGCGGCTTGGCCGCCATCGAGGTCAAGAACGGCTTCTTGAGGCATAGCGCCCACGCCAGCACCCCCAGGAAGCACACAAAAAACAGGCAGATCGAGAGGATCCCATAGTTCTCGATGCCTCCGAGGTGACGCAGGACGTTCTGGATCATGCGCGGTTCAGTTGCCGGCCAGTTTCGGAGCCGTGCTTGCCGGGCTGTTCTTGATGTCGGTTCCGAGGCGCTGGAGATAAGCGATCAAGGCAATGATCTCCCGGTCCGGTTCGGTTTCCACCAGGCCCACCTTGAGGTTCTGGACCACACGCGCCTGCTGGGCCTTCAGCTCGTCCAGGGCCTTGGCTTCGTAACCGTCCGGATAGGGCACGCCGACCGCGCGCAGGGCGCGGATGCGGGCCGATAGGACCGAGGTATCGAGCTTGTGGCTCAGCAACCAGGGATACGAAGGCATGATCGATCCACTGGAGGTGTTTTCCGGACGCTCCATGTGGTTGTAGTGCCAGGCGTCGGGATACTTGCCGCCCACGCGGTGCAGATCGGGGCCGGTTCGTTTCGAGCCCCACAGGAAGGGGTGATCGTAGACAAACTCGCCGGCCTTCGAGTACTCGCCATAACGCTCGGTCTCGGAGCGGAAGGGGCGGACCATTTGCGAGTGACAGCCGACGCAGCCTTCGCGGATGTAAATGTCGCGGCCGAGCAACTCGAGGGGCGTGTAGGGCTTCACGCTGGAGATGGTCGGAACGTTCGTCTTGATGAGGTACATCGGGATGATCTCGATGAGGCCACCGATCAGGATGGCGATGGTCGCCAGCACGGTGAAGGTGACCGGCAAACCCTCCAGCCACCGGTGACTCCAGGCCGGATGCGCGTGGGCCGCGGCGGCAGCGGGCGCCGGTGCGGGCGCGTGCGCCTCCTGCTCGGGGGCGAACTTGCCACTCTTGGCCGTCTTGTAGAGGTTCACCCACATCAGGGCGATGCCGGAGACATACAGGGCGCCGCCCACCGCGCGCAGCATGTACATCGGGATGATCCGGATCACCGTCTCGAGGAAGTTGCCGTACTGCAGGAAGCCATCCTCCGTGAACTGCTTCCACATGAGGCCCTGGGTCACACCGCTGACATAAACGGGCACGACGTAGAACATCATGCCGAGCAGGCCGATCCAGAAGTGGTAATTGGCCAGCTTGGTGGACCAGAGCTTCGTGTTGTACAGGCGCGGGAAGAGCCAGTAGAGCATCGAGAAGGTCAGGAAGCCATTCCAGCCGAGGGCGCCGGTGTGAACGTGCGCGATGGTCCAGTCGGTGTAGTGCGACAACGCGTTCACACTCTTCACCGCGAGGGTGGGCCCCTCCAGGGTGGCCATGCCGTAAGCGGTGACGGCCACCACCATGAACTTGAGCATGGGATCCTGACGAACCTTGTCCCAGGCGCCGCGCAGCGTGAGCAGGCCGTTCAGCATGCCGCCCCAGGAGGGCGCCACCAGCATGACCGAGAACACCATGCCCAGCGACTGCGCCCAGTCCGGCAGCGCGGTGTAGAGCAGGTGGTGCGGTCCGGCCCAGATGTAGACGAAGATGAGCGCCCAGAAGTGGATGATCGAAAGGCGATAGCTGAAGACGGGACGGTCCGCCGCCTTGGGCAGGAAGTAGTACATCAAACCCAGGTAGGGCGTGGTCAGGAAAAAGGCCACGGCGTTGTGTCCGTACCACCACTGCACCAGGGCATCCTGCACGCCCGCGTACATGGAATAGCTCTTGAAGAGGCTGGCGGGAATCGCCATCGAATTGAAGATGTGCAACACGGCCACGGTGATTGCGGTGGCGATGTAGAACCAGATGGCCACGTACATGTGCTTCTCGCGCCGCTTCCAGATCGTGCCGAAGAGATTGATGCTGAAAGCGACCCAGACGACGGCGATGGCGATGTCGATGGGCCATTCGAGTTCCGCGTACTCCTTGCTCGTGGTGAGGCCCAGCGGGAGCGTGATGGCGGCCGCCACGATGATGGCGTTCCACCCCCAGAAGTTGAACCAGCTGAGCGCGTCACTGAACATCCGCGCCTTGCACAACCGCTGGAGCGAATAGTAGATGCCGGCGAACATGCCGTTTCCGACAAACGCAAAGATCACCGCGTTGGTATGGAGCGGACGAATCCGGCCGAACGTCGTGAAGGGGGTCTCGAAGTTCAGCGCCGGCCAGAACAGCTGGCAGGCGACCAACAGCCCCGCCGCCGTGCCTACCAAGGCCCAGAGCGCCGTCGCCAGCGAGAAAGCGCGGACAATCCGGTTATCGTATTTGAAGGTTTCCACGTTCATGGGTTCATGCGTTCCGGGCTCGTCAGCCGAGCTCCTGGAGGAAAGGCGTTTCCGGGTGGGGCCGACTTCAACAGATCATCACCAGCACGACCGGAGGCGTTACCAGCGCCAGATGACATCCACGGTCACGCGACTGTCGAAGATCCCGACGGGTTCGGTCACGCCGGCCTCGTATGCGACCCCGAGGTCAAGGCTGGGCAGCAGCCGCGACCGCAAGCCGCCACCGACCGTGACTTGGGTGCGCCCGCCGGCCTCGGTGCTGCCGAAGTTGATGAGGTCGTACATCTCGGTATTGAGATCCACCGCGCCCAACAGCCTGTGATCGCCTTCGGTGAGGATGGTGTAGGCATTGGCCGCGAAGAACGGGATGAAGTACCGGCACAGGAAGTAGTCCAGCTGCACGCTGTAGTGAACCTGCGCCGTCTGGGAATCGAAGTTGTTCGGAATCCGGAAGCCCACGTTTCCGGTCACGTGAAAATCGCCCCAGCCCTTCACCGCGGAGGTGAACACGTCCCACTCGCCCGAGCCACGACCCTGCATGACGTCCGTGCTGCCCGTCGGCACCGTGAAAGTGAACCCGGGCGTCAGGAGGAAATGCCGGGCATCGTCTTGAACCAGGGCGTACTTCAAGCCGCCGGCGAGGTCGGCCCAGCCGTCTTCGCGCGCCAGGGTGTGGTCGGGCTCGAACTGGATGTAGCCATCCTTGGTGGCGATGATCGCCAGGCGCTCCGAAAGCGGAATGCGGGCCTGGAGGGCGTACACCTTCACGTTGCCGCCCAGGGGGACACTGCCCCCGTCGAACTCGAACGTGTCGGGCAGAAAGTGGTACATGAAAATCGGCCGCACTTCCCCGGTGATCTTCGGATCTTCGAAGTAGATGGGGTTGGTAACCGGGGTGATGGTCCTCGATTTCCAGTCGTCCTGCGCGGTGGCTGCCGGGCAGGCGAGGAGGCTGGCGACCGTCGCGGCCGTCACCGCGAAGGAACCGCTCACCGTCGTTTCCAGTGTGGTTAGGGATCGTCGGTTGTGCATCACGAACATTGAACTGGGGCCGGGGCCGGCCGACTCAACATCCGTTGTCAATCGCTTACCTTTTTTTGCTCAACCTCTGACAGCGTTTGGCTGCTTGACGGTTTCCGCGCTTCGCCCGGTCCCCGGACCGCACCCGCACCGGGCGCCCGCGCGGAGTCCGGACCGGCTTCCTTGGTGCCCTCCGGCGGGGCCGGTTCGTCCATCAGGATCCGCCACGACGGCGTGCAGGTGTCATCGTACTGTCCTCCGCGCACCGCCCAGATGTAGGCGGCCAGAAAACCCACCGCGACCACGAAGCTGACGACGATGAGGATGTAAAGCGCGCTCATGCAGCCTCCCCCGCCGGCTTCCCGGAAAACCCACGGCGACGCCCGAGCCATGCCGTGGCCACGCAGGCGAAAGTCACGACCGTGAAGGAGCTCAAGGGCATGAGCACGGCGCAGACGAGGGGCGACAGCCGTCCGGATGCGGCGATGCTCAGGCCGAGGACGTTGTAGGCCGTTGAAATCGCGAAGCTCGCCCGCACCACCCGCACCGTTTCGCGGCTGTAGGAAAGCACGTGCGGCAACCGCGGCACCTCCGCCGCCCCGAGGATCACGTCGCTCGCGGGGGAGAAGGCCCCGACGTCCTCGACGACCGCGACCCCCACGTCGCTCTGCTTGAGCGCGCCGGCATCGTTCAGGCCGTCGCCCACCATCATTACGGTCTTCCCGGAAGACTGCAGGCCACGGACAAAAGCGAGCTTGTTCATCGGGCTTTGGTTGAAGGCCACCTGAGCCTCCGATTTGAACCAGGACCGGAAGCGGTCACGATCCCCGGCGGTGTCGCCACTCAGCAAGGCCAGTTCATAGCGATCTCCCAACTCCCCCAACATCGATCCCGTCTGCGGCCGGATCATGCTGGCGAATTCGAAGCGGCCGCGGTAAACGCCGTCCACCGCCAGGTGCGTGGCGCCGACACGCGGCAACGCGTCGGAGGGAACCGAAACCCCCCGCGATTCGAGCCAGGCGCGCGCGCCCAGCCAGAAGCGTCGTCCGCCCAGCGATCCTTCGATCCCCTGGCCAGGCAGTTCCCGGTACTCGCTCACGGCAGCTGGAGGCGAATTCGTGTCCGTGGCTCCTTGACGGTCGTCGGACGCTAGCCCGGCACCTGAGGCGAGGTCGTTCGCGGCGATTGCGGCCACGATCCGGCGCGCGTAAGGGTGGGTGGACGGAGTGGCCAGCGCCAACAGGTCCTGCCGGTCCGAAGGCCCAAGGGGCCGCCCGTGAAAGGTCACGGTGGATGCCTCGGGCGCCGTCAGCGTTCCCGTCTTGTCGAACACCACGGAATCGATGCGGGACAAGGCTTCGAGCACGTGGGGATTCCTGAGGAAGATGCGCGAACGGCCCAGCCAACGCTGGGCGGTTCCCAAGGCGAAAGGCGCCGCAAGCGCCAGCGCGCAGGGACACGCGACGATCAGGACCGAGACAAAGGCCTTCAAGCCGCGCGCCGGGTCGTCGTTCCAGGCCCAGAATGCCGCAGCGCCGACCGCCACGAGGATCACGGCGACGGTGAAGCGGCGGCTGAACCGGTTGGTCAACGTGTCCAGCGCCGAGTGTGTGTTCTTCCGGAAAGCCTCGTCACCCCACAGACTCGTCAGGTAGCTCTCCGAAACGGCCTTGACCGTTTCGACCTCGAGGGTTGCCCCCACCTGGCGCCCGCCGGCGTACAGGTGATCCCCCGGCCCCTTCTCCACCGGAGCGGATTCGCCCGTCACGAAACTGTAGTCGATGACGGCGTGCCCCTCGATGACGCGGGCGTCGGCCGGGACCAATTCTCCGTGTCTCAGGATCAACCGGTCTCCCACCTGGATTCGGGACAAGGTCACCGACTCCTCCCGGCCCTGGCTCCGACGGCGGACGGACAAGGGGAAAAAGGAACGGTAGTCCCGGTCAAAGGTGAGGCGGTCGTAGGTCTTGTGCTGAAAGAGCCGGCCGCAAAGCAAAAAGAACACCAGCCCCGTCAGGGAGTCGAAGTACCCGTCACCGCGCCCGGACACGACCTCATAGCTGCTTTGGGCGAAGAGCGCCACGAGGCCGGCGGCGATGGGCAACTCGAGCGTGATGAGCTTCTGTCGCAAGGCAAACCAGGACGCGCGCCAATAGTCCGACGCGCTGTAGATGAACACGGGCAGCGCCAGGGCCAGCGAAAGCCAGCCGAGCAGGAGCTTCAATCCCGGCTGATCCGCGCTGTTCAGCCCCAGATACGAGGCCACGCTGATGAGCATCGTGTTGCCAAACGCGAATCCGGCAACCCCAAGCCGCAACCACAAGCGCCTCGACGCCGGATCGGATCGCGGCTGGTCAGGCGTCGCCAGGTTGAACGACGGCTCGTAGCCCAGGGAGGTCAGCAGGCCCGCGATCTCGCTGAGCTTGATCTTCGCCGGCTCGAACGTGATGGCGCATTCGCGGCGCGGGAAGTTGACCACCGACCGCCCGATGCCCGCACGGAGCTGAAACAAGTTCTCGAGCAGCCAGACACAGGCGATGCAGTGCATGGCCGGAATCTGGAAGGTGACTTTGGCGATGCGGCCATCTGTGAAATCGAGCAACCGGTCGCGAACCATGGGATCATCCAGGAACTGGAAGCGATCGGTGTCTCCCACCGGCCTGACCCGGATACCGGCGCGGTCACCCAGATCATAAAAGTGTCCCAACCCGTTCTCGATGAGCAGCTCGTAAACCGTCTTGCACCCATGGCAGCAAAAGAGCTTCTCCCCCGAGGCAAACCGGTCATCCGGACAGGAAGTGCCGCAGTGATGGCAGGGGCCGCCTGTCGTTTGTGGCTGCCGGGAACCCGCAAGCGGCGAGGGTCGGGCGGCCTCCGCCTGCAAACCGGCAGACGTTGACTGGTCAACTGACGGGCTCAGAGGCATGGACCCAAAGACGGCACGCAGCCACCAGTGTTGCCGATCCGCACGGCGGAACGCAAGGGGCTGGCCGGTGCAGTTGAGGATCGCGGGCTTCAGCCCGCAGGGACCTCTCGGCGTCGGTGTGGCTTCCTGCGGACTGAAGTCCGCGCCCCAAGGGCAGGACGCGCAGTCCCTGGCGCGCCGGATGCGGCGGGCAGCGGAGTGTCCGCCCTCCCTCGTGGCCCGGATCCAGCGAACTCGCGTGAATTCCCAAGGTCCCGCGCGCGTCTCTTCTTGATCTCGGCGGGACGAAAGCCGCGCCAAGCGGCACGGTCATGCCCGCGCCGGTTGCACGCATGCGTATGAAACGGTAGGCTCACGCCGGCAGTCAGATGAAAAGAACTCTCACGGCAATCGTCTTGGTGGCGGTCTTGGGATACGTCGGGTATCGCTACGGACCCGGCTGGCGCACCGCGTTACAGGGTGCCGATGAAGCCCCCCGGATGAGGCTCGCGGAGGTCATCCAAACCAACATCAACTTCGCCGTGAACGCCGCCGGCGAGATCAGCCCGGCCGAGCAGGTCTCCGTGCGGCCGGAGATCAACGGCCGCGTGGAGCAGCTGCCCGTGGACATCGGCGACCGGGTGAAGCGCGGGGGCCTGCTCTTCAAGCTGGAGGACAAGGAACTCCAACAGCAACGGGCTTCGACTCTCACGGGCATCGAACGCGCCCGGCTGGAGTTGGGCAAAGCCGAGCGCGATTTCCAGCGGGCCGAGGAGCTTTTGCAGGAGAACCTCATTTCCCAGGAGCTGTACGACAACACCCGCACCACGTTTGAACTCGCAAAGAACTCCCTGGACCGCGCCAAGAAGGAACTCGACTTGATCGACGAGCGCCTGACGAAGACCGAGGTCAAAGCCCCCTTTGACTGTACGGTGCTGACCCGCCCCATCTCGAGGGGCCAGGCCGTGTCCGGATCGGGCGGCTTCAACAGCGGCACCGAGGTGCTCTCGATCGCCGACCTCAACTACATGATCATCAACGCCCACATCAACCAGGCGGACGTCCCCCGGCTGCATGTGGACCAGCGGGTGGAGGTCAACGTCGAGGCCGTGACCGGGCTGATGGTGACCGGCATCGTCGAACGCATCGCGCCCCAGGCTACCATCCGGAACAACATCAAGGGCTTTGCCGCCCGAATCCGGATCGAGAACCCGGACGACCGGATCCGGCCGGGAATGACTGCCAACATCAAAATCCCGGTGGCCTCGGCCGAGAACGTGGTCGCCGTCCCCCTCGCGGCGGTGTTCACCGAGAAACCCTCGCCCACCAGCTCGGATCGCGAGCGCTATGTCTACGTCGCCAAAGGCGACACGTTCGAAAAGCGCCCCGTCCGGGTGGGCGTCTCGGACTTCTTCTTCGCGGAAATCCAGGAAGGCCTTGCCCCGGGAGACACGGTCGCCTTGGAGCTGCCCAAGGAGGAGCTCGACAAGGCGGCAAATGCCCAACTCGAAGGTGGGACGGTCGCGTCAGCGCGGGCCGGAACGCCTCCCGCCAGCGGCGGCACACGGCCGGCCGCCGACCCGGTGAAGTCGCTGGCAGCCACGGCGACCTCGACGTCCCCCGCCGCCACCAACACGCCCGCGGCGAACGGCAAGTCCAGCCCAACCGGCGGTGACAAGCCCGCCACGACCTCTCCGGGCGCCGTCACCCCTGTCGGCAGTCGGGGAACCAGCCAGTAAGCCGCGCGCCTCCATCCTCGAGATCTCCCGCTATGGCCCTGGTCGAACTTCGCGAGGTCAGCAAAATCTACCAGCTCGGCGGCGAGGAGATCCGCGCGCTGGACGACGTCTCGCTCGACATCCGCGAAGGCGAGTTCATTTCCATCATCGGCCCCTCGGGCAGCGGCAAGTCCACCCTGATGCACATCCTGGGCTGCCTGGACACACCGACGCGCGGCACGATCTCGCTGGACGGCGTCATGATCCAGGACGCCACACCACGCCAGTTGGCGGTGATGCGGAACCGCAAGATCGGGTTCGTGTTTCAGTTCTTCAACCTGCTTCCCAAGCTGAACGTGGTTCAGAACGTCGAGCTGCCGATGATCTACAGCGGGGTGTCTTCGAAGGACCGGCGTGAGCGGGCGATGCAGGCCCTCGAAGCCGTGGGCTTGGGCAACCGTTCGAAACACCGGCCCAGTCAGCTCTCCGGCGGCCAGCAGCAACGCGTGGCCATTGCGCGCGCCCTGGTCAATAACCCGCGCATCGTCTTCGCCGACGAGCCCACGGGCAACCTGGACTCTCACACGGGCGAGGCGATCCTGAGCCTCTTCCGCCAGCTCAGCACTGAAGGACGCACCATCGTGCTCGTGACCCACGATCCCGAGATCGCCGCGGTCACGCCGCGCCGTATCGAGATTCGGGACGGCCGGATCGCCGAGCAGGTCGACCTGACGCTCGCCGGGTTGGACCGCCTCCCACGGGCCCCGTCCCTGCCCGCGGACACCGCCGCCACTCCATGATCCGATACGTCCACCGGCTGGTGTTCGGCGGCATCAGCCACAACGCCGTCACGGTCGACCTTGGCCTCGCGATCCTCCGCGTCGGGACCGGCCTGGCCCTGGCGCTGGTCTTCGCGGAATTCCTGCCGCGCGGGGGCACTTGGGGGCCATCGCCCGAACTGACCGAGGAGGTGGCGAGCATGGGCTTTCCGGCGCCCCGGGCGACGGCGTGGGCCGTGGTCATCACGGAGTTCGTGGGAGGCATACTCCTCATCCTCGGCTTATTGACCCGGCCGGCGGCGTTGCTAAATGCCGCGACGACCGGCTTCGCGGCGTTTTGGTACCACAAGGACATCCAACGGGACGGGGCCACCGCGATGGCCTTCTTCGTGGTGACCAGTGCGTTGGTCTTGACCGGCCCCGGCCGGTTCAGCCTGGACCACCTGGCGCGCTGGTTGGATCCGGCAGCGCGGCGCCTGCCGCCAACAACTTAGCGAGGAGGCATCGGAGGGGTAGCGCAAGACTTGACTTGATGGCAACGAAATTGCCCATTCGAGGACTTTAGATGGAGGCGATGAACCCGCGCCAGGAACCACTCCTGCCCGTTTCGCACCCGGCCTTGGGGGTTGGCATCACCATCGGGGTCGGCCTCCGGGAGATCTGGGCGCACAAGTTCCGTTCGGTGCTGACGATGCTCGGCATCATCCTGGGTGTCTCGAGCCTGGTCGCCATGTCGGCCCTGGTGAAAGGCATGGAAAAAGGGGCCAAGGAGGCGCTGGTGGCAATCGGCGGGCTCGAGAAGGTGCGCATCGAGCCGCAGAGTCTGCCTCCGGAGCAACTCCACCTTCAGGACCAGGCGGTGGGGATCACCATGGATGACGTCCACGCCTTGGGTGCAGGCGCGCCGCTGGTCACTCACATTTCTCCCGAGATGCGAATCCCGGCCACGCTGTCCGCCAACGGGAAGCGGTTCCGGCCGTTCATCTGCAACGGCGTGTGGCCGGTCGCGCTCGAATTGAGCGAACACGTGATCGAACACGGCCGCATGTTCAACGAGGTGGACGACGAGATGGCCCGGAGCGTCTGCGTCATCGGCACCGCCACCCGCGACGACCTTTGGGGCTCTCCCGAAGAAGTGGGCCGCGAGATCATCCCCCTCGGGGAGACCATCTTCATCAACGGCGTCCCGTTCACGATCATCGGCATGTTCCAGCACTACGAGAGTGAGCAGGACCGGAAAGCGCGCGAACTGGCAGCCAGCCAGGCCGATTCGCCGCAGAATCAGTCTGGCCCCCGCCGGGATCGCGGCTGGGGCGGCCGACGCGGCGGTCGGGGCAACTTCATCTTCTGGCTCAAGAACGCCACGGTGCTCATGCCGCTGAACACCGCCTGGATGAAATTCCGAAGCGGCATGGCCCTCACCGATTCTCGTCGGGGCGGAGGTGGAGGCGGGGGCGGCGGAGGTGGAGGGAGCGGCGCCACCGCGGGCGTGGTGGCCGATCCGCGACTTTCGAACCTCGAGTTGAAGATTGCCAGCGTCGATCTGCTCGCGCCGGCCCTTCAACAGATCCGCAATGTGCTGATGGCAACCCACAAGGGACTCGAAGACTTCACCTTCCGCACCCAGGAGGACTGGGCCGAGAACATCAACCTGTTCATCCGCAATGCGCGCATGAGCGGGGGCCTGATCGCCGCGATCAGTCTGATCGTGGGCGGCATCGGCATCATGAACATCATGCTGGCCAGCATTTCCGAGCGCGTCCGGGAGATCGGCATTCGAAAGTCGGTCGGGGCCACCACGAGCGACATTTTTGTGCAGATTCTGGTGGAGAGCCTGGTCATTGCCGTGCTGGGAGGCCTCGCGGGCCTCGCCACGTCCTTCCTGCTGGTGCAGCTCATCAGCGGATTCTCACCCACCGACAACGCCCCGATCATCACCGTCTCGTCGATGGCGCTGGCCTTCGGCTTCAGTGTGCTGATCGGCATCCTCGCCGGGATCATCCCGGCCTTCAAAGCCTCCCGGCTCAACCCGATTCAGGCGCTCCGGTACGAGTGAGGCCTGGCCCGCCATGAACCTCGTCAACACCATCCTGGTCGGCCTGAAGGAGGTTTGGGCGCACAAGTTCCGCTCCCTGCTCACCATGCTCGGGATCATCCTCGGGGTCGCCAGCCTCGTGGGCATGTCCGCCTTGATCAAAGGCATGGAGAACGGAATGAAGGAGGCGATGGTGGCGATGGGAGGCGCTGACAAAGTGCTGCTCGAGGAGCAGGACGTTCCCGCCGAACAGGAACACCTTGCCGACCAGGCCCCCGGGCGCACGATGGCGGACGTCGTGGCTTTGCGGAGCGGGGCGCCGCTGCTGCGCCTGGTCTCGCCGGAGATGCGCGTCGAACCCCTCATGGCCGCCCGCGGCGAAAAACGGGTCTGGCCGTCGGAGGCCGTCGGAGTGTGGCCCGCGGTGTTGGAGATGAACCTCCACACCCTCGAGCACGGCCGCTTCTTCACCGACCTCGATGAGGACAACGCGCATGCCGTCTGCGTGATCGGCACCGGACTTCGCGACGAATTGTTCGGATCGCCGGAAGAAGTGGGCCACGAAATCGTGCCGCTGGGGGAGATCATCTTTCTCAACCACCAGCCCTTCACCATCGTGGGCATGTTCCAGCGTTACGAAAGCGAAGAAGACCGGAAGCGACGCGAGTTCGAGGCCCGGCAGCCGAAGGTCCAGCAGGCGGGTCCGTCGCGAATGCGCGGCTGGGGCCGACGTGGCAACTGGGCCTTTGAGCGCAAGAACTACACGCTGTACATGCCGCTCAACACGGCCTGGGTGCGCTTTCGCTCCGCCGGCGACGCCAGCGGCATCCCGGACCCCCGGCTCACCGACATCGACATCAAAGTGGCCGGGCTCGAGCTCCTCGCGCCGGCCCTGCAGCAGGCGCGGAACGTCCTGATGATGACTCACCGCAGCATCGAGGACTTCGGGTTTCGCACCCAGGAGAACCAGCTCGACAGCATCAACCAGCAGATTCGCAACGCGCGAATGAGCGGCGGGTTCATCGCGGCCATTAGTCTTCTCGTGGGCGGCATCGGCATCATGAACATCATGCTGGCCAGCATCAACGAACGCATCCGCCAGATCGGGATCTGCAAGGCCGTGGGCGCCACCGGCGACGCCATCTTCATCCAGATCCTCATCGAAAGCGTGGTGATCTCGCTGATCGGCGCTGCGATGGGCATCGTGGCTTCGTTTGGACTCGTCCAGGTGCTGGCCATGATCTCCCCCACCTCGAACGCCCCGGTCATCACCCCGTTCGCGATGATGATCGCCGTCGCGTTCAGCATCATCGTCGGGATCACCGCCGGCCTGTTCCCCGCCATCAAGGCCGCCCGACTGAACCCCATCCAGGCCTTGCGCTACGAATAGCCGGCGAACCGCCCGGTGAGGTCACCGGGTCTACAACCTGGAGGCCGGGGCCCCGGACCCGGCGAGACCGGATCACGGTCACTGCGCGTGGCCCAGGCCCAGGGGACCCTCGATGAACCTGCTCCGAAAAGCGGGGATGAATCCCCGCACTCCAGGCGCTTCGCGACTTCGGAGGTGGCTTGGGCGGCGCGAAGCGTTTGGAGTGCGCCGGTTTACCGGCGCTTTTGGGTTCATGGTCGATCCGCATGGCTGCCAAGCCAGGGGGACTTTCCATGAACCTGGCCGTTCGCGGACCGCGACCGTTCCGCGGTCGCAGCGGCTATGAACTCCGCGGGGCGTTGAGGTTCTGGCCCATCGGCAGGGACTGCTCGCACCCGCTGCGGCCGGGGGACCGGCCGCGGTCCGGTTCATGGCCGCTCCCCGGCCATGCCGTCCGGCTTTGCCGCCACCTCGCGGCCCCCCCGAGACCCCATCAGCCAGGCTGGCAACACCACCAGCAGCGAACCCTGGGCCAGAACGAACGCGCCCGAAAGCAGCAACCCGAACTGCACCACCGGCGGGAATGACGAAAGCCCGAAAAGCCCGAACACGCCCACCAGGATGACCGTGGTCCAGATAATCGGTCGTCCTTTGACTTCGAGCGTGTCCTGAAGCGCTTCGTTTGTCGGGCGTCCCGCCCGCACCTGCTCTCGCCAGTGCGTGATGAAGTGGATCGTGTCGTCCTGGGCGATGCCCAGCGCCAGCGCGCCCACGAGGACATTGATGGAGTTCAGCGGCACCTGCAGGTAACCGGCCACCGCGAGGGCCAGGGCCACCGGGACGGAGCTTGTCACCACGCCGATGACACCGAGCCGGAGCGAGCGCCACAAGACGACCAGGACCACGCCGATGACGAGCAAAGCCGACCCCCCGCTGGCGAACTGGCTCCGCAGAATCCGCCGATCGGCTTCCAGGATGGAGTTGATTCCGCGCGCCGCGGAAACCCGAACGCCCTCGGGCCGGTGCGTCTCCGCGAAGGTCGCAATGCGGTCGATCAACGCCAGGTACTCGCGCGCCGGCATGTCCCGCGTCCGGATGACGAGCTGCGCCTCCCGGTAATCGGCGTCGGCGAGCGTCGTGAGGAAAGGCAGTTCATAGGAGCGGAGCGCAGTCGTGAAGAGGGCAATGAGCCACGGGTTCTCCGGCAGGCGCAAGGCATCCGCACGGCCGCCTTCCCAGACCTGGTTGATGATCGCGAGCAGCTGGGCATACGAGAAGACTCCGCTCGGTTCCGGCAAACCCTCGGCAAAGCGTTGCACCTTGTCCAGGTACCGCAGAAACGAGATGTCCTGGACGCCGTTGGCCCTGCCGGAATCGATCGCGATCTGGACGACGTTGAAACCGCCGTAGGCGCGATCGATTTCTTCCAGGGCCTGCCGGGTCGGGCTGCGGCGGTTCAGCATTTCCAACACCCGCACGTCCGTGCGCAGACGGGCCATGCCGCCGATTGCGAGAAGGCAGGTAAGGACCGCGGCCCCAAGCACCAAGGCCCGCCGCCGCCGAATGCCGTTGACCAGGCGTGCGGCAAGCAAGGACCGGGGGTATGGCCGCACCGCCGCGGGGTCGCTTTCCATGAACCGCAGCCAGGTAGGGCGGGCACTCCGTTGCCCGCCGGGTTCGGCCCGCCGAGGACTGCGCGCCCTACCTGGGTTGGTGAGCGCATGGCCGCGGAACAGGTGGCTTCCCCAGAGCGTCAGCATTGCCACGACCGGCCCGAACGTGATCGCGTGAACCGCCACCAGGCAGATCGCGCCGAGCTGTCCGAAGGCGCGAACGGTCTCCAGGGGACTGGTCCCCAACGAGAGCAGGCCCAGCACGGTGGTCAACGTCGAGGCCAGGGCCGGTTTGCCAACGACACTCAGCGCCTCACCCAGAGCGTCGTGGATCTCCTTGCCTGCGACCGTCGCCCGTTGTACGGCGGTCAGCAAGTGAATCAGCAAGGTCAGGTGAATCCCGGTGATCAGCGGCAGTAGAATCACGGAGAACACCGTCAGTTCGAAGCCGGTCACCTGCACGAGGCCTGGCAGGAGGGCAAGCACGCCGCTCTGCGCCAGGAGTGTGAAGCCCACCAGCCCCCACGACCGGAACGTGAGCCACAACACGCCCACCACCACGGCCATCGCGCTCGGCACGAAGACCGCAAGATCGCGCCGCAGGCTGGACCGGATCTCGCGCTCGATGAGCGGGAGGGCGAGCACCCGGATCGGCACACCGGCCGCCCGGAGGGGCGCCAGGACCGCATCCACCTCGGCTTGGAACTGCGCCTGCGCCTCGGCGTCTAACGCCCGATCGGCGAACTGGACCGTGATGAGCGTGTGAACGCCGTCCTCGGCCACGAGCAGGTTCCGGGCGAGGGGATGGCTCAGACAGAACTCCCGAAGTTCCGCGAACCCCGGTGCGCCCAGCGGCGCCTCAGGAACAAGGGGCACCATCTCGAAACTCAAACCGCGACGCACCGGGCGAACGGCGTGGGTGAGGCTCTTGACCTCGAGGGTCTGCGGCAACCGCTCAAACGCCTCGCTGACGCGCCGGACCGTTTCGAGCCCCAGCGGGGTAAACAGGTTGGTCAGCCCCAGACTGACCACCACCGCGTCGTTCTCGCCAAGGATGTCGCGGACCTGCGCGTAGCTGGCGAGGTTGCGCTGGTCGCCCGACAGCAACGCCTCCGTCCCGGCCCCGACCGTGAATCGCAGCAATCCCAGCAGGAGCGGCAGACAGAGCCACCCGCAGACCACCAGCGACGCGAGCGGATGGCGTAGAAAGACGTTCCAGTCGCCCCAGCGCAACGGCTTCACTCGCTCCTGCCCGCGTAGAAGAAGAGCTCGAGCTCCCCCATCTCGATGAACGTGAAGCCCCGGCCGCGACGGGCGGGGGTACAGTCCGGAAGAAGATCGAGCAGACGCCGTCCTGCTCGCTGGAGGCTCCGACGTGAGGAGGCGTTTGGCCTCTCCGCCTCGTTACCTCGGCGCCTGCAACGGGCGGGTATTGTGGTAAACACGGCCACAGCGTCGGCGCCAATCAACTGCGTAGGCGTCGCGGTGTCAACGACGCGGACGCCCCTCGCGCTCCCGCCGCCGCCCTGCCTCCGCGTGTCGACTCGCGCGCCGCTCACGTGCTGCTACTCTCGGCGCATGCAACAACCATCCCCGGTGAGGACGCCGTGGTTGAAACGACGGCGGCAACAGCCGCCCCGTCATCTTACTCCATCGCTGGCGGCTGCGGTCGCGGTCATGGTGGCCCTGCTCGATCCCGCCTCCGCCCAGGCCGCCGCCGGCCGAGACTGGGCCTATTACCATGGTGACCCCGCCGGGACCCAGTTCTCGAGCCTCACCCAGATCTCCCGTCGAAACGTCGCCAAACTGGAGGTCGCCTGGACCTATCACAGTCAGGACGCGCGCACGAACAACCTCTCCCAGATCCAGTGCAATCCGCTCGTCGTCGACGGCGTGCTTTACGGCACTTCGCCGCAGTTGAAGCTTTTCGCATTGGATGCGGCGACCGGGCGCGAGCTATGGCGCTTCGATCCGCTCGAAGGTTCTGGTTCCGCCAACGCCCTCGGCGTCAGTCGCGGCGTGGTCCACTGGCGCGACGGGGAGGATCAGCGGGTTCTCTTCACCGCCGACCACTACTTGTATGCCGTGGACGCCCGCACCGGGAAGCTCATCGGCTCTTTCGGTAACCAAGGCCGCGTCGACATCAAAGAAGGCCTGGGGCGTGATGTCAGCAAGCTGTCGGTCCTGGCCAACACGCCGGGCGCCGTCTTCGAGAATCTGCTCTTCCTCCCCATGCGCCTTGGAGAAGGACCCGCACCCGCCGCACCCGGGCACATTCGCGCCTACGATATCCGCACCGGACAGCAGGTATGGCGGTTTCACACGATTCCGCTGCCCGGGGAACCGGGACACGAAACCTGGCCTGCGGATGCCTGGCAACATGTGGGAGGCGCGAACTGCTGGGCCGGGATGGCGGTCGACACGGTCCGCGGGATCGTCTTCGTCCCCACGGGCTCGGCCGCGTTCGATTTCTGGGGAGGCAACCGCATCGGGCAGAACTTGTACGCCAGCTGCCTGCTCGCCCTCGACGCGCGAACCGGCAGGCGGCTCTGGCATTTCCAGTTCGTCCACCACGACCTGTGGGACCGTGACCTTCCCGCCCCTCCGGACCTGATCACGGTGATGCGAAACGGCGTGCGCGTGGATGCCGTGGCGCAGGTCACCAAGTCGGGGCATGTGTTCGTGTTCCACCGCGAGACGGGTGAGCCCCTCTTTCCGATCGAGGAACGCGCCGTGCCGCCCAGTGATCTTCAGGGGGAATCCGCGTGGTCCACCCAGCCGCTTCCGCTGAAGCCCGCCCCGTTTGCGCGGCAACTCTTCACTTACGAGGAAATCACTGACCTCTCGCCCGAATCCCACCGGGCGGTGCTCAACCGGTTTGCGACGCTCCGCCCGCATGTGCCTTTCGCGCCGCCTTCGCGCGAAGGCACCATCATCTTTCCTGGCTTTGACGGCGGCGCCGAGTGGGGCGGAGCTGCCGTGGATCCTGACGGGGTGCTCTACGTCAACGGGAACGAGATGCCCTGGGTGTTGAACATGATCGAAACGCAGCACGAGGCGAACGGCATGCCGGCCAGCGGCAAAGCCCTCTTCACCCAGATCTGCGCCGTGTGTCATGGCGTCAACCGCGAAGGCAACCCGGCCCAGAACGTCCCCACGCTCGTCGGTGTCAGCCGCAAACTGCAAAAACCCGAGATCCTCGCGCTGGTCGAGTCCGGGAAGGGGGTGATGCCGTCGTTCGCGTTCCTCAGCCCGGGGCAAAAGGAGGCCGTCGTGGATCACTTGCTGGCGCTCGACACCGGCTCGGCCGAACCCCGCAATGACGCCTCCCGCAAGACCGAGGACACGGGTCCGGACCCGCTGGGCGTCATCCCTTACTCGATGACCGGCTACAACCGCTGGCTCGACACCAACGGGTATCCTGCGGTGAAGCCGCCTTGGGGAACGCTCAACGCCGTGGACCTCAACACCGGGGACTATCGCTGGCGGGTGCCCTTGGGTGAGTTCCCTGAACTCACGGCCCGGGGAGTACCGCCGACCGGCACCGAGAATTATGGAGGTCCCGTCGTGACGGCGGGCGGGCTGGTATTCATCGCGGCGAGCAAGGACGAGATGATCCGTGCGTTCGATCGCGATTCGGGAGCCGTTCTCTGGCAGACGAAGCTGCCGGCCGGTGGGTACGCCACCCCGGCGACCTATGAAGCGGCAGGCCGGCAGTTTGTGGTGATCGCTTGTGGCGGAGGCAAGATGGGCACCAAGTCGGGGGATGCGTATGTGGCTTTTGCGCTGCCGCGTTAGCGCGCGGATCTCTGCGACACTCATCAGAGGTCCATGAGTCACCCACTCAGGTACCGGTCAGGGGCGTTCACCCTCATCGAGCTGCTGGTGGTGATCGCGATCATCGCCATCCTCGCCGGCCTGCTCTTGCCGGCGTTGTCGAGCGCCCGGGGGCGCGCCGGAACCGTTGCCTGCCGTTCGAACCTGCATCAGATCGGGATCGCGTGGGAAATGTACCTTGGGGAGCACCGCGAGCGCTTTCCCGATCGGCGCGATCTGAAACTGACGCTTCCCGGCGGGTACAAACCCTGGACCACCTGGCCCACCTCCGACCCCCGATCCGGCTGGGCCGCCCTGGTCCTCGCCCATGAACTGGCCGAGGTGGAATCGTGGCAGTGCCCGGCAACACGCCGATCAACGTGGCGCGACGCCGTCCAGGTCTGGCAGGCAACATCCGCAGACACCAACAGTCCCCGGACCAGCTTTTGGATGTGGCGGTTTGATCGTCCGGACGATCCCGTGCCCCTGGACGTCTTCTGGGGCAAATCCCGCGAGCAAGCCGTCAGCGATCTGGACGCTGCGGCGAATCCGCAGGTGGGACGGGTGGCGGGCCCCACGGACGTCGAGTTCGCCACCGACGTGTACTTCCCCGCCACCGCACCCGCGGTTGAAGAGGAATGGCGCGGACGGACGCCCCATTCCCGGGGACGAAATCGGCTGTACCTGGACGGCCACGCAACCTGGTGGCGGGACAATCGCCTGAGGTAACCGAAGCGTTCTCATTCCCAGCCACGGCCAGCCCACGGACCGGCCACGAAAAGCGGCGGTGAACCGCCGCACTCCATACGCTTCGCGACTCCGGACGCGCCTGGGAGCGACGCGAAGCGTTTGGAGTGCGTCCGCTTTAGCGGCGCTTTTGGGGTTCGCGTCTCAATGCAATCCGTGTCCAAGCTCACACTCACCCGTAGCAAGCAAGGAAAACCCGCTCTACCCATAGACCGGCTACGAAAAGCGGCGGTGAACCGCCGCACTCCATACGCTTCGCGACTCCGGACGCGCCCGGGAGCGACGCGAAGCGTTTGGAGTGCGTCCGCTTCAGCGGCGCTTTTGGGGTTC
>CAZHUS010000075.1:0-40630 GCA_964535555.1 uncultured Verrucomicrobiota bacterium
CGATTTATCCGCCTTGGCGCCATGGGCTGCCTCACCGGCGTGTCGAGCGCCATGAGGTTGAAGCGGGGCGCGGTGAAAACGTCATTGACGGCTGCCTCGGGCTGCGTACCTTCACCTCCCATGAATGGAACGGCGTCCATGCTCGGACTGCTCAACGGTGCGCTGCTGCTGTGCAGCGCGGCGGTTGGGCCTTGACGCGATCCAGCGAATTTCACGGCCCCACCGCCGCAGTGGCGGTGGGGCCTTCTGTTTTTTGTGGGCCTGCTGCCACTGTGTCGGCAAGGCGGATGCCGTGGGACCGTGAGCCACGCCAACACAACCCAGGACACAGACACAACGCGTATGAAAGCAGATCGGATCGTCATCTTCGACACCACCCTCCGCGACGGGGAGCAATGCCCCGGCGCCTCGATGAACTTGCGCGAGAAGCTCGAGGTGGCGCGACAACTCGCCCGGCTGAAGGTGGACGTGATCGAAGCGGGGTTCCCGGTCATCAGTGACGGGGACTTCGAATCGGTTCAGGCCATCGCGCGGGAGGTGAAGGGACCCCGGATTGCGGGGCTGGCGCGTTGTGTCCCGAAGGACATTGACGCCGCGGCCGCCGCCGTGAAGCCCGCCGGCAAACGCGCGCGCATCCACGTGTTCCTCGCCACCTCGAAGATCCACCGTGAATTCAAGCTCGGGAAAGCCCAGGACGAAATCCTCCGGCTCGCGGTGGAAGGGGTGCAGCGCGCCAAGTCGCACGTCGAGGACGTCGAGTTCTCGCCCGAGGACGGATCCCGGACCGAGCCGGACTTCCTCGTAGCCGTCTGCAAGGCGGTCGTCGGCGCGGGGGCGACCACGGTGAACATCCCGGACACGGTCGGGTGGGCGATTCCCGACCAGTTCGGTGCGTTGATCCAGCGCCTGCATGAGGCGGTGCCCGAGTTCCAGTCCGGGAAGGCGGTCATCAGCGTGCATTGCCACAACGACCTCGGTCTCGCGGTGGCCAACTCGCTCGCGGCGGTCCGCGCCGGGGCGCGCCAGATCGAGTGCACCGTGAACGGCATTGGCGAGCGGGCGGGCAACACCTCGCTCGAGGAAGTGATCATGGCGATGCGCACCCGGGCGGACTTCTTCTCCCGCTTGAGCTGCGGGGTGAACACGCGCGAGATCGTCAAGTCCTCGCGCCTGGTGTCGCGGATGAGCGGCCTCTTGGTGCAGCGAAACAAGGCGATCGTCGGGGAAAACGCGTTCGCCCACAGCGCGGGCATTCACCAGGACGGCATCCTCAAGAAGCGCGAGACGTATGAGATCATGGACCCGCAGGATGTCGGCTGGGGGCAGACGGAGCTTCCGCTCACGAAGCACAGCGGTCGCGCGGCGGTGGCGGCGCGGTTGCGGCACCTCGGTTTCACGCTCAACGACGCGGACCTCAACGCGCTCTTCGTTCGGTTCAAGACGATCGGCGACAAGAAGAAGTTCGTGTACGACGACGACCTCGGCGCGTTGGTCGAGGGACTCATCACCGAGGTGCCCGAGACGTGGTCGCTCGACTATCTCAGCGTCACCAGCGGGAACCAGACGGTCCCGACGGCGACGGTGAGGTTGCGCAAGGCCAACGCCAAGAAGGGCGAGGACGACTTGCGTCAGGATGCCAGCATCGGCGGCGGTCCCGTGGACGCGGCGCTCCGGGCCATCGACCGGCTCACCGGCACGTCGGGCAAGCTCATGGACTACTCGTTGCGCGCGGTTTCCCAGGGGATGGACGCCATGGGTGAGGTGACGGCAAATGTCGACTTCGGCAACGGCGAAGCGGTGACCGGCCGCGGCGCGAGCACCGACGTCATTGAGGCCAGTGCGCGGGCGTACCTGAACGCGGTAAACCGCCACCTCGGCCAGCAGAAGGCGCAACGCAAGAACGGCGGGCAACCGTAGTGGTGCGGGGATTGGGCAGCGTTGGTGGGGCGAGACTCCCTGCGATTCGCCCATGGCGGGGCGAGCCGGGAGAAGGCGTGACGACGTCTCGCCCCACCAGCCTGAACACTCAGGCACGAGGCTGTCGTGGTTGTCAGCGCGCCAAGCCCTTGATGTGCTTGATGGACCGTTCCGCCTGCCCGAGGGTGCCGCACTCAAGCAGCAGTTTCTTCTCCTCAGCCCTCAGAGACGAGCTGCCGCGTCGCTTCGATTACCTGGCGGAAGAAGGGGTTGCGCACCGACCGCTCGGTGAGCAGGTCCACGCCTCGTCCGAACAAGGCCTCGAGCTCGTGCGCCAGCCCGAAGTAGTTCTCGGTGTACTCCGCCGGTGACGATTCATCGAGCGCCACCAGGAAATCGAGGTCGCTGGCCTCCGGTCGGAAACGGTCGCCTGTGGCTGAGCCGAACACATAGAGGCGCTTCACGCGGAAACGCCGACACAGGGCAGCCAACCCAGGCAGATGCTCCCCAATCGGGGCGGTCATGGTGGAAGGATTGCAGGGCAATTGGCTGGGCGCAACGTCCAAACCCTGCGCGCCTCCGGCGTGGGGCAGGCGTTCGCCAGACGACGAACCGGCCCTGTTGGTCGTGGTTCCTCATACCCCGGCCATTCGAGGTCACCTGGTGCAAACACCGAATCGGGGTGGACCGCAGCCGGGCAGGTGCGGGATCAAGCCGTACGCGCGTTACCTCCGTCAGCAGGACCCAGCGGCAGCCCCAGGGAGCCGAACTTCGAACCTGTCACTATTTGTCCGCACCCTCTGGGGGTTGGGGTTGGGGGAAAGTCGTGCCTCGTCGAATCTTCCATTTGCGGAGCACGAATTCAGCGCCATTTTGCGCGCCTAAGTAATTAGGACCCATTCAACTTAGCATGAAATGTCCAGCAGGCGCGTCTCGGAGCAGTCGCCCTTTTCAACTCCTCTCAAAGACCGCACGCCTCCTGCCGCTGCTCCTGCTGTACCTTCTGCCCCACCGGGCGCTCGCCGACGGCTTCCCCCTTCCGCTGCAGAACGCCGGGACCTGGGGACCTTCGCCGGCACAACTGATCGCCGATATCCGAAAGGCGCTGGAGAACAGCGGGTTCCTCGACGCGGTGAAGGTCGGCGGTGACCTCGCCAAGCAGATCGGCCAAGGCAAGGTGCCGGCCATTGATGATCTCACCGGGGTGATCGAGGGCGACGTGCAGCAGCGCGTCAACGCGGCGGTGGCCCAGGCGACCGACGCAACGCAATTGCTCGCGATGCTCGATGTCACCGCCCTGCAGCAACTCTTCACCACCCTGGAGACCACGGTCACGACGCCGCAGGAATTCGCCTTCTCCATTCCGGGAGGGCGACTGGTGTTCCGTCGCGACCTGTTCGATGTCTCGCTCTGCGCGGTGATCGCCGGACCCGGCGGCGCGCGCGTGACGCTGGGCATGAGCAACGGGAAGCAACTCTGCGGAAATCCGGCCGAGCGCTTCGTCAACCCGACCCGCGAGCCGCTGCTGTTTGCCGACTTCGCGCTCGGTTACTCCAATCTGCAGGCCCGGCGTCGGCTGCTCGCGCCACCGGTTCCCGGGCCGGACCCCAGCGTCAGTATTCAAGCCGCGACGTACTTCAAGATTCACGACGACTGGGTGCAGCTCCGACTGGCGGGCAACGACCCCCAATCCCTTTCCCTCAAGTTGGAGTTTGTGATCGGCGTGAAGGCCGGTGTCAGCGCCGAGATCCAGGCCGAGGTGGAGGGACAGGTCATCCTGGAACTGGGGGTGAAGCCGACGCAGGTCGCAGCCCTGCTGTTCGACATCGGGGAGATCCTGAAGCGAAGGCTTGGAAACGGTTCCCACGCGTCCCTCGAGGCCGCACCGGCGCTGGCGGCCGATGCTTTTCGGGAGGTATTCGCCTACCTCCGGACAGTCGAGGACCAGGGCGAGGAGCTGGGCGAACTGGCCATCCGGCTCGCCGGGGATGGCGCCGTGGGCCTTGGAATCTGGGACACCGGCATCAACGGCGCTTCGGTGGGCGCCGAGGTCACTTTGAGTGTGCCGCTGGAAGCGATGGTGTCGCTGCAGGGCGATCTGCTGGCAAGGCAGTTTGAGGCCGGATTGGAAGCCTCCACCCAGTTGATTTCCCTCTTCGAGGCCATGAGCGAAGGGCGCCTTACGGAGCAGGAACTTCTGCGGCAACGGGAATTGATTGGCCGGACCGCGCAGCGGTTGGCACTGGGCATCGTGAGCAGTTATGCCGACTACATTCAGGACATCGGCCTGCGCTATGAGATGGGCATTTACGCCCTTGGTGACATCGGTCAGGTGGCGGACCAGACCATCCCGCTGATCATCCTGGGGGCCGACATGCCCGTGGGGAAGATCCTGGTGAATGGGGTCAACGGCATCCCCCAGTTCGTGAGCGGGGTGACGGAAACGGCCAAGGCGTTGGTGTGGACGGCCGAGATGGCAATCAGTGCCGGGTTGGACGCGGGCGATCGCCTTAGCCTGGGAGAGATCGTCCCGCCCCGGGCCAACGCGGGCGGATACGTCCAACGCCCCCGCGGAAATCCGCCGACGCCGCCGACGCCCGCGGAGTGGGAGGCCATGGCGGCGAACCTCCTGGATGACGTGACCTTCTCGGTCCAACTCGGACTCATCGAAGTCGAAGGGGTCTCCCTCGGGAATTGGGTGCGGCTGGCAGGGGGCGCTCACGAGGTGACAACCTCCTTGTTGAGCGGGGCGGTTCGCTCGGCGGTTGTGGCCAGCGAGAAGCCGCTCCTCGATGCGCTGCGTGCCGCTCCTGGCCAAATTGGGAACGAGGCCAAGGACCTTCTGATCTTCAATCTACAGAACCTCTCGATCGGGATATCGGGCAGTCTCGGCGCGAGCGGGACGATCGGCGCCGAGGTGGCCGTCGGCGTGGGAGCCAGCCTCGGCTTCGAGGCACAGCTCAAGACCAGCCTGATCCTGCTCGCCCTGGGCCATGAGGGCTATGACGAGGAAGATGGCACCCTGCTGGCGGGGATCGACATCCCGCTCGAGGTCAGCGCCAGCGCGGGGGTCGCGCTGGGCGAAGGGCTGGAGGTGACCGTGGAAGGCGGGGTTACGGCGGGCAGCTCGCTGGCCAACCTGACCCTGAAGGACTGGGGCCAGGATTTGCCGGTGCCTGCGGGTCTCACGGTCGCCGGATTCGAAGTCATCGATTTCGTCGGCACGAATCGGCAGGACGGCACCATCGAGGGAAGCGGCTGGATCTTGCTGCCCATGGGGGGGTTGGTGAGAGCCGATCAGTTCTCCCTCGACAACCGGGGCCAGGTGCTCGACGGCCGGTGGAGCGGGGTGTTCGAAATGGGACCGCTGGGCGAAGTGCCCGTCGGCCGTGGGACAATCAGCAACGACGGCTTGCTTGGAAGCGGCGTCTTCCATCTCGGATTGAGCCGCCTGAATGCCAACTGGGTGTTGCGGAGCGATGGCCTGCTGTTTGGGCGCGCCGTCGGCAGACTGGACTTTGCCGGACTCGAACTGGACGCCGACCTGCGGCTCGATGCCGCGGGCTTCGTCGGCTCCGGGAAGACCAGGATTCTTGGCTCCGAGTTCAGTTCGACGAATCTCCGGGTCCATCCCAATGGCAGCCTGGCGGGCAGCTTCAGCGGCACGCTGGCCGTGGACGGCCAGCTGCTCACCCTGCAGCAGCTGGAGATTGAGGACCAAAAGCTGCGCGGCCGCACCACCATTGACCTGGCGGGCCATCGAGCGGTTGAACTGCTGCTGACGGTTGATGAGGGCGGTGTGATCGGCACGTTTGTCAGCGACTTGGACCTCTTTGGCGCTGGGAAGGCCGACGCCTGGCTGCGCATCACCGACAAGATCGAGGTATTCGGTGAGATGGACGGTGATTTCATGGGATCCCTGGCGACCCTTCTGCGCGAACAGCTTTTGGCGGGAGTCTCCGACGCCCAGCAAACACTGCGCCGCGAACAGGAGAAGCTCAGAGGGTTCGAGGCCGACATTGAGGAGTCCGACCGCCAATTGAGAAAACTCGAGGAGGAGATCCAGGGCGAGCGGAAAGCCGCCAAGGAGTTGCTCGCGGCCGAGCTGGCCAAGGCCGATCAGAAGGTGCGCGACGCGAACGCGGAGTTGGACAAAGCCATCGACGAGCTGATCAAAGTGAGCGGTCAGTTCGCGGCCGAACTCGAAAAAGCGGAGCGGGACTTTCGGACCGCGAGTGCAGTGTTGGCTTCGGCTCGCGGTGAAGTTGACAAGATCAAAGGGCAGATCGCCGCCCTGGACCGCTGGTACAACAGCTTGGACCCCGCTGGCAAGTTCTTCAAAGCCGGGGAGTATGCCCTCAGGCGAGCGCCGCTCATGGTCGCATTGGGGGTTGCGGAACCCGCCCTCGCCGTCGCGCAGGCCGGCTACAATAAGGCCCTGGACGCGCTCGAAGCGGTCCAGGACAAGCTTGTCAACGCCGACGAGCTTCGCGCGATCAAAGCTGCCAAGGAAAAGGCTTTGAGGAGCGCGGAGGCTGAAGCCGAAGAAATCAGAAGGGACCTCGAATCGATCAGTGATGATCCTACCCTCGACCCGCGCCACATCGCGCTGTCGCTGGCCCGCGCGGCAGCCGTTCAGCTCGCTCAAGCAGCCGAGAGCGTGATCTCGCTTACCATCGCCGCTTTGGGCGAGGTCGCCGGCGTGGTTGATTTTCTCAATCGGAACCCGGAGTCGGCGCTGGTGAGAATTGAGAGGGCCAGCTTCCGGTCGCAGCTCGCCGCTCTCAACCGGGGCGACGCTGAGCTGATCGTGGAAGCCGTCATCGCGGGGCAACCGCAACGGATCGTCTTTAGCTATAACTTCAAGCTCGGCAATACCCAGGAGAACCTCGCCCAGGCCGTACGCCGGCTCCCGCCCGGGCTCTACCCGGATCCCGCCTGGACTTTCTCCCCTTGGACCGACGACGCATCTTCTGGCCTCACCCCCGGCCTCACCGCCTGGGCCTACCACTTCAACTCCGCCGCGACCGCCAGCGTCGGCTCGGTGCCCGTTCTCGGGCTTATCGGAACGAACCCGGCGGTCAGCGGTCGGTTTTCAGTCGAAGGCTTCGGGGCCGCCTACCCGGGCGACCAAAACGCCCTCACCTCCGGAACCGGCGGCAGCTCCATCGTCGCCGCCAACTTCCTCTACGGCGCCAACCCTGGCACCGTCACCTTCCAGGGGCTCACGCCCGGTATTGCCTACCGCGCCACCTTCCTCAGCGTCGGCTGGGACGAGGCGCCCATCACCCGAAGCATCCGCTTCAGCAGTGGCGCCGACCGCCTGACCGTGAGTCAGAACGAGTACGGCAACAACCAGGGCATCCGCATTGACCACACCTTCACCGCAGCCGCGGCCACGCATACCGTCACTCTGACGCCCGCAACGGAAGCGACCTTCCACCTCTACGCCCTGGCTCTGAGCGTCGAAGGCAACCGCCCCTTGACGTTCGCCGATTGGAAGCAGACCGAGTTCGGGGCCGACTCCTTCAACCCGGGCATCGCCGGGGATAAGGCCGACCCCGACGGCGACGACGTCCCCAACATTCTTGAGTACTCGCTCCGCTCCAACCCACGGGCGGGCAATCGTCCTGGCTTGGCCCCTGCCGTGCCGATCACGCTCCCAGGCTCCATCGAAGCCCGGCGTTTCACCTTCCCGTATCAGGCCACCTCAGCCGACCTCATTTACCGCCTCCAATACTCGACGGATCTCCGCACTTGGACCGACGCGTATCGCATTGACCTCGCAACAGGGTCAACCGCCCAGTTCTCGGGTGCAAGCGGCGTCGCCGACGCCGCATCCCAGACCGTCACCGTCACCATCACCGACCTCAGGCTCTTTAGCCCCATCGCCTTCTGGCGCCTCGCAGTGGAAAAGCCCTAACAGCCCGTCAGAAGAAGTCCACTCCACGTGAACAGCTGGAGGCGCGCAGGGCGTCCGAGGATGGCTTCATTATGGCGCTGCGCTGACCGCCCTGCCCTGCGCGGTGACCTCCGGCTACTGTCTGGCACGCCTCCGGCCTGGGACAGGCGTTCGCCAGGCTCAGGACCGTACGTGGCGTCGGGAGCTCTCGATGAATCGCCTCTCACCCCGCGCCCCGTGCTTCAGACGAGCGAGTTGAGGTGCTTTATGGACTGTTCGGCTTGTTCGATCGTGCCGCACTCGACCGACAGGACGATGTCACGCGGGCAGTCCTTCTTCACGATCTCGATCACCTTGGCCCAATCCACCACTCCATCACCGCAGGCGCAGCCGACCGGCGTCCCGGTGACCTTGCCGCGCTCGGCCGCGCCGTGCTCGACGGAGATGTCCTTGGCGTGCAGGTGCACGAGGCGTTTGACGACGCGCTTGAGCCACTTGAGAGGGTCGTGGCCGCACAGGAACGCGTTGCCGGTGTCGTAGTTGATGCCGACGGCCGGGCTTTTCACCAGCTTGGAGATGCGGTCCAGACCTTCCGGGGTCTTGCTGTACTGCTGGTGGCATTCGATGCCCAGCAGGATGCCGCGCGGTTCGGCGACCTTGGAGGCCTCCATGATGGTGTAGCGCATCAGGGTGAAGTCCTCTTCCTCGGTCGTCCAAGGCTGCTTCGGACCTTCGTCCGTATTGATAACGGGCGCTCCGCACTCCGCGGCGAAGCGGATGGCCTGTTTCAGATACTCGACGCCGATCTCGGGTTTGGTCAGCGGCGTGTGGGCGGAGAGGCCGGACATCTTGATGCCCGCCTTGTCGCAGGCGCGCTTGAGGCGCAGCGGGTCATCCAGCATGGAGACGCTGTGGAAGTAGCCCGCTTCGCTGAGCAGTTCGCGGCCCCAATGGACCATGGGCTCGACGTGGGTGTACCCGAGTTCGGCGGCCTTCTGGACGCCCCACTCGAAGTTCTTGTCCGCGTGGCGGACGAATTCCATGTTGATGCCGAAAGAGACTTTACCCATAGGACGGTTGGTTCGTGTTAGTTGTGCTGGCGAAAGGGTGAACGCGTTGACGAGAGCAGATCAAGGGAGTTCAGGACCTGACCTTCGAAGCTCAGCGGACCTCGGTCGAATCTACCGGGGGCGAGAAACGTCGGAATCGGCGGGCAACGGAGTGCCCGCCCTACCTTGCGGTGGAACGTCGGAATCGGCGGGCCGCGGAGTGCCCGCCCTGGCGGAGGGCGCAGATGGATGGAGCGCGTGCTCATTTCGAGCTCAAGGATTGGCCGGCAGCCAGCGGCGACCCGCGGCCTCGATGGCGGCTTCGGCTGGTAGCCCGGAGTGCACGACCACGACGTATTCGAGTTGGAAGCGCTCGCCGCGAACGTACTTCAGCGGCTCCTGATCGAGCCTTTGCGTGGCGGCCAGGTACGCGAACGGGGTCTTCATCGAGAAGAACCAGGGGGCACCGCCGGCGTTGGCGGGCGCGCCGTGCATGGCGAAGGTGACGGGCTTTCCCGGACGATCGAACGCGACGGCGGCCCACGGATGCCGGGAGACATCCTGCCGGTTGTTGGCGAGGTCCAGTGGACCGGTCCCGGTGAAATGCCTCGCGAGCGGGTCCAACTCCTGCAGGAACCGGACACCGAGCCCGAAGTAGTTGGCGCCGCCGAGCGTGACTTCGTTGGTGGCCTGGCCGACTTCAAACGCGGATTGCCACCGGAGCGCGACTTCCCGCCGATCCGGATCGACGACCAGGGTCAGGGTTCGTTGCTCCACCAGCAGGGCGCGCGCGGTGGTGTCGGGCAGGAAGGCATCCTGCGGCGCCACCCAGTGCAACACCTGGGTCAAGGAGGCCTGGGGCAGCCCGGCTGCGGAACGACTCACGGCTGGCCCCGAGGTCTGCACGGGCTTCTGCACGCCGCAGCCGGGCACTTCTTCCCAGAAGTTGATCCCGTTCACGCGGATGGCGAACATCAGGGCGTGATGGTGCAGGTGGTCGTGCGGCGAATCGCGGAGGACGTTGTCGCCGTCCACCGTGGCGAGTTCCTGGACGTAGGGCTTGAACTTCCCCGGGGCGAAGGCGTAGCGGAGGAGGGTGCGCCCCTGCCGCTGGACCGACCATCCGGTGACGGTGGTCTCGGGTTGGAGTTGCAGGGGGACGTCAACTGCGGACAGGGCGGGCAGGATCAGACTCACGAGTCCGATCCAGGCAAGCCGACGGAGATGGAGAGGGCGAGGTTGCATGGAGAGCTTTGACTCAGTCGATGAGGGCGCTTGGGGAGGCCGTGAACCTGTGATTCCAGACAGGCTGCGCGGTCCGCTGCGGTCGGGATGCGGCGGGCAACGGAGTACCCGCCCTACCGACGAGGGGTTCATGGCATGAGTCGGAGGTCAACCCAGCACAATGTCCTGCTTCTCGGTGTCAAACCGTGCCACCTTCTTGTGAAGGAAGGAGAGCATGGCCATGTTCATCGCCGCCTGCACGTAAAGCCCGAACTCAACGTCGCTGACCGGCTTCTCGCGAGAACGCACGCACTCGAGGAAGTTCTGCCAGTGCAGCAGGGTGGTGTTCGGTTTGGTGCCAGGGATGACGATGCGCTCGCCTTTGCGCGGGATGAAGGTGACGCTGTCGAAGCCGCCTTCGAACGCGGGCCCCTGCATCGTGATGGTCCCTTCGTCGCCGCGAATGGCCGGTTCGGTCGGGAAGTCGTTGGCGAGGGTGCAGACGAGCACGATCGAGAGTTTGGTCGGGTAGTCCACACACATGTTGAACGTGTCGGGGACTTCCCGATCATAGGTGTCGTACTTGAAGATGCCGCCTGAGCCCACGGCCAGGGACGGGAACTTCAGCCCCAGCAGGCTGATGAAAGGCGTGAGCACATGCGGGAACAAGTCCGTGCAGGGCCCGCCCGCGTAGTCCAGGTACTTCCGCCAGCTGAAGAAGCGGTCCACGGTGAAGGGCACCTTGGGCGCGTCGCCGAGAAAACCGTCCCAGTCCAGGTCGGGTCCGGGCTTCGCATTCGGATCCGCGATGGGCATGCGTTCGCCCCAGTCACCATAGCGGTAGTAACCGGCTTCGACGTGCTGGGGCCGGCCGATGGCTCCCTTGAGGATCAGGTCGGAGACCTTCTTCCAGGCGACGTTGGAGTTGCCCTGGTTGCCGATCTGGACGACCCGCTTGAGCTGGACGGTCTCCTTGTAAAACTGGCGGCTGAGCGCGAACTGGCTCCAGTGGCCCATCGGCTTCTCGCAGTACACGTCCTTGCCGGCGCGGATGGCGTCGATGGCCTGGGGGACGTGAAGCCGGTCGGGTGACGCGATGCAAACGACGTCGATGGCGGGGTCGGCGAGCAGGGCCTTGTAACTCGGATAGGTCTTCGACTTGGCATGCTCCGCGTTGGCGTGCATCCGGGGACCAAAGGTGTCGCTGATGCCGATCACCTGCAGGTTGGCGCCCTGGTTGATCATGCCCAGCACGGTGTCGAGGTGGTTTCGTCCACGCCCCCCCACGCCGATGAAGCCGACCCCAAGCCGCTCGTTGGCGCCGAAGACCGACGCGGGAGCGACCAGCGGCGCGGCCATCAGACCGGCCGCCCCGGCCGCCGCGGTGGATTGGAGGAAATCGCGACGGGTGAGTCCGCGGTGAGACGGCGGAGGTGAATGGAGGTTGTCATTCATGGGAGTGTTTTGTTCAAACGCGTCTCGAGAGAAGGATTGCTGGAAGAGGATTGAGCCAATTCGTGGCCGGCGTCAACAGCGTCGGTCGTGGCGGCGGCGGGCAACGGAGTGCCCGCCCTACCTGGTGCACCGGATGCGGCCGGCAACGGAGTGCCGGCCCTGCCTGGTGGCGGAATGAGGGAGGCCGCATCGGGCGTGACTCGATGACGAGGTCAGGGATTCCCGCCGATGTCGGGTTTGAGCCAGGGCGTTCCCGACCAGTACCATTTGCGTGGCTGGTAGCTTTCGGCATGACCGTCCACGAAGGCGATGGCCGAGCGGCCGCCATGCCGGGGGTGGGGCCCGCCCCAGTTGGGATCGTCGGAAGTCACGCAACCGGTGCAGGGCGCGTCGTCTCCCGGGTCGTGGACGATCCACGCGCCGGGTTTTTCCGTGCTTGAGGTGGTGACGCACTTGAGCGGGTCGGTCGTGCGAAGCGGTTTCGAGGCGCCGTCGGTGAGGTGCACGGTGGCCGAGGGCACGCGCACGGCGGCATCGGACAGGGAGGGCCATTGTTTCACGTCCCACACGTCAGGCCAGTCGCACCCGCCGAGCCGGAAGTTCATGCTGTAGTTGGAGGCGGCGTGATCGGGGTCCTCGCTCGGGTAGTTCTGCAGGAACTCCTTGAACTTCTTGGTGCGGACGGGGCAGATGAGGAGGTTGGTCGTGGCCGTGTACGGCAGGAGGAAGTTGAACCAGGCCTTGCGGAAGAGGTTGTTACCTCGCACCTGGAACGTGTGCGGGTATTTGCCACCGAAATCCTCGGCGTAGATCTTGGTGGCGATCATCACCTGGCGGAGGTTGTTCACGCAGGCGGTCGCCTGGCCCTTCTGCTTGGCCTTGCCCAGGGCGGGCAACAGCATGCCGGCGAGAATCGCGATGATCGCGATCACCACCAGCAGTTCGATGAGGGTGAACCCGCGGCGGCCCGCCAGGGTCCGGATCCGGTTGTGAAGGGTCTTCATGGCTCAGACAACGCTCTGGATTCAGGGGCGGTCCCCGTGGCGACCGCGGCGGCCCCGCTTCCGGCGGTGCTGCCGCGGTCCGGCCCGCGTTTACTTCACGAGGCGGTAGAACATGCCCTGCCCCGTGATGGGAACCGTCACGCTCGTCCCCACGACACCCGGCACCGCCTGCCAGGTCGAGGCCGGGATCGCGGTGGACTGCTGCAGAGTATACCCGGCGGCGGTGGCCGGCCAGGAGATGGTCACTTGCGCTGCCTCTCGCGCGATAGTCAGCGGCACGTTCGTCGGGGTCGCGGAGGCCTGGGTCAGATCCTTGCCGGCAAGTCCGGCGGTGTAGATGCCGTTCACTTCGTCCGGCGTGAGCGCGCGGCGCCAGAGACCGAGGTCATCCATGCGCCCGTGCCAGAAGCCGAAGGCCGGGGTGATGCCGTCGTCCCGCGTCTTTACGCCGATGGCGAGGGAGGCCATGACGGGCGCGGCGACGATCGTGCCATCGTAGCTGGAGGACGCGACTTCGACGCCGTTGTGGTAAAGCCGCAGTCGCGCCCCGTCGCAGACAAAGGCGGCGTGGTGCCAGCTCCCCGTGGGCAACGCCTGCTGCTCGCGTGCGCTCACAGTGCCGCCACCCGACTGGGTGATGTAGTTGCTGAGGTCGCCCCCGGTCTCATTCAGTCCGAAATGAAACTGGCCGCTGGTGGGGTCGCCCCAGTTCTTGGCAATCGAGCCCCAGGTTACCAGGCTTTCGGCCTGGACCCACGCCGACACGCTCAGGACCGAGTCTGGTTTCGGATAATCGTTCACCAGGACCCACTGCGATGTGGTTGGCCCGCCAAAGGCCAGTGAACCGCCGATCTGGCCCGAGCCCCATTGCGAATCATCGACGTAGCCCATGAGTTCGCCGTCGGCCGCGGTATCGCCACCGGAGGCGCTGTTCAGGGCGGTGAGGCCCGTGGTCTCGTCAAACTTCCAGTGCCCGATGAGGCGGTCGCTGATTCCCGCAGCGACGACGAGCGCGGCGCCTTCGCTCGTGGCGGTGGCGGCGGGGTTGCTGACGACGACGCGGTAGCTGCCTTCGTCGGCGAGGGCAATACCGGTCAGGGTCAGCGTCGCGGTTCGAGCCCCGCTGATCTTCCCGCCGTCCGCGAGGTCCGCCCCATTCTTCTGCCAGCGAAATGCGAGCGGCTGGGATCCGGTGACGCCGACCTGGAACTGTACGGTCGTGCCCGGAGCGGCCGCCAAAGTCGCGGGTTGCGTGGTGATCACCGGCGGATCGAGCAGTTCCAGGTTCACCGAGTCCTTGTTGGCATCCAGGTTGATGGGATTCGCGGGGTAGGCGCCTGTGGGCTCCGAGGCATCCGGGAGCCCGTTGCCGTTTGCATCCCGGAAGGCGGTGACGTAGAAGCCGTCGCCCTTGGGAATGTGAGCGATGGCATAGGTCCCGGGACCCGCGAAGGTCTCCGTGTAGACGTTGCCCATGGCGGTGATGTCCGCCTCGACGATGGCGGCGTCCCCATGGAGCTCGGCATTGTTGCCACCGGGGCTCAGGTCCGCGCCCTGTCCGTCGTCGAAGTTCCAATAGCCGGCCAGCCCCTCTTCGTTGCCGTTCAGGCTGGAACGAAAGCTTGCCGCAATCTCGCTTCCGGAGAGCGCCCGGCGCCAGACGGCGATTTCGTCCAGCTGGCCATTGGCATACTCGCCGGCGCCATTGAAGGCGCCGAAGTAAAGTTGGGCGTTATGGTTGGGCAGGGGGACGGAGGCGCTGTCGCGTTTGGCCACCGGCTTGCCGTCGAGATAACTGGCGAAGCCTCCCGTCGTCGCCCGCTTCCAGGTGAGAGCCACGTGATGCCATTGGCCGTCGGTGAGGCTTTGGCCAGCGTCGATGCCATTGACGCCGCCGTCGTGAGACAGGATGTGAAGTCCGTTCCAGGTGGAAACGATCCAGCCGCCGGACTGCTGCCGGACGGCAGACTGCGAGACGCTTCCCCGGAACCAATACTGGACCGTGACTTCGTCGCCGCCGAGGTCGGTCAGCGTGGTGATGGCGAAATCGCCGTTCCCGTCCAGCTTCAAAACGCGGTTGCCCGCGCGTCGCTGCGCTGCGGTGATCAACACGGGCCCGGGTTGGGAGCCGCCGTAGTCCACCCGGCCGGAGACGGTGACTCCGCCCGAAACCACCTGAACGTCGGCCGGGTTGCTGTCGGCGCTGCCGCGGGCATTGGTGACCGTCACCGAGTACACCCCGGTATCGGCGAGTTGAAGGCCGGTGAGGTGCAACTCCGCCGTTCGGGCCCCGGAAACGGTGGCACCGTCGACAAGGGGCGTGTTGTCCCGGCGCCATTGGTAGCTGAAGGGGGCGGTGCCTTCCGCGGCGACGCTCAACCTGAGTTCGCCGCCGACGCCGAGTCGCTGGCCGCGCGGTTGCGTGATGATTCGGGGCACTTCCTCCAGGAGGAGATTCACGTCGGCCCGGTTGCCCGACAGGGTGAAGGGATTGCCGGCGTAGGCGCCGGAAGGCTCGGTCGCGTCCTGCACCTGGTTGGTGTTGGCGTCGCGGAACGCCGTCACGCTGTAGCCCGCGCCGGTGGGAAGTCCGGCGAGTTGGTAGGGACCGGGCGCGTCGAGAGTGGTCTCGGCCAGTCCACCGTCGAGGCCGGGAACATCCACGGCTTCGATCCGGGCGTCGCCCCAGAGCTCGGCCGAGTTCTGGTTGGGCGAGGCATCGGCGCCGGTGCCGTCGTCGAAGCTCCAGTAGCCGAGGAGATCGGGCTCATTGCCGGAGAGCCGCCGGTTCCAACGGGCGAGAATGTCGCTTTCGGTCAGCGCGCGCTTCCAGATCGCGACCTCGTCGACGTAGCCGTTGGCGTACTCTCCGCTGCCGTTGAAGGCGCCGAAATAGACCTGGGCCTCGATGTTCGGGATCGGGGCATCGACGCTTGGGCGTCGTTCGACCAGCCGGCCATCCAGGTAGCTCGCAAAGCCCCCGGGATCCGCCTGCTTCCAGGTCACCGTCACCTGGTGCCAGTTGCCGTCGATGGCAGCGCTGCCTGCCGCCACGCCGGTCGTGCCTCCGTCGTGAGACAAGATGTGTCGACCGTTCCAGCCCGCCACGATGTATCCGGGCCCGCCTTGTTGGCGGACGATGGACTGCATGACCGTGCCCTTGAACCAATATTGGATGCTCAACTCGGGACCGGACAGGTCGGTGATGGTGGTCGAGGCGTAGTCCCCGTCCCCGTCGAGCTTGAGCGCCTGGTTCCCGGGCAGGGTCTGGGCCGCCTGGATGCGGATGGGACCCGGCTGCGTGCCGGGATAATTGAGGGTCCCCGAAATGTCGGCGGCCGGCGACGGGAGCGTCGAGGCGGCGACGGTTGATCCGATCACGATCAGCAGTCGTTTCATAGGCAGGTGAGTACGCCAACCAGCTTAGTCTTTCCGGAGCCGCAGCACTTCCAATATTTGACATTGGGAAACTTTGAACAAAGCATGGGGCTCATTGGCATGACCGCCGCCGACTCCGCACGCCTCGACGCCGCGAGGCGCCACGCGATCTTCCTGAGCCCCAACGCCACGTACCACGCCGATCGCTGCGAACCGCTCGTGCACGCGGTGTCCCGCGGCGAGGTCGAGCTCCGGGCCTGGGTGCATCGCGGTTATCCGGGCACGCCGATGGCCGCGCGACTGCTCCCCGAGATCTCGACCGTGGGGTACTGGAACACCACGGGAGTGCCGGACTGGGGATTGGACTGGCATCGCAATGAAGGGATCGAGCTGACCTACGTGTCCCGGGGACGCACGGCGTTTCACGTCGAAGGAGAGGCGTACGAACTCGCGAGCGGGCAGCTGACGGTGACCCGTCCCTGGCAACAGCACAAAGTGGGGAATCCCCACATCGGCTCGACGCGGCTTCACTGGCTGATCCTCGATGTGGGCGTGCGACGCCCCGACCAGCGCTGGCAGTGGCCGGACTGGCTGGTGCTTTCGCCCGACGACCTCCGGCGGTTGACCACGCTGCTGAGCCACAACGAACAGCCGGTCTGGCGCGCGAACGACGAGGTGGGTGGGTGCTTCGAGCGGATCGCGGTGCTGCTCCGCGACCCCCATCCGGCCGCCGGCGAGAGCCGGTTGCGGCTGTTCATCAACGAGCTGTTCATCGCCTTGCTGGATTTGCTCTCCCGCCGCAACCCGCCCCTCAATCCGAACCTGGTGACCACGCGGCGCTCGGTGGAGATGTTCCTGCGCGCCCTGGACGAGCACCTCGACCATCCGTGGTCCCTGGAGGAGATGGCGGAGCGTTGCGGGCTCGGCCGAAGCCGCTTCGCCGATTACTGTCGGGAAATTTCAAACATGACTCCATCGGGGTTCCTAACGCACCGGAGAGTGGAAGCGGCGAAGCGTTTGCTGCGGGCTGAACCACGGTTGAGCATCACCGAGATCGGGCTGCGGTGCGGGTTCCAGAGCAGCCAGTACTTCGCCACCGTCTTCCGCAAGGCGACGGGTGCGACGCCGCGCGAGTTCCGGGGGGCGGCCGCGCCGCCCGGGAGAGAAGGGATGAGATCCGAATGAGCACGGTCTTTGCCGCGGTGATCCCGGTCTTCCTCGTCATCCTGGCCGGGCTGGCCATGCGCCTCCTCAACTGGTTGAGCGAGGAAGCTGACGCGAGTCTGTTGAAGATGACGATCAACGTCCTCATCCCCTGCCTGGTGTTTGACTCCATCCTGGGCAACCCGGCGGTCGAGGTTCCGCGGAATCTCGCGCTCGCGCCGCTGGTGGGCTTTGGCACGGTCCTGATGGGCCTGTTGCTCGCCGTGGTTGGCAGCCGGTTGGTGCCCTCCCGCACGCCCAGCACGCGCCGGACCTTCGCCTTCTCCGTCGCCGTGTACAACTACGGTTACGTACCCATCCCACTCGCGCTCGCGCTGTTTGATCGCGAGACGGTCGCGGTTCTCTTCGTCCACAACGTGGGGGTCGAGATCGCGTTATGGTCGTTCGGCCTGGTGATGCTGGCACGCGCGGATCTCCGACAGGACTGGCGCAAGCTTCTCAGCCCGCCGCTGCTCGCGATTGTCGGGGCGATCCTCGTCAACGGGGTGGTGGGAGAGGCACACGTTCCCCAAGCCCTGCGGACCGCGGCGCATCTGCTGGGCCAGGCGGCCATCCCGCTGGGAATGGTGCTGATCGGGGCCACGATGGCCGATCACTTGCACGAGTTTCGCCGCGCGGAAGGCGGGCGCGTCATGTTGCTGGCCGGCGCGTTGCGCCTGGGGGTTCTCCCGTTGCTGTTCCTGGGACTGGCCCGGGTCCTGCCCGGCTCGATGGAACTGAAGCAGGTGATCGTGCTCCAAGCCGCCATGCCGGCCGCGGTGTTCCCGGTGGTGATGGCGAAGCACTATGGCGGAGACCCGGCCACGGCCTTGAGGGTGGTCGTGGCCACGTCGCTGCTTTCGACCCTGACCACGCCGCTGTGGGTCCAGGCAGGCCTGGCGTGGATTGGCCGCTGAGCTCTGCGGCCTACGGGACCCGAAAGGCTGTCCCTTTCAGGTCCTGCGGTTCAAGGACTCCAAACAAAGGGCGCCGGCCCGGATTACTGCACCAGGCTCCCGCCCTGGGCCCGGACCTTCGATGCCTGGGCGGCGACGGGCGGAGAGTTGGGGGCGTTCTTGCGGCCGGCCAGTTCGATGAGATCCAGGAGGATGCGCTTGGCCTCTTTGAGGGGGACGTCCACGACCGAGGCAGGGTCCTCGGCCGCCTCGTCTTCGTCCGCGACGCTCGCGGTCGTGCTGACCTGGGCGATGGGGGCGTTGGTCGAGCCGACGGCCGGCGGGAGGCCGGGTTGTCCGGCGAGCTTCAGGGTCAGCTCGTAGACGGTCTCCTGGCGGACCTCACGGGCCGCCCGTTCGGTCTTGCGCGCCTTGCTGCGGCTCTCCGCCTCGTCGCGTTCTTTCAAGCGCTGCTCGTAGTTCAACGAGACGCTCTTGTCGGCCTGGGCCTCGCGGTAAAGGGTGATGTCCTCGCGCACATAACCCCAGTCCGGGTCGGTGGCGATACGGGCTTCGGAACGCCGGCGGAGCTCGGGCAGGAGCGGCCTCACGCGGTTGAGGTCGTTGAATTCCGCCGTCTCGATGGTGTCCCAAGGCATCGGAAACTCGTGCATGCCTTCGCCGACCTCGAGTTCATTGGCCACCGACGGAAGGATCACGTCGGGGGTCATGCCGCGGAGTTGGGTGGACTCGCCGTTGGCCCGATAGAACTTGCGGATGGTGACCTTGAGGGCGCCGGGGTTGTAGCTCGGCGGGAATCGGCGGTTCACCTTGTTCAGTTCGTACACGGTCTGCACCGTGCCTTTGCCGTGAGTGCTCTTGTCGCCCACGATCAGCGCCCGGCCGTGATCCTGCAGCGCCGCGGCCAGAATCTCGGAAGCGGAAGCGCTGAACCGGCTGACGAGGACAAGGAGCGGTCCATCGTAGAACACCTCGGGGTCCGTATCGCTCTCGATGTGAATGTCGCCGTCCGCGTCGCGGATCTGCACCACCGGGCCATCCTTGATAAACAGGCCTGTCAGCCGGATGGCTTCTTCGAGGGAGCCGCCGCCATTGCGCCGGAGGTCGAGGACGATGCCTTGGGCGCCCTCGGCGAGCAGTTTGGTGATGAGCCGAGCCACGTCGTCCGTCGGGCTGCGCGGTTCGGGTTTGTCCTTGCCCCGACCGAGATCGAAGCTGGCGTAGAACGAGGGCAGGTCGATCAATCCGAGCCGGGTGACGGAACCATCCGGGGCGGGCAGTTCGAACAACTTGCCCTTGGCTTCCTGGTCCTCGAGTTTGATCTCGTCGCGCACCAGCGTGAGGGTGCGGCGCTCGGAAGAATCGGCGGCGTCGGCGGGGATGATCGTGAGCGTGACCTCGGTGCCTTTCGGGCCGCGGATCATGTCGACCACCTTGTTAAGCTTCATGTCGACGACGTCGACGGGTTCGCCGTCGTCCTGTTGGACGGCGATGATGCGGTCCTTGGGCTTCAGCTTCTTGCTGCGTTCCGCAGGGCCGTTCGGGGTCAGACTCTCGATGGTGCAGTAGCCGTCATCCGAACGGAGCAAGGCCCCGATGCCGAACAGGGCCAGCTTCATGCTGATGGCGAAGTTCTCCAGCTGGTCCTTGCCCATGTAGTCCGAGTGCGGATCGTAGGCGTTGGCGAGGGCGGTGAGATAGAACTGGAGGACGTCGTCGCGATCAAACTCCGCGACCGTGCGCAACAGCCGCTTGTAGCGTTTGGCGAGCTTGTCGGTGATTTCCTCCGGCTTGGCCTTGTTCAGCTTTTCCTGCAAGTATTCGTAACGCAGGTGCTTTCGCCAGAGCGCCTGGGCTTCGGTCAGATCTGCCGGCCAGGCGGCGTCCTTCCGGTTCGGGGTGTACCGTTCGTCGGTGGTGAAGTCGAAGTCGTCCTGCTTGAGCATTTCGGCCACGAGGGCGACGCGTTGGTCCAGGCGCTCGAGAAAGCGGGCGAAGATCTCGTTCGCCGGACGGGTGTCGCCTTTCTGGACCGTCAGTTCCGCGAGTTGCGTCGCGTAGGGTGCAAACTCCTTGAGGTCGCCCTGGGTAAAGTGAAAGCGCTGCGGGTCCAGGATGTCCAGGTAACGGTCGTAAAAGCGTTGGGCATACTCCTCGTCCAGCGGGTGGCGCGCGTAGTGCATGCTCATGAGCATCTGCGACGTCAAGCGCGCCACGTTGGGATCGTAGGGGCCGGGCAGGAACGGGACCACCTGATCGTACTTCGTGGTGAAGGTGATCAGGTCACCGACGGCGTCGCCCGGACCAGGCTTGGCCACCTTGGGACCCGTCCCCGCCTCGGGCGATGCGGGCGCGGGAGAGGTGACCGCGTTGGGAGGCGCATCCGGAACCGCATCCCCGCGAAGTGCGAGGGTGGGAACCGCCGCGGCGCACACGAGTGACAGGAGGCGCGAGACCGAGAACCGCGCCGCACGAAGATCGACGAGTAAGGACATGTTCTTGGAACTGCCGACCCCGCCGCCGGCAATGCGAGGAACATAACCGCCCTTCGGCTCCGGGCAAGCACGGTCCATCTGGGAGCTGCCAGCGACGGTTTGCGAGGACGCTCGTCTCAGCGGAGGCACCAAAGCACGGAGAGCCGGGACGCCGGGAGGACCGGCGCGCATGGGGACCCTGGACCGTTGAGGAGCGCGGGCTTCAGCCCGCAGGGACGTCCCCAACCAGGCGCGGGTTCCTGCGGACTGAAGTCCGCGCTCCTGGGGATGGTTCATGGAGAGCCACCTGTTCCTTTTGGACCTGCTCCGTGGCCATGAACCAAAAAGCGCCGCTAAAGCGGACGCACTCCAAACGCTTCGCGCCGCTCCCAGGCACGTCCGAAGTCGCGAAGCGCCTGGAGTGCGGGGATTCATCCCCGCTTTTCGGGGCAGGTTCATGGGAAGGAGTGGCGGAGGGGAATGAGCCGCGACAGCGAATCCAAGCCCCTGGCTGGTACCGTGCCGCGTCGTTCCACCGAGCAGGCCATGACCCCGGTGGGGGCCGGAAGGCCCCGGGCGATTCCCTGACGTCGGCACCGGCGCCTACCGCGGCATCATGCCTGCCTGTCGGGCGTACTTGAAGATGCCGCCGGCGTCGACGACTGGTTTGACGTCTCCGAGCGGCTTGAGCACGTAGGACTTACCAGTCTTTTCGACGGTCACAGTCCCGGCACTCAAATCCACGGTAACCACGTCTCCGGTCTTGAGTTCGTCACAAAGACGGTCTGTGACCTCGCACGGATAGAGCTCGCCGGTCGCCAGGCAGTTGCGGAAGAAGATCCGGGCGAAACTCTGCGCCAACACCACGCGGCATCCCGCCGAGCCCAGGGCGATGGGCGCGTGTTCGCGGGAGCTTCCGCACCCAAAATTGCGTCCAGCCACGACGATCGGGTACTCGCTGTCCAGCGCGCCCTCTTTGACGAAGCGCGTGGTGTAGAGCGACTCGGGGAGCCCCCAGAGGGCGTGCGAACCGAGCTTTTCGTATTCGTCGGGGATGGTGGGCACGAGGGTCAGGAACTGGGCCGGGATGATCTGATCCGTATCGATATTGTCCCGCACCACGAACACGGGGCCGCTGAAAACCGATTGCATGAAGGCGATGATGCCCGCCACGGTTTCCGGTTCAACTCGATTCTCCGCCCGGTCACCAACGCCTGGGGCGCCCTGGGTCGTCCCTTGATTTTTCCCATCTGCCCCATGCCGTACGGCGGGCACTCCGTGGCCCGCCGAGCCCTCGCTACCGGCTTTGCGCCCTACCTGATGGCCGCCGGCATCTCCTGTTGCACGTCGGGATAGCGCATGAGGATCTCCCGGAGCGCGGCTTCGACGCGGGCGGGGTCGATCGATTTCGGGTCGATCCGGGCCTTGCTCCACCCCACCCAGACCTGGCGCTTGGTCTTGTTGTCGTAGATCTCGATCGCCAGCAGCCCTTCGTTGTAGGTGTCGACATCGAAACTCGAATACGAGGTCCCGTACACATACCGATAGCCGTGCCGGCGATAGCCCCAGTTGGCTGCAGGCGAATAGCCCCAGTCGTGTACATCGACCTTGGGAATGATCTCGCCTCGGAGCAGGACGGCGATGTCCGCCTCCTCGTGGGGCACCGCCTGGTATCCTTTGCCGGCCAGGGACGAGTTCACCGTCTGCTCAATCGTGTCGCGCAATCGCAGCATCAAGCCGGGATCACCTCCGGGGATTTGCTGCGGCAGGTCCAGGAGGTGGAAGGATTGGTAAGCCGCGAAGGACGCGTTCTTGTCCGTCTCCACGTTGACCTTGGGCGTGGTCTGACAGCCGGAGACCAGGAGTCCGAGCGCCGCGACCCAGGCGCCCATCGGAGAGATCCTCTTCATGCGTTCAGCGTAGCGTATCGAGTCGAGGCATCAACCTTCATCCTCGAAGCGACGCGGGACTGCGGCCGGTCCTTCTCCGCGGGCGGCACCTTGCCCGAGCCCGTCGGGACGCCTCCGGGTCAGCGTTCGAGTTCGCGGATGGCCGCGACCAGGGCGGAACGGATTTGCCGCTGCCGCGCCACGGTTTGGATCGGACCGCCGTCCTGGTCGCAGACGTAGAAGGCGTCCGAGGCGGCGCCGTTGGTTGTGTTGATGCGCGCCAGGCTGATGTCCACGCCGAGGCCCGCCAGCACCGTGGTGATGGTGTACAGCAAACCGAGACGGTCCTCGGCGTCGACCTCGATGATGGTGCGGTGGGCGCCGGGCTGTTGGTCGAACTTGATCGAGGTTTGGAGCCGGTCTCCACTGGCCACCGTGTAAGCGGGCTGATAGCTCGCGGAACGCTGGCGGAGCACCTCGGCGAGGTTGATCTCGCCCGTCAAGACGCCCCGGGC
Source organism: uncultured Verrucomicrobiota bacterium (assembly GCA_964535555.1). Lineage (GTDB taxonomy): Bacteria > Verrucomicrobiota > Verrucomicrobiia > Limisphaerales > J093 > DSVZ01. The sequence goes on from CAZHUS010000075.1 coordinate 22,928, forward strand.
GAGCGCGGTGAACTTCTCGAGCGCCCGGTCTTGCACGGGACGGTTGCTGGCCGGGTCGGCCACGTAAAAGCTGTCGATCGCCAGGCCGTCGTTGCGTGTGTCGATGTCGGCGCTGAGGATGTTCAGGTTGGCGGCGGTGAAGGCACCCGTCAGCATCGCGAACAAGCCGTGCCGGTCCCAGGTGCAGCATCGGACGACCGAGCACCCGTGTCGTTCGCAGGCCTGGCAGCGGACCGCCGGCTCCAGGGGATGGCCGGTGCCGAAGACCTGCATTCGCAAGAAATCATGGACCACGCCCAGGTCGGCCGCGACATCCGTGGCCTCCGAGTGCACGAAGTAAGTGCCGGGCAGACCGGTGAAGTGGGCCTCGACCTCGTCGGGGGCAATGCCCGGCGGGAGCAGCGCCGGCAGTTGGTCGCGGAGGCGCTTCCGTTCCAGTTCCTCCGCGACGACGGCCTGGCCCTGCAGGTGTTCCTGCGCGCGGTGATACAACGTGAGCAGCAGGGCGTCCTTGAAGGCGGTCCAGAGCTTGTCGCTGGTCCCCATCGAGTCGGCCAGGGTCAACAGCGTGAGCGCGCGCAGGTTCTCGACATCCTGGACCAGGTCGGCAAAGGCGCGGATCACGAGGGGATCGCCCAGGTTGCGCTTCTGGGAGATGCTCACCATGGCGAGGTGATGGCGCACCAGGAACTGCACGCGGCGCGCCGCCTCGTCGTCCAGCTGCAGCTGGCGTGAGACCGTCGCGGCAATGCGGGCCCCGCTCTCCGTGTGGTCAGGGCCGTCCTCCTTGCCGGTGTCGTGAAGCAGCAGCGCCAGGTAGAGGATTTCGGGCCGCTCCAGCCGACGGAACATCTCGGCATAGGGATGGAAGGCCGGGGCTTTGTCCTCCCAGATTTCTTCGAGCTTCTCGAGGCACATCAGCGTGTGCTCGTCGGCGGTGTACTGGTGGTAGAACTCGTGCTGAACGCGGGCGGTGATCCGCCGGAACGGGGGGATGAACGCGCCGAGGAACCGCGCTTCGTGCATCTGCCGCAAGATCGGCGCGACCTTGCCCTGGTGCTTCAACATCGCGAGGAACATCTCCCGCACCACCGGGTCGCGTCGAAAGGCGGGCGTCACCAGCGGCACCTGGGCCCGGATGAGTTGCAGCAACTCCGGATGCAACTGCAGACCGCGGCTCTGGGCATTGAAAAAGGCCCGCATGAGGCGGTTCGGCTTCTCGGCGAAGATCCGTTCGGAGGCCGGAATCACCGCCCCGTCGACGAACTTGAAACCGTCCACTTCGTAGGCCGCCCGCCGACGGCGTGCGCGCAGGAAATCGGAAAGACGCGGGAGGCGACCCGGTTGGGGCACGAGCGCGAGGCGCTGCTCCACGTTGCGGGTGATGTCGTGGATGTTGGCGACGTGGCCATAGTAGACCCGCATCAGGCGGTCCACCCGCTTCCGGGGGGAGCCGTCGTGAAAACCCATCGCCCGCGCCACGGCCGGCTGGACCGCCTTCAAAAGGACATCGTTGCTGCGCTCGTTGCGGAAATGGAGGTCGTTGCGGACGCGGAGCAGGTACTCATAGGCACGGTCCAGGTCGGTGCGTTCGCGTTCGGTGATCAGATCGCGTTCCTGCAGTCCCCCGGTGGTGGCGACACCGTATCGGAAGAAGGTCATCCAGAGAAGATTCTGGTAATCGCGCAGACCGCCGCAGCCGTTCTTCAAGTGGGGCTCCTGCAGATAGGGCGTGTTCCCATAACGGCGGCGGCGCTGGGCCTGATCCTCCAACCGCTGCGCAACGTAGGCGTTTTCCTGACGGGCCACGCACCCCGCCTGCACCCGCTTCTTCATGCGGTCGAACAGCGCTTCATCGCCACACACCAGGCGGGCCTCGATGAGCGAGGTCTTGGAGCGCAGGTCCTTGTTGCCGGCTTCGACGGCATGTGCCGGGGTGCGCACGACGACCTGGACCTTGGGAAAGACGTTGTAGATCCAGGATCCCTCCATCAGTTCCATGACCGCCGGGCGGCAGGCGCCTTCGAGGCTCGGGGCGTTGTGCAGCAACTGGACGTCGATGTCGCTGTTCGGACTCAGTTCCCGCCGGCCGTAGCCGCCCAGGGCCACGATGGAGCAAGGCCCCGCCCGGGAACCCGGAACGCTCCCGACGAAAGCTGCGGCCGCCTGGAATGCGTACTTGAACACGAGGTCCACCGCCAGGCTCCGCGCCTGGACAATCTCCCGGCCGCTGCTTCCCTGATTATGGCTGTACCGGGTTCGCAGCTGACACCGGTGAAGGAACCGTTTGAACCGCGCCTCTTCCGTGGCGAGGCGGCTCCCCGCGGGAATCTCCAGGCATCGGGCGGCGTCCGCTTCAATGGCTTGCAGCAGCTTGGACATGCGGCGTCTCAGGTGGAATCTACCCCGATTCCGCGAGGAGGCATCCCGAGCCCGGGCACTCTCGCCTCGGCACCCATCGCCAGTCGCGTTCCCGGGCGGCGGTTCGGCATCGGCCCGGCGCAGCCTTGCGGAACCCAGCCTTGTTCGACCAGGCCTTGCGGGCCATACGTTCCACCGGTTGCCGACTCAGCGCGTCAGAAAAGCCCGGTGACGTTGGAACGTACCGCGCAGCGACTTCGAAACCTCGTCCTGGAGTTCCTGAAGCTCGGCATAGCGAGCCGCGTTCGTGGGATTGGGGCGGGCGGTGCCTTTGGGATCGAGCCCCACGAACGCGTCGGTGATGGCTTCGATCTGCAGGGAGTCGCCGCTCTGGCGTCGCCAGCACCACAGGGCCTGGAGCGCGGCGCCGTAAGCGGCTCCTTCGCCCACGGCGAGCGTCACCACTTCCGCGTTGAAAACGTCCGCCATGATCTGGCGCCAGAGTTTCGAGTTGGCGCCTCCGCCGGTGGCGCGGATCTGCGTCGGCTTCAATCCCAGGTCGGCCAGCCGCCTGAGGCCGTAATTCATCCCGAGGGTCACGCCTTCCATCGCCGCCCGGGCGAAATGCTCGGCGGTGAACGTGGCCGGGCGGACGCCAAAGAAGACTCCGGAACCATTGGGGACGTTCGGCGTGCGCTCGCCTTCGAGGTAAGGCAGGAGGAGCAGACCGTCCGAACCCGGGGGGGCTTTCGCGGCGGCCTTTTCGAACGCGGCATGGTCCAGCTTGAAGTCGTTCCGGACCATTTCGGTCGCCACGGTGACGTTCATCGTGCAGAGCAACGGGAGCCAGCGGTTGGTGGAATCGCAGAACGCGGCCACCTCGCCCTGCGGGTCGACGACAGGTTCGCTGGCGCAGGCGTAGATGGTACCACTGGTGCCGAAGCTCGCGGTGACGACGCCCGGCCGGGTGTTGCCGGTGCCGATCGCCCCCATCATGTTGTCGCCGCCGCCCGCGCTGACGAGCACCTCGGTGCTGAGACCGAGGGCCTTGGCCGTGGCGGGTTGGAGCTTGCCCACCGGTTGGTCGCTGGGGATGAGGGGCGGCAGTTTGGCATCGAGACTGGCATCGATCGACTTCAGCAGCGTCAGGCTCCACTTGCGCGTGCGCACGTCCATGAGGGCGGTGCCGCTGGCATCGCCGCACTCCATGACGGCGCGGCCCGTCAGCCACCAGTTCAGGTAGTCGTGAGGCAGCAGGATCGTGGCAAGGCGCGCGTAGTTCTGGGGCTCATGCTTGCGCAGCCAGAGGATCTTGGACGCGGTGAAGCCGGGGAGCACCGCATTGCCGATCGCCTTGATCGTGGGACGCAGACCGCCCAGGCGCTCCATGATCTCAGTGCACTCGGCCGCGGTGGACGTATCGCACCAAAGTTTGGCCGGGCGGATCACGGCGCCGTCCTTGTCCAGGGGCACAAAACCATGTTGCTGCCCGCTGACGCCCATGGCCTTGACCTCGCCGGCACTGGCGCCCGCTTTGCGCAGCGCGGCCTTGACCGCCTTCTGGGTGGCGTCACGCCACGTGTGCGGATGCTGTTCCTTCGCCCCGGGAGGCAGACCTGGGATCAGGTCGTAAGCCACGGACGCTGATCCGACCACCTTCCGGGCGCCCACGTCCAGGACGAGCGCTTTGGTGGATTGGGTCCCGCTGTCGATGCCGATGACCAACGTTCTCATGGTGGAATGAAGCGTTCTTGTGCAGCCGAGCATGGCCACCCGGGCAACCCAAGTCCAACGGTAAATGTCGGGACCGCCGCGCTGGCACGGTGTTGAATGAGGCCCGCGGTTCCGACGTCCGCTCCTTGACGACTTTCTCGATGAACCCGCGGCCGATAGGGCGGTATGCCGTTGCCCGCCGAATCCGGGGCGCAGAGACGGCGCGCCCGACGGAGCGCGCCCGGCGCCGCCTTGCCCCACCAGGAGCTGTCTACCCAACCATCCCCCTCCCTGTTGCCTGTCCTCCATGAAGCCTTACCGCCGTGCCCGCAGAGCGTTGTTGCCCGGTCTTGCGATCCTCATCTCCCTCGCCTTCTCAACACCACCGTGCCTGGGGGCCGGGGCACTGCCGGAGTTTGATTTCAAGGATGCAACTCAGGCAGCTTCCTGGTCGGAGCCGCACCACCTCGCCGGCAGCGTTCCCACGGACGAAGGTCTTGCCCTGACGATCAACGGGAACGATCCCTGGATCGTCAGTCCGCCCCGCGATTTTCCAGCCGGCACGGAACTTTGGCTGCGGCTGCGGCTCAAGTCGGACCAGCCTGGCACCGCCCAGATCTTCCATTACCCGGCGACAGGAGGCGCGACGGAGCCCGACTCCGTTCGCTTCAATGTTCGCGGCGGCGTTTGGGACGAGTTGAAGGTCCGTCTGCCCGCCCTCGGACCGGGCTACCGATTCCGTTTCGACCCTCCCGGCACCCGCGGCCAGTGTGTGCTGGGGCGACTTTGGTTCGAGGAGCGCCGGAGCTTTGCCGCACCAGATTGGCCCCGGCCCGTGGTGCCCGAGCGCGGCGTGGATGCGGTTTCGATCGAGAGCGGCGACTTGCGGCTGGTCCACAACCGCGGCGAACAGGGCGGCTTCCTGATCGAAGTTGGTGGACGGCAGATGGCGGTGGGGAACACCGCGGCGCTCGTGGGCTATGTGCGGAACGGAGCGTCCCGCTGGTTCAGGTTGAACGGCAACTCCGCACGCGTGCAGGTGGAAGGGCAGCCTTTGACCCTGCTGGCCGACGCGCAGGTCGGCGGGGTAGTGCGCAGCGTGGCAACGTGCACCGATCCCGACGGCGGGCAGTGGCGGGTGGAACAGGCGTTTCGGCTCAACGCTTCCGGCACACTCCAGTTCGAGGCGAGCGCGCGGTGCGACCAGGATCGCGAGGTTCTTTACCTGCCGCTGCTCACGCTCTTCCCCGGTCTCGGCAGTTACGGGACCAACAAAACGCAGGCCCTCTTCGCCGGGATCGAGTATCTGGAGAATGAACCGTCCAGTTCGACCGCGGACCTGAATCCCCCGGGGTCGAACCGCCAGGTACCGGACACGGCCCGGCTGACGTTTCCGCTCATGGCCGTGGCGGCCGAAGGGCGTTATCTCGCCGTGGCGTGGAACCAGCCGGTGGGGGCCCAGACCTGCGCGGTGTTCGACACGCCGGACCGGTTGCTGGGTTCGGGAGCGCAGTTGATGGGCTTGGTGTTTCCGGGATCCGACGGTCTGAACCGTGAGGAGCACAGCCTGCTGCCGTATGGTCCGGTGCGCGTGCCTGCCGACCGCAGCGTGCGTGTGAACGGCTTGCTCCTGGGAGGCGCCGGCAGCACGGTCGTACCCGCGGTTCAGGCCTACGTGCACCAATTTGGATTGCCGCCGCTGCCCCAGGCCGTGGCTGATCCTCAGGCCTACCTGACGCTCGCCGCCCGCGGCTGGCTGGATTCCAGGATCCGTGACGGCGACCTTTATCGTCATGCCGCGCCCGGGTTCGGCAGCATCCCCGCCGCCGACGCCGCCCTGTTCCAGGATTGGATCGCGAGGTGCCTTCCGACCATGGAGCTCGCCCCCCGACTCGTGGCAGCCGCCCAAGCCGCCCGGAGCCGTATCCCCGAGGCGGAGTTGAGCTCGTCCCAGGTGGGCCATATCCGTTATCCGGCCCCGAACCTCGTTTACGGGGGCGTTTCCGCCAGCCTCGCCCGGGCAGAACGCCATGGCCGCGCTCTGCTCGGACGGTTTGAAAAGGACGGTTTCGTCCGGTTTCGGAAGAGCCGGGACGGTCTTGATTACGGTCGGACGCACGGGGCTCCGGACGCCAACGGGCTCACCGCCCAGGTGTTGTCGGGTGTGCTCCGGGAGGCGGCCTTCACCGGAGACCCGGCGTTGATCGAGTCAGGTCTGAAGCACCTGCGCGCGCTCACCGAGCGTTACCAGGGTGGAGTGCCGCGCGGCGCGCAGACGTGGGAAATCCCGCTGCACACGCCCGACATTCTCGCGTCGGCCTACCTGGTGGAGTGCTACGTGATGGGTTTCGAGCTGACCGGGGAGCGGACGTTCCTGGACCAGGCGCGGTATTGGGCCTGGACCGGGGTTCCGTTTACGTATCTTCAGGCGCCGGTTGACGGGCCCATCGGTCTCTACGCCACCACGCCGGTGCTGGGGGCGACGCAGTGGGTGGCGCCGAATTGGATTGGGCTTCCCGTGCAATGGTGTGGGCTCGTGTTTGCCGAGGCGCTCCATTGCCTGGCACGCCACGATCCGGACGGGCCGTGGAGGCAGCTCGCCGATGGGATTGTGCTGTCGGGGATCCAGCAAACCTACCCCGCCGAGGATGCCGACGACGTCGGACTGCTGCCGGACAGTTTCAATCTGCGCGGCCAGACCCGCAACCCGGCGAACATCAATCCGGCCACGTTGCTCGCCCCGGCCATCCGCACCCTGGGCCTGCGGTCCGTGTATGATTTCCGAGCGCTGGCCGGGCACGGGCTTCGGGTCCATGCGCCGGGTGAGATCCTGGAGGTCCAGGAAGTGCCGGGGCGGGTCGGCTTCAAGGTGCGGGGCTGGCCAGGCCAACCCTGGTACCTGCTCGTGAATGGTTTGTCCGCCTGTCCCGAGATCCGGGTGAATGACCGCCCGGTTGCGGTGGAGCCTCCTCACGAATACCAGGTTGCGGCCGGGAGGTTGATCCTGCAGCTCGAGGGCGAGGCGCGGGTCGAGTTGGAGGGGATCGGGAAACGGAGCGGGCGGGCACCGTAGAACGTTTCCCGCGGCGGGGCTTTCCGGTGCGGTGCGGTGCGGCCGGTGGGGGTCGGCGTGCAGGCGCACGGGTGTGCTGGCGGCAGCGGGGGGGCCAGACGACGGTTGCCAGAATGGCGGCGGATGGCCATGATGGTTCACATCGCTTCCGCTAAAGCTCCGCGCTCCCGGTCCGGGACCCGGAACCCGCGGAATGCCATTCATCGCCATGTACCGGATCACGGAAGCCGCGTTTCTCGCGCCCGACGTCAAGCGCATCGGCATCGAGGCACCCGAGATTGCCCGCAAACAGCAGGCGGGCCAGTTTGTCATCGTCCGCGTTCATGCGCACGGCGAAAGGATCCCGCTCACCATCGCCGGATCCGATGCCCACACGATCACCCTCATCGTGCAGGGCATCGGGAAGACCACCCGGCTGCTGAACACCTTGGAGGTTGGGGATGCCATTTCCGACGTGGTGGGGCCGCTGGGGCGTCCCTCGGAAATCCATTACTTCGGGACCGCCGTGGTGATCGGGGGAGGCGTGGGCACGGCCATCGCGTATCCCACGGCCCGGGCGTTCAAGTATGCCGGGAACCGCGTGGTGGGCATCCTGGGGGCGCGCACGCGCGACTTGCTGATCCTGGAGAAGGAAATGCGCGAGTTCTGCGACGAGGTGCATGTCACCACCGACGATGGTTCGCTCGGGGTGAAGGGGTTGGTGACTGGTCCCCTGCAGAAGCTCATCGAGTCGAAGGAGCGGCCCGACTTCGTGCTGGCCATCGGGCCGATCCCGATGATGCGGGCCGTGGCCGAGACCACCCGGCCCCACGGCATCCGGACCGTGGTCAGCCTGAACCCGATCATGGTGGATGGCACGGGCATGTGCGGCGGTTGCCGCGTCCTCGTGGGGGGGCGAAGTCAGTTCGCCTGTGTGGACGGACCCGAGTTCGACGCGCACGCGGTGGATTTCAAGACCCTGGCGGCGCGCAACGCGATGTACCGGGAAGCGGAGCAACGGTCGCTCGCCCAATTCAACGTCGATCCGCCCGAAGTCCATCGCTGCCGCCTGACGGAAGCTCACCCGGAGCTGACCGCGGCGTCGGTTCCACCTGCCTCCTGACATGACCACAAACAACCCGCTGCCGCCGAAGGAGCGGATGAAGATCTCCCGGCAACGCATGCCGGAGCAACCCGCCGGCGAGCGTCGCCACAATTTCGCCGAGGTGAATCTCGGCCTGCCGGGTGTCCTGGCCCACCAGGAGGCCCTGCGCTGTCTGCACTGCAAGAGCCATCATTGCTTCACCGGCTGTCCCGTCGGCGTGAAGATCAAGGACTTCATCGAGTTGGTCCTGGTTGGAGACTATCTCGGGGCGGCCGCCAAGATCCGCGAGGACAACGTGCTCCCGGCGGTGACGGGCCGCGTCTGTCCGCAAGAGGAGCAGTGCGAAGGCTGTTGTGTCCTGGGCAAGAATGGCGAACCGCTGGCCGTGGGGTACCTGGAGCGATTCGTCGCGGACTACGAGCGCCATGTAGGCAAGGTGGGTCTGCCGAAGAAAGCTCCCGCGACCGGCAAGCGGGTTGCCGTCATCGGCAGCGGCCCCGCGGGTTTGAGCGCCGCGGGCGATCTCGTTCAGCGCGGACACGAGGTCACGGTGTTCGAAGCCTTGCACGAGATCGGAGGAGTGCTGATCTACGGGATCCCCGAGTTCCGCCTTCCCAAGCAGATTGTCCGTGAGGAGGTCGAGAACCTGCGGCGGATGGGGGTCGAATTCCGCACGAACGTCGTTGTGGGCCGCACGGTAACCGTGGACGAACTGCTGACCGAACGCGGCTATCACGCCCTCTTCATCGCCACCGGTGCCGGCCTTCCGGTGTTCCTCAATGTCCCCGGGGAGCACCTGTGCGGGGTGTACTCGGCCAACGAGTTCCTCACCCGGGTGAACTTGATGAAGGCCGACCAGTTCCCCACCTATGACCAGCCGATCTACGATTGCCGCGACAAGCCCGTCGCGGTGATCGGGGGAGGAAACACCGCCCTGGACGCCGTCCGCACCGCGTTGCGGCTTGGAGCGAAGACCGCGTCGATCGTGTACCGGCGGTCCGAGGTGGAGATGCCGGCGCGCGTCGAGGAGGTGAAGCACGCCCGCGAAGAGGGGGTGGAGTTCGTGATGCTCACGAACCCGATCGAGTTCCTGGGCGACGACCGCGGGTGGCTCACGGGGATGAAGTGCCAGCGCATGGAACTGGGCGCTCCTGACAAGTCGGGACGCCGGCGTCCGGTCGCGGTCCCGGGATCGGACTTCGTCATGCCGGTGGAAGTCGCGATCGTGGCGATCGGAAACCAGGGCAATCCGTTGGTCCAGTCCGCCACGCCTGACCTCAACACCAACCCGATGGGCTATATCGAGGCGGACCCCGAGACGCTGAAGACTTCCAAGCGCGGCGTCTTCGCCGGGGGCGACATTGTGACCGGTGGTGCGACCGTCATCCTGGCCATGGGTGCCGGCCGACGTGCGGCGCACGCGATCCATGGCTTTCTCTCGACCGGCGAGTGGTAGCTTGAGGCGCGTCTCCATCAACCTGGCCCCTTCCCGTGAACCGGCTACGAAAAGCGGGGATGAATCCCCGCACTCCAGCCGCTTCGCGACTTCGGACGTACCTTGGAGCGGCGCGAAGGCGTTTGGAGTGCGTCCGGTTTACCGGCGCCTTTATGTTCATGGCCCCGGGCATGGTGGAGAGGCCAAGGGGAGTTCCCCTGAGCCTCAACTAGGTAGGGCGGGCACCCCGTTTCCCGCCGAATCCGCCGCCCCGGCGCGCAAGGGACTGCGCGCCCTACCTGGAACCATGGACCGACCGGTGAGGGGCGCGGACTTCAGTCGCAGGAACCCGCCTACCCGACGCGCGCCGTCCCGTGGCGTTCATTTGCTGTTTGGATAAACCCGCAGGCTGCGTCACACTGCGGCCCGGCAGACGGAGATCGGAGCAATCATGAACTGGGGAACGTGGGTTCAAACGGCAATGGGGTGCGTGGTCGTGGTCATGGGCGGGGCCGCAAGCGCGTATGGCGAAGTGGGGACGGCTCCCGATGCTCCCCTGATCCTGCCCGTCAGACCGCAGTCACCCGCCTTGATGTCCTCGGAAACGCCGGCATCGGTGACCCTGCCGCCGGCCGATATCTCGAGTCGCGAAACCTCACGCCTGCTTTACCGGGCCGTGCATGGCTCGACGCTCACGCCTCAACCGGCGTGGACCGGGGATGTCGCCGCCTGCAATCCCGGCACGACCGAGGCGTCCTATCGCGACGAGGTGGCGCTCCGCATCAATTACTACCGGGCGATGGCCGGGGTTCCATCCCAGATCACCTTTCGCGACGAGTTCAGCGCCAAGGCCCAGCACGCGGCCCTCATGATGAGCCGCAACATGCGGCTGGATCATTACCCGACTTCCGACTGGGCCTGCTACTCCACGGAGGGCGCCGAGGCCTCGGGCAACTCCAACCTGGCGGTCGGACGCGTCGGCCCGGGAGCCATCGACGGCTACATGGAAGATTACGGTGCGGCCAACGCCCCCGTGGGACATCGCCGTTGGTTGCTGTACCCGCAGACTCAAACCATGGGCTCGGGTGACATCCCCGCCACGGCAACCCAGTTGTCCGCCAACGCGACCTGGGTCTTCGACGAACATTACAGCGGCCCGCGCCCCACCACGCGGGATGAGTTCGTCGCCTGGCCGCCCCGCGGTTACGTGCCGTATCCGGTCATGTTCCCGCGCTGGTCCTTCAGCCTGAAAGGGGCCAATTTCAGCGACACCACGGTCACGCTGGCCAGCAACGGCGTGCCGGTCGCGGTCGAACTCGAGCCCCTCAGTTCGGGAGCGGGCGAGAACACGATCGTCTGGAGGATCGCCGGGATGGATGCCACGAATCCCACGCTCTGGCCGCGACCCGACACCGACATCACCTACACGGTCAATATCTCCAACGTGAAAGTGTCCGGAGGGACCAGCCGCGACTTCACCTACCCGGTGGTGGTCTTTGATCCCGATGTGCCCGGGCCCGACACCATCCTGCCGACAGCCGTCGGGGTCTCGGAACCGTGGATCGGGATTCCCAACACGTACCTGTTCACGACGGTTCCGGCCGCAACCGGGCACGAATGGTTGCAGGGCCGCCGGCAGGTGATCAGCGGAGTCGAGGGTGCGGAAGGCGGATTGGGCACGTTCACCGCCTCAACGTCTCCCGGCTACGATCCGGTCGTCACCGACATCAAAGCGGCTGGCAGCCGTTCGTTTCACCTGGCACACGCGGCGCCCAACACCGATCAAATCCTTACCAGCACGCGAGTGCTGCTGCCCGGAACCACCTCAGAGCTGCGTTTCAAGGAGTATCTGGGGGCGGCCACCACGAACCAAACTGGCCGCGTCGAGGTTTCCCTCGACGATGGGCTTTCCTGGACCGAGCTCTACTCGCATACCGGTTCGAGTGGCGGCGGCTTCGTGATCTTCCAGGACGTGACGATTCCGCTGGGGAGTTACGCTGATCGCCTCGTGCGCTTGCGCTTCAACTACCACCACGAAGGCGGGGTGTACTATCCCCAGACCGATACCGGCGTCGGCTGGTACCTGGACGACATCACGTTCGTGAACGTTGACGAGGTGAAGAATGTGGCCGTCGCCGCCGTTCCCCCCGGGAGTACTGACTTCCGGTTCACCCCGCCTGCAGCCGGAGTGTACCTCCTGGCAGTGCGCGGTGCGTTCCTCGAACGCTATCCGCTCGAATGGGGCCCGCCGTTGCCGGTGAGCGCCTCCTCCTACCCGCCCGTGATCAGAATCCAGGGACGTCCCGCCCGCACCAATGGAAGGCTGGAGATGGAATTTACCGTCACCGGGGACAGTGCCGGCCTCGCTTTCGTACTCTTGAGTGCCACCGACCCGGACGGGCCGTGGACACCTGAGGCCCAGGCCACCTTTACCTCCTTGGATGCCGGCACCCGCTTCAAGGTATCCACGCCCGATTTGGGGCGAAGCCTCGAGTTCTACCAAGTGCGCGGCGAGTAGATCGCCGGTGCGGCCCTTTCAACCTGCGGCCGCTTCTGTTCCGGCGGCCGTGGTTCGCGCCACGAGAAACGCCTTGAGACGTGTTGCAGCCTCGCCACCGAACCCTGGCACCTCCGCCAACTGCTCGACGGTGGCCAGCCTCAAGCGCTGCACCGAGCCAAACCGCTTGAGCAAGGCCGCCTTGCGTGCCTCGCCGATCCCCGGGAATTCGTCGAGAATGCTCTCGCTGATCCGTTTCAAGCGAAGCTGGGCGTTGTAGCTGTTGGCGACCCGGTGCGATTCGTCCCGGACGCGCTGGAGCAACTTGATCGCAGGATGATCCGTACCCAGCCGCAAGGGTGCTTCCACCCCGGGCCGGTAGATCTCTTCATACTCCTTGGCGAGCCCGATGATCGGGACGCACTCGAGTCCGAGCCGGGCCAGTTCCGTCCAGGCGGCGTTCAACTGCCCCCGGCCGCCATCGATGAGGATCAGGTCCGGCACACGCGGCCTCAGGGGCGGTTTCCTTCCTGCCGTCCTTGGCGGAACGGGTGCTGCCAACGCAGCCGCGTCTTCGTCGTGCCGGGCGCGTTGGCCATGGTGACGGGCGCTCAGGTCGTCCACGGCGCGCTGCAGATCCCCGGGGCTGGCTTCGCCGCCGCTCTCCCGCGATGGATCGTCCGTCGGGAGCGGCCCGCCACGCGCGACTTCACCCAGCAGCCGCGAATACCGCCGGTGGATCGTCTCCGCCATGCACGCGAAATCGTCCTGGCCCTGGACGGTCTTGATGCGGAACCGCCGGTAGTTCGTACGATCCGGGCGCCCGCGCCAGAAGCTGACCAGGCTGGCGACTTTGAAGGTGCCGCTGATGTTCGAGATGTCGAACCCCTCGATACGCTCGGGGAGTTGGGACAACCCGAGGGCCTCGCCCAGGGCGCGAACCTCCGCTTCGGGATCCATCGCCACCGGAAGCGTGTACGGGATCCGCTCGAACTTTTCCGTGCGTTGAGTGGTGCGGCGGAGGTCCTCGATGAGGTCGCGGAGCCGGGCGGCCTTTTCAAAGTCCAGGCTGGCGGCGGCCTGCTGCATCTCGGCCTCCAGCTCGCGTGCCATCTCCTGGCATTGTCCATTGAGGAAATCGCACGCCGCGGTCACCTGCATCCGGTATTGCTCCTGGGTCACATTGCCGATGCAGGGTGCGGTGCAGACTTTCAGGTGCGCATAGAGGCAATGGCGATAGTCCGGTTCGCCTGGCGTGAGCGGGCGGCAGCCGCGGAGGTTGAAGCGATGCCGCACCAGCGCCAGCGTGCGACGCGCCGCCCCGCTGCTGGCGAACGGACCGAAATACCGCGAACCCTCCTCCGTCCGCAGCCGGGTCAACGTAAACCGCGGGATCGGGTCGTTGAGATTGACCTTGAGCAGCAGGAACCGCTTGTCGTCCCGGAAGCTCACGTTGTAGCGGGGCCGGAACTCCTTGATCAGCCGGCCTTCCAGGAGCACCGACTCCGCCTCGCTCTTGACGACATGGACGTCGAAATCGTGGATCGCGTCGACCAGCGCGTTGAACTTGAGATCCCAGCCGAGGCGGCGTGAGGGATGGAAATACTGGCTGACGCGCCGGCGCAAATCCCGAGCCTTGCCCACGTACACCACCGTCCCGAAGCGGTCCTTCATGAGGTACACGCCCGGGCGGTGGGGCACCTGGGAAAGCTTGTTGCGAATGTGATCGGTCGCCGGCATGGACAGGCGCGGCTTCGGCCGGCGCTTTGCGGCCAGGGGGCGCGAGGCGAAGCCGACCGCCTACAGGGTAGCTTCGCCCTCCATGAAGGCGTAGCAAATCATGTGGCAGATCCCCATGTGCGCATCCTCCACGCGACCATAATGGCCCGAATCGATGGCGATGACCTCCTCGGCCGTCTCGGCCAGGGCCCCGCGTTTGGCACCCACCAACGCGATCGTGGTGAGCTCGTTCTTGCGCGCCCATTCCACCGCTTTCACGAGGTTGGGCGAGTTGCCGCTGACGCTCATCACCAGGACCACGTCTCCCGGGCGGGCATAGTTCTGGAGCTGCCGCACGAACACGTCCTCGTAGGAGTAATCGTTCCCCAGCGCGGTCATCCAGCTCACGTTGTCGTTGAGGGACAGGACGCGGAAGCGCTTGCCGAGCTTGTCGGAGGCGCCCTTGCCAAGGTCGGTCGCGAAATGGGAGGCGTTCGCGGCACTGCCGCCGTTCCCAAAGGCGAAGATCTGACGATCCTCGACCAACGCCCGACGGAGGTGTTCGACAATGCGCCCCACGGCGCTGGTCGAGATGGAATCGAGCGCTGCCTTCTGGGCCCTGACGTAGTTGGTGATCCAGTCGTTCATCGGCAGGGAGCATGCCAGAAACGGTCCGGCGCCGGTAGCGGGAAGTCCCGGGCCTGGTCTTCCAAGTGTAGGGCAGGCTTTCGGGCCTGCCGGTGCGCCGGACTGTCCAGTCCGGCGACGCGCTGGGGCGACTGGGAAGTCGCCCCAACCGGCAGACAGGAATGTCTGCCCTACGTCCTGGCGGTTCACGGGTAGACCCCTTGGGCCCGGAGCGATAGGCAGTGGCCTCGAATGGGTCCCCGCCAGGTCGGAGGGACCCGGCCTCCTGGTTGTAGGCCCGGTGCTCTCACCGCGCGGTGCATGAAGAACATGGACTTTCACGGTTGCTGGAGGCGCTCTTGGACTTTGACCTGCGTGCGGACATGAACCCAAAAGCGCCGGTGAACCGGCCGCAATCCAAACGCTTCGCGCCGCTCCAGGGCGCGTCCGGAATCGCGAAGCGTGTGGAGTGCGGGGATTCATCCCCGCTTTTCCGCGCGGGGAAGGCGCTCGGGCTTCAGCCCGCAGGAACGTCCCTGCGCCGGCGTGGCTCCTGCGGACTGAAGTCCGCTCCCGGGGAGGAGCGCTCCTGCGGACTGAAGTCCGCGCTCCCGCGGAGGATGGGGGGGGGCGAAGCGCCGGGAGACCCTTACGCCTCCGGACGAGGGGGAAGATCATCCGCCACTTTCTACCGGGCTTCCCAACGCACACTCTTGACAGTCACGGTGGGCTTGCAGACGGTAACCGCAATCATGAAAAGCCCTACGACCCGAACCCACGGCTTCACTCTGATCGAACTCCTGGTGGTGATCGCCATCATCGCCATCCTTGCCGGAATGCTCCTGCCGGCGCTCGCGAAAGCCAAGGAAAAGGGCCAGCAGTCGGTCTGCCGGGGCAATCTCAAGCAGCTCAGCCTCGCCATGATGATGTACGTGGACGACAACAACGACACCTTTCCGGGTACAGCGTCCAAAGGGGCCTACGTGGCCATGAAGGAGGATTGGATCTTCTGGAATCTCACGTTGCGGCCCTCGAACGACCCGGCGTTGCCCCCCTCGTTCTTCACCAACGTGCAGAACAGCGCGATCGCCAAGTACATCGGCAATTTCACGACCAACCTCTTCCGCTGTCCCACCGACCGTGACGCCCCGGAACGCGAAATGGCCTGGCGCTGGGCTCCCTCCGGCGCGAACCCCTACCTCTTCAGCTACACGTTCCCCAGCTTCGTCGACGGCGTGAACAATCACGGGATGGCTTCCCTCTACGGCGTTGGGGCACCGCCGCTGCACTTCAAGAGCGCCGCGATCAAGAGTCCGAGCATGAAGATCATGCTGCTCGAGGAGAACGGCTCGGTTAACAACCATGAGTCTGTGGTCGACGACGGGCGCTGGGTGCCGCCGGGTAACGTGATCTCCGGCCGTCACAAGTTCGCCCGATCCCAACGGGTCAGCGTCGCCGAGTTCCTCCGGAACGGTCGCGGTACCGTCGCCTTCGCTGACGGTCACGTCGAACTGGTTCCTCCGCGCTACGGCACCGAACGGCAGTACTACGACCCGATGTACTGATCCTCCGCGCGCCATTTCGCGCCGAGGACCAATCTTGCCCGCGGCCAGCCCCGGCGGTAACCTCCGGACATGAAGCTGCGAGGCTGCCTGCTTTGTGTGAGCCTGGCGATGACCCTCGCGGTGCCCGCCAGCGCCTCCGTTCCACCGTCCACATCCAACCCGATCGTGGTCATCCTCCCCGTCCGCGAGGACGTCGGTGAGCCCCTGGTCTACCTCGTCCGCCGGGGGGTCAAGCAGGCGATGGAGGCCGGCGCCGGTCTCCTGATCCTGGACATGAACACCAACGGTGGGGAACTCACCGCCACCGAGGAGATCATCAAGAGCCTGGGGCAGTTCAAGGGGCGCACGGCCACCTTTGTGAACGACCGCGCCTTCTCCGCCGGCGCGTTCATTGCCGTGGCCACCGAGCAGATCTACATGGCCCCCCAGAGCGTCATCGGCGCCGCCGCGCCCATCATGATGTCCCCGGGTGGCGGCGTGGCCGAGGTGCCGGAGGTCATGCGCGCGAAAATGACCTCCGCCGTGCGGGCGCTGGTCCGGCGCACCGCCGAGAAGCACGGCCACAATGTCGCCGTCATCGAGGCGATGATCGACCCCAATCAGGAACTGATCATCGACGGAAAGACCATCAACAAGAAAGGCGACATACTCACCCTCACCGACAGCGAAGCGGCCCGGCTCTACGGCGACCCGCCCAAGCCGCTGCTCTCGGCCGGGACGCTGGAGAACCTGGATGCCGTCATGGCCCGGATGGGGTTCGAGGGCGCCCGACGCATCGGCATCGAACCGACCGGCGCCGAGCGGCTCGCCTTTTGGATCAACTCCCTCAACTGGCTGTGGCTGATCATCGGCGTGGCCGGCATCTACATCGAATTCAAGACACCAGGCTTCGGGCTGCCCGGCATCGTGGGGGTCGGCGCCTTTGCGCTCTACTTCCTTGGCAGCTACGTCGCGGGCTTGTCCGGGCTCGAGTGGCCGCTGCTGTTCATCCTGGGACTCGTGCTCGTCGGGCTCGAACTTTTTGTGTTCTCGGGAACCATCGTTGTCGGGTTGATCGGCGGCGCGCTCATGCTGATCACGGTCGTGATGGCGATGGTGGATCAGTACCCTGGGATGCCGACCCTGCCGTCCTTGCCCCAATTGCGGGCGCCCATCCAGGACCTGTTTTACGCCGCTCTCGGCTCGGCGGTCCTGATTGCCATTCTTGCGCGCTTCCTGCCCCGGTCGCCCCTTTACGCCGTCCTGGTTTCCCAGAACGCAAGTGCCACGGAGACGGTCCGGAGCCAGAACCGGCAGCAGGTCGAGCGGTTGGGGCGGGAAGGGACGGCGTTGTCCACACTCCGCCCCGGGGGCAAGGCCATGTTCGGCGAGGAAATCCTGGACGTGATCACCCAGGGCGATCTGATCGAGAAGGGCACCCGCGTTCGGATCGTCGGGAACAGCGGACAGGAAGCCGTGGTCGAGCCGTTGACCTGACCTGACCTCACCGCCGATCGGGAATGGTGTCGGAGACAGAAGGCGCTCGTCGGTCCCGGGCCGCGCCTTGCCGGTCCTTCACGCGCTCGAAACGGCTCTCCGACTGAGGTTCCCCCCTTGGGACCGCATCGGACCATCGTGTCCACGCCACCG
>CAZHUS010000076.1:0-39979 GCA_964535555.1 uncultured Verrucomicrobiota bacterium
AGCGCCTGGAGTGCGGGGATTCATCCCCGCTTTTCGGGACAGGTTCATGGGAAGCCGAAAGCCCCCGGGGGGACGACGCGGCGCGGAGCCGCGAGCGCCCCGCGTTCACCCTCGGAGGAGGTTGACCTTTCGCCCCGAACCTTCATCGTTTCCGCTTCGGTACGGGCCGTTTCCTGCCATGGGCCGCAACTTTTGGCGGGGACGGTTGTACAAACCCTTGTCCGACAGCAGCGAGCATGGCAATCGCGTCCATCAAGAGTCTCCTGAGCAAGGCCTCCCTGGTCACCGCCGATCAATTCGATCTATGGCGGCGGGAATGGGTTGCAGAGCCGGAGTCGGAAGGCAAGGCGCGCACCTTGTTGAGGCACGTCCAGCAGCGACTCGAACTCACGGACGAGGTTTTCCTCCAGAGACTGGCCGGGGCGCTTGGCTGGCCCTTCCTGGAAAGGGTCAGCGTCCCGCAGGAAGAAGACGCCAAGCGGGAACTGCGCCGGCGCCTCTCACCCAAAACGGCCTTCCAGTACCAGGTCGTGCCGGTGAAGATCGATGACGAAACCGTCTGGATCGCCCCTTCAGATCCCTTCGACTCGACCATGGTCAGCACGGTCCTGTTCGATGCGGGAGAGCGGGTGCAGTTCGTCCTGGCGCCGCGCGAGGAGATCGACAAGGGCCTCAAGGGAATCTACGGCGTGGGGGCCGAGACCCTCGACGGCATGGCCAAGGACGACACCGCCGAGGACGAGCAGGCCGTCAGCAAGGAGATCACCGACGAAGACCAGGAGGCCAGCGTCATCAAGTTCGTCAACCAGATCATCTGGGAGGCCTACAACAGCCGCGCCACGGACATCCACTTCGAGCCGATGGAGACCGACCTGCGCATCCGCTACCGCATCGACGGCATGCTGTACCGGGCGCCGGTTCCCAACGAACTCAAGAAGTACCAGTCGGCCATCCTCTCCCGCGTGAAGGTCATGGCCGGCATGAACATCGCCGAGAAACGCCTGCCCCAGGACGGCCGCATCAACGTGCGCATCAAAGGCCAGGAAATCGACATCCGCGTCTCGACGGTCCCCACCGTGTACGGGGAAAGCACCTCGCTCCGTCTGCTGCGCCGCGGTGGCCAGATCTGGACCATGCCCAGCCTAGGGTTGCCGGGCCGGGAGGAAGAGGCGATCCAGCAACTCATCCGGAAGCCGCATGGCATCTTCCTGGTGACCGGCCCCACCGGATCCGGCAAGTCCACGTCCCTGTACACGTTCCTCACCGAGATCAACGTCCCCACCAAGCGGATCATCACCGTCGAGGAACCCGTCGAGTACGAGATCGCCGGCATCAACCAGATCGCCGTCCGGCCCGATATCGGGCTCACGTTCGCGGTGGGCCTGCGCCACATCCTCCGCCAGGACCCCAACGTGGTCATGGTCGGTGAGATCCGCGACCTCGAGACCGCCGAGATCGCCATCCGGGCCTCGCTGACCGGACACCTCGTGTTCAGCACGCTCCACACCAACGACGCGCCCAGCGCCTTCACCCGGTTGATCGACATGGGCATCGAGCCGTTTCTGGTGGCCTCCTCGGTCGAGGCCGTCATGGCGCAACGGCTCGTCCGGCTGATCTGCCCCCTTTGTCAGACTGCCCAGACCGTCGAGCCCTCGTACTTGGCAAAGATTGGCTTCCCGCGAGACCAGATTGCGGCCACGACCTTCTACAAGGGTGCAGGCTGCGACGAATGCCGCTTCCTGGGCTACCAGGGCCGCACCGGCATCTACGAATTGTTGGTGGTCAACGAGGGCATGCGCCCCCTCATCATGAGCCGGGCGCCCGCTTCCACAATCGCCCAACGCTCGCTCGAAGACGGCATGAAGACGCTGCGCATGGCCGGCTGGGAACGCGTTCAGCACCCCAAACGCCCGACCACCCTCGAGGAAGTCCTCCGCGTCACCCAGGTGGAGGAACACCTGAACGCGCTCCTGGGAGACGAGAAGACCTGATTCCATGGCCGCGAAAACCCAGCGCTGGAACTCGTGCAACGTGCTTGCCACCCAAGGCGAAGGCCATCTGCTCTGGGGCTTCAGCCGCAAGGGCGACGGCGCCGCGCTCGAGTCCGAAAAACGGTTCGGGCCCGAGGAAATCCTGCCGGCGGACCGCGTAGGCAAGACCTTCCGCCACACCTGGCAGCCCCGGCTCAACATCGCCTGGCTGCCTTCGGAACAGGCCTATGTCCGCGTCGTCGAACTGCCTCCCTCCGAACCTGCAGAGGTCCCGGCCCTGATCGAGTTCCAGATCGAGAAGCTCTCCCCGCTTCCCGCCGCCCAGAGCGTCTGGAGTTTCGAGCTCCTCCCCGGCGCCGAGGGAGCACCGCTCAGTGCCATCGTCCTCATCGCCGACCGTGAAGCCGTCGAGGCCTACCTCGGTGTCCTGGAGAAGGCGGGGTACCGGCCCGACCGGCTCGACCTCCCCGCCCTGCGCGAACTGCGAGCCCTGCCGGCACCGGAAAATGGCCTGGTGGTTCTCGCCGGGGCCGAGTCCGGCCGCGTGACCACGCTGGCCGGATGGTGGACCAACGGCCGGTTGCGGCACCTCAGCCTCGGCCGGTTCGCCGACGATGCGGCCATGGTGGACCGGCTGGTGGAGACGCTGCGCCGCACCGCGTGGGCGGGCGAGGTGGAAGGCTGGCTCACCGAGGTGCCGCCGGTGACCCTTATGGCTGATGCCACGCTGGGTGCGCGGTTGCATGCCTCGCTGCTGGACTTCGCCGGCGGAGAGATCCAATTGCGCGAGCGCCTCTCGACGCCCGAGCTTGCCGCCGTGTGCGCCGCCGCACCCACGCCCGCGAACCTGGTCCCGCCGGAAATCCGGGCCCGGTACCGCCAGGAGTTCGTCGACCGGCTCTGGATGCGGGCGCTCGGAGCCGTGGCCCTCACCTACGTGCTCTGGGTGCTCGGCAACCTGGCCTGGCTGAGCCTCCTGGACTACAAGCGGGCCGGCGTGGACCACGAAGTCGCCGTGCTGACCGACAGCCACACCAAGGCCCAGCAGCTCAAGGCCCGGCTCGAGATTCTTCAGGAGCAGGTCAATCTGAAATACGCCGCCCTCGACTGCTGGAAGGCCGCCGCCGAGGCGCTCCCGGAATCCATGACCCTGAACTCGCTCACCTTTCAACGCGGCAAGAAGTTCGGACTCATCGGCACCGTGCCCGCCGACCAGCAGGGAAAGGTGGCCACCTACAACGAGGCCCTCGCCAAGGCCGTCGTTCACGGACGCCAGCTCTTCAGCGCCGTCACCACCAAGTCCATCCAAGGACCAGCCCAGGGCCGCCCGGGCACCGACGCCACCTGGAACCTCGAGTGCGAGATCAACCGCCGCGATCTTCCATGAGCTTTCTCGACCAACTGAACCTGCGTCCCCAGGAGAAACGCATCCTCGCCGCGGTCCTGGTGGTGGTGCTGGTGCTCGTCAGCATCTTCTTCGTCTGGCCGAAGCTCCAGGAACGCCCCAAGGCCGTGAGCGCCCTCGAGAGCTCGCGCAAGAAACTGCAAAGCTACAGGGCGGAAATCGCCCGCGTCCCGGAATACGAGTCGCGCCTCCGCGAACTCGAAGGCCAGGGATCCGCAGTGCTCCGCGAGGATCAGGCGCTCCAGCTGCTTCGCACCGTGCAAAGCCAGGCGGGCGAACACGGCGTCGTGTTCACCAGCACGCGCGTGGGAGCCTCCACCCCGTCCACCACCAGCACCAACGCCTTTTTCGACGAGCAGACCGTCATTGTGGGGGTCAACACCGGCGAGAAGGAACTGGTCCAGTTCCTCCACTCCCTCGGCTCGAGCAATTCCATGATCCGCGTACGCGACATGGACCTGCGCCCGGACCCGCCCCGCTACAAGCTAAACGGCAGCATCACCCTCGTCGCCAGTTACCAAAAGAAAGCCCCGTCGACCTCCGGCGCGTCGGCTCCCAAGCCGTCGACCCCGCGTGTCACCGCCGCCCCGACCAACGCCGTCACTTCCATCAATCCGTAACGTGAAGAAGTACCCCACCGTTCTGCTGAGCGCCGCCATCCTGGTCGCGGGCGTCGGCGTGCTCATTTCGCAGCAACAATCCCCGGGCGCACCGGCCGACCCGCCCCCTGCCGACGGGGCTCCGCCCACCACGTTGCCTGCCCAGCCCGTGCCGCAACCCGCGGTCGCCGTGCCGTCCCCGGCCGTGACCGCTCCGGCCGTGACCACGCCGGCCAACGCCGCTCCGGCCAATGCCAATCCGGCCAGTTCGCTGCCGGCCTTCCCGCCGCCCCCCGTGCTGCGTACCAACCGCACTGCCCCAAGACCGGGGGCACCCGGCATCACCGTGAGCACCAGCACGGTCTCCCCGGGAAACATCCGAACCATTCCGCCCCGGACCACGCCGACGGCCGCTCCGCCTTCGTTCCCAATGCCTTCACCCGTCCGCAACCAGGCGGTCCCAGCCGCGACCCCAGCCACGCCCGCGCCCGGACTCTCGCCCGCCCCCGCAGCCGCCAACCTGCCAACCCAGCCCGTCCCGCCCGCCTCTTTCGGAGGTGGCTTCGCCCCCGCCTCCACGAACCTGCCCGCCTTGGGGGCCGACGGCACCATCGCCCCCGGCGTCCTCGCCCTGCAGATGGCCAACATCGAACAGGTCCTCAGCCTGTACGCGGAACTCACTCAGCGAACCGTTCTTCGCAACACCTTGCAGTTGCCCAAGGTCGACGTGATGCTCAGCAATCAGACCGCCTGGACCCGCGAGGAAGCGATCCAGGCTCTCGACACCGTCCTGGCCATGAACGGCATCAGCATGGTGAACGTCGGCGACAAGTTCGTGAGCGCCGTCCCTTCCAACAGTGTGCTGCAGGAGGCCGGAGCTTTCTCGAGGGGCGATCCCTCCGAACTCGCCGAAACCGGCCAGTTCGTCACCAAGGTTGTGAAGGTGAAGCACGCCCTGCCCTCCGAGCTTCAACAAGTAATCGCCAGCTTCAGCAAAACGCAGAACGGAATTGTCGCCATCGACAGCACCATGACCCTCGTGCTGCGGGATTACCCGGCGAACGTGAAGCGCATGACCGAACTCCTGGCCGACATCGATGTGGAAGTCGAGAAGGAGTACAAGCTCGAGGTCATCCCCATCAAGTACGGCAAGGTGGATGAGATCTACGGCACCATGAGCGCCCTGATCGGCGGGAGCGGCGCCGGCGTGGCGGGCGGCGCCGGCGCCGTGGCCCGCACCACCGGCGTGGGTCGGACCAGCTCGAGGAGTATTCGCTCCGGCACCCGCGGCGGTTCCGGCGGCGGAGGCTACGGCGGCTATGGAGGAAGCAGCGGCTACGGCGGCTACAACAGCGGCTATGGCGGGTATCGCTCCGGCGGCGGCTATTACCCGCAACAGGCCTCGGTTACTCCCATCCCCGGGACCACCGCCACCCGGGCCACCACGCCCGCAACCACCTTCAACCAGCGGTTCCAAAACGTCCTCAACCGCGCCGCCGGTCAGCAGGGCCAGCCGCCCCAAATGCTCGAGGACGCCCGGATCGTTCCCGACGAGCGGTCGAATTCCCTGATCGTCTACGCGAACAAGGAGGACATGAAGGTGATCACCAACATGGTCGCCAAAGTGGACCGCCTCCTCGCCCAGGTGGTGATCGATGCCATCATCATGGACGTGTCGCTCACAGATGCCTACCAACTCGGTGTCTCCTGGTTGATGAACCCGCAGAAGACCGGGGATTGGACGTCCGTCGGAGCCAGCCGCAACGGCCAAAACCTCGTGTCCAGCTTGACGAACATCGCCAGCGGCGGCGGCGGCTTCACCTACCTGGCCCGATTCAAGGATGACCTCACCGTCGCCGTGGGGGCTCTCGCCGCCAACAACCGCGGCCAGGTGCTCTCCCGCCCGCGCATTCAAACCAGCCACGCCATGGAGGCCTCCTTCTCCGTCGGCCAGACGGTGCCCTACGTCACGACGACCAGCTTCGGCGGCACTTACTACGGACCCTCCTCGCAGTTCCAGCAGCTGTCCGTTTCCACGGAGTTGAATGTCATCCCCTACATCACACCCGACGGGCTCGTGGTGATGGAGATCGATCAAAACATCGAGGAAATCGCCGGCTTCGAGGAGTTCCCCAACGTCGGCAGACTGCCCAAAACCGTCTATCGCTCGGCCAGCGCCGTGGTGTCCGTGCGAGACCGGGAAACGATCATCCTCGGCGGCTACATACGCGCCTCCAAAAGCAAGACCAGCTCGGGCGTGCCGTTGCTGAAGGACATCCCCCTCCTGGGAACCGCCTTCCGCAACAAGGGCAGCGACAGCCAGCGGAGTGAACTGATCGTCCTCATCCGGCCCACGGTCCTGACGACGCCCGAAGACGCGGCCGCCGAGGCCGAGGCGGAGCGCAACCGCCTCCCCGGCATCAGCGAGATGGAAAAAGACATCCATCAATACCAGGAGAGCACGAAGGACCGGCTCAATACGCTCTTCGGCAAGTGACCCTCCCGCGCGCTGCTGATCCCCACGGCTCATGAATCCTCCTGCGTCTCGAGGCCGCGTCGGACCCGCGCGCGTGGTTTTCAGCCTCCTCTGGTTGGCGGTCCTGGGGATGAACCTTGCCTGCCTGGGCGGAGGCGTGGTCACCAACAGCTCGACGAGCAGGCTCTACGCCGCGCTGCTGGGAGGTGGCCGGATTACCTTCAACACCGCCAGCGACCTCACCTTCAACTTCGCCGCCCCCGCCGAGATCGCCCACGACACCATCATTGATGCGAGCACGACCGCCCGCGCCGTCACGCTCTCCGGCAGCAACCTGGTCCGCATCTTTACGATCCGGTCCAATGCCTCCCTCACCCTCATCAACCTGCGGCTTGCCTCGGGTCTCAGCACCAACGGCGGCGCGATCTACAATGACCACGGCACGCTCCGCGCCACCAATTGCCTGTTCCGCGCCAACACCGCCAACGGGCCTGACGGCACGGACGGCGCGGATGGCCAGGATGACTTCAGCATTGGCGGCTGGGCCGGGAACGGGGGCGACGGCATGCCAGCCAACGGCGGCGCGATCTACAACCTCGGTCGCTGCGAACTCGTCCTCTGCCAGTTCGAAGACAATCGGGCCAACGGCGGCGACGGCGGCGATGGCGGCACGGGCGGGGACGGTGGCTTTCAGGGCGGGAGGGGCGGCGATGGCGGAACCGCCGGTACCGGGGAGGGCGGCGCCATTTACAACGCCGGCTCACTCCTCGGCACCGAATGTACGTTCGACGCCAACCACGCCACCGGCGGCGATGCCGGGGCCCCCGGTGAAGGCGGCGATGGCGGCGGGATCAACATCATCACCCTGGCCGGGTTTGCCCGGGCCGGCGCCGGCGCCAACGGGGGGGCCGTCTTGAACCTGGGCACCGCCACGTTCCTCTCCTGCACCTTTGTTACCAACGTCGTGGCGGGTGGCGACGCCACCGATGCCTTCACGGATGCCACGGGCTGGGGAAGGTTCGGGCACCAAGGCGGCACCGTGAAGGGCGGCGCCATCGCCAACGGCGGCACCCTGGCGGCCACCAATTGCACCTTCGCCTTCAACGCGGGCATCGGGGGCAATGGAAGCAACGGCGGCGAGGGTACCGAATTCCGGGCGGGTCGCGGGGGTGACGGTGGCTCGGCCCTGGGAGGCGCGCTTTGGAACGGCAACGACACCACGCTCGTCAACGTCACGCTCGTGGGAGGCCGAGTCCAGGGTGGCACCGGCGGGGTTGCCGGAAAGGACTCGTGGGAACGGGATCCCTTCGACCCGCGCGATGGGGTGGTCGGCATCGCGGGCGGCGGCAATCTCTCCCGGACCGACGGCCGGCTTTCGCTCCAGAACTGCATCGTTTCCGGCAGCATCGCCGGAGGCAATGGACACGGACGCCTGCACGACGCGGGCAACAATCTCAGCTCGGATGGCACCTGCGCATTCACGGCGACGGGCAGCCGCAACAACACCGACCCACGCCTGGGGCCTTTCGGCAGCTACGGCAGCTCCACGGACGTGTTCCCGCCTTTGCTCAACAGCCCGGCAATCAACACCGGGGCCACGATTCCCGGCCTCGACCTTGACCAACGGGGCGTCGCGCGTCCCCAAGGGGCCGAATTCGACATCGGCGCCGTCGAGCGCCCCTTCGCCGGGTTGTCCGGCACCGTGACCTACACCGACGGAACCCCCTACCCCGGCGTCGTTCTGACGCTCCTGTCGGCGACCGCACCCGCTGTGACCACCACTTCCGACCCCTCGGGTCATTACGAATTCACGCCCGTGCCCGGCGTGGATCTCGGCGTCTACCGTATCCAGGCGCCGGAAGGCGGCCCCGGGTTCGACCCGCCTTACTGGAACGTGGAACTGACGAGCGGAACCGAACACATCACGAACCTCAACTTCACCGGCGGCGATCCCCGGCTCATCGGACCCGGCTTCGACTCGGAAGGGCGGTTCGGGTTCCGCCTCTGGGGACAGCCCGAACGCACGTATGTCGTCCACGCGACCGCAGTCCTTCCTTCCTGGCAGCGCGTCGGCGAAGTGACGACGGACGCCTCGGGCAGCGGCGAGTTTTTGGACCCGAGCCCGATCTCCACCGACGCCCGCTTCTATCGGGTAACCCTCCCCTGAGCTGAACGCTTGCAGCGGACGGGGCACCAAGTCTCTTCCGGTGTTGCCGACCTCCCGCGCGCCTTCCGCAGGCTCAACCCCGATCGGCCTCGTCCAAATCGTGAAATAGCTGTTTCAGATTTCTGCATTGGGGAGTTCAACCGCGGAGCGGCATGGCCACCCTTGCGTCAGGGTCCCCGCCCGGCCATCTTCGCGGCGGCATGAAGTTCCTGCCCCTGGTGTGGAGCAATCTGAAGCGGAAGAAACTCCGCACCCTGCTCACGTTTCTCTCCATCGGGGTCGCCTTCGTTCTCTTCGGATACCTGGCCGCGATCCGCGTGGGACTCGGTGCCGGCGTCGAGGTCGCGGGCATGGACCGGTTGGTGGTTCGCCACCGCGTTTCCATCACCGAACTCCTGCCGATCAGCTACCGCGAACGCATGGCCGCGGTGCCAGGCGTCAAGTCGGTGGTCTTTCAGTCCTGGTTCGGCGGGTTCTACCAGGACCCAAGGAACTTTTTCGCCCAGATGCCGGTCGATCCCGAGCCGTTTCTCGAGATGTTCCCCGAATACCTGCTCTCCGAAGCGGAAAAGCTGGCCTGGCTGCGAACGCGCACCGGGGCGATCGTGGGGCGCTCGACCGCAAATCGCTTCGGCTGGAAAGTCGGCGACCGCATTCCCATCCTCTCCCAGATCTGGCCCGACAAGAGCGGGAACCAGCTCTGGGAGTTCGATCTGGTGGGCATTTACGACGGGAAGGAGCGCGGAACGGATACCACCACCATGTTCTTCCGCCACGACTTCTTCGACGAGAACCGCCAGTTCGGCGAAGGCCTGGTGGGCTGGTACACGATCCGGGTGCGGGACCCCGACCGGGCCGCGGAAGTGGTGCGCGACGTGGACCGGGCCTTCGCGAATTCTTCGGCCGAAACCAAGACCGAAACGGAAAAGGCATTCCTGACCGGCTTCGCGAAGCAAATCGGCGACATCGGGCGCATCCTGACCGCCATCCTGAGCGCGGTGTTCTTTACCATTTTACTCGTGGCCGCCAATACCATGGCGCAATCCGTGCGCGAACGCACCGAGGAGATCGGGGCGCTCAAGGCCATGGGCTTCACCCATACGCAAGTCCTCCTGCTCGTGCTTGCCGAGTCGTGCTTCCTGGCCGGCCTGGGAGGCGTGGCGGGCCTCGGTGCGGCCACACTGCTGATCTCGTTCGGCGATCCCACGAACGGAGCCCTGCCGGTCTTCTACTTCCCGGGCCGCGACATCGTGCTCGGCGCCGCAATGGCCCTCGTGATCGGCGTGCTGAGTGGCGCCATGCCGGCGTGGGAAGCCATGCGCTTGCGCATCGCCGAGGCCCTGCGTCGGGCCTGAGAACGCAACCTCGGATACGAACCGCTCGCAACCTGACGAATCCTCAACCCACCTGAACCGAAACCTCATGTCCGGCCCCCTGAACTGGATGCGGCAATTCGCGGCGATCACGCGCTTCGCCATGGCGAGCGTGCCGCAGCGTGCCGGCTCGGTGGGCGCCGCCATGTTCGGCATTGCCGGCGTTGTGGCCGTCCTGGTGGGCACCCTCTCGATTGGGGAGGGCTTCCGTCAGGTGCTGCACAACTCGGGATCGCCCGATGTCGCGTTGGTGATGCGCAGCGGTTCCGACAGTGAGGGCGTCAGCTACATTTCCAGCGAGGAAGCGCGCATCATTCAAAACGCCCCCGGAGTGCGGCGCACCGAAGCCGGCCCGATGGCCTCGGCCGAGGCGCTGGTCATCATCAACCTGCCCAAGCGCTCGACCGGCACCGATGCCAACGTGCTGCTGCGCGGCGTTCAGGATGCCGCCTTCGCCGTCCGCGACGGCCTCCACCTCCTCGAAGGCCGGCGCTTCGAGCCCGGCAAGAACGAAGTGATCATTGGACGCGGGGCGGCGGCCGAGTACACCGGCCTCGATGTGGGAACCACGCTGCAGTTGGGCAGGACTCCCTGGAAGATCGTCGGACGATTTGCGGCCCGGGGCGGCGTTTCGGAATCCGAGATCTGGGCGGACGCCCTTGTGATGCAGAACGCCTACCAGCGCGGCAACGGGTACCAGTCCGTGTTTGTACGCCTGGAGGCGCCCTCGAGATTCGCGGAGTTCCAGAAAGCCCTGACGAGCGATCCGCGGTTGAACGTGAAAGTGCTGCGGCAGGACGATTACTACGCGGAGCAGGGCCGGATCATCTCCCGGCTGATCACCGGCCTGGGGTCGATCATCGCCGGCCTGATGGGCCTCGGCGCGGTGTTCGGGGCCTTGAACACGATGTACTCCGCCGTGGCGGCGCGGACGCGGGAGATCGCAACGCTCCGAGCGCTGGGGTTTGGCAGCGGTCCGGTCGTCCTGGCGATTCTCACCGAATCCCTGCTTCTCGCCTTGGTGGGAGGCTCGGTCGGCGGGGGACTGGCTTATTTCGCCTTCAACGGCTTGCAGGCGGCCACGATGAACTGGCAGACATTCAGCCAGGTGGCCTTCGCCTTCAGTGTCACGCCGGCCCTCCTGGTCCAAGGTGTCTTGTACGCGGCGCTGATCGGGTTCGTGGGCGGGTTCTTTCCGGCGCTACGCGCGGCCAGGATGCCGGTCGTGGCCGGGCTCCGCGAGCCCTAGGGCAAGGATGGCCCCTGTAGGCGCCGACGTGAGGAGGCGATGGCTTCACCCCCCGTTGCCGGCCCGGCGCAGCCTCGCCCCACCGGAATGCCCCTGTAGGCGCCGACGTCAGGAGGCGATGTCCCCAACTCAACCTGCCAACCCGGCCCGGCCGGGCCCTGCCCCAACTTCGCCCGCCGACCTTCGAGCTTACGCGTTGCATCCTGCCACGAAGCCGGTTGAATCCGTGGCGGCGCGCCATGAAAACCCATTACCTTGCCTGCGATCTCGGGGCTGAAAGTGGTCGGCTCATGCTCGGAGCCCTGGACGAGGGCCGGCTGACCCTGACCGAACTCCACCGCTTCGCAAACCGGCCGCTCGAGGAGAGTGACGAACTCCACTGGAACATCCCCGCCCTGCTGGACGAGTTGAAAACGGGGCTCGTGAAGGCGGCGAAACACAACCTCCCCATCGCCAGCATCAGCACCGATTCCTGGGGCGTGGACTATGTGCTGTATGACGAGGCAGGCGCGCTCGTGGAACCGACCTACCACTACCGGGATGCCCGGACCGCCGCGGGCGTGAAACGCACCTATGCCCGGATTGGCTGGCCGGAGATCTTCGCCGAAACCGGTCTGCAGTTCCTTCCCTTCAACACCATCTTCCAGCTCGCGGCCGAATCACCCGACCGGCTCGCCAGCGCGGACCGGATCCTCGGCGTGGGTGACGCGTTCAATCACTGGCTCGGGGGCAAGCCCTGTTACGAAGAGTCCCTGGCCAGCACCACACAGCTCTACAACCCGCGCACGCGGACCTGGGCGCCCAAACTCCTCGAGGCCCTCCAGCTCCGGCCCGAGCTCTTCCCGCCGATCGTGCCGTCCGGAACTCGACTCGGTCCTTTGCGCGGCGACCTGGCGCGCGAGACCGGGCTTGAAGGCGTGCAAGTGGTGGCGAGTTGCTCGCATGACACCGGCGCCGCGGTGGCCGCGGTACCAGGTTCCGGCGAGGACTGGGCGTATCTCAGCTCGGGCACCTGGTCGCTCATGGGCGTGGAGCTTCCCGAGCCCGTCATCAACGACACCGTCCGCACGCTGAACTTCACGAACGAGATCGGCTTCGGAGGCTCGGTCCGGTTTCTCAAGAACATCATCGGCCTTTGGATGATCCAGGAGTGCCGTCGCGAATGGGCGAAGGACGGTCGCGAGTACAGCTACGGCGAACTGACGGACCTCGCGGCAGGGGCGCCCCCGTTCGTCTCGCTGGTGAACCCGACCGATCCGCGTTTCGTGAGTCCCGGCGGCATGCCCGCGAAGATCGCCGCCTTCTGTCGCGAACGCGGCGAGCCGGTTCCGGAAACCCCGGCGGCCTTCGTACGCTGCATTCTCGAGAGTCTGGCGTTGCTGTATCGGCGGACCTTGCGCCAGATCGGGGAAGTCACGGGCCGTTCCCCGCAGCGGCTCCACATTGTCGGCGGGGGCAGCCGCAACCGGCTCCTCAATCGCTTCGCCGCGAACGCCTGCCAGGTGCCCGTTGTGACGGGTCCGGTCGAGGCGACCGCTGCAGGCAACATCCTCGTGCAGGCGATCGCCTTGGGACACCTGGCCTCGCTGGCGGCAGCGCGGGACGTGGTGCGTCGCTCGTTCGAGACCTCGACGCTGCAACCGGAGGATGGCCGGACCTGGGAGGCCGCCTACACGCGGTTCGAGGGCCTTGTGGTCTGAGTTGTAACCGGCGCGATGGCCTTCGCTGATTTCAAACCCGAGCCCCCGGGGGTGGCGGTGCTGCAACGGAGCCTCTCGCGCGGCCGCCTCGGGCACGCATATCTCATCACCGGCGAGCAACTCGCGCCCCTCGAGTACTTCGCCCGCACCCTGGCCAAGACCCTCAACTGCCGCCAACCACCGCGCCAGGCACCGAACGGGACTCCTCTCGACTGCTGCGACCATTGCCAGCCCTGCCGCCAGATCGAGGGCGAGCTGTACCCCGACGTCCAGTGGTTGCGGCCCGAATCCAAGCTGCGCGTCATTCTCGTGCCGCAGATCCGGGCCTTGCTCGAGTCGGTCTATCTCAAGGCCGTCGACGCCCGGTACAAAATCGCCGTCATCGCGGGCGCGGACCGGTTGAACGTCCAGGCGGCGAATGCGTTTCTGAAGACGCTCGAGGAACCGCCCGAACGCTGCGTCATGCTCCTGCTGAGCACCGAGCCCTCGCGGGTCCTGGAGACGGTCCGCTCGCGCTGTCTGCGGTTGAATCTCGGCGGCAGCACGCGCGCCGTGGTCGAACCCGCGGTGCTGGAGTGGGTCCGTTCGTTTGCCGAGCTGGTCGCCGCGGCCAAGGGCGGGCTCCTGGCGCGCTACCGCTTGCTGGGCCAGATTCTCAAGGAACTCGAGGCGCGTCGCGCCACGATTGAAAAGGAACTCACTTCGCGCTCGCCGCTGGAACGTTACGAGGACGCCGATCCGGAACTGCGTGAGAAATGGGAGGATGAACTCACGGCCGCGATCGAGGCCGAATACCGGCGCCAGCGGTCCGAACTGCTGCTCGCCCTGCAATGGTGGTTGCGCGACATCTGGTTGGTCACGCAACAGCTCGCGGGCGAACGGCTGAGCCTTCCGGAGCTGACGGCGAGCACGCACGCGGTGGCGGGTCGATTGCGCGAGCCGGTGGCGGCTGCCAACCTCCAGTCGCTCGAACGCACCCAACGTTCCCTCCACACCAACGTGCAGGAAGCCCTTGCCCTGGAAGTGGGCCTGCTCAGGCTGCAGCTCTGAACTTCGGGGCTGAACGGGGCCGGCTGGACTCCTCGAATCGGCAACTTCGTTGCGATCGAGTCGAGTTTTACCGATGCAGCTGCAATGCCTGCAACCGCCCTACGCTTCGAGGATTCCATAAAGCGAGGCGCGGGTAACGGCAGATGGGAAATGGCCGGGCCATTCCGGATAGAATGGGTGGGCGTGGGTCTGAGGTGCGCCTCACTAGATCGTGATCGGCCGGACGCGGCGGCCTTCCGACACCCGGTCGCCCGGGTAGATCACCACCTGCTCTCCGGCTTTCAAGCCGCGCAGAATCTGGGTCTCGCGTCCGCTCGACCTCCCGGGCTCGACCGGCCTGAGCCGAGCCGCCCCTTGCTCGAGCACAAACGCCCACCAACGATCGCCCCTCCGGAAGAGCGCGCCTGCCGGCACTTTCAGCACCTTGGCTTCCTCCCAAAGGATGATGCGCGCCTCGACGCGGAACTGGTCGCCCAGCCCCAAACGCTGCTCGGGTGGACTCACAAAATCGGCGATCACGTTCACGCGCTGCTCTTCCACCCCCAACGCCGACACCTTGGTAAAGGCCGCCGGCTCGACCAACCGGACCTTGGCGCGCAGCGGTTCGTCCTTGCCCCACTGGATGAGTTCGATCGGTGTTCCCGGAACCAGAACCGCGCCGTCTCGTGAGAGCACGTCGATGACAACCTCGAGGTCCGCGGGGTCACCAATCTCCAGCAAGGGCATTCCAGGGGCGACCACGCGCGCGTTCTTCTCGAAAACCCGCAAGATGCGGCCGCTGGCAGGCGCCTTCACTTCGACCGGTTGCGGAGCCGGCAGCGAAGGGTCGAGGGCCGGAACCGCCTCGCTCAGTTCGGCCTCGGCCTGGCGAAGCGCGCTTTCCGCGGCGGCCGCTTCGCCTTGGGCGGACTCCTGGCGCCAGCGCGCCGCATCGACCTCCTGAATCGAAACCACATTGTCGGCGAACAGTTTCTCGAAGCGCTCCCGCTCGCTGTTGGCGAAGCCCAGCGCGCGGCGCGCGGTGTCGAGCCGGACCGCCGCGGCGTCGCGTCGCGCCTCGGTGGCGGTACGCGTGCGCGGATCCAGCAGCGAGGGCGTGAGCGGTGCGATGACGGCCACCACGGTCTGGTCCGCGGTTACCGCGTCGCCGGGATCGAGCGGAATCCGCCGCAGCTGCCCCGTCACGGGAGCGGAGACGACGAAGCGTTGCCGAATCCGCGTCTTGCCCTCCTCGTTCACGGTCGCGCGGAGAGGCCCTTCGGCAACGACAGCAACCTCGACCGGCAACGGCTTCGGCCAGAGACCGGCGGTGATCAACGCCAGCAGGGCCACAGCCCCGAGGATGGGCAAACCGCGCCGGGTCCAGCGGTGGCTGCTGCGGCGCCGCGCCGCCCCGGAAGCGGGAGCGCTGAGGAGAGGTTTCGGGCTTTTCATGGAGCTTCGGGAAGCCGGTCGGCAGGCGTGGGACGGGTGCCAGGTGAATTCGTGAGCGTGGTCATGGGTCTACTCCGGAGCTTTCAGGGCACCCACCAGGTTGAGCTGGTTCAGGCGCCGCAGGACCACGATTGCCGACAAGGCCGAGCCGACAGCGACCGTGGCGGCGGCGAAGGCGTAGTTGGACGTAGTCAGCACCACGGGCAGCCGGACGGTCTCGGTATTGATGGCGTTGACGATTCCGGCGGCGAAACCCGTGCCGAGCAGCAGACCGATCGGCACGGCCACCAGCGCCAGCAAGACCAGCTCCGTGACCAGAACTGTCCCCACTTCGCGGCGCGAGAATCCGATGACGCGCAGCGTCGCCAGTTCGCGGGCGCGTTCGGCGAGCGAAATTCGCGCGTTGTTATAAACGACGCCGAAGGCCACGATGATGGCGAAGGCCATGTAGATCTTCTGAAACAGGTTGATGCTCGCCGCGGTGGTCTTGCGGAAATTGTCGCGGAGCGACGACTTCACCGCCACCCAGCTCACGCGCGGTATTTCCTTCAACGCCCGCAGGAATTCGCCCCGGCGGGAATCGTCGAGCCGGAAGCTGGCCCCGGAGACCACATCGCCTTCGCCCAGCATACGATTCAAGGCCCGGAGATCCATGTACGCAGCCACCCCAGCCAGGTCTTCCGCCAATCCCACCAGGGGTACCACCCGGGTCATCCGCCGTCCCTCGAGGACTTCCACCGTCAGGGGTTCCCCAATCTCGACCCCCAGCACCTCCGCGAGCTTGGACGAAACGACGACGCCGTTGGTGGGAGGCACGATGCGGTGGTAACTGTCGTCAATCACGCGGTTATGCAGCGCGTCGGGGAGTTGTCCCTGCAACGCCAGCTGCCGGCTGGCATGCCCGTGACGCAACCGCACGAAGGCGGTGCGAAACGGCTCGACGCTCACCACCCCGGGCAACCGTTCAAACAGATGATTCACCGACTCGTGCCCCGGCTCCATCAATCCCACGCTCATGTCCTGCCGCTGCACCACGTCCCACTGAAAGTCGAGAACCTGGCTGACCGAGTCCCGAAACGCATTCGGCACGATGAGAATGCCGGTTGCCAGCGACAGACCCGCCACCGTGAACACCGCCTGCATCGGCTTGCGCTCGATGTTGCGAATGGCGATGCGAAACGTGTGGGAGAACCAGCGGCCGATTCCCGTCCGCTCGAGCAACGCCGGACGATAATCCGCCGGCGGCTCCGGGCGCATGGCCTCCGCCGGCGGCAATTGCGCCGCCCGGCGCACGGCACCGAAAACCCCCACTGCCGCGGCTGCGGCACTCACGACGAGAGCCAGCCAGAGCGCGGACTGGTCCAGGCGGAACTCGAGCACCGGAAAGCGAAAGAAGATCTTGTACAGCTCAACGATCCGGTGCCCCAACAGCACCCCACCCAGCCCGCCGAGGACGGAACCGGTCGCCACCATCACGAACGCGAACTTCAGGTAGTGCCCCACGATCTGCCGGTTCGTAAACCCGAACGCCTTCAGGATCGCGATCTGCTCCCGCTGCAAGGCGAGCAGCCGCGAAAGCACCGCGTTGGTCATGAAGGCCGCCACGCTCAGGAACACGACGGGAAAACCGATCGACAGCGTGTGGAGCACCCGGATCTCGTCTGAAACCCGGATGTGCGAAGGGTGATCGCCCCGCCCGTACGCTCCGCGACCGCCATACGGCGTCAGCAGGCGGTCCAGCTCGGCAATCACCGCACGCTCGGAGGCGCCCGGCTCGAGCAGGAGACTCAGGTGATTGAACCCGCCATCGAGATCGAACGCGGCCGCCAGCTCGGCGTACGGCATCCAGAAGATCCCGTAGGTCCGGTTGTCCGGAAGCGCCGTGCCGGGCCGTGACTCGAAGACGTACTCCGGGGACAGCACCGTTCCGGCGAGGCGCAACGTCTCCCGGCGTCCGTTGAGCAGCATGGTGACGGTGTCGCCGGGGCGCAGGCCGTTGGCCTCGGCAAAGGCTTCCCCCACCAGCACCTCCCCGCGTCGACCGGGCACGAGGCCCCGACCGCTGCGGAGGTAAAGCCGGTTGAGCCGCGGCTCCTCGAAATCCGGCAACGAAACCACCCGCCCGCTGGCGGGCTCATCGAGCGAAGGGATGTCCAGGGTGATTTCGGAAGCAATCCGGGGCTGCACTTCGGCCACGCCCTCCAAGGCCCTGACCCGATCGGCCATCCACAGCGGTGCCCGTTTCAGATGGGCAAAGACGTCCGCAAATCGCTTGGATTCGTAATACTCCCGCCGGGTGGTCTCGAGGGAACGGATCAGGCTGCGTGCCATGATCATCATCGCCAGGCCGCAAGCCATGACCAACGCCACCGCGAGCGCCTGACCCTTCATGCGGTTCAGGTCGCGCAGGAGCTTCCGGTCCAGGTGGGCGAGCATGTGCGTCCTTAGATGGCGTCCCCGAAGCGGAAGCCTAGCAGCCTGCCGGACTTCGACAATCCAACACGCTCGTTTTCAGAGCGTTCACTTTCATGGTGTTCGGAAGTCTGGTCACAGAAGCCCGTCGGCATGGACCGAAAGCCGCCGCCTGCTTCGGGCGTAGGGCCCAGGCGTCCGACACCCTTGCCAGGCAGGCACGCCTTCCGCCTACGAGCCCGGCATGAGCCGGAGCCGATGCACGGGCGGCCCCGGTAGCAACGCGGACGGTCGACCTTCCTCCCAATCGCCGTGACCCGCCCCGTAGTACGGAGAGAGGAAATGACCGCTCTGACCGCCCGGCATGTGGAAAATCCCCTCGGGCTCGCGACCGGGCGAGACCACCAGGCGTTGCGAAGCCCCGAACGCCCGCCCCTGGACTCGCGGCATGCTGTCGTCGCCGGGGAGTTGCCGCGCCGGGAGATCGAGCCACCGGCTCAGGAAAGGGAGCGCCTTGCCAAAAGGATGCTGAAGCCGCACACGGTTCAGCTCCCCCCACGTGTTCTGCGCCAGCGGCCGGTCCTTCGGAAGCGAGTCCAGGGCTGCTCGCGCGGCCGCCGCCAGCAGCTCGTCGTAGGAGGTAAAGGGCGGCGGGAGCAGGTGAGCCGGGCGTTGCGCCAGGAGATCCTCGAGGACGCCACCTGGCTCCCCGGGAAGATATGTGAAACCGGGGTAGGCGCGCCGGCACCGCTCGACCACCGGCGCCAGGAGCAGGTCTCGCACATGCCACCGGAAGGCCCGCACCACGCGGTAACCCACCGAGTTCGTCGCGGCCCGGCCACCCCAGTCCGCAACGAACGGTCGGGCCTCGGCGAACCGGACCTCGTTGCTCGAGGCCGCAAACACCTCGAGGAGCCGCTGCTGCCATGGCGCCAGGAACAGCGCCCGATCGTCGAGTTGAATCGCGAGCAGATCGCCCGGCCGGGCCTGCGACAACTCCAGGAGGCGATCACGAATCTGCTGCGCCCGGGCACCGTTGTCTGTCAGGTCCCCTCCCCTCAACCGCTCGTAGGTTTCGGTGCCGAGCGCCGGATTGTTTGCGCTCCAGAGCACGCCGTTGGTCGGATCGACCACCCGGGGCATTTCGGCGGTCTCGAACCAGCCGTCCCAACGGCATTGGCCGTCCGCCCAGGAACGCGGCTCACGCCCGTCGAACCCCACCCGCTTCGGGAAACGGCCTCCCAAGGTCCAGCCGATGTGGCCTTCACGATCGGCGGCGAGCACGTTCAGCCAGGGCAATCCGCAGCCAGGCGCCAGGTCCAGCAACTCCTCGACTCGCGAAACGGTTTCAAACTGCAACAGACCGAAGTTCGCGGCCTCCGGCAACTGCATCGCCCAACGGAACGCCACCGTTTGCCCCAGGCTGTTCGTTCCGACTGGCCCCCACGGCGAAAGCCGCAGCCGCAGCACAACGGTGGAAGCGCCCGCCACCGTGATCGTCTCCGCCTCGACCTGGTACGGTTGCCAGGCCTGGCCAACCCGACAGGCCTCGGGGTGGTCGGCGTCCGTGTCGATCAATACCTGGTCACTGACATCGAGTTGGGCGGCGGTGAATCCCCAGGCAACGCGGCCGTTGCTCCCCACCACCATCGCGGGGGTGCCCGGCAACGTGGCCCCCACCAGACGATGACGGTTGCCGTCCGGCGTGGACCATACGAACTCGGCGCGGTACCACACGTTCGGCAGGCCGAGCCCGAGATGCATGTCGTTGGCAAGCATGGCTGCCCCGGTGCCTGTGCGGCGACCATCCACGGCCCAGGCGTTGCTGCCCGGGAAGTGCCGGAGCTCAGGGTCCGCCGTCGAGCCCGCGCTTGCGCCTCCGGAGCGAACGTCGAACTCCTCCGGTTTCGGCAGCCTTGGCGTCGCCACCTTCGTGCCATCCAGCATGGCGGGCGTCAGCGTGTCGCGACGCACATAAAACTCGCGGGCCGCTTCTGGAAGCACCTTCCGGACAATGGCGATCGCGGCTTCCTGATTCGCGCCCGGATCGCTCAGTTCCAGCGCCATGCTGTGCAATACCAGCACCGAGTCCTCGGCGCGCCACGCCACCGGCTTTTGGCGCAGGAGAAAGTACTCGGGCGGGCGCGCTCGCAATGCGGTCAATCCGGCGTTCACGCCCTCCGCATACGCGTCCAGCAAGTCGCGTTCGGCCGACCGGGCTCGGGAGAGGGTTTCACGAGCGCCGGAGCGGAGCCGATAGCGGCGGATGAAGAGATCGTGCTCCACAATGCCCGGACCGAGAAGTTCACTCAACTCGCCGGCGGCGGCTCGTCGGAGGAGGTCCATTTGGAAGAAGCGCTCCTGGGCGTGGAGGAAGCCCGTGGCCCGGGCGAGGTCGGCGCGGTTGGTGGCTGTGAGCGTCGGGATGCCCAGGGCGTCCCGGGTCACTCCCACGGGTGCCGAGAGCCCGGCGAGTGGCGACGCGCCCTCGAGCTTGGGGAGACTCAGTCGCAGGGCTGCCCAGCCCCACACCACCAGGAGCACGACCAGGAGGACCAGCACCGCCAACGCATACCCCACCCGGCGCACCCAGCGCGGTCGCGGTCTGGATCCGACGGCCCTTTCCGCAGACTCAAGAGCCACGGCGCTTCAGTTCTTCCGCGTGGAACGTTCCATGAGCCAGAGCACGTCCTTGTTGTTGGGCGAGGAGACGTTCAGCGAGAGGCTCTTGCTGAGCGGCGGCGTCGTCCGGGGGTCCAGCCACTTGCGGATCTCCGAATGACCGTCCACGAACGAAAAGCCGCCGGCACCCGCGTGGTAACTCGCCGGGTAATCCACGATCTTCCACTCCTGCGGACGGTCCGGATAGCCCCACATGCCGACGACCATCTCGGCATCGTTGATCGAGTCCTCACGCTCGTCGAGGAAGACCCAGGTCATGCTGGGTCCGGGATCCACGACATCGCTCATCTTCTTGTAGATGCGGAAGCCGGCCGGACCGAAACCGGCGACGTCCGTGCTGTCGAACCAGGCGTTCATGGCGATGCTGCGGACGCGCGGCTTGGTGACGCCGCTGACCACGACGGTGCTCTTGTCACCCGGGCACTTCCAGATCCCGGCGGAATTGCCGCAGTACGGCCAGAGCAGGCTCTTGGTGATGTTGCGCTCGATATCCCAATTCTCGGGGCGGGAGGAAAAGTCGAGGTCTCCATCGAC
This sequence comes from uncultured Verrucomicrobiota bacterium, assembly GCA_964535555.1. GTDB lineage: Bacteria > Verrucomicrobiota > Verrucomicrobiia > Limisphaerales > J093 > DSVZ01. The sequence continues at coordinate 21,073 of CAZHUS010000076.1, forward strand.
CCATTCGTGGGGCCCGTAAGACTGGGGAACCTTGTCGTTGTTGTCGTCCACGTAGAGGCGCCAGGCGAGCATCATCTGGCGGCCGTTGCCCATGCACAGGATGGCGTGGGCTTTGGCCTTGGACCGTGCCAGGGCCGGCAGGAGCATGCCTGCCAGGATGGCGATGATGGCAATGACGACCAGGAGCTCGATGAGGGTGAATCCACCGGCCTGCGGTGGTCTGGGATTGGTTTTCATGGCGCCGCGCAACGCTTCGGGTGACTATGCCCGGAATGTCCGTTCCGGGCAAGGCAACTTCCGGCGACCAGGGTGACCGCCGCCGGCGATCGCCAAGTTCGGGCTTTTCCCTTGACCCTCAGAAACCTGCATTTGATGCTGCTGCCTGCGTCCGCACTATGAAAAGCCATGCTCTGACCGTCCTCTGGACGACCACGTGTGCCTCGCTTCTTCTGGCCGTTCCTGCCACGGTTCAGGCGAAGGAACCGCCGGCTCCAGCCAAACAGTATCCCACGTTCGGCAGCGTCGAGCGTTTGGATCCGGCCATCGACAGCCTGATCGCGCCCGACGCGAAGCTTGAAAAGCTGGCCGGCGGCTTTGAATGGGCCGAGGGCCCGGTCTGGGACCGCAAAGCGGGAGTACTCTACTTCTCCGATGTGCCGCGGAACGTCGTGTTCGTCTGGAAGGAAGGCGTCGGCACCCGCGAGTACCTGTACCCAAGCGGCTATACCGCGTCCCGGCGCCGGGAAGGCGAGGACCGCGAACAGGGTTCCAACGGGCTCACCTTGGACAGCCACGGCCGCCTGGTGCTTTGCCAGCACGGCGACCGCCGCGTCGCGCGCTTCGAGCCCGGCAAAGGATTCGTCACCCTGGCCGAATTCTACAAATTCCTGAGGTTCAACAGCCCCAACGACCTCGTTTACGACCACGAAGGCAACCTGTATTTCACCGACCCCACGTACGGTCTGCCTCGCGACCCCGCCGACGAAAACCGCCTGCTCGGACAGGAACTGGTCTTCAGCGGCGTTTTCCTGCTGCGTGCCAGCGGCGAGGTCGCCCTGCTCACCCGCGATCTCCCCTTCCCGAACGGCGTGGCCCTCTCGCCCCAAGGCAAGGTGCTGTACGTTGCTGTCTCCGACCCGGTCAACCCGCTCATCATGTCGTACCCGGTGCTGCCCGACGGAACGCTCGATACCGGCATCGTGTTCTTTGATGCCAAGCCGCTGCTGGCCGGTCGCAAGGGGTTGCCCGACGGGCTGAAGGTGGACCGCGCCGGAAACGTGTTCGCCACGGGCCCTGGCGGTGTCCTGGTGATCTCCCCGGTAGGCAAGTTGCTGGGCATCATCAACACCGGGGAGGCCACGGCCAACTGTGCCTGGGGGGACGCCGACGGCACCACGCTCTACATCACGGCCGACATGTTCCTGTGCCGCATCAAGACCCTCACCCAAGGCACCGGAGACTGGCCGAAGCTGAAGCAGCGTTGATCCCTGCGCCCCGGGCGTCCGGCGCTCCGTGCTGTGCTCCACCGCATCCGCAGCTTTCTTCTGACTCCGGAGCCTCCGGGTCTCGGGCCGGAAACCCGTGCTCAAATCCAACCTGCGGAGCCCTTGTCGCAGAACTTGCGGGATGTCGCAGTCCAGGCGGGCTGGTCCGAACGCCAGCACGCCCTCGTCCGCGCGGCCATTCTCCTGTGGCATGATCATCTGGAAGCCGCGCACCGCATCGTTCAAGCCATCGATGACCGGGATGGCAGTCTGATCCACGGAATCATGCATCGCCGTGAGCCCGATTACGGCAATGCGAAGTACTGGTTCCGGCGCGCCGGGCAGCACCCGGTGTATCGACCGCTCGCGGTCGCGGCGAAGGAACGCCTCGCCGTTGAAGGTAGCCAGGAAGCCGCCGGTCGCCTGCTGCCGGGGGATCGGTGGGACGCGCTGGCGTTCGTCGACGAGTGCGAGCGTTGCGCAGTTCTGCCACAGGAAGCACCGCCATACCGGCTGGCCCGCGAGCTCCAGCGCCTGGAGTTCGAGGCTCTGTTCGCTTACCTGGGGACCTGATCAGCCGATCCGGGGCGGGGTCCCGCCGGCGCGGATCTCGACGATGTCGTGCGGGGCGGCCTCGCGTCGACCCGCTTCCGTCACCCGGATGTAATGTGCCGCCTCCCGCAGGCGCTCCAGATTCGCCGCGCCGAGGTAGCCCATTCCCGACTGAATCCCTCCGATCAGCTGGGTGAGCACGCCATCCGCAGAGCCGGCGGATTCTTTCAGCGCCTCGACGCCTTCCGCCGCGACTTTCCGCGTGTTGTTCGACCTGTGACCATACCGGGCCGCGGCCCCGGCGCGCATCGCTGCCAGGCTGCCCATGCCGCGGTACTGCTTGTAGAGCTTCCCGTCGATCTCGATGACCTCGCCCGGCGATTCGGTGCACCCGGCGAGAATGCCGCCGCACATCACCGCCTGGCTCAGCGTCAGCGCCTTCACAATGTCGCCCGACTTGGCGATACCGCCATCGGCGACGATGCTGGCCCCAATGGCTGCGGCGGCGCGCGAACACACGTAAAGGGCCGTCAATTGGGGAATGCCGACCCCTGCCACCATCCGCGTCGTGCAAATCGAACCCGGTCCCTGGCCGACCTTGATGATGTTCGCCCCGCACTCGACGAGATACTCGACCCCGGCGGCGCTGGTCACGTTACCTGCCATGATCGGCAGTGTTGGAAAGGCCTGCCGGATCATGCGTACGGCGTCCCCCACGCCCCGGCTGAACCCGTGTGCCGTCGAGACCGCCACCAGGTCCAACCCGCGCCCCACCAGGTCACCGACATGGCTCAGGATCCGATCGCGATCCAGTTCGCCGAAGGCGTTGCGGGTCGCCGACACCGCCGCGCCGCAGATCAAATGGAACCGGGCATCCCGGGCGGGCCGGAACTGCGCCTCCCGCTCGAGCGTGATGCGTTCGATGTCGCTCATGGTGAACAGACCCCGCAACCGGTCCTCCGCGTCCACCACCAGCAGCTTGTGAATGCCCGGATGATCCGTGAAGAAGCGGTCCGCCCGGGCGATCGGATCCTCGCCGAGTTCCTCCTGCCGGATCGTGTGAACCTGCGCCCGCGGCGTCAGGGCCTCCGCAATCTTGCGCTGGGCGTAGCGGGGCTTGACCACATGGCTTGAAAGCAACCCCACGAGCCTGCCTTCCGCGTCCACGACCGGGAACGTGCTGAAGGCGAAACGACGTTCCTCGATGACGCGCAGCACATCGCCGATCCGCTGCTCCGGGCTCACTTTGATCGGGTCCTGAATGAGGCCGTGGACGTGATTCTTGACGCGGCTGACCTCGGATAGCTGTTGCCGCTCGGGCATGTTGTAGTGGATCACCCCGAGGCCGCCGTTGAGCGCCATGGCAATGGCCATGCGCGACTCCGTGACGGTGTCCATGTCCGCGGACAGGATCGGGATGTTCAACCGCAACTCGGGTGTCAACTGGGTCTCGAGGTGCGTGTCGCGAGGCAGGATCTCCGAATAGAGCGTCGCCAACGTGACGTCGTCGTAGGTGAGCGCGGTGTCCCGGTGCGCCGGGAAAAACGCGTCGGCGGGTTGATAAAACTGCGTGTCGAGCTCCGAAAGTGGCTTGAGGTTCGCCATGGGGAACCTTGCCCAACGCCGCTTCGCGGAGGCAAGGGGGAAGTGGCCGCGGCCTGGGCACGATCTGCCCCAGAGATTCGGCTCGCGCGTCCGGCCGGACCCGATCAGGCTCAGCCATCCGCTCACGGTCCCGGGTGCCGGGCCGGAACCCGCGTTCGGGCAGGCCCGCCCGAGGTGGGGTGGCAGCGCTCAACCGTGGCGTCACGACCATGATCATCTCGGATCTGAACCACATCGAGGGTCGCCGATACCCGGCGCGACGACGAACCCAGAACGTGGTCGGGGGGGTGGCTCCCATCCAATGCCGGAACTTCTCCCTCGGGAACGTCACTCTCGATCCCCGTGGCGGCCAGGTCCCCTGGCATAACCAAGAGCAGGAGGAGGTTTACCTCATCCTCGAGGGGACGGGCGAAATGTGCCTGGGTGAGGAACGACAAACCGTGCGGGCGGGGCAGGCCGTGTACATTCCTCCGCACGTCTATCATCAACTCACGAACGTGGGCGACGTGCCCCTCCGCATGTTGTACTGCTACGGGCCCGCCGGCGAAGTCGCGCACTGGCGACAGGAACTCGCCGGCACGCTCCCGCGGGCTGGTCATGAAGCCCCGCCGCTGCCACCTGGAGCCCAGCCCCAGTGCATCGAGAAGCCGGCGTAGTCGCCACGATCACCGATTCACCCGCACATTCCCCACACCCATGAGCACGCACCTCGTCGGCGTCATCCTGAACGGCGTGACCGGTCGGATGGGCACCAACCAGCATTACCTCCGCTCCCTGGTGGCCATCATCCAGCAGGGCGGCGTCCGGGTGAACGATCACGAACGCATCGTGCCCGAGTTGATGTTGGTGGGTCGCAACGAATCCCGATTGGAGCGGCTTGCCGCCATGCAGCCCGGGGTGCATTGGACCACCGACCTCGACGCCGCCCTGGCCCAGGCCGGCTATCCCATCTACTTCGATGCCCAGACCACGGGCCGCCGTGCGGACGCCGTCAAGCGGGCGATCGCCGCCGGCAAGCACGTCTATTGCGAGAAACCGACCGCCACGAACACGCGCGCCGCTTACGAGCTGTACCAGGAAGCCAGGCGGGCGGGCGTCAAGCACGGCGTGGTGCAAGACAAGCTCTGGCTGCCCGGACTGCTCAAGCTGCAGACGCTCATGCGGTCGGGCTTCTTCGGCGAGATCCTTTCCGTGCGCGGTGAGTTCGGGTACTGGGTCTTTCCCGGGGACGTCATCCCGGCGCAGCGGCCGTCCTGGAACTACCGCAAGGAAGACGACGGAGGAATCATCGTCGACATGCTTTGTCACTGGCGTTACGTGCTCGACAACCTGTTCGGTAAGGTGCGCGCCGTCTCCTGTCGGGGCGCGACGCACCTCCGGCAGCGCTGGGACGAACAGGGGAAGCCGTACCGCTGCACCGCGGACGATGCGGCCTACGCGACCTTCGAACTCGAGTCCGGCGTCATTGCCCAGTTCAACTCCTCGTGGTGCGTGCGCGTCCGTCGTGATGACTTGCTGACTCTGCAGGTCGACGGCACTCACGGTTCGGCGGTCGCCGGCCTGCGCGATTGCCTCGTCCAACACGCCAGTGCCACGCCGCGTCCGGTCTGGAACCCTGACATTCCGAACCCGATCAACTTCTACGACGCCTGGGAGCGGGTGCCCGACTACCAGCCCTACGACAACGCGTTCAAGGCCCAGTGGGAACTCTTCCTCCGCCACGTCGTCCTGGACGAACCGTTTCGCTGGGATCTGCTGGAAGGCGCCAAGGGCGTGCAACTCGCCGAAAAGGGGCTCGAGTCGTGGGAGAAGCGGGCGTGGGTGGACGTACCGGCGCTCGAGGCCTGATAGGGCTTCTTTTGAAGGGCTGGAGGATCGTTGCGTCAAGAAGAGCCTGGGGCGACGCACGAGGAACCAGGTAGGGCGGGCACTCTGCTGCCCGCCGATGCGGTGCGCAAGCGACTGCGCGCCCCAAGTTTGGAGGGCAGGTTCATGGCCCACGGAGCAGGTCCAAACGGAACGGATCACTTCGCATGAACCTGTTCCGAAAGCGGGGATGAATCCCCGCACTCCAGGCGCTTTGCGACTTCGAACATGCCTTGGAGCGGCGCGAAGCGTTGGGAGTGCGTCCGGTTTACCGGCGCTTTTCGGTTCGTCGTCCCATGCGGTACCAAGACGAAAATCACCAACCACATGGAACTACCCTGGGGCCACAGACAACATACCCGCGACTCCACCTGCGGGATCATGAGCCGCGAGAAGGCCGCCACTCGGCCGCCGACTCAAAGCGAACGCAAGTAGGCGACCAGGTCGTCCCGTTGCGCAGCGTTCAAGTGGGAAGTCCTCCCGAGTTGGTCCCGTGGATTGGCGGTGGTGAGGACGTCGCGGAGCGAGGCTGCCGAGCCGTCATGGAGGTAGGGCGCCGTGCGCCAGATTTCGACAAGGGTCGGCGTGTCGAACCGCTCGTTGGGACGATCCGTCCGTCCCTGCGTCCCGACGTCGTGGGTTCGAAGGTCCGTGAACAACGGGGGCGGATGACAGCGCGAGCAGCCGACTTCCCTGTCCATGAAGAGCTGCCGTCCCCGTTCCGCGGCGGCGCTCAACCGCCCCTGCTCCAACCAGGGGCTGGGGATCGGCTCGAGGGATTCGAGGTAGGCTTCGAGGGCGAGGGCCACCGATTCAGGTTGCTCCGTAAACAGGATGTGTCGCAGGCCGGCACGCACGGCGACCGCGGCATTCGCGCGCACTCCGAGGGACATGGCGGGAGGCGTCCGGTGAGCCCAAAGCAGGCTCTTGGCGTTCTTCGGATTGCCAGTCCCGTCGTTGAGGAGATCCCAGTTCAGCGCATCGACCCGGGCGTCGGAATCATGACAACTGGCGCAGCTCTGCCAGCCCTGGAAGCACAGGGTGGCATCATTGAACAACGCTTCCCCACGACGGCGTCGCAAGCGCTGGTCACGACCGTCCGCCCGTTCGCGCTCGATCTCGCTGGCTTCCCTCACGTCGCCGCTTCCGGTAAGCGGCAGCCCGGTAGGGCGGGCACTCCGTTGCCCACCGTCCCCGGCGGGCCATGGGCTGCGTCCCCCACCCTGGCTGGCAGGGTCTTGGCCGGCGGGCAGACCCGCCGCGAGTAACCCGAAACTCTCCGCGCCGGCAGCGTCAGCCGGCGGCAGTTCGCGAAGCATCATCTTCGTCACGATGAGTTCGGGATCGTCCATCCCGAACCACTCCACCGTGTCCGAGAAGTACCCGGTCACGACGACCTGCGAACCGTGGAGCGCCAAGCCTCGCGGTCCGCGCCCTTCCAGGGAGACACGGCGAGGGGCGACGGTGCGCCGATCCAGGAGCGCGGCAGCGTCCACCAGGCTGATTTCATGAGTGCCGGCATGGCTGACCACAATCGTGCCTCCGTCCGCGGTCCAAGCCACGTCCCAGGGATTGCCAGCGCCGCGACCCGAGGTGTCCAACAACAGCAGGTTCCGCCAGGCGAGCCGGCGAAGGTCAATGATGCTGATCCCGTTGCTGTTGATGCGGCCGAAGTCCACGTGCGTGGTGGGGAGGTAATACCGCGCGAGGAGGTGTGTCACGACGACGTAGCGGCCGTCCGGGGAAAACGCCAGGCCCCGCAACATGCCACACCCGCGCGGCAGCGGGACATGCTTCAGGACTTCGCGCGTGCGCAGGTCGATCACCGTGACGGCAGCTCCCGTTTCCGCGTCATCGGCGCGGTGGTCCGGCAAGTGATTGGCCACCACCAGCAAGGTCCCGTCCGGTGAAACGGCAGCCGCCACGGGCTCGCGCAGGACCGGGAAGCGCCCCAGGAACGCGCCGTCGCGCGCGCTCAATGCCCAGACGTCATCGTTGAATCGGTTGCACACGAACAGCTCGGCGCCGTCCGGACTGAGCGCCAGAGCGGACGCCGTGTGACCGGCGGGCAGAACCGCCTGAGGCTCTAGCGTGGCGGGGTCAAGCACCTGGACCTGGCTGGGAGTACCCGAGCAGGCGACAAAAAGACGGCTGCCGTCCGGAGCCAGCACCAGGTCCGCAGGCATGCCCGCGACGGCCGCTGCTCTTTCGATCTCACCCGACGGCAGGCCGATCACCTGGACCCTTCCCGCGGTGGCGCAGGCCACGAAGGCATGGCTGCCGTCACGAGCGAGAACGACGGCTGCCGGGGAAAGTGGCGCTGGTTCCTCTTGTGGGTCTTCTCCAACCGGGAGGTCAGCGGGATGTGCCGAGGGTGCGAGGACGACCGCGCAGGAAATCGTCCAGCCTAACAGGGCCCCGAGGCACGCGTGGCGGACCTGGAGGTTTGCATGTGATCCCGTCAGCTTGAGCGTTCGTGTTGTCCACATAATCCGCTAGGAACCTGGTGCTCGGTGATTCGGCGTTCCGACAACTTGGACGTGTGGCCAGCACGGCGGGATTCAGAGGCGGGGGATGGCGATGCCACTCGCCACAGACCGTTCTTGGCGCCGACGTCAGGAGGCGAAATCACCGCGGACTCACGCCCCCATACGGTAGGCGTCGACGTCAGGAGGCGAGGCCTCCAATCCCGGCCTGTCGGCTCGACGCAACCTTCGCCAGGACGCGCATAGCCTCCGCGGGGCCCGGCGGGCAACCGAACACCCCCGGCCCGCCACGGTGCATGGTGCTTGCCAGCGAGCGGCTGCATTCGCGACTCTGCCCTGCCCGTCGCGACTTGAACCCGCGATCGCCATGACCGAATCCCGACGCAGCCTGGTCGAGCTCCACAGCGCGGTCCTCCTTTGGGGAGGGACGGCGCTGTTCGCAAAGTGGGTTCCGCTCCCGCCTTTTCAGATCACCGGGCTGCGTTCCGTGGTGGCGGTGGTGGCCCTGTGGGTCGCGCTCCGGGGACAGGGACGGCCGCTCGGAGTCGAGTCCCGCCGCGATCTTTGCCTGCTGATGGCGGGCGGGCTGGCGATGGCGGCACATTGGGTCACCTATTTCCAGGCGATCCAGGTATCAACGGTGGCGATCGGGATTCTGGCGCTGCACACCTATCCCGTCATGACGGCCCTGCTGGAGCCCTGGGTGTTCCGGGAGCCGGTGCGCGGGGCGGACATCGTCTTGGGCGTCACCGTCCTGGCCGGCGTGGCCATCCTGGTGCCTGATCTCTCGTTGGCCAGCAACATCACACGAGGGGTGCTGCTCGGGATCATCTCGGCCCTCTGCTTCACCGTTCGCAACCTGCTGACCCGCGACCTGGTCGCGCGCCATGGCGGAGGCAAGGTGACTCTCTACCAACTGGCCGCCAGCGCCCTGGCGCTAAGCCCGATCGCGTTGCTCTTCGGAGCCCCCGTCAGCGCGGCGTCGGCCGGGAAGCTGGTGTTGCTCGGGGTCTGCTTCACAGCACTTCCCCACACGCTCTACACCCGCAGCCTGCAGCATCTCAAGGCGAGCAGCGCCGGGATCATCGCCACGCTGCTTCCGATCTATGGGGCGGTGGGGGCCGGGCTGCTGTTCGGCGAGGTCCCCACGCTTCGCACCTTGATCGGGGGGGCGGTGATCCTGGCGGCCATCGCGGTGGAAACCTGGCGGGTCATGCGGCGTTGAGCTGGCAGCCCGGCGCAACGGCTCGCGAAACACGCTCCTTTACGCTTTCCGGCCGAGCATCCGGTCCAGGGAATCCGCCGTCTGATAGATCAGCGCCTCGGGATAGTGCTCGTAGGGATGGAAGTACTCGAAGGTGCAGTAGCCGCGGTAGCCCACCGCGTCCAGGGCATCGATCACGGCCGGCCAGTTCGTGGTGCCGTCCAGGAGCGGCCGGAACGCCTCGAGCGAGTGGTCCGTTCCTTTCTTGGTGAACTCCTTGAAATGCGTGTTGCCGATGCGCTTTCCCATGAGCGGAATCCAGTGCTCGGGGAACTGGAACAGCATGATGTTCCCGGTGTCGAAATGAATCCGTACGTGGTCGCTGCCGAAGCTGTCGACGAAGGCGTTCAGCTCCATGGGCGTCATCAGGTAACCGTTGAAGAAGATGTTCTCGATGTTGAGGCGGATCTTCAGCCGCTCCGCGGCCGGCACCAGGCGCCCCACGGCCTCGCGCGCGCGGCGATCGCAGAGGTCATTCGGGACCGGTTCGTGATCCGTGCGCCAGGGGATGCAGACCGCCCCGGGAACCACGAGCAGATTCTCCGTGCCCAGGTCATGGGCGGCCTGCGCCATCTTCCCCGCCAGCTCCAAACCGCGGGCCCGCTTCTCCGGGTCGTTGCTGGTGAGCGGGTACGGCCAGAACAAGAACGAGCACAGCCCGCTGATCGCGATCCCGATGCGGTCGGCCATCCGGCGAATCGCCGTGAATTCGGCGGTACCCGCCTTGGGAGAGAGGTCACTGTCGAGATCATAATTGAGCTCGATGCCGTCGAACCCGGCGCGCTTTGCGAGCAGCAGGCATTCCTCGAGGTTCATTCGCTGCGGGTAGGGAAAGGCCCACAGGTTGATCGACGTCTTCAAGGGGTAGCGTCGTGTGGCACCGCGCCGCATATCCGGGGCGCCCGCGGGCGCGCTTTCCGCGGTTTGTCCGGGGAGGGCGGCCGCACCCGCGAGGGCGACCGCAGCCGTCTTCAACGCCGTGCGGCGCGAAAGACCGACGGACTCGAACGCGGCCGCTCGCACCGCCGATGCGTCGGACAGTCCGGATTGGAGGTAGGTGTTCATGGAGGAGGAGTAGCACGGCCGCGACCGTTCGTCAGCGGCATTTCCACAACCCCTCCGCGCGCTCAACGTCTCGGTGCGACCAGGTCGTCCCTGTTCCGTTCAAGGAGCGTCGGGACACCGACTGAACGGTGGGCATGAGACCGAGTACCTGCCCTTCCCATGAGGGTGCACCGTCCCGGTGGGCGAGGCCTTCGCCGGGCAAAGGAGTGCCCGCCCTACCTGGGTTGGGGTATATGGGAAGAGCGACCTGTTCCTCTTGACCCGCTCCGTGGCCATAGACTCGTGAGGAGCGCGGGCTTCAGTCCGCAGGGACGCGCCCAAGCCGGCGCGGGTTCCTGCGGACTGAAGTCCGCGCTCCGGGGGAGGTTCATGGAAGGCGATCCGCAGGAGAAGCATCCATTCCGACATCTCGAGTGATCCCGTCGCCCAACAACGGCACCAGTTCCGCGGCCGCAGCCGCGTCGTAGTTGAACACCACGAACCCCCGCGTGTTCAGCCGCCGCGTCGCCTGGATCTGACCGATAACCCGCTCGGGGGTCAGCTCCCACGCCCCAACACCCGGATAGCACGGCGTGGTTCCCGCCCAACCCTGCTGCTTTCGGCTCCAGTTCTCGAACTGCACCTCGCTGCCCGTGTAGTTCATCGGACAGACGAAATCGAGCCAGCCACGCTCGCACCAGAGCCGCCAGTCCTGGCCCACGCCGTCGCGGTCCGCCGGCCAGTTCCGGAAAACAGCGGCTGAGATGCGGATCTGCGGTCGGACCACCCGGGCCTGTTCGCTGACGCGCCGCACGACCGTCGTGATGTTGACCCGGCGCCAGTCGAGCCAGGCCTGACGCTGCGACCCGCCCGGCCGCACGTCCTCGGGCCAACGCCACCCGCTGCCGCCCCCGAGTCGCGCGAACCGTTCCCGACAGCCGGCGCAGAAGCAGTGCTCGCTGTCCGGATACCGGATGTAGTCGAAGTGGATGCCATCCACGGGATAGCGCCGCACGACCTCGACCATCGAGCCGACCTCGAGGTCCTGGTTGGCCGGATGCGACGGACAAAGCCAGGGTTCTTCCTTCCCGCCCGCACTCGTTTGCAGACGGCCCTCGAGGCGCATGCGCTCGAGGAAATCGCGGGGTGCGGAACCCAGGTTCCAATTCACTTTCCAGACATGGATTTGGAGCCCGTGCTTGCGGCAGGCGGCCAGGCATTGCTCGAGCTGGTCACCACGTGTCGCGACTTCCGGCGACACCGGGAGAACGGTGCTGGGGTAGAACGCCACGCCGCCCCAAAGGAGATTGGGCAGGATCGCCGTGAAGCCGTTCTCCGCCAACCGGCCGATCGCCTTGTCCCAGTCCATGCCGTCCACGCCAAACGCACTGTGGCACCAAAAGGCGCGGAACTCGCCAGCCTGTGCGCGTTGCGCGGCCGCGAAGGCTCTCAGCAAATGTCCGCCGGCCTCGTGGGCCCGGATCCACGCCTCCGCATACTGACCCGCCGCACGCTGGGTGACCGCCTCCTCGCGCAACCGACGCGCCGCTCCCATCTCGGCGACCACGCGGGGCTCCTGGCCCCCCAGCGCGCTGATCTGTGTTACGGCGTCGTCGAAGTCGCGGAACCCGCTCAACCGGCCGACACGATCCAGCGCGGCATCGGCAGCCAGGGGCCAGACTTGCGGAACGAGGTAACCGGCCATGGCCAGCAGCATCCGGCGCTTGTTCGCGGCGTCGTCCCCGAGAACCACGTGAGCCATCTCGATCGCATTGGAAGAGGCCACGACGGCGGCGTGCCCGGTGGGCCGTCCCTCGGGGTCCAGCCACTCCGCGATCACGCGACTCGCACCCGACACCGGTTTGGGCTCGCGGATGTTCCAGGAATGCTGCGTGACCGCGGAAGGGGCGCCAGGCAGCGCGCCTTCGACAAAGCGCATCGCGGCAAAACCACCCGGCCGGGCAGGTCGCACGAACGGACCGGCCTCGATCTTCGTCACCGAGCGCAAGCCCTCCGGCATCCCGTAGAACGCGAGCAACCGCCCGCCGCGGTTAAGAAAAGCGACCAGGCTCCCGACTGCCTCCCGCGGCATGACCGGGTTGTGGGGAAGCACGACGAGGCGGGGGTGCCGCAACCGTTCGGCGGTGAGGTCCAGGTCGCTTAGCGTGGTGTACTCGATGCCGAGCGCCTTGAAGTGAGCGGCAACCGCGGCGCAAAACTGCTGGGCACTGGCCGCCTCGCCCGGACTCGTTCGGGTGGCGGAATCGCATCGCACCAAGGCCACCAGCGTGTCCGCGCCCAGGACGCCCACCTGGCGGAAGTCGCGCACGAGGAATTCGGTGGACGTGTCACCCGCGCGCCAGGCCGAGAGCCGAACCGTCCTGACCGAGGCCCAGCCGGCGGGTTCGCCTTCGTTGGACATGGCCGATGTCTCGATCGTGATGCGGTTCCAGCCCGGCGAGTCGGGGTAAAAGCTCGCCGAGTACCAACCAGCGCCACTCTGAAAATAGAGACTGAAGTACGATACCGGCGAGGCGTCCCCGCAGAAGAACTCGAACTGAACGCCGCGGCATCCGGACAAGTCCAGCCCCATCTGGCGATCCCAGGAGGCGCGCTCAATCCGCGTGCCGGCGAAGTTGCAGGGAAAACGGAGCGCGCGCGTCCCGTCCAGCGTCGCGACTGTTACCGGGGCAGTGCCGGCCATGGGCTGCCAGAACGCTCGCGCGGCCGCATCGGTGTCGTAGCGACCGCTGTCGATGAGACCGGGAGAATCCTGGGCGAGGACGCCGGGCAGGTAGGTGAGAAGGCCCGTCAAAGCCGCGACCACCAGGGCGATCAGGACGGTCCGCTTCGACCGCGCCGGAACGAGTCCAGACTCGACCTGTTCTCCTAGTGCAACTCGGACGTCAACCCCCGTTGCGCGCGGCGTTGTCCGGCAATGCCCGGTGAGGATTTGCATGGCTCCATCCTCGCTCGCGGGCGAGACGAAGGCGAGCCGAACCCGGTTGAATGGGAGTCCCTGGTTCGAAACTCCGGGACTCCCCCCGAGCCATCCAAAGCTGACCGCGGCGAGTCGTGCTCAGTCCTGAACCCGCGAGTCAAACTGGTTCGCCCTCGCCCCGTGGGTTGCCGGGCGTTAGCATCGATGCATGAAACCCGCCCTCGTCCGGCCGCCACACCGCGCCGCACGACCGTCGTTCGCCGCTTCGGCCAGGCCGGGCGCCCTCGCGGCCTGTCTCGTCACTCTCGCGTCAGCCGTGTTGCTCCCGCCCGCCAGCACCGCCCGGGCCGCGGCGGAAGCCCCCGATGAACCATGGCTGCGTCCGTACGATGGCCCCACGCGCACGGACATCGATGCCACGACGCTCGACGCCAAAGTGCTCTGCGGTTACCAGGGCTGGTTTAACACCCCCGGCGACGGCAGTGGGTTCGGTTTCGTCCACTGGGGCCAAGGATTGGACCGGGCCGAGGGCGGGCGCTTCACGGTGGACATGTGGCCGGACGTCTCAGAGTACGCCCCCGAGGACTTGCAGGAAGTGCCGGGCTTGAAGATGCCCGACGGTTCACCCGCCCGGCTTTACAGCGCCTTTCGCAAGGGGCCGGCCCTGCTTCACTTCCGCTGGATGCGGCAGTACGGGATTGATGGGGTGTTCCTCAGCCGGTTCATCGGAGAAACGACCAACCCATCCCGCCGCCGTCACGTCAACCAGGTGCTCGCGAATGTGCGTGAGGGCTGTCACCGCGAGGGCCGGGTCTGGGCGATGCTGCTCGATCTCTCGACCGGACGGAACGCAACGACCACCATCGTGATGGACGACTGGCGGTTCCTGTGTGACCAGGTGAAGATCCGCGAAGACGCGCGTTATCTGCACCACCAGCAAAAGCCGGTGGTGCTCTTGTGGGGCCTGGGGTTTCGCGACCGGCCGTGGTCGCCCGAACAGGGCGAGGAACTGATCCGCTTTTTCAAGAACGACCCGAAGTACGGCGGCGTGTATTTGATCGGCGGCGTGGACCCGCACTGGCGGACGTTGCGCGGCGAGTCACGCACCAACACCGCCTGGGCCGCGGTGTATCGCCAGTTCGACGCGATCAGCCCCTGGAACGCCGGCCGGTATCACGACGACGCCTCGATGGACCGCATTCGCAAGGAGGTCTGGGAGGACGATCTGGCCGCATTGAAACCGCGTGGCATCGGTTACATGCCCACCGCGTTTCCGGGCTTCTCCTGGGACAACCTGCGCCGGGCTGCGCCCGGAAGCACCATGATCCCGCGTCGGAAGGGGGAGTTCTACTGGCGCCAGTTCGCGATCTTCCGGGAACTGGGCGTGCGCACGGTGTTTGTCGGGATGTTCGATGAAGTGGACGAGGGAACGGCCATTTTCAAGGTGGCAAACGTGACCCCGGTCGGGAAGTACTTCGTCACCTACGACGGCCTGCCTGCGGACTGGTACCTGCGGCTCACCGGCGCCGCGAGCCAGATGCTCCGCGGCACGACGCCCCTGACGTGGACGATTCCGGAAAGGCTGCCGGAAGGCCGTGCCCCCTGAAGGCTCGGCCTTCGGGAGAGCTCTCAGGTCGTCGCCCGCTGCGTCTTATTCCTCCTTGGTCAGGGCCGCCAGCCAATGTCCTTTGGCAGGCGCGGTCAAGGTGGTCACGGCTCCTCCGGGAATCGTCTCCCGTCCGGCCCACTCGCCGTTGGCGATATTGATCCATCGCAGCTCGAAGCGGCCGGGCGCGGTGGCAAGGTCCAACCCCACGGAGCCACCATCGGTGAAATAGAGCGCATACGCCTGACCCGGGCGGGCCGCGAGGTAGGCTTCGTTGGGATCGCGGTCGCTCAGGAGCTGGTTGGCCGGATCGAGCTCCCAGAGCTTGAGCAGTGACTCGAGCTTGCGCGCGGCACGCAAAGAAGCCCTGGCCGGGTCCGAGAGCCCCAGACCGGAATCCGGCCGGTGAAAGCGGGCCGAAGCGGCGCCACCGATCACGTGACGCCACCACCGCTCCAGGCCATCGCGGTTGTCGCCGAATCGACCCCCGTCCGCGCCGTAGGTCTTGGTGGTGTTGAGCGGTCGCGGCCTGGCGGCGATGCGCTGACGGACCCACTGGAAATTGTCCCAATGTTCCTGGCCTTTCTTCTGGTTGTTTTGCGAGACGTCGCAGAAGTCATACCGCTCGGGGTGGTCGAAGGTGCGTTGGTGCTCCTCGGCCTTGAGGTCCCAGGCGTCCCACATCTCGGTGAGGCAAACCTGCTTGCCGGCCTGCCGGGCCCGTTCACGAATGAACTCGGCCCAGTACGCGCCCCACGCCTCCGGAGCGGAGGTCTCGTTGTCCATGCAATACAGCACGTGGTCGTAACGCAAGGTGTGGCTCAGCATCCGCTCCACGAAGCGCTGCTGGTATTTCAACACAACCGGATTGTGGCGCTGCCTCGGCGTGGTGAAGAAGAACGGTTGTTTGTTCTGGCCCGGATGTTCGGGGTAATGCTCGGCGAAACCCGACTGGGCGTACGTGTAGTTGACGTTGTTCTTCGGGTTGTACGGATGCGGCTCCCAGTTCTTCGTCGAGTAATCGAAACGGTCCCAAACCTCGATCTGGACGATGATCCGGCGTTCGGCAGTCCCGCGGAGCAGGTTCTCGAAGCGTTGCCAATACTCGTCATTCCACTGCTCGAGGTCGTACTTGCCGTCGGGCAACGGCTTGAACGGGTAGACCTCGAATCCCTTGTCGTTCCGGTCGCTCATGGTGTTGCGGATGTAATTCCCGCCCACGGCAGCCATTTCATCGAGGTGTTCCTTCAGGTCCGGGATCTGAAACAGGTTGTCGTCCTTGCTGCCACCCAACAGCAGGACGGGTTGCCCCGCGTACTGCCAGTAGCGTGGGTTGACGTCCCAGGGCTGGATCCGGGACGTGGAGTCCGCGGCCAGGGCGCGCGGCGTCAGCGCCGCGAGCACGAGGAGGAGCCACCCGCCCGGCCATCGCCCCGCCCTGGGGCGGGCACGGCCAACGAGTCCAAGGTGACGGCCGCTGGAGCCGGGGAACAGATGCGATCGCGAGTTCATGAGAGCTATCGAGTCTTGCCAACCGTTTGCTTCATGGCATGGCGCAGAGTGTCGCCTGACCGCGGCGGGGATTCAACCGTCGGTCTGGACGAGTCTCCTCCCACACCCTGAGTCGCGGGCGTTGCTTTCGGACCCGGCATCGCTTACACCTCGCCCATGAAAACGCCGCCAAGATTGGCGGCTTGATCCACCAAGTTCAGAAATCCCGGGCATGTCGAAGCTGTTCTCTCCTTACTCACTCAAGGGCCTCACGCTCCGCAATCGTGTCGCCGTTTCACCCATGTGCCAGTATTCCGCCACGGACGGCCTCGCGAATGACTGGCACGCCGCGCACTACGCGGTGATGGCGCGCGGCGGGGCCGGTCTGGTCGTGATCGAAGCCACGGCGGTCAGCCCCGAGGGGCGCATCACCCCCGGATGCCTCGGTCTCTGGAACGACGCCCAGGCCGCGGCGCTCGCCCCCATGGTCGCTTCCATCAAGGCCGCGGGGGCCGTGCCTGGTCTTCAAATCGGCCACGCCGGTCGCAAGGCTTCCGCCAACCGCCCTTGGGAAGGCGACGATCATCTTCCCGAGACCGATCCGCGTGCCTGGCAGCCCATCGCGGCCTCGCCGGTCGCCTTCGGGGCCAACCTGCCACGCGTGCCGCGGGAGATGACCCTCGAGGACATCCGTCGCGTGCGCGATGACTTCGTGGCTGCCACACGGCGAGCCCTCGACATCGGCGTGGAGTTCCTGATGTTGCACTTTGCGCATGGTTACCTGGCGCAGAATTTCCTGTCGCCCTGGTCCAACCAACGGCGTGACGCCTACGGGGGCAGCGCGGAGAACCGCGCGCGGTTCCTGGTGGAGACGCTCGAGGCCGTTCGTGGGGTCTGGCCGGACAACCTGCCCTTGTGCGCGCGTCTGGGGGTGATCGAGTTTGATGGAAACGACGACGCCACCCTGGCCGAATCCATCGAACTGGTCAAACGACTCAAGCAAGGCGGGCTGGACTTTCTCGATGTGAGCATGAGGTTCTCGACCCCGACGGCGACGATCCCGTGGGGGCCGGCTTTCCTTGCCCCCGTCGCGGCTCGCGTCCTGAAGGAGACGGGGCTCCCGGGAACGACCTCATGGTACATCAGCACGCCGGAGCTGGCCGAGCATTTGGTCGGCACGGGGGCCGTGGACCTGGTCATGCTGGGGCGTTCCCTGCTGGCCAATCCCCATTGGGCCTATCTCGCGGCCCAGAGGCTGGGCGATGAAAAGCCGTCCTGGACGCTGCCGGCTCCCTACGCGCACTGGCTGGCCAGGTATCGAAACGGCTAAGGGTCCGCGAAATCAGGACGGGAGCAATGCATCCCTGCGTTGCTCTGTTCCTTTGGGGATCCTGTGCCCACGCAAGATCCCCAGACGATCAACGGGATCCGGCTCGAGTCTCGGGGAGGCTTCGGCAAACCGGAGTACCGCCAGGACCCGTTCGCGGGTCGGACCGTGAAACCACGCGAGAAACTCGTCCACCGTCACGCCATCCTCAAGATTCGCGAACAGCGCCTCGACCGGCACCCGTTCCACGGCGGCACACTGTGACCAATCCAACATGCTTCGCGGGCTACCCCCCCGACGGCTCGCGGCAAGCCGCCGCCCGCGCCGGCCGGGCCACCTCCCCCTTGAAGCAGGGGAGACCGCGGCTGCCGGCGGCGATGGGAATGGCGGACATTGTCCTGCTCGGCCTGGCCACGCACAAGCTGACCCGGCTCATGACGAAGGACGCGGTCACGAGCGTTTGGCGTTCGCCCTTTACCTCCTATCAAGGCCCGTCCGGCGCCGGCGAGGTGCAGGAAAGCTCGCGAGGGCGGGGGCTCCGGCGGGCGATCGGAGACCTCTTGAGCTGCCCCTTCTGTGCCGGCCCGTGGGCGGCCGGTGGCCTGACCTCGGGCTGGCTGTTCCTTCCGCGATTCACCCGGATCCTCGCGGGGCTGCTGAGCGCCGTGACGATTTCGGACTTTCCGCAGCACGCCTATCAGAAAGCCAGGGGCTGGTCGAGATAGCGAAGAACGCACGACGTCCCGAAATCCTTCCACGTTCATGAACACCGAGGTTGTGGTCATGACGGGCGCTTCGGCCGGCATCGGGCGGGCGGCTGCGCGTGAATTTGGAAGCCGGGGGGCCGCCGTCGGGCTGCTGAGGCGGGGCGAGGAAGGCCTCGAAGCCGCCCGCAAGGAAGTTGAGCAACGGGGCGGTCGCGGCCTGGTTTGTGTGACCGATGTAGCCGATGCCGCGCAGGTGAAGCGCGCGGCAGCCAGGGTGGAAGACCGGCTCGGCCCCATCGACATCTGGGTCAACAACGCCATGGTCTCTGTGTTCGCGCCGGTGATCGAGACCACGCCAGCAGAGTATCGGCGGGTCACCGAGACCAGCGTGCAGATACCCGCGGTGAACACGACGCAGTTCGGTTGGAGTCGCCGACGGCTCCAGCGCCCAGGCCCCCGACACGGCAGCCAACCGGAAACGCTTTCCGCAACCCGTCACGCAGAAGCCCGGATGCGGGTTTCCGGTGGTACGTT
>CAZHUS010000077.1:0-39909 GCA_964535555.1 uncultured Verrucomicrobiota bacterium
TGTTTGGAAGCGGAACCTCGGTGGCTCGGTGGCTCCGTGAGAGAAACACGTCGATTGATCCCGGTGAGGGACGATGGTTCTCACGGAGGCACGGAGGCACGGAGAGCACCGATTATCGGAGGCTGTTTGGAAGCGGAACCTCGGTGGCTTGGTGGCTCGGTGAGAGAAACACGTCGATTGATCCCAGTGAGGAACGATGGTTCTCACGGAGGCACGGAGGCACGGAGAGCACCGATCATCGAAGGCTGTTTGGAAGCGGAACCTCGGTGGCTTGGTGGCTCCGTGAGAGAGTTCAGGACTTCCAGTCCAGCGCGCGCTTCTTCACGATGTAGAGGTAGCCGACAAACAACACGCCCAGGAACGAGATCATCGCGAAGAAGATCATGTTGGCGGTCGCGGGGTCCTTGAGCATGTCGCGAAACACCACCGCCCATGGATAGAGGAACACCACTTCGATGTCGAAGAGGATGAAAAGCATCGCCACCAGGTAGAACTTCACTGAAAGCCGCGGACTGCCCTCGCCGATCGGCAGCATGCCGCATTCGTACGGCGTGTCTTTGATGCGCGAGCGCTTCGCGGCCTTACCCAGGAAATGGGACAGGGTCAGCATGCCGGCGGTGATGACCACGGCCAGAATTGCGACGAGCAGGACCGGAATGTACTGGGCCAGTTGAGACGCCACGAGCGGAACCTAGGTAGACCGTCACCGGGCAGCAAGCGCAAAGCCGGCCAACTCGCCTGTGCGAGCGGCTCTCGGCACTATTCCTGGACCGCCAGGCGTGAGCTGATCGGCGCGGCGGCATCCTGCATGGCGGATCGCTGCTGCCCGGCTTCAGCTATCGGATCGCGGACCGCTTCAAGGCCTGGGATTGGAATTGCGTATCTCACGGAGACCCAGAGGCACGGAGGAGCCTGATCCAGGCGACGCAGTTCTTGAGGACGCTTGCCCCCTCCGTGTCTTGGCGCCTCCGTGCGAGCCGGATCGCAGCGAGTCTGCCCGTTCGAGGATTCCAGCGAGGGTGAGTTATTCAGCGAGGCGGCGCCCTCGGAGAGGTCGCCCTACCTGCCGGTGGGTTGTCATGGGCCGGCCTCCATGCTGAGATGGGGCATGCCCATGCTGTTCAAGCCAGCCTCTCGCCCCTCGTTCCTGATGAGGCTGATAGCGACCGCGGCAGTGAGCCTCATGGCGGGGGGGGCGCGTCCAGGTTCGGCCGCGGAAGACCCCGGGTTCCGCGTCGCGGTCTTCTCGGCGGACATCACGGTTCCGGTGGGACACGGGATGATGGGGGGCGCATGGCTTTCCCGAAGCGTCGCGGACCCGCTCGAGGCGCACGGATTGGTCCTCCTCGGGGGCGATGCGCCCGTGGTCTTTGTCGCCTTGGACTGGTGCGAGGTCCGGAATGCCGCCTTGGAGCGCTGGCAGACCGTGCTGGCTCAAGCCGCGGGAACCAAACGCGACCATGTCATGGTGTGTGCGGTGCATCAGCACGACGCGCCCGTCGCTGATCTCGAGGCGGAACAGATCCTGCGCGATGACGGCGTGGAAGGGACCGTGTGCGATCCGCGCTTTCATGAGGTGGCCGTTCAGCGCACGGCGGAGGCGCTGCGTACCGCCCTCGCCGCGAGTTGTCCGGTAACGCACTGGGGCGTGGGCAGCGCCGAAGTGACCGGGATTGCGTCCAATCGCCGTTACATGCACCCGGATGGCCGTGTCCGTTTTGACCGAACGAGCAGCACGCGCGATCCCGTGGTCCAGGCGGCGCCCGAGAATCTCATCGATCCCTGGCTGCGAACCCTGAGCTTCTGGAATGGCGATGCGCCTTTGGTGGCGGTCAGCGGGTACGCGGTGCACCCCATGAGTTACTATGGGCAGGGAGAGGTTTCTGCGGACTTCCCCGGGATCGCGCGACGCCGGCGTCAGGAGGAAACGCCCGGAGTGAAACAGATCTATTTTACGGGATGCGCTGGAAACGTGACCGCCGGCAAATACAACGATGGCGCGCGTACGAATCGTCTCGAACTCGCCCGCCGGTTGCATGCGGCGATGGTCGAGGCCTGGCGGACCACGCGCCGCTTTCCCCTCACGAACGTGACCCTTCGAGTCGAGTCGGTGCGCCTCGAGGCGCGCGATGAGCCGGGATTCGGCGTGGTTGATCTGGAGGCGCGGGTGGTGTCGGGGGGCACGCCTTTCCAGCGATGTCTCGCCGCGATGGGGCTCGCCTGGCGGCGCCGCGTTGACGCCGGTCACCGCGTCGAGATTCCCTGCCTGGATCTGGGCCGGGCGCAGTGGCTGGTCCTGCCGGGCGAGGCTTACGTCGAATTCCAGCTGGCGGCGCAACGGATGCGCCCCGATTGCTTCGTCCTTGTGAGCGGGTATGGAGAAGGCGCGACGGGGTACATTCCCACCGAGCGCCACTTTGCCGAACGGGACGGGAATCTCACCGACTGGTGCTGGGTGGCTCCGGGTTCGGAAGGGCGGCTGCTGGAAGGAATCCGGCGGGCGTTGCGCGTGTCCGAGCCAGCATCCGGGCTCGCGCCATGGCTCACCAACATGCCGGCAGCATGGGTGAAGAAGGAGCGTTATCTGCCGAACCCGGCTCCACGCGTGGCGCCCTGGGCCACGCAGCAGTATGTGGGTGAGGCGGGCCAGATGCGGGAGGTGCAGGGTGTCGAACGTGAGTCGGATGTCGGTGAGGAAATTCGGGCTCGTTGGTCGGAGGACCACGGCAAGACCTGGTCGGACTTCGTGCCGGTGCAACCTTCCAACCGCGTGAACTACGGGGGCGTTGCCGTCTGGGAGGGGGAGAGCGTTTCCGTGTTCGATCCACGTTCCCGTCGCTTGGTGCAGCTCTGGCTCCGGCAGATTGAGGTGGGCGGGGTCTTTCACAACTTCACCTACACTCGCACCTCGACCGACCTCGGACGGACCTGGAGCGCTCCCCGGCAGCTGCGGTATGAGGCGGGCGGCTCGTTTGACGCGGGCGACCCGTTGAACGCCGGCTTCCTGAACCACAACGAGGGATACCCGGGAAACAGCATCCTGGTGCGCGGGAACGGTGATCTGTTCGTGTGCCTTGCCCACGCGAACGCGCCGGGGGATCCGAAGAACAACGAGCGTCCCTGGCGGATGGGCTCGGTCTGCTTCACGGGCTCATGGGACAAGGCGCCGGAAGAGTACGTTTGGACCTCGGGAGCGAGGCTGGAGGTCTCGCCGGAGGTTTCGGCCCGCGGTCTCATGGAACCGGACGCCACGGAGTTGAGGGACGGTCGGTTGCTGGTGGTCTGGCGTGCCTCGACCCACGGCTGGGACGGCACCGTGGCGAGTTCGCCGGGCCGCAAGCTCTTCAGCCTCTCGGCAGACGGCGGTCGCACCTTCGGCCCCGTGGCGGAGTGGCGTTACGCTGACGGCGGCGCCTTCTATTCGCCCTCATCGTTTCACCGGTTCATCCGGCACTCAGGAACGGGGAGGCTGTACTGGCTGGGGAACCTCAGCGTCACTCCCCCGGTGGGGAATTCACCGCGTTACCCGCTGGTCATGGCCGAGGTGGATGAGGCGGCCGCGGCCTTGAAGCGGGAAACCGTCACGGCGATCGACGACCGGCAGCCAGGTGACGGCGAGATCCAGTTCTCGAACTTCTCGCTGGTCGAACATCGCGAGACGCACGACCTCGTGTTGCAGCTCACGACCTACGGGCAAACCCCGGAACCTCAGGATTGGGCCACGGCCGACTGCTACCGCTACACGCTTACGCCAACACGTCCTTGACGACGTGGGCCTCGGCGTCGACGCCGGTGAGGCGCATGTCGACGCCCTGCCACTTGAACGTGAACCGGCGTTGATCGATCCCGAGCAGGTGAAGGATCGTCGCGTGCAGGTCGCGCACATGCACGGGGTTGTTGACGATGTTGTAGCTGAACTCGTCGGTCTCGCCGTAAATGGTGCCGCCCTTCACGCCCCCCCCGGCGAGCCACATCGTGAAGCAGCGTGGATGGTGGTCGCGCCCGTAATTGTCCTTCGACAGTCCGCCCTGGCTGTAGATGGTGCGGCCGAACTCGCCGCCCCAGAGGATCAGCGTGTGATCGAGGAGCCCCCGCGATTTCATATCCGTGAGCAGGCCGTAAGTGGCCTGGTCGACGTCCTTGCACTGCATGGGCAGGCGGCCGGTCAGGTTGCCATGGTGATCCCAGTTGTTCAGGTAAACCTGGACGAAGCGAACGCCCCGTTCGACGAGGCGTCGGGCCAGGAGGCAGGTGTAGGCGTACGTGCCCGGTTTTCGCGCTTCGTCGCCGTAGAGTTGGTAGGTTGAATCGGGCTCGTTGGCGATCTGCGTCAGTTCGGGCACGCTGGTCTGCATCCGGAAGGCCATCTCGAACTGCTGGATGCGCGTGTGGGTCTCGGGATCGCCCACCTGGGCATAGTTGAGTTCGTTGAGTTCGCGCAGCCCGTCCAGTTGCTTTCGCCGCAGCTCCATGGGGACGCCTGGCGGGTTGTTGATGTAAAGGATGGGATCTCCGGCGCTGCGAAAGGAAACCCCTGCGTGCTCGCCGGAAATGAAGCCGCTGGACCACAGGCGCGCGCTGATGGCCTGGATCTGCTCCTTGTTGGTTGGTTCGGCAACCAGGACCACGAAGGTGGGCAGGTTGGCGTTCATCGATCCCAGGCCGTAGCTGACCCAGGAGCCGATACAGGGCCGCCCGCTCACCATGCTGCCCGTCTGCATGTGGCAAATCGCGGGTTCGTGATTGATGGCCTCGGTGTGCATGGACCGGATGAACGCCATGCTATCCACGCACTTGGCGGTCATGGGCAGCAGTTCCGTGTTCATCCAGAGCCCGCATTCGCCCACCTGGCTGAACTTGAACTTCGAAGGCGCGATCGGGAACCGCTTCTGTCCGGACGTCATGGTGGTCAGGCGCTGCCCCATCCGCACCGAATCGGGCAGGTCTTTGTCATACCAATCTGCCATCACGGGCTTGTAATCGAAGAGGTCCATCTGGGACGGACCCCCCACCATGTGAAGGTAAATGACGTTCTTGACCTTCGGCGGGAAGTGGGGCAGGGGCCGGGAGCCGCCGGCTTCCGAGCGCGTGCCAGGCGCCGCTTCCGAGCTCCCGAAGAGCCTCACGGTGTTTCCCAACAGCGCCGTGAGGGCTGCGTACCCGAGGGCGTTCTTACCGCGGGCGAAAAACTGACGCCGGGTTTCGTAGCGGACGTAGTCGTGGAGATTGGACATGGCGTTGGGTCATTTGCACAGCACTTCGTCGAGATTCATCAATTGGTTCAACGCCATGGTGACGGCGGCGAGTTGGAAGGGCGGGGCTTGGCCGGAAGGCTTAGACGCGCCGACCTCCAGCAGCTTTCCGGCCTCGGCCGGTTGCTCACGGTAGAAGTTCTCCATCTGATCCAGGGTGCGGGCGACGATGCGCCGTTCAGGAGCGGTCAACGGCCGGGCCAGCAGTCGTTCCGCGGCGAGGCAGACGGCGTCAGCCGAGCGACCATCGGTGCGTTGCAGAGCGAGATCGGCGAGGTGTCGGGCGGCTTCGAGGTACTGAGGGTCGTTCAGCGTCGCCAGGGCCTGGAGGGGCGTGTTGGTGCGTTCCCGGCGGACGGTGCAGACCTCGCGACTGGGCGCGTTGAAGATCTCCAGCCCGGGAGGCGGCGCCGCACGTTTCCAGAACGTGTAAAGGCTCCGCCGGTAAAGTCCGTCGCCGTCGTCCCGTTCGTAATGGCGGGTGCCGCTCTCGGGCATGGCCACCGCTTCCCAGACTCCCTCCGGCTGGTAGGGCTTTACGCTGGGGCCGCCGATGGTCGGAACGAGGAGTTCGCTGGCGGCAAGGGCGTAGTCCCGGATCATCTCGCCGTCCATTCGGTAGCGCGGCCCGCGGCTGAGCAGGCGGTTTTCGGGGTCCTTCTCCAGCTTGTCCGGTGAGGTCGCGGCACTTTGCCGGTACGTCGCCGAATCGAGCATCAAGGTCAGGAGGTGCTTCACGTCCCAGCCACTCTCCCGGAATTCGACCGCCAGCCAGTCAAGCAGAGGCTGATTGACGGGCGGTTCACCGGTGGTTCCGAAATCTTCGCTGGTTTTCACCAGGCCGATGCCGAACACCTCCTGCCAGAGCCGGTTCACGGTCACGCGGGCGGTCAGGGGATTATCGGCGGCCACCAGCCACTGCGCCAGCCCCAGCCGGTTTGTGGGGGCGCCTGCCGGCATCGGATGCAGCGCTGCCGGCGTCGCGGCCAGCACCTTCTCCCGGGGTTGGTCGTATTGACCGCGGAACAGCACGTGCGCGTAGGGGATCGAGTCCGGTTTCTCCTGCTGAACGTGGGTCACCGGGCTTCGACCCCGGATGGAAAAATACTCGTTCTCGAGCGCCGCGAGTTTGCGGGTCGCCTCGCGGGTCGGGCCATGGTGCATCGCGCGGAAGTACCGGCGGAGGGCGTCGCGCGCCGGGTTGTTCGTGCTGGCGAAATCAACGCGGGCCAGGATTTCGCTGACCCGCGGGGCGACGGCGATCGCCGACACTTCAAAAGGATCCAGGCGCCTCTGGAACAGCCGCACGTCCTGGAGAGCCACTCCATCCAGTTTGTCCCCACGCTCACGCTGGCCGAGCCGGAGCGGGAATGCCGAGTGAATGGTGCCCTCGAGCCGGTCCTGTTCCCGGTTGCCGGCGACCTCGAGGCCGTCGACGAAGAGACGCACGCCTTCCGCGCGCGTCGAACCGTCGTAGGTGGCCGCGATATGATGCCACTCGCCCCGCTTCACGGACTTGTCCGGCGAGCGAACTTTCAGGGCGACCGCGGGCCATCGATGCACGAGGTGGATGCCGAAATGGCCGTCCCGCACGAAGAAATCCCAGCCGCGATGCGCCTCGGGTTCACCGCCCATCCGGGCCAGAATGGCGCCTCCGTCTTTGAATTCCTCGGGGAGGAAGACCCAGGCCGAAGCCGAGAACGCCTCCGTTGCACGGAGATCGGCCAGATCGCCGAGCAGCACGCTGTGGTCTCGCGAGAGAATGGGCGCCGGACCGAGCGGGCCGCCGCGCCAGTCGAGCCGGGTCGGGCCGCCGAACGGGTGACGCTTGCCCTGCACCCGGCCTGTGATGTTGGTGCCCGCGCCTTCGTTGAGTGGGAGTCTCACGACCTCGCCGCCCAGCGTGATGCGGGCAGGCAGCCGGTGCGCATTCACGGAGGTTACCCAGTTTGTGAACGCCTCGTCCGCCGGCAGTTCGCAGGCCGCTTGGGCCTTCTTGGCGGCGTCGATCTCAGACGGCAGCGCCTTCCAGCGGGTCCGGTCCTGCTCCGTTTGGGGCACCACCATGGAGAGGTCGCCTTCGCGCCAGTTGCGGTCGAAGCCGGTCTGCTTGGTGTTTCGATAAAAGGCCGCGAGGGAATAGAAGTCCCGGGTGGTGAAGGGATCGAACTTGTGGTCGTGGCACGCGCCGCAGTTGGTGGTGAGTCCGAGGAAGACCCAGCCGGTGGTGGTGACGCGGTCGTTGGCGTAGTTCGCGAGATTCTCCTCCTCGATGGTGCCGCCCTCGTTCGTGGTCATGTTGCAGCGCTGGAAGCCGGTGGCCACCCGCTGGTCGTCCGTGGGGTTCTCGAGCAGGTCGCCGGCGATCTGTTCGATCACGAACTGGTCAAAAGGCATGTTCTGGTTGAACGCCCGGATCACCCAGTCCCGGTACGGCCACATCTCGCGGTAGTTGTCGAAGTGAAGCCCGTGCGTGTCGGCATAGCGCGCGGCATCCAGCCAGTATCGACCGCGGTGTTCGCCGTAGTGAGGCGAGGCGAACAGCGACGCCAGGTAAGCGGCGTCGGCCTCCGGCGAGGCGTCGTTCACGAAGCGATCGAGCGCCTCTGGTGCGGGGGGAAGCCCGGTCAGGTCCAGAGCCCAACGGCGGGCCAGCGTGCGCCGGTCGGCCGGCGGGGCGGGGGACAGTCCCTGGGTCTCCAGTTTGGCCAGAACGAACGCGTCGATTGGATTCCGCGCCCAGCCGGCCTGAGCTGGTCGCGGCACTTCTGGTCGGTCGGGCTTCACGAAGGACCAGTGCCCCTGCCAGGGAGCCCCGGCCAGGATCCACTGCTCCAACCGTTGCTTTTCCTCCGGCTTGAGCTGCTTGTGCGAGTCCGGCGGCGGCATGAGATCGTCCGGATCGTCGGTGGTCACGCGTTTCCAGAGCGCGCTCGCGGCGGGTTCGCGCGGAATGACGGTGGCGGGCCGCTTTGCAGTCGGCTCGAACAGACCCTCCCGCGTGTCGAGGCGCAGTCCGGCCTTGCGGGCGGCGGGGTCCGGTCCGTGGCAGGCGAAGCAGTTCTCGGCCAGGATGGGCTTGATGTCGCGGCTGAACTGGAGCTCGCCCGCCCGCGTGACCGCGTGAGCGAGGGTCAGGAGGAGCAACGCCGCGGCCAGCGGCGATCCCGGGCCACGGCGAAAACGCTCCCCGGGGCCTGCAAACTGAATGACGTTATTCATGGGCCTTACCGGCAGGAATGTGGCCGGTGGCGCGGTGCTTGGCGAATGAAAATGATGGCGAGCGCGCCGTGCCCGCTGGCGTTCCCGCCTCCGCCCTTTCGCGCGAAGGGCGATGGTGAAACTGTCAGAGCGGCCAGCCATCCCGCCGCGGCGGGTTCACCAGGACGTTGGCCGCCGGGAAGTTCGGGAAGGTGGCCGTGCGGGCGTCCCATTCGAGCCGTTGCCCGGGGAAGCGCAAGGCGATCAATCCCAGCAACGCGACCTCCGTCAGGGGGCCTCCGTACTCGAACGATGAACCCACGCCGGGTCCGCCTTTGCAGGCGGCGATCCACTCCTCGTGGTGCCCACGCGAGCGGGGAAGCCGCGCCGCGGGTTGCTGGTAGGCGTCGTTCCTCGCTTTGGGCAGGAGCTGCCAGCCTCCCGCCCCGTGAGAGCCGTGCATGGCGCGACCGCGATCACCCAGGATGACCGCCCCGATCGACGGCATTTTTCGCTGCGGTTCAAGCTCGGGTGGTCGCGGTGGCGCGAAATTGCCGTCAAACCACGTTACTTTGACCGCGGGACGGCCTCCTTCGGCCGGAAACTCGTACTGGATCACCGAGCCTGGCGGCGCGGTTTCAGCTCGGACGCGGGCGTCGGCGTAGTCCGCGGCCGTGGCGGTGATGCTGGTGGGGGCGTCGAGGTCCAGGGCCCAGAAGCTGGGATCCAGAACGTGGCAGGTCCAGTCTCCAATGATGCCCGTGCCGAACTGGAGCCAGCCCCGCCAACGACCGGGATGATACACCGGATGGTAGGGGCGGGCTGGGGCTGGGCCGAGCCAAAGGTCCCAATCCAGGTTCGGAGGGACCGGAGGGGTTTCGGCTGGCGGCAGCACGAACCCCCGGGGCCGATACGAGTTGCCGCAGAAGGCGTGGACCTCGCGCACCGTCCCGAGGGCGCCGTCCTGGACCATTTCGCAGAAGGTGCGGATCGAGTCGGTGGCATGGCCCTGGTTGCCGAGTTGCGTGACCACCCCCTTGGTTCGGGCGGCCTCGCGGAGCCGGCGAACCTCATGGATGGAGTGGGCCAGGGGCTTTTCCGAGTACACGTGCTTGCCCATCTGGATCGCCCGCATCAGCACCGCGGCATGGGTGTGGTCCGGTGTCGAGACGACCACCGCATCCGCCTGGGAGCCGACCTGGTCCAGGAGCTGGCGGAAGTCGCGATGAAACCTGGCACCCGGAGCCTTGGTTCGGGCGGCGACGGCGCGCGACTCGTCGACATCGCAGATGCCCACAATATTCTCGCCGAGCATCTGTCCGAAGTTGTCGCCGCCGCGCCCCCCGACGCCAATGCAGATGAGGTTCAGACGCTGGCTTGGCGGTTGGCCTCCCCGTCCGAGCACGAACGACGGCACCACGGCGGTGGCGGCAAGTCCCAGATTGATCTGGAGAAAGCGACGGCGCGGGAGACCGGGCGCGTTGGGGGACGTGTGTTTGCTCATGTTCTGGCCAAAACGAGGTCTGGCGGGGACTGTGCCATCAGGAACGGCTCGTTGCCAGCGGCGATTCTGCACACCGGTCGGGGCCCGGTGCATCTCCGATTTGTTGAGGACCAATTCCACAGGGTGGCGTGGGGGTCGGTTTTGAAGGTGACGGAGAGCGCCAGGAGATGGGCAAGCCCGGGGCGGCGCCAGAATTGCCCGCTCGTGCGGAGTCGACGTTGGAGGTGGGCGCCGAGGAATTCCACGGCTCCGCTGCCGATCGGCGCGCCCGCCTTGGCCCAGGAGGAGTTGCTCCGGAATCATCTTGAGCCTCAGGACCGGCTCATCGTCATGCTCGACGAGGATGACGCAGGCCGACGCGGTCGCGATGACATCGCCCTGCGCCTGGCGCGCCTCGCCTACGTCCGGGTCCACCGGTGTGGGAAGGAAGGGGCGCAACCGGACAGCCTGTCACCCGAGGAGGTCCGCCAACTCCGGGGTGGTGGGCAATGAACCCGGATCCTCGGTCCGGGGAGCACACCCGCCCTCGGGTGTCGCTGGACGCGCCTCGCGTCCAGCACCTTGTACACACCGACTGCCATACGCACCACGAAGCCGCGGGGGTCTTCCGCGAGGGCACGGAAGACGGCACGCGGGACGCGTGCTCTCCCCAGGACGTCGCCGAGAAAGCCATTCACCCTGAGCACCGCACAACGGTCGGGGCGACCCGCAGAACAGGTCCGCGCTTCACTTTGGGCCGGTTGGTGGCAACCGCCAACGCGGTGCGTCACCTGTCCGTTGAGGACATTCAGTTGGCGTTGCACCGTCACCTCGCCGGTGACTGGGGCGACCTCGACGAACACGACCGCCAGGAGAACGAACGCGCCCTATCCTGGGGAACCGCCTGCTCTCGGTCTATTGCAGCGCGAACGGCACCCGTTTCTACGTCATTACCGAGTCCGGCTGCGGCCTGACTACAGTACTCCTCCCCGAGGACTACTGATCCACCCCCGCTCTTCGCGAGCGGGGCCTTTTGTTATCCACACTGGATCCGCCTCGACGTGGTACGATGGAGGGCGGACACGGCCGGATTCCGGCCGTCAGTTCTTCCAAGGTGCGGCCTCCCTGGTCGCCTGCTCCCGCTGAAATGGAAATGCCGTCCACGCTTCCAGCGAGAGTAACCAAACCAGAAGCACCCGTTTACAGCGGGGGACGGCAAGGAGAGAGTAACCGTGAACACATCTGAATCAAACCAGGCCGACGCGGTCGAGCAGCCTGACCATCCTGGGCCAAAGCTGCACGCCCCACTCACCCGCGCTGTTCCTTACTCCGCCAAGGAGTACAAAGTCGTGGCACTGCGCGATTGTCCGTTGCCAACCGTACTCTGTGGGAAGGAGAGCTTCGACTTGGTGATCTCTGACTGGTTCCGCGGCGGCCGACCCGAAGGCCCAAGCCTCGTTAAGGCGATGCGTGGGCAAGGCATCTGCACCCCCGTTCTGTTCTACTTCTTCGCGCCGGATACGGACCTGTTCCGTAGCATTGTGGCGGAGGCCAAGGACCTTCAGGCGGTCGGTGCGACAAGCAGCCCCCGGGAACTGCTCCGTTGGACTTTCGCAGAGTTGGTGCGCGCGTCGCTGCGCGACCGGAGGACCCGGCTTGGGTCGGGTGAGGCAGTCCAAGTCTGAGCAGTCGTTGCCTTCAACAGGCGTAAGCCTGAGACGAACGCATATGACCGAGCGCTGGCAAGCACGGTAGGCTCCTATCGAGGTTGGGCATCTGTTTGAAGGGCTACGGTTGGGGCATCTCGGCGGGTCGGTGTCGATGAGCTCAGCCCCGCGAGGGCGTGGCGCTATTCCCGTTCGCGTGCAGAAGTCCGCCAGTCTCGTGAGTTCATGGTTGACCGAGGTCGAGCGTCAGGCAAAAGCATCGGTCATGCTTAAGGGGGGTAGCCTCTTCCCATGGGCAGGCGGTCACCAGACGCGGCGCCAGCCTCCCAGTGTCAACTATCCAAATCGTCCGCACTGTCGGCGACTTGCCGGACGGCGTTTCGATGCGGCCGTCGAGAACATACTTCCGTCCGTGGGCCGATGCCATGCTCCGTTTGACGGAACCGCGTTCCGCCAACCGACGAAAGGCGCCGGCCGGTGTAGGCCAGTCGTCCGCGCGGAATCCCAAGCCGAGAAAGAACGGCGCCTTGCCGCCATTGTCAGGGTGAGCCGGATTGAGCAGGTAGCCCACGAGTTTGTCGGCTTCCACCACCGCTCGCTCTGAGTTCGGCAGGCGCATTGGCTGGTTTCCACCGGAAAGCCCGGAGGCCGTCCTCGCCAACCTGTACGCGATCCTGCCGTCGCGATCGTATCTGGTGAAAGTCACCGGCGCCGCACCGGTGACCCTGAGCGTGACCGGCACGGTCTCCAGGCCGCCGACGTCCTGGGCGGCCAACCAGTACAACCTGCGCGGGTTGCCCGCGGATCCGGAAGGAGCGATCACCTTCGGTGAGTTCTTCCGGCATTCCCCAGCTCACTGGAACGCGGTTTCTGGAAACCTGACCGACGTCTTCCGTCTCCAACCGGACGGTCACTGGGTGCTCGTCTCCGGAGAGGAGACGATTCGGCGTGGAGAGGCCTGCTGGATCTACACGCGGGGCGCGTCGGAGTACCCGGCGCCGTTTGGGGTTCAAGCCAGCACGGGCCAGGCCGTCCACTTCCCTCCCTTTGCGTATCGCGCCACGCTCACCGTCGCGAATCACACGGATCTGCCCCGGACGTTGACCTTCAGTCCGGCGGGTGACGGCGGCCAGGCCATCCAGGTCGAGGGACCTCCGCAGCCGGGCGGAGCTCCGGCACGGGTCCCGCTCGCGGGCTACTCCCTCAGCCTGCCGCCGGGTGTACAACAGGTGCTTCGTTTGTACCTGGACCGGAGCGTTCATCCATCGGGACACACCGAACTCGTCTTCCGCGTCTCCGATCAACAGGGAGTGGTCCAGCACTTGGGCGTGACCAGCGATGGCCCTGGACGGCTGGGTGCGACCGAGACCGAAGACTACCCGCTGGCGGGTCTCTGGGTCGGAACGGCCCTGGTCAATGCCGTCGGGGAGGTCCACGGCACGAACGTCGCCGCCCCCACGTCCACGGCGACACCATTCCGGATTCGGCTTCTCGTTCATGTGGACAATCAAGGGGCGGCGCGCCTCCTCCGGTCGGCCACGTTTGCGATCCTCCCTCCGGTCTATACGAACGTGCCGACGAGCACGAATGCGGTGGTGGTCCTGGGTTCGGCGACCAACGTGCTCCTGTCCGATCCCCTGGTCCTCAGTCAATACCAGAGCCGCTACGGCCGCAGCGCCTCCCTGGTCCGCCGGTTCACGGCCGCTCAGTTCGATGACGCGGCGAACCCGGCTGGCACACCCATGGTCGGCTCCTTCGCGACGAACGGAGTCCTCACGGCGCAGTTGAGCGTTCCCTCCGGCCACCGGACCAATCCCTATTACCACCGGTACCATCCGGACCACGACAACCTGGACGCGGACTTCCAGACGCCGCGGCAGGAGGACCTCGCCATCGCCCGCCAGGTGGTCCTGTATCTCACGCCCATTGGCAGCGGCGTGCCGGCCTTCGGCGTGGATGGTTTGGACGGCACCTACCGCGAGACCATCACCGGGCTGCACAAGGTGCCGCTCCTGGTCGCCGGCACGTTCACCCTCCAGCGACTCTCCCCGATCGGGCTCCTGAATCCCTCTCTTCCCTGACGCTTTCACCTCACCCCACGTTATGGCTTTGAAAACGATCTACTCCATGGGACGCGGACTCCTGCTCGCGGTCGCGAGCCTGGTGCTGCCGTCGGTCTGGGCGGACCTCACACTCAGCCAGGGATGGAAGGGGGGCAACAACGAGCCGGCAGGCGTCCAGTTCTTCGGGAACGCCGCCCGGTCCACCTACATGTCGGCCTTCCTGCTGGGTCAGAACGCCTCGCAAAGCGGGACCGGGGCGGTCGTCTTCGCCCCCTCCACCCCGCTGCAGGCGTTCTCCGCCTCATTCGACTTCTCCATGTGGGCTCCCACGTCGTCAGGGAGTACGGTCATGAACTTCAGCTTCGGCCCCTTCAACAGCAGTGCCCAGGCCGTCGATACGAACGCCCTGACGGCCAGCTTCCATTACCGCGCGCTCGGAGGAGGCCATGATTACTTTGCCATCTCGTTCAAGGGTCAGACGATCCTGGGGGCCATCGATCCCATGGACTGGAGTCAATCGAACGCCAACAACCAGAGCCCGGGCTGCCCGGGCAACGTCACCTTCCACTTGAAGGTGGATCCGGCGGGGAACCTCACGTGGACCTACATCCGGTGGAATGCAAACTGCCAACCTGCGGGTGCCTGGGGATCCACCGTGGCGCTCGGCGAGCTCTGGGATCCGCAAGCGCAGCATGACTGGCGCTTCGGGTTCCAGGGCAGCAGCACCACGGGCATCCGCATGGCGGTGGATGCGATGACCCTGACCGGCATCCCTCGTGATCCCGAACACGGCGGCCAACGCCAACTGGCTGGCCTCGCTGCAGGGCGCCCGGGTGCCCGATCTGTGGGAGGTGCCCGAGTTCCGGCAGTATTGCCGGCCCTTCGCGCCCGAAGCCGCCGGCCCCCAACCGGGCCTGGTCTTCGATATCAAAGGCACCTCGATCACCGCCGGCCAGAACTTCTTCGGCTGGCCCCTCGCCGCCCAGGATTACGCCTACGATCCGTCCGAATTCAGCACGCGGATCCGGTCCGTGGCGGTGTGGTTCACCGGATACGACCCGGCCAGTCTCGCCCGCGCCCCGCGCGCCTACCTGATCCCGGTGGGAGCGGATGTGCTCCGCACGCCCGACGCCCTCGACTTCTCGGTCCGGACCTGGCAGGTGGTGGAGCAGAAGATCCCCATCCCGTTCCCGGCGGGGACCACCGCCGGTTCGTCCTGGCTGTCCAGCACCATGGGACTGCAGAGCCACTTTGCCGACCCGTCCAAGCACTCGGCGATCCAGGCCTACCCGGATGGCGGGTTCGATCCGGGTCAGTTCGATCCCAGCACGCGGTTGATCGGGCGGCCCGTCGCGAACACGCGCTGGCTGCTCATCATCCCCGGAGCCTATCTCAATGGCGACGCGAACCAGGGACTGGATGACTTCATCGCCATGACCCAGGACATCAAACTCTCCTTCCAGACCTACAGTGCCAGCGGCAACTGAAGATCTCCACCTCATATCTCAGAGGTCATCTGTTATGAACTGCAACTCATCCATTCCCTCCAGAGGCGTGCGAACCAGCCATGGAAGGCGCGCCGTCGGTTGGCTCGCTGCCTTGGTCCTCCTCGGACGCGCAGCCCTGGGCGGCGTGCCCCTCCCGGACCACGTCATCTACGGAACCATCGCCATCGGCCATCGCGCGGTCACGAACAGCCCCGCACAGGGGAATGTCACGGTCGAGGCACGGCGGTCCACGGACGGATCGCTCCTGGCCAGCTATCGAATGGGCTCGCAGACCAGGCAGGGCCCTTACGATTACGTCCTCCGGCTTCCGATGGAGCAGGGGGACGTCACTGCGGAGGGGAGCACGGTGACCGACGAATTGATCGGCGTGACGGTCAAAAGCCTGGACGTGCTGCAGCATGCGTCCCCGAACTTCCAGCCGGTCTCCGGGGAGGCCAGGCGTATCGACTTCGGCGTCCCGATCGACTCCAACGGGAATGGCGTTCCTGATCCTGGGGAAGACACCAATCTGGGGGTGCCCACCGCGGACTTGGGGCGAGACTCCGACGGGGATGGCGCTAGCGACGCGCAGGAGTACACCGCCGGGACCAAGCCGATCGATGTTCGAGAGTTCCTGGGGTTGGAGATCCAGATGACCGTGGGTGAGTCGATTGACGTGGCATTCCACGCGTTGGCGGCGCAGGGGATCGGGTTTGAGGGGCGGAGGAGGTACTATGCCTTGGAAATGTCCACGGACCTCGTCTCGTGGGTGAGTGTCGGGAACCACAGCCGCATTGAGGGTCTGAATCAGCGGGTCGTGTATCAGGCCTCCGCGGTGGCGGACGGAGAACCCGCGTTCTTCCGCGCGCGAGTCTGGTTGGAGCCATGATGCCCGGGACAACAGCACTCACCGTCGAACAGGATCGACGAACCGTCATGAAAGGCCTTGACCCATCCGCGGCCCGGAGCTGGCATCGGGAACATGAGGCTCCGTCCACGGTGCGCCTCTTCAACAGCCATTCCCGCATGCCCA
This sequence comes from uncultured Verrucomicrobiota bacterium, assembly GCA_964535555.1. Lineage (GTDB taxonomy): Bacteria > Verrucomicrobiota > Verrucomicrobiia > Limisphaerales > J093 > DSVZ01. The sequence continues at coordinate 16,187 of CAZHUS010000077.1, forward strand.
TTCCTCTGTCAGCTGCATGGAACCTCCCCGGCGGTTCTCCGAATTGCATTGGACTACGCACGGGGCATGTGGACGTTGTCCTTGGGTGCCTTCTGATCGTCCTTCCCGCCATCGCGCCGGGTGTGCGTGGTGCGGAGCCCCAAGCAACGGGCACCTCGTGCCCCGCCCTCAAGCCCCGGCAGGCCTGCTGCCTGGTTTGACGACGGGAGTTTCGAGCAGCACCCTCTCAAACGCAATCCTATGGCCCAACACCCCTTCAAATCGCTCTCGTGCCCCGCAACGCGCTGTCACCTCCTCGCGTGCCTCCTGACGGTCGTCCTCGACCTGGGACCGGCTGTCCGCGGTGCCTCACCCCAGATCGAGGTGGTTGGTTATTCACCGCAAGGCTTGACCCTTCGGTGGATCGATGGACCGGGCCCGTTTGTCGTCGAGCGGACCGACCGAGTGCCTGCGGACTTGTGGGACGCCGAATTGGCCACCGGCGAGACGACCGCAACCGTACCTTTGAGGGCCGGCTCGACTTTTTACCGGCTGGTCGACCTCGGCCCGGAGGTCTCGGAAGTCGATGCCTACCTCGTTGCCCGCACGGGCGATCGGTTTCTCGAGGATCTGGCCAGCCTGGTGCGCATTCGGACCTATCGTGACGATTCGCCCGAAAGTGAGGCGCGTGTGACCCAGAACTTGCATTCGATCCAGGCTTATCTGCAGGCGCGGATTGACGCATTCAACGAAGGTCAACGCACTCTGAAGATTACGCCCTTCGAGTGGCGCGCCGAAGTCGACGGAGTGCCACGCTGGGTCTTTGGCTTCCGCGTGGGAGATGGACCGCACAAGTTCGCGATGTTCTGTCACCTCGACACCGTTCCGCCGGGCGACGATTCATGGCAGCCGTTTGAGCCCCGGATCGAGACCTTGGCGTATCGAGGATCGACGCAGGACTTCATGATTGGTCGAGGAGCCGTGGACGACAAGGGACCCGCGGTCATCGCGTTGAGTGTGCTCGAGGCGGCCGCCAAACGGTACGATGGGGGGACGATTGTTGGAGAGGCCGCCCTGGAAGTGGCATTCGACACCGCGGAGGAAACAGACATCAATATCCCGGCCTATCTGGATGCGACGGGTTCCCCCGAGCTGGGCATTGTCTTTGATGCGTTCTGGACGGTTCGAGCGGAGAAAGGGGTGGAACGGCCCGTATTTCACCTCCCTCTCAAGGACCTGAACGATCCCGGTTTGAGCATCGTCTCGCTCGCCACATCGCCCGGTCCGGCGAATCAGATTCCCGATTACGCCGTGGCTACCATTGGCGGCAGCGTGGCGGCGCTGGATGCTTTCAGCGCCTCCGTGAGCAACCGGTATGAAACGTTCGCCTTTGACGATCCGACCTACCGGCGCGCTCCGCTCACCGTGACCCGCGTCGACTCGACGGTCGTCCTCACCACCACGGTGATCGGGGCGCAGCACGGATCCGCCCCGGCCGAGAACCGTGCCAATGGCGCCAATCCCTTGGTGTCGCTCGCCAACTTCCTTGCCGGTCTGGTGAACGACGGCACGGTGGCGACCAACGGCTACGGGCGCCTGGCGCAATTCATCAACTGGGGTTGGGGCACCCTTGTCTTCGGCGAGAAACACCCGGATCTCTTGCAGCGCTCGGACGCCGTGTTCCTGGAAGGCAACGGAACCAGCTACGCTCTCACCCAGGTGATTACCCATGGGACGACGGTCTCGCTCGCGATCGACATCCGCTATGCCCAGGGGCATCAGAGCGTGCCCTGGGATGGTGTCACCGACGGCCTTCTCTCCGGCACCAGCCTCTTTCCCGAGGTCTTCGCCACGCTGGTCCAGGAGTTCAATGCCGTCTATCCGGACGCCGGGCTGACCTTTGAGACCACCAACCACGGTCATCCGGACATCCGGAATCCAGACGGCGAGAAGTTCCACCGCGTCCGCGACGCGTACGAAGAAGTCGTGGGCACCCCCTGCCCGTTGTTTGCCATTGGCGGAGGGAGCGACGCGCATGGGTACACCAACCTGATCGCGGCGGGAGCGCTGTTCTCAGAAGACTTCGATCCTCCGATCAACTATCACGGCATCCATGAGGGTGCACCGATCAAGGACCTGAGATTGAGCGCGAAGGTCCTCTGGCAACTCCTCCTTCGCCAGATCGGAGATCCGGAGGGGGACGGGAACTAGCGACCTGTGCCGCAATCCGGTTCCGATCAAGGCGGTTCTGTGAGGCGTCAAACCTTAGTTGTGGTCTGCCCCGGGCTCGGTTCTTGTCGTTCCCTGCCCCAACGGTGCAACTGCAGTGCGGCGCTTTTGCGCGTCCCCATATGGAGTCGCTGGGCGATGGACCGCAGCGTCAACGTCGTCTCCCGCCTCCGCGGCCGCAGCCGCTCTCCCCTCGGCGTAGCCGCCGGCGCAGCCATGATTGGCAACGCGAGCACCGCGGACGGAGCGATCCACGTGGTCCAGCCGCGGCCGCAGGCCGTCGGCACCCTGATTCGGCGACCCGTTCACCCTGGATCGCCTCGACCCGGCCCCGTGCCGCCCTACCCACCCCGGCAGCCATCCCCAACCACTCGTCCGCCGCCTAACTGGTCAACTGCTTTCTGGATCCTAGACAGCAGATTCGCATTGCACTCCCGATCTACGCGGCCGCAGGCTCAGCCAGATTATTTCGTGGAGCATGTCGTGCTACGTTTTCGACAGAGCACATCGAGCACTGACTCGGCAGAGTACGAAAGCTACGTCGCTGAGGTAAGACACCGATAAGAACGCCCAACCGCTCATCTTCGAGGACGGGTGGGGCAGCGCCGTGTGCGCGACGGTGAACCCGCTGACCGGGACGGCCTACCTGGCGAGATCGGGTCACTGCGCCAGCCCAATTGATCCACGGGTTTACGAGTTTGACACCGGGCGCAGTCTTGAACTCGCTTGGTGCCAATACCACAAGGTCTGGGCCAGGGACACGGCGATGGCGGCCAGGAATCCGGCGGTGAATCCGGCCAATCCGATCGCCAGCAGGGCGACGGTCACGAGCCAGATCCACCAGGCCGGCTGCCGCGGCATGAGCGCCAATTTCACTTCCTGCTTTCCTCCAACATCAGGGTGCGGATGTCGGCGAGCACAAGCCGCGGGTCGAGCGTGCCCGAACTGTAGATGTTCCGGATGTGGCCCGCGGCATCCACGAGGAACACGCGCAACGTGTGATTGAGTGGTCCGGTAGGATCGGCGGGATTCGCTTTCCGATCCACAGCCTGGCCGTAAGCCGTCAGGATCGGCTGCAAGTCCGCCGGCGATCGCGTGGTCACGAAATGCCACGGGGCGGCGGTGGGATGCTCGGAGGCCAGGGTGGCGTAGGCGGCCATGCGCTCGGGCGTGTCATTCTGCGGATCGAAACTCATGCTGACCAGGCGCAGACTCCTGGCTAACGCGGCGTCACCCGCACTCTCGCGATGGAGATGCAGCAGCACCCCCGTCGCATAGGGGCAAGCCTTGGCGGCGGCGCAGCGGGTGTAAATGAAGCTCAGGACGGTGATGCGCCCACGCGTGAGCTCGGCGAGTCGAACCGACCTCCCGTCCGGGGCGACCAGCGCCCCATCGGCAGCGGGCTTGATGATCGGCAGCGTGTAGCTGCCCGGAACGGGCGCGTCGTAGTCGTGGTCGGCGCTGCGGGTGTTGCCCATCGTCAGCACCACGGCGTTGGCGGCAACGAGGAGGCAGAAGGCTCGGAGGTTCATGTCAAAGGGCTTGCTGGGGGTTCAGGTCCCGGGTTGCGGGGCGCGGCGATGTCGCCGCGCCCCCATGGCCGGAGATGGCCGGCGTCGCGGTCTCAGAGGTCAATCTGCTTTGGCGACAGTCGCCTTCCCAAGTTTCGTGGCGCCGAACAGCATATGATGCGGACGGCCGAGCTCGAGCGCCGTGAAGTCGAGCGCGAACTTCGGGGCCAGCTCCCGTCCGTTCCACGAGTAGGCCTTCACAAACTGCTCGTTGTCCGCACCGCCCTTGTCCCAACGGGCCAGGAGCGAACTGCTGAAGTAGAGCCGTTTCCCGTCCCAGCTCTGCGACACCATGTTGAGCTGGCGGCCGATCTGCTTCTCGTAAACCTGCTTCGGTTGCTGGGGGTTGGAGACGTCGAACACGCGGCACTTGCCGTCGCCGAAGCAGTCCACGAACAAGGTCTGATCATCCGCGCTCAGGCTGATGTCCACCGGCAGCACGCCACCCTCACCGCCGACGGTGGCGACCTCCCTGGCCTGCCATTGCCCGTTGCGGTCCTCATAGCAGAGCCACAGCTTCGAGGTGAGCGCCGTGGCGGTGAAGGCGTAGTTGCGCCGCTCGCCCCACGCCCAGCGGATTTCCAGCGGCGCGCCGGGGACTCGAAAGACCTTCAATGGCTGACGCGTGTGGAAGTCCCATAGAACCATGGAGCCGCCGAACTGTTTCATCGCCTCGGCATCGTTCACCAAGTCGCCGAAGTTGCGGGTGTAGTTCCTCCAGCCGGTGAAAGACGTCGTCAGCATCACGTTCTTCCGGGGTAGGACGCGGGCGTCGTAGCCATAGCCGTCCGCGAACTCGGCGCCGGCGACACCGCGGGGGTCGTCCGGGCTCGGCAGCCAGTGCGTCGCGATGAAGTCGCCGTCGTTGCTGTATTCCACCAGCGCGGTGCGTCCGCCGTGGTCCTTCGCGTTCGAGAGACACGGCACGAGGACGCGGCCCGGCAGCGCGTAGACGCCGTGCGGTCCGACCGCACCACCGGTGGTTTGCTCGAAGTTCTCAATGGTCTTCAGATGGCGCGGGCGGCCGGGTTCGGAATACACGTCGAAGAGGAAGATCTTGCTGCTCTCCAGCCCGGAGAGCCAAAGCTGGCGCCGGTCGTCCGTGAAGCCGCCGTGGTGCGCTTCATGCCGTCCGCCGACCGAGTGGGTGTGGATGACTTCGCCGTAACGGGGCGAACCGGGCTTGACGTCCACGGTGACCAGTTTGTCCGAGCCGTCGCCCAGACCTTCGACGCCCAGCGTCCAGACGTACAGGAATTCCTCCTGCCCTTCGATGCGGGCCAAGTAGGGCGAGGAGCAGGTTTCATCGGCGTGTGCCGTGAACAGGGATGCCGCGATGCCCCCGAGGGCAACGGTGGTGGCGACGAGCCAGGCGGATGAATGAGCCTGACAAACTCTGATCAGTGCGTTGTCTTTCATGCGCGGCACCTTGGCATGGGCAGGCGGTGCTGTAACTGGAACGAAAGGTGTAACGGGACCGATCAGGTTCGGAGGGGCAGGCTCTGCCGATCCCGGCCACGTGCGTACCGCGCCCACCCCACATGGTCAGCCTTCGTGATCGTTGGGATGCACGTGCTGGCCACTGGTTGTGCCCTGTGGGCGGTCAAGGAGGATCATCACTCGTCCACCCTGCCGTGGCTGCTGTGCGTGGAGCTGGGATTTCCGGCGGTCGGGCTGATTTGGCACGAGTTGTTCAGTTGCCGTCGAGGGCAAGTTCGGCAACAAAGCCGCCGTCGAGTGCGAGACGGATTCGGAGGGTGTCCGCCGCCGAGACTCTGAGCCTTTCGGTGGAGAGGTGGTTGGGATTGGATTCGGCGTCAGGGGCGTCTTTCCAGATATTCGCGAGGTAATGGCCCCGGCTCAGAAACGCAAGCGGCAGGGCCACGTCGCGCGGCGCCTTGGCCGAGATCCCGCCCAGGTACCAGGTCGTCCCCTTGCGCCGCGCGGTGATCAGCAGATCGCCCACCTGAGCGGCCACGACGCGGGTTTCGTCCCACCAGGTTGGGACCCTTCGGAGGAACTCGAAGCCAGGCTCTCCTTCGTAGGCTGTCGGATAGTCCGCCACCATCGGGTTCGGATTGTCGAAGCAGACGTACATGGCGAGCATGTGACAGCGGGTGCCAAGCACGTTGGGCGCCACGTTGCGGGGTTTGAATTGAGCTCGAGGCACGGCGCGGAAGCCGCCCAGATGGTAGTCCATCGGTCCGGCAATGAGGCGGGTGAAGGCCATCATGAGGTCGTGTTCGGGCGGACAGCGGTCGCTCCACTTGAGGTATTCCAGATTGAGCGCGCCCTCGTGGTTCATGAGATTGGGGTAGGTGCGTTGCCAGCCGGTCGGCTTCCAGACGCCGTGCAGTTGGATCAGGATGCGGTGGCGTGCGGCCGCCGCGAGCACTGACTCGGCAAACTCGATGGACTCCTGGTCGTCGTGATCCAGGAAATCGACCATCATGCCACTCCAACCCAGCTTCGCGAACGCCACGAACGCCTCCTCCACCCGCCCGCGGAGCGCAGCGTGGTGCACCCACGTCCAGAGGCGTACCTGCTTGGATTCCGCGTACTGGCGAATGGCGGCGAGGTCGAATCCGGCGCGCGGTCGGGTGACGTCGGTGTCCGGGCCCGGTTCGACGCCCGGTTTTGTCTGGTGGTACCACGGGGTCACGGTGGTCTCGGTCGAGGTCAGCGCGTGCGTGGGGATGCCGTTGCGCGCGCAGAAGTCGATGTACTTTTTGGCCATGTCGAACGAGAGGATCGGTGGGCCAGGCTGGCCGTCGTAAACGTCGCCGTTCCACCAGGGAAAGGTGATCTTACCCGGCTTGATCCAGGAAACGTCCTCAATGACGGAGGGATCGTTCAGACAGTAGAGCGTTCCTGATTCGAGCAGGGCGCCGGGACGATCTCCGATCAGCACGACGCGCCAGGGCGTGCGCAGCGGCAACGGTCCCACCACCTTCGTTCCGTCCGGCCGGGGTGTCAGTTCGCAAACCAGCTCATCGCGAGAGCCTGCGCCCATCGGCCGCCGGAGCGACATCCCGGCGTAGTGCCGCAGGGCGGCCTCCGTGATCGCCGCATAGGTGTTGTCCGGCCAGGCGAACGTGAGCGGCGTATCCAGCAGCGCGCCTTGCCGAATCGCGTGATAGGGAGTGGGGCTGACATGGTGCTCATGCGAGGTCGTGTGGTTTTCGAGATACTGCACGAACGCGGTCGGTTCGCCGGCCAACCGGAAGGAGGTGGGTTCGTCGGTGATGGTCACCGACCCCGCCGTCCCGTCCGCGGGCAGTTCGTAGCGCAGCGCGATGGCATCGTCGTAGCACCGGAAGACCACGTCGGCCCGGCGGCGCTGTGGGGTTTCGAGGGTGTAGCGGATTTCGCGGTAGCGATCGTCTGCATGGGCCGCCTTCCCGAACAGCACCGTGACGCGTTCGTCCGAAGACCGATTCCGCTGCCCCAGCACCCGCACGCCGATCATGAGATCCCCCCCGGCGGTTGTCTGCAATCCCAGGCCGCAATCGGTGAGGATCGGTTGGGTGCGGAAGGTGGCCGACCAGCGGGGCCGCTCGCCCGACCCAGGCGCCGGCATGTGAATCGTCGCCTGGATCCGGCCATCCGGCGAGCTGATGCTATCGACGGTGGCGGCCGCGACGTCGGGAACGCTCGCCATCACCAACCAGACGACTGCGACGGACAGGCGCACGGGCTTCCGCGAGCCGCCGCGGCCCGGCTTGGGCGATTCAGTCTTCATACACCGGTGGCAGGATGCCTACGCTGCCAGTCACTCCTTTTCACGGGCGATTTGGTCTTTTTGCCAATCCCAGTCGATGCCCTGCTCGCCATAGAATCTGTCCGGGTGCTCCAGCGCCCAAATCTGTTTGCGGATGCGCCAGTTGCCGGCATCGAGATCGCGCGCGCGCGCGAATTGCTCAAGCGCGTCACGGGTCCTTCCCTGGTGGAGCAGCACCAGGCCGTGGGTGAAGGGAATCGTGGCGTCCTTGGGCTGGAGACGGGCGGCCGCTGCGCACTCAGCGCTGGCGGCGGCGTAATCCCCCGCCCGCTCCAGGGCCTGCGCGAGCGCCAGACGGGCCGCGGTGTCCTCGGGCCGGCGCGCAAGGCGGGCGCGGAGTTCATCAAGGGGAAGCGCGGCGGCGGATTCGCGCGTCTGGCCGCGCACTGCGCTGACCGGTTCGCGCAGAATTTCCTCTACTTGCGCGCGGAATTCCTTCGACGGCCCACCGCCCTGCAATCGAATGATGCCCGTTTCATCCACCAGAAACGAAACGGGAATGGCCTTCAAGTCAAACGCCGTGCCGAGAACGTCCGCGGCATCCACGGCCACGGGGAAAGTGACGCCGTACTTCCTGATCCACGGGGCGACGACTTCCGGGCCCTGCAAGTCCACCGCGACGGAGAGCAGGGTGAAGCGGTTCGTGCGATGGCGGGCGTAGAATTCCTGCCAGACCGGCAGGTCATGGCGGCAGCCTCACCAACTAGCCCAACTGTTGATGAGCACACGTTGGCCGCGCAGTTCGTCCAGGGCCACCGGCGTGCCGTCGAGCTTGGTGAACCGCAGGTTGGGGGCAATGGTGCCGACCCGCGCCGGACCGCTCCAGGTGGTGGCGCCGCCGGCAGCCGGTCGGAGGTCAACTTTGCGTTGGCCCTCATCGAGGTCGGCTTGGAGATTCAGCGCCGCGCTCAGGTCCGCCACCGACACGAGCAAGGTGTCGCCCTCGGTGCGCACGGACTTCACCGGGGCGCAGCCTTCGGCTCCGCAGGCGATGAAATCGCCGCGGCCGGGCAACTTCTTGAGGACAATGCCGGCGTCGCGCTCCAGCGCAGGACCAGCGACATACGCCTGCCCGTCCTTCAAGAGGAATGGCAACGAGGCGGCGGATGCCCCCGTCGCGATTACCATGGTCAAGGTGATGGCCGTCGGAACCCTTACGCGCATACTCCGACCCTAGCGTCGTGACTCTCGGGTGACAACACAATCGATAGGGGTTGGTATGAGACCCGCCGTCGTGACGGCCCAGATGTGGGTGTCACGATCGAGGTCATCCGCTCTTTCGGGCGTCTAGATCTCGACGGCCTGTTGGGGCCTGTGGTTGAACGTTTGGGTCACCGCGACCAGATTCGCCCCGCGGGGGATGTATCTGTGGCTTCCGCGGTTAGCAAACAGGGGCCTGAGGACTTGCCGATGCGCGTTCCTGGTCCCGCGGGCGCCTTCCACGCCGCCGGTGCGTTACCCAGGCCAGTCCCTGAATGAAACCACCCTGCTGCTTCTGCGCGGCGTCTCGGTGGTCGAACGATGACAGCGGTCTGACCCGGCACTGCAACGCACGATTCCAGCCCGGTTTTCAGATTTCAGGGACTGACCCCTCCGTCGAGTCAGGAATACGTGTTTGGGGCGGTCGGGCACGCACGCGGGCCGCGAGCGCTGCGGAGAGCCGGGCAACCCCGCCGGTCACGCGCTCCCGCCGCTCGGGCTCGCGCCCTCATCGAGCCATCTCAGGGCCCGGTCGAAGTCCGTATCGACGCGGACCAGGAGAGCCCGGTTCGCAGCCACGGTCTCCCAAAACTTGCCCTCCACCAGGAACTCCGGGCGGCAAACGATGGCCACGCGAATGATCTTCGGCGCTCGTTCCGCCATGGTCTTGGCGAGCTTGTACGTGTCAACGGTATCGAGCGTGTATTCGAGACCCCGCTCGTCACACAGCAGCCGTGTGGCCCCGCTCTCCACCGCCAGAGCGATCACGGAGCAACCATACTCGATGACTTGCTCCAGGGTGTCGTCACGCCCGGAGGCGGTCACGATCAGCAACTTCTCCCTGAATTCGGACTGGTACTTTATGGTCAAGGTTCAGGCTCGCTGGTTCGGCTCCCGGTGAGCTAACCGATGCCCCGGAAGCCGCCAAGCACTTTCGCCGATGTCGGTTCACGTGACCGCGTTCTCCGACGGGCGAAGGGGTCAGTCCCTGAATCCTGAAGCAGTCCGTCACTTCGCTCCCGGGACGACATCCTCCCAGGGATGGCCCGTGGAGCCTCGCCCACGGATCGCACCTGGGCGCCGCGAGGCCTTTGGATGCAGACGGCCGCGGAGCGTCTTTCGAAAAGTCTGGTGGCTCGCGTGCGGATCAGCCCAATATTCGGCTTGTCGCAGCACTCCTCGAATGGCCGGGCGCCCGCCGAGGTGGAAGGGTTGGTCGGTAACCTGGTTCGATTGCCAAAGTCATGTCCTGCTCGCCGATTTCAGATCAATGGGTGGTGGTAACCGGGGCCTCCGCGGGTTTTGGGGCCGCCGCCGCTCAGGCTTTTGGTGCGGCGGGGGCGCGGTTGCTCCTGGGCGCGCGTCGGACGGACAAACTCGCTGAGGTTGCGAAAACCGCGCTCGCGTCCGGTGCGCGCGCCGCTCAGTTCCGCGAACTGGATGTCCGCCAGACGGCGAGCGTCGAAGCCTTCGTGGCATGGGCTCGCGGTCACACCCCGGGTCTCCACGTGCTCATCAACAATGCCGGGGGAGCTCATGGGCTGGATCCGGTCGAACGCGCGAAGGACGGCGACTGGGAGACGATGTTCGAAACGAACGTGCTGGGGACCTTGCGGATGACCCGGGCCGCGTTGCCGCTGCTCAAGAGCCAGGCGGGCAGCATGATCATCAACGTGGGTTCGGTGGCCGGAAGAGAGGCCTACGAAGGTGGGGCGGCGTATTGTGCGGCCAAGGCGGGGGTGTTGCAGATCACCCGGGCGCTCCGACTGGAATTGTGTGGAACGGGCGTGCGCGTGGCGACGGTGGATCCGGGGATGGCCGAAACCGAGTTTTCGCTGGTGCGTTTCCAGGGAGATGAGGCGCGGGCGGCGAAGGTGTATGAAGGGGTTCAAGCGCTGAGTGCCGCCGATGTGGCGGAGGCCATGCTCTGGGTGGCGAGTCGCCCGCCGCATGTCTGCATCGACGAGATGGTGATCAAGTGCACCGACCAGGCGGCGGTGCACAAGGTGCATCGGCGCGCGGCTTCGTGACGATGCGGGTAGGCGTCATTTTCAATCCGGTGGCTCGTGGTGAACGGGCTCAACGCCGGCTGACGGCATTGCGGCAGATGGTGCCGGCGAAGGCGCTGCTGCCCACGGTGGGGCCGGGGACGGCCGGCAGCATTGCCGCGGCCGCCTGTCGCGAAGGGGTGGAGACGCTGGTCGCGGCCGGCGGCGACGGCACCGTAAGTGAAGTGGCCGACGGCATGGCGTCCGTGCCTGGCGCCCTGGAGGGCGTGCGTCTGGGCGTGTTGCCGATGGGCACGGTCAACGTGTTTGCGCGCGAGCTCGCCCTGCCGGTTCGCCTGGCTGAAGCCTGGCGAGTCATTGGAGCGGGGCGCGAAACGGCGATCGACCTGCCGCTGGCCGAGTTTGGTGACGGGGCGGGGCGGCGCTCGCGTCGCTTTGTGCAACTCGCCGGCTGCGGTTTGGATTCCCGGGCGATTGCGGCGGTGCGGTGGGATTGGAAGCGACGTGTGGGCACGCTGGCCTACGCCGCCGCGGTCGCCCAATCGATGCGGGGGCCCCAACCGCGAGTAACCCTCATCGCGGATGGCCGGGTGCTTTCGGGGGAGCTGGTGCTGGTGGGGAATGGCAGGCTGTACGGGGGGGACGTGCGCGCCTTTCCGCAGGCGAGTCTGCGGGACGGGATCCTCGACGCCCGGGTCTTTGCCCGGGTCACATTCTTCACGCTGGCGCGCTTTTTGTATGCGTGGATGCGGGGCCAGGGGCTCGGCGCATCGGCCGCGGCTTTCGCGCGGAGCGACCGGTTCACCGTCGAGGCCGAGGGGCCCGTCCCGGTGGAAGTGGACGGCGACAATGTCGGCGTGGTGCCGGTGCAATTCCGGGTCTGCGCCCGCGCGTTGCGGGTGCTCATCCCGTGATTCCCGTCGCCGAACCCTGGGCCGTTTCGGAGACACGGCAGGGCAGGCGAGCCCGCTCCGTTCCAGCGGGGACGCGGGCGCCCGTTTGCAGCGGCCTACTTGACCGCTGCGGGACGCTCGCCCTACCCTTTCGGAGTGATGAAGCGCTGTTGGAAGCTGTGCTGTGCCGCGTTGCTGTCGGGTGGGCTCTTGGCGGCGGAACCGCAGACCCTGAACGGGCTGCTCGCGATCGTTGACCAAGAGGTCATCACCTACAAGGACATGATGCAGTACATCGCGCCGGCGGTGGAGACCCTGATGCGCACGTACAGCAACCAGCCCCAGGTGCTCCGGCAGCGGCTCCAGGACGCCCAACGCGAGGGGCTCGAGCAATTGATCGAACGCAAGCTGATCCTCCACGAGTTCGATCGGGCCGGGTTCAACCTGCCGGAGACCATCATTGACGACCGGGTGAAGGAGCGCCTCCGCGAGCGCTTCGGGGGTGACCGGGCGGCGATGACCAAAACGCTTCAAAGCCAGGGGATGAATTACGAGGCGTACCGGCGGCAGATCCGCGAGGAGTTCATCGTGAGCGCGATGCGCGGCAAGTATCTCGGGTCGGACATCATCATCTCGCCGCACCGTATCGAGCGCTACTACGCGGAGAACCTGGACAAGTTCAAGATCAAGGACCAGGTCAAATTCCGCGCCATCATGCTGAAGAGCGCCCCGCTCCGGACCGCGGCGCAGGCGGAGACGCTCGGACGCGAGATCCTCGCCCAGCTCAAGGACGGCGCCGGATTTGCCGAGCTGGCCAGTGTCTATTCCGAAGACGATTACCGGTCGCAGGGAGGTTACCGCGGTGAGAAGGAGCGTCACGAACTGCGCGCCGAGCTTGCGGAGGTGTTGTTCTCCCTGAAGCCCGGGCAACACAGCGGCCTGACGGTGATCGGCGATACTTACTGGCTCGTGCTCGTCGAGGATCTCAAGAAGGACTACATCAAGACGCTCCCGGAGGTGCGCGACGAAATCGCCGCCACGCTTCAGGCCGAGGAGCAGACCCGGGTGGCGAAGGAGTGGATCGACCGGCTGAAGGCGAAGTCCTTTGTGCGCTACTTCAAGACGTGAGCGTGCCCGCCGAAGCCCGGTGCACCGGCACGCTCCGCGTTGGCATCACGCTGGGCGACGTGACGGGGATCGGCCCGGAAGTCGTGCTCAAGGCACTCTCGAAGCTGGGCGTGCCCGGAGGTGAACTCGAGGGCGCAGGGGCACAGGTGGTGATCCTGGGCGATCCCGGCTGGTTTTCGCGAATGCAGGAGGCGCTGGGTTCGGCAGGCGGCCTCCCAGCAGGAGATTCCTCAAGGAACCGGTTCACCATCGTGCGGGGACGGGCGGAGCTCTTGCCGCCGTCCATGGGGGCCGGGGATCCCCGGGCTTCGCGGGCGGCGGTCGAGTGGCTCGAGGAAGGGGCGCGGCTTTGCCTGGCAGGTGAACTGGAGGCGCTGGTCACGGCCCCGGTGAACAAGGACGCGATCAATCGGGCGGGGGTGGCCTTTGTGGGCCAGACGGAGTTGCTGGCCGACGCCGCGGACATTCCAAACCCGGTCATGATGTTGCTGGGCCATGACGCGCAGGAGCGGTGGCTGCGGGTGGCGCTGACCACCACCCACCTCGCCCTGCGGGCGGTTCCCGATGCGGTGACGGGCCCGCGCATCACCCGCGCGATCGAGCAGGCTGCCGGGGCTTGCCCGTTGTTGGGACTGTCCCGGGCGCGCGTCGGGGTTTGCGGCCTGAATCCGCACGCGGGTGAAGGCGGTCAGTTTGGACGGGAGGAGATCGAGCTCATCGAGCCGACGGTGAAAGCCGCGCGCGAGCGGGGCTGGGACGTGCACGGACCGCTGGCGGCGGACACGCTGTTCCACGAAGCGGTGCTGGGCGCCTACGACGTCGTGGTGGCGATGTACCACGACCAGGGGCTGGGTCCCTTGAAGCTGATCGCGTTCGACACGGGCGTGAACTGGACGCTCGGTTTGCCGTTCGTGAGAACCTCCCCCGACCATGGCACCGCGTACGGGTTGGTCGGCCGGCATGTGGCGCGCCCTGACAGCATGGAGGCCGCGATCCGGATGGCCCTGCGGGTGGCGAAGGCGCGTCGGGCCACGGCCAAACGCGAAGGGCAGGGGAGCGCGGGCGGCTGACGGGTTGGGACGGACGGATGCGGCAAGTCAGTTGACCGAGGGGTCTTCAGGCGAGTTGGCGAGCAGTCTGAAGTCGGGACCTTTGGTCAGCAGGATCTGACGCCACAGCTCCGTGGGGGAGGCGTCGAAGACCAGCGGCACGCTGGCCGGGTGGACCAGCCAGGCCTTCCGTTTCAGCTCGTCGTCGAGCTGGCCGGGGCTCCAGCCGGCGTACCCCGCGAAGAGGCGGATCCGCTGGGTCTGCGAGTAGGAGTTGCCGAGGTCCACCAGTTCGTCGAGCGAGTGGCTGAGGTTCAGGTTGGCGAGGACGTTCGCCTCGGGCAGGTAGTCATCCGTGTGCAGGAAGCTCATGGCCGTGGGCTGCACCGGGCCGCCGACGAACAGCCGCATGTCCTTCAGCTGTTCGGGGAGGTCGGCGACGAGGGCCTCGCCCACCTTGCGGCCGCTGTCCTTGTTGAGCACCAGTCCGAAAGCCCCGTCGGCATCGTGCTGGCACACCAGGACCACGGTTCGATGGAACCACGACCCCTGCAGGTTGCCGCCGTCGAGCAGCAACTGCCCTTTCAAGGAAGGATGTCCCTTTGGCATAGCGTCTTCACGTCCGGGGTGCGCGGCGCATGGAATTGCCCCGGGTGGTCCGGAGCCCGAGCTGACTGTGCACCGGTCGGTGCGCGCTGACAACCCCGAGCAAGCGCGGGCCGGGGTGTCTTCGTCCGGGCGGTGTCCCGGTGCGCCCGGCGCGCACGCGATCTTGCCCGGTGGGCTTCGGGTTGCTTAAGGTCCGGGCGCATGATCATCGCACCGTCGTTGCTGGCGTCGAATCCCGGCAAGCTCGGGGCGGAGGCGCAACGCGCTGTCCGCGCCGGGGCCGACTGGCTGCATGTGGACATCATGGACGGGCATTTTGTTCCGAACCTCACGTTCGGGCCGGCGATTGTGGCCGCGTTGCGCCGGGTTACACGGGTCCCGCTGGACGTGCATTTGATGTGTGATCGGCCGGGCATGCTGCTCAAGCCCTTTCACGAGGCCGGAGCGAGCGGTCTCACGGTTCACGTGGAACTGGGCCAGCGCGTTGGGGAGTTGCTCTGGCAGATCAAGGCTTTGGGAGCGGCCGTGGGCCTGGCGGTGAACCCGCCGACGCCGATCGCGGCGGTGCGTCCCTTCCTCCAGCAGATCGACCTGCTGCTCGTCATGACGGTGAACCCCGGTTTTGGCGGGCAGTCCTTCATCGAGGAGACGGTTCCCAAGATCCAGCAGGCCGCGGCATGGCGCCGGGACTCGGGCCGGGACTTCCGGATTGAGGTGGACGGCGGGATCACGATGGAGACTGTGGGCGAATGCGCGCGGGCGGGTGCCGACACCTTTGTCAGCGGGACGGCGCTCTTCGGCCGTGCCAATCTGAAGCGGGCCATCCGGCAGATGCGCGAGCGGGCCCAGCGGGACGCAGGCCCGGGACCTGGCACCGCGGCGCGAAAGCCGGGCGCGGCCCGCATTTCGAACTGAGAAGCGCCCCCGGTCCGCAAGCCTTACATCCTATGTCCAAGCCGAATCCGGACCGATACTACAACCGGGAACTGAGCTGGCTGGAGTTCAACCAGCGCGTGCTCGAGGAGGCGATGGACCCCGGCAACCCATTGCTCGAGCGGGTGAAGTTCTTCAGCATCGTGAGCTCGAATCTCGACGAGTTCTTCGAGGTGCGGGTGGCCGGGTTGAAGCAGCAGGTGGCCAGCGATGCCACCGGGCGCGGTCCCGACGGCCTGACGGCGAGCGAGTGTCTCGCCGCCATCGCCCGCCGCGTGCGCCGCATGGTCGAGGACCAGTATCGGTGCTGGCGGGAGGAACTCGTTCCGGCGCTCGCCGCCCACCAAATCCGCTTCCTCGAACCGGCCGCGCTGGACGCGCGGGACCGGAGCTGGGCGGACGCGTTCTACCGCGCGGAGGTGCTGCCGGTGCTCACACCGCTGGCGATCGATCCGGCGCATCCCTTTCCGCGGCTCCTGAACAAGTCGCTCAATCTCATCGTGCTCTTCCGACGCGGGGGAAAGCCGGGAGCACCGGCGCGACGCTTGATTGTCCAGGTGCCGCGGGTTCTGCCCAGGCTGGTGCCATTGCCGCGTGAAAACGGTGAGCTCGCGTACATGTTCCTGGGCCGACTCATCGGCCACCATCTCGCGACGTTGCTCCCAGGCACGGACATCCTCGGGTTTTGGGCCTTCCGGCTGACTCGCAACAGCGAGTTGTACATCGACGAAGGGGACACGCCGAACCTGCTCAAGGCCGTGGAGACCGAAGTGCACAACCGCTTGAAAGGGTCCGCCGTGCGCCTCGAGGTGGAGCAGGAATGCCCGGAGGAAACCGTCGAGGACCTGCGGAAGACGCTGCAGTTAAGCCCTAACGACGTCTACCGGATCGATGGGCCGCTCAACCCGAGCCGTTTGATGATCCTCCTCTCGGGCACGCATCATCCGGAGCTGCGCGATCCGCCGTTCACCCCGGCGGTGCGGTCGGAACTCAGCCAGCAGCCGGACCTGTTCGCCGCCATCCGGCGGAGCGACCTGCTCCTGCATCATCCCTACGAGAGTTACGAAACAGTGGTCGACTTCCTCCAGCAGGCGGCGGCCGACCCGCGGGTGCTCGCGATCAAACAGACGTTGTACCGCACCGGCGGTGATTCCCGGATCATCGGCGCGCTCATGGACGCGGTGCGTAACGGGAAGCAGGTGACGGCGGTGGTCGAGCTCAAAGCCCGGTTCGACGAGTCGAACAACATCAAGTGGTCGCGACAGTTGGAGGATGCCGGCGTGCACGTGATCTATGGCGTTGTGGGCTACAAGATCCACTGCAAGGCGACCCTGGTGGTACGGCGGGATGACGACGGCATCCGGCGCTATCTCCACCTGGGCACGGGCAACTACAACCCGGTGACGGCGAAGCTCTACACCGACCTCAGCCTCCTGACCTGCAACCCGGATCTGGGGGAGGATGCCACGAACCTGTTCAACATCATCACCGGCCTTTGCCAGTACCAGGGCATGCGTCGGCTGCTCGTGGCGCATTTCGAACTGTACGACCGCCTGCGCGGGTTCATTCAGCGCGAGCGCGAAAACGCGCGGCGCGGCTTGCCGGCGCGGATTGTGGCCAAGATGAACTCGCTGGTGGTGGCCGAGCTCATCGATGATTTGTACGCGGCCTCCCAGGCGGGCGTGAAGATCGAGCTGATCGTGCGCGGCATCTGCTGCCTGCGCCCCGGCATTCCCGGGCTGAGCGAGAACATCCATGTGCGCAGCATTGTGGGGCGGTTTCTCGAACACAGCCGCGTCTTCTACTTTGAGAACGGGGGGCAACCGGAGATCTACGTGGGCAGCGCGGACTGGATGCCGCGCAACCTGTTCAAGCGGATCGAGGTGGTCTTTCCCATTCTCGACGGCCGGTTGCGCGAGCAGTTGGTGCGGGATCTCCTGCAGGTCCAGCTTGCCGACAACGTCAAGGCCCGCCTCATCCAAGCCGACGGGATGCATGTCCGTTTACGTCCGGCGGAGTCGGAGCCCCGGCTGAACAGCCAGGAAGAGTCGATCGGTCGGGCGGCGCGGGGTGCGGAGATGGCCTCCGGACCGGGCGATCGCAAGGCGCGGAGCCGACGGCTCACGCCGAGGCGCACGCCGCCCGTGTCGGGGAACTGACCCTGCGGGCAGAGGGCTGAGGCCTGCGCTGCCCCAGGCGGCGCATTTGCCGGGGGAACCGCGCGGCGCGGTTGAAATGCGCCGGGGCTTGTGGCAAAGAGAGGTCGTGATCAGCCGCCGCGACTCCAGCCGTCGAGGCCGCCGTCTGCCGGCGGCGGGATTCACTCTCATCGAACTGCTGGTCGTCATTGCCATCATCGCGATTCTTGCCGGGCTGCTGTTGCCGGCCCTCGGGCGCACAAAGGCGCGAGGACAGGTGGTGTTTTGCCAGAACAACCAACGGCAGCTCGCGCTCGCGCTGGTGTTCTACGCCTTGGATAACAAGGGGACTTTTCCGCCGCGCGCGGACAGCAATCGCTGGCCCACCCAGCTCCAGCCGGGCTTCGACGACGTCAAGGTCCTCCTCTGTCCCAACGACCCGACCAACCGCAATCGACGCGTGACCACGACGGGCAGCGCGCGCCCGCCGGCGCCGGATTCGGCGCCGCGGAGCTTCATCCTCAACGGCTGGAACGACTACTTCCAGGAAGTGCTGCGGCTCCCGTTCTCGTCCATCACGGGCAAGAGCATCCACGAGAGCGCCATCACCAAGCCCACGGAGACGATCGTGTTTGGTGAGAAGGTGAGCGGTTCCGAGCATTTCTATATGGACTGCTTCGAAGGGCAGGGGAATGACGTCGACCAGATCGAGCGCGCCCGGCACCTGAGCGGCGGACGGCAGTCCGGGGCCGGATACTCCAACTACGCCTTCGCTGACGGGAGTTCGAGGCTCGTGAAGCGCGGGCAGTTGCTCTATCCGTTGAACCTCTGGATGGTCACCGACTACTGGCGTGCCCATCGCGTCTTCAGCCAATGAGTCTCTTGCCGCAACCTTCATTCATGAAAAAACCCCTGTGGGCCCGCCGTCGTCGGGCGCGAACCGTTCAGCGGATCTGCCGGGCTCGCTGCTGGATCCTGACGGTGATGCTCCTGGGGGCCGCGGGAGCAGGCACGGCTCCGGGCTACTCGATCCGGGCCTCCGAGCCTGCACCGGGCGCGACCGGGACCAACTTCATCGCCACGATCCCCTACACGGCGGATGAGGATGCGGTGGTGCTGAAGCGGTTCGAGGGCCTGCGTGTGGCCGACGTGTCGGATGGCATGGACGCCGTGGGGTTGCACAACACCGGCCTCATGGATCCCGAAATCCACGCGTTGTGGCGTGACGCGGAGCGTTTCAGCCATCGCTTCGTCGGTGTCGCCGTGACGGTCCGCTATGTCCCTACGCAACGCGCGCCCGCCGGCCAGATGAGCACCACCGACTATGACAACTGGGCGCGGGAATGGTACCAGCACCGATCCCCGGAGCCCTTCGTGCCGTTGCTGCGGCCTGGCTCCGCCCTGGTGATCGACGACGCCCCGGAATCGGACGTGGGCTCGATCGGCTCCAACAACATTCTGAGCTGGAAGCTCAAGGGCTGTGTCGGAGTTGTGACCGGCGCCACCGCCCGCGACACCGACGAGATCATCACCCAGAAGGTGCCGCTCTATCTGCGCCGGGTCGGCCGCGGCATCCGTCCCGGGCGCAACGAAGTCGAATCCGTCAACCGCCCGGTCGTGGTGGGCGGGGTGACGGTGATGCCCGGCGATGTGATCGTCGCGGACGGGGACGGCGTAATCGTGGTCCCGCGAAGCCAGGCGGAAGCGGTCGCGAAATACGCCCGGAAGATCCTCGAAGGCGACAAGTCCGGCCGGCGGAATCTCTACGAGGTGCTCGGCATC
The DNA here is from genome assembly GCA_964535555.1 of uncultured Verrucomicrobiota bacterium. Classification (GTDB taxonomy): domain Bacteria; phylum Verrucomicrobiota; class Verrucomicrobiia; order Limisphaerales; family J093; genus DSVZ01. Next base: position 35,488 of record CAZHUS010000077.1, read on the forward strand.
CCGCCTGACGACTCGGTCAAGTGAGCGCGCCGCGCTAAAGCCCGGTGCAGGGTTTGCCGCACTTGCGAGGCTGTGGAGATGCGGTCAGGTGCGCGGTGCAGGCTCGTATCCCAGGTTGGGGCCGAGCCAGCGTTCGACCTCCGCGGGTGACAGGGCCTTGCGGTGCGCATAGTCCTCCACCTGGTCCCGGCCCAGTTTGCCAACCGCGAAGTACTTCGACGCCGGGTGACTGAAGTACAGTCCGCTCACGCTGCTTCCCGGCCACATCGCGTAGTGCTCCGTGAGGTGAATCCCCGCGTGACGTTCCACATCGAGCAACTGCCACAGCGTCCCTTTCTCCGTGTGATCCGGGCACGCCGGATAGCCGGCGGCGGGTCGGATGCCGCGATACTGCTCGTCGAGGAGTTGCTCCGGGGTGAGGTTTTCGGATCGTCCGAATCCCCAGTCCCCGCGGGCGCGTTCGTGGAGGTATTCGGCAAACGCCTCGGCGAGCCGGTCGGCCAACGCTTCCGCCATGATGGCACGGTAATCGTCGTGGTCGGCCCGGAACATTTGCACCAATTCGCGCAGGCCAAGCCCGGTGGTCACGGCAAACCCGCCGAGGTAATCCCGCCGGTGGTTCGGACCACCGTCAGCGCCTGACGAGTCCGGTCCCGGGCTGCCCGGCCGAGGCGCCACGAAATCGGCGAGACACCAGTTCGGCGTCGTGTCGCCCTTCTCGACCTGCTGGCGCAAGAAGTGGAACCGCGCCCGAACCACCCTGCGCGTTTCGTCGGTGTAGAGTTCGACGTCGTCCCCGACCGCGTTCGCCGGGAAGAACCCGTACACGCCGCGGGCGGTCAGCAGTCGCTGGGACACGATCTCGTCGAGCAACCCGCGGGCATCGTCGTAGACCTTGCGCGCCTGCTCGCCATACTTCTCGTGGTTCAAGATCCCCGGGAACACGCCCCGGAGCTCCCACGTGTGAAAGAACGGGGTCCAGTCAATGAAAGGGACCAGATCCTCCAGCGAAATCGGGATCGCCGGCGCGGGTCCGTTCCCGGCCGGATCCGAGGCGACGGTCCGCGCTCCGGCAAAGCCGGGAACAGGCGGCGTGTAAGCCGACCAGTCGAACGCCAGCCGGCGACCCCGGGCTTGTTCCAGGGGGAGCAACGCCACCCGTTGGCCTCCGTGCTGGACCCGCAGGCGGTCGTATTCGCTCCGAACCTGTTCTACGAACGCGGGTTTTTGGGTGGGGTTGAGCAGGTTGCTGACGACTGGCACGGCGCGGCTGGCGTCCAGCACATGCACCACCGGCTGACGATAGGCGGGCGCGATCTTCACCGCCGTGTGCGCCCGGCTGGTGGTGGCCCCGCCGATTAACAGCGGCCAGGTTGTCTCCTGACGTTCCATCTCCTGGGCTACGTGGACCATCTCGTCCAGCGACGGGGTGATCAGGCCGCTCAGGCCGATCACGTCCACCTGCTGTTCCCGGGCGGTCTCGAGGATCTTCTCGGCCGGCACCATCACCCCCAGGTCGATCACGTCGTACCCGTTGCAGGCGAGGACCACCCCCACGATGTTCTTGCCGATATCGTGGACGTCGCCCTTGACGGTCGCCAACAGCACTTTGCCGGCCTTCCGCCCGCCTGCCTGTCTCGCGGCCTCCATGAAGGGCTGCAGGTAGGCGACGGCCTTTTTCATCACCCGTGCGGACTTCACCACCTGGGGCAGGAACATCTTGCCGGCGCCGAACAGGTCGCCGACGACGTTCATCCCCGCCATCAAGGGTCCCTCGATCACCGCGATGGGCCGCCCGTACTTCACTCGCGCCTCCTCGGCGTCTGCTTCCACGAAATCCGCGATGCCCTTGACCAGCGCGTGTTCCAGCCGCTGCTCGACGCTGGCCTGTCTCCAGGCATCCTCCGTCACGGGGGCTGCGGCCGCGCCGGGCGCCCCGGGCTTGAGCTTGAGCCCCTCTCCGAAAGTCACCAGACGCTCCGTCGCATCCGGCCGCCGGTTCAGCAGCACGTCCTCGACGCGTTCCCGCAGCTCCGGCGGGATCTCGTCGTAAACGGCGAGCATTCCCGCGTTGACGATCGCCATGTCGAGTCCGGCCCGGATGGCGTGGAACAGGAAGGCGCTGTGCATCGCCTCGCGCACGGCGTTGTTGCCCCGGAAGCTGAAGCTCACGTTGCTGATGCCGCCGCTCACCTTGGCCCGGGGCAGGTTTTCCTTGATCCACTGCGTGGCGCGAATGAAGTCGAGGCCGTAGTTCGCATGCTCCTCGATTCCGGTGCCCACCGTCAGGACGTTCGGGTCGAAGATGATGTCCTCGGGCGGCACTCCCACGCGCTCGGTGAGCAGCCGGTAGGCGCGGCCACACACCTCGATGCGACGCTCGTAAGTGTCGGCCTGGCCGCGTTCGTCGAAAGCCATGACCACCATCGCCGCGCCATACCGCCGGACCAGACGCGCCTGCTCCAGGAACTTCGCTTCCCCCTCCTTGAGCGAGATCGAATTGACAATGCTCTTGCCCTGGAGGCACCGCAGCCCGGCCTCCAGCACCGACCACTTCGAGGAATCCACCATGACCGGCACCCGGGCGATGTCCGGTTCCGCTGCGATCAGGTTCAGGAAGCGGACCATCGCGGTCTGGCCGTCCAGCATCCCCTCGTCCATGCAGACGTCGATCACCTGCGCCCCATTCTCCACCTGCTGGCGGGCAATCGGGACGGCGGCATCGTAGTTACCCGCCTTGACGAGTTGCGCGAACTTGGGCGAGCCGGCCACGTTGGTGCGCTCGCCAACCATGATCAAAGTTTGCGCCGCGGAAAGCACGTCCTCTCCCGGGGTGGCGGCGGACAAGGTTGGCTCCCGGCTCGCCCCGCCACGGATGGTCAGGGGTTCCAGGCCGCTGAGCCGGAGATGGGGTTCGCGCGCCACGACCGCGCGGGGGGCGCAGTCCCTGACCGCCTCCGCGATGCGGCGAATGTGTGCGGGGGTCGTTCCGCAGCAGCCCCCCACGACATTGAGCCAGCCGCGACGCGCCCAGTCTTGAAGCTGCGGCGCGAGGGATTCAGGAGTCTCCGGAAAGCCGGTGGGCGACAACGGGTCGGGGAGGCCGGCGTTGGGATAAAAGCACGTGAAGGTTGGCACCAGCCCCACCAGTTCCTCCACAAACGGTCGCATCTCCCGCGGTCCCAGGGCGCAGTTCAGCCCCATCGTCATGGGCCCCACGTGGGCCACCGAGTTCCAAAAGGCCTCGACGGTCTGGCCGGTGAGCGTGCGTCCCGAACGATCCGTGATCGTGCCGGAGACCATGACGGGCACGTCCGCCCCCGACGCGGAGCGCCACACTCCTGAAACGATCGGGACCTGGCGCTCGGCCAGGACTTCCTGGATCGCGAACAGGGCCGCCTTGGCGTTGAGGGTGTCGAACACCGTCTCGACGAGCAGGAGGTCAACGCCGCCTTCCAGCAAGGCCTGCACCTGGTCGGCGTAGGCGCGCCGCAGTTGCTCGAAGTTGACCGACCGGAAGCCCGAATCCTGGACGTCCGGCGACAGCGAAGCCGTCACCGACATGGGGCCGATCGCGCCCGCCACGAACCGGGGAGTGCCCGTGCGGTTTGCCATCTCCTCCGCGGCCCGCCGGGCCAGGTGCGCCGCCGTGAGATTCATCTCGCGAACCAGGTCGCGGAGGCGGCTGTCGGTGACGACTTCCTCGAAGAAGGCCTGGTCCTTGCGGCCCTCGCGGTGCCTGGGGAAAAGGAAGTCGTGCTGCCCGATCGTGGTCGCCGAGAAGGTGTTGGTCTCGATGATGTCCGCCCCTGCCAGGAGGTACTGTCGGTGGATCTCCTCGATGACGTCGGGCCGCGTGAGCTGGAGGAGTTCGTTGTCGCCTTTGAGGGGTTTGCCGCGCCAGTCGGCAAAGCGGGAGCCGCGATAATCGGCCTCTTCCAGACGGCGCTGCTGGATCATGGTCCCCATGGCGCCGTCGAGAATGGCGATACGCTGGCGGAGCAGCACCCCGAGGGGATGCTCGTTGGATGGGTGTTTCGTCATCGATTCATGTGGTGCGGGGCGGGAGGCGGGCTCCCGCGGCGCGCAACGGGGGAACAGTGGTCGCGGCGGGAGGCGTCTTCAAGCCTAAAATCAACATATCTTGATCCATTGATGTATAGATTTGCCCGGCGCCCTGACTTCGAGTCGCGACCCCGATTTCACGGCGCCGTAACCTGGTCGTCACCTGGCGCTGCCACCTTGTCCCGGGTTCGCGCTGAACCCGCAAAGACCATGTGCGACGACGATGTGCAGTTCTCAGCGGTCGGGGCCGCCGGTGCCCCCGAGGATCTCCGGCTCTGGCTCGGCGAGGAGCGGCTCCTCCAGCTGGTGATCGGGCAGGCCGCCCAGGTCGCCTCCACGGCCGTTCGTGGCGGCGAT
>CAZHUS010000078.1:0-39815 GCA_964535555.1 uncultured Verrucomicrobiota bacterium
AGTCGCGAAGCGCCTGGAGTGCGGGGATTCATCCCCGCTTTTCGGGGCAGGTTCAGGGGGAAGTCCCCTTGGTCTGGTGGTCATGCGCCGTGACCAGGAACAAAAAGCGCCGGTGAACCGGACGCACTCCAAACGCTGCGCGCCGCTCCAGGCACGTCCGAAGTCGCGAAGCGCCTGGAGTGCGGGGATTCATCCCCGCTTTTCGGGGCAGGTTCATGGTGAGGAGCGCGGGCTTCAGCCCGCAGGAACGTCCCTGCGCCGACGCGGCTTCCTGCGGACTGAAGTCCGCGCTCCGGGGCTGGCGCGCCTGGTAGCGGAGTGCCCGCCCTACCTGGGGGCGGTTCAGGAGAAGGGGCTCGGCCCGATGCTCAGGTTCGCCCGGCCCGCAGGCTGGCGATGACGTAAGCCTTCCCCGCGGTCCCGGGGTCTCGAGGCCTGCTCGCAAGCCACTCGAAAGCAAAAAGATGCATGACGGGCTGTGACCTTCGTCCCCGCCCCTTGACTTGGGGGCGCTACCGTCCATGATTTTGGCAGCACGTATGGCTCGTGGTACCAAGAAACCCCTCAGTCGACGCGAACAACGCGACCTCGACATTGAGATCAGCTTTCTCGCCGGACTGACCCGGCGGGACCCAGCCTTTGTCGAAGCGCTTCAACTCCTGGGCGACGCTTACATGCTGCGTGGACAGCTGGCCGAAGGCGTCAAGGTGGATGAACAAGTGGCCCGACTCCGCCCTCAGGACCCGGTCGTCCAGTACAACCTCGCCTGCAGCTACTCGCTGATGCAGCGGCCTGAAGCGACTTTCGACGCCCTGAACCGCGCCATCGACGCCGGCTATCGGGATTTCCGACGGCTTTCCCGCGATCCCGATCTCGCGGCGTTCCGAAAGCATCCGCTCTACCGCAAACTCCGGGCTCGCGTGCGCGGGATGCGCGTCAAGGTGATCTAGGTCGTCCCCACCGCACGGGTCTCCGCGCGCGCATGAAAGTCCAGTTTCGCGGCCGTTCGCGCCACTACCGGACGGTTGATTTCGACGAGCGTCGCAACGAGGTCCTCCTGATCGAGCAGCGCCTCCTGCCGCACGAATTTCGCCTCGTGCGGACGTCAGATTACCGGGAGACGGCCGCCGCGATTCGCGACATGGTGGTGCGCGGGGCTCCGGCCATTGCGGGGGCGGCAGCCTATGGGTTTGCACAAGGAGTAAGGGCCTTCGATGCCCGGGGAGGTTTGAAGCGGTTTTCCGACCACGCGGAACGTGTCTTTGAGACGCTTCACGAAGCCCGGCCCACGGCGGTCGATCCCCTCAACGCGATGCGTCGGGTCCGGGAAACGATGCGTGCGGGTACCAACGTGCCTGAGCAACAGCAACGGGCGCTCGCGGCCGCCCGGACCTTTGCGGACGAGAGCGTCGCGCATTGCGAGGCGATCGGGGAGCAGGGAGCCGGCTTGATTCACGACGGCGCCAGCGTCCTCACGCACTGCAATGCCGGCTGGCTCGCGTGCGTCGACATCGGGACCGCGACGGCTCCGCTGTACGCCGCCCAGAAAGCCGGCCGGCAATTCCACGTCTTTTGTGACGAGACCCGGCCCCGTTGCCAGGGAGCCTCGCTGACCGCGTGGGAACTGGCACAACAAGGGATCTCGCACCAGGTCATCGCCGACAACGCCGCCGGACACCTGATGCAGCGCGGCGAGGTCGACCTCGTGATCGTGGGCAGTGACCGGGTCCTGGGTCGGACCGGGGAGATCGCGAACAAGATCGGCACCTACACGAAGGCCGTGCTGGCGCACCGTCATCGGCTGCCCTTCTACGTCGCGATTCCGCTCTCCACGATTGACTGGGAGTTGCGTTCCGGGTTTGAGATTCCGATTGAGGAGCGAGACGCGTCCGAGGTTCTGGGCGCCTGGGGCGTTCCCGTTCCTACGGCGAAGGGAGGCGTCGCGCCGGCCCTGGGTCGTGCTGGGGCGGTCCGTGTGGTCCCGGGAAGGGCGTCGGCACGGTGCTATGTGCGCGTGGCCAACCCGACCAGCGGGGCGCGCAATCCGGGATTCGACGTGACGCCGCCGGAGTTGATCACCGGCATCATCACGCCTCTTGGAGTGTTCAAACCCCGCGAACTCTGGCGTCGCCGGCGTGAGCTCGGCGGCCCGGCGTGATGGGGAGCGCCTCTCCGCGCCCGCCGGATCAGGCTCCCGGTCGTTCCGCGAGCACGACGGGCGACACGGCTGGAACGGGGAGCAGGCGTGGGTTCACGAATCCGGCTTCAGACAGCCAGGCGCGCAGCTCGGCAAGGGTATAGGTACCCCCGGCCTCCGTGTTGACGAGCATGTTCACCGCGAAGAGCAGGGGATGGGGCGGTCCCTGGCGGTCATCATCCGGCATGAACTCCTGGATCGCAATGATGCCTCCCGGTGCGAGGGCATCGAAGGTCCGCTTCAAGAGGCCGCGAATGCGCCCGGGGCCTTCGCTATGGAGGATGTGACCCATGGTGGCCACGGCGTGTCCCGTGCCGAAATCGGCTTCCAGAAAGTCACCGGCCGTCGTCTGGAGGCGATCCGCCAATCCCATCCGCTGCGCGACCTTGACGGTCACATCGAGAACCACGGGCCAATCCACCGCATGCACCCGAACTCCGGGGGCCTTCTCCGCCAGCGTCAAGCCCCACACGCCGGAGCCGGCGCCGATGTCCAGCACGCTGACAGGTGCTGTTCCTTTCTCCAATCCCAAGTGTCCGGCCAGCACGAGGGCCGCCGCCCGGTTCACTTCGAACAAGGACTCGACGAACGCTGCGAAGTAGTCCGGTCCCGTGTCCCCGTGGTTCGTATGCTTCACCGGGCGGCCCGTTCGGACCACGTCGGCGAGCTGCATCCACTGCGGCAGGAGTTGCTGGGCGTGATGATGAAAGAAGCGGCCGCGGTAGCCGGGCCGGGAGGAAACGAGGAACGCGGCGCTTTCGGGAGTGAGCGAGTAGCGGGCGCCTTCGCGGCCGAGGAGCTTGAGTCCGACGAGCGCGTTCAACAAGGCCCCGAGGCCGCGCGGGGAGGCCTGGGTTTCGCGGGCGAGTTCGTCGCAAGACTTGGGGTGCTGATCCAGCAGGTCGAAGACACGGTGTTGCACGGCGGCCTCGATGATCAGGGGCGGGGCGTATCCCCAAGCGAACTGCATGATTCGTTCCGGAGTCGGACAGGCGTCGGTACTCATCGGCGGCGAGGGTCCTCCCGACCTACCGTCCCGGCAAGTCCGCGGCGTGGTGGAGTGCACACGCTTGACCGTGAGCCGGGCGCCGCGGACGCTCGGGCATGCGTTTCCTCTGCGCCCCGTCCTTGGGCGGATTAGCTCTCTTCTGGCTCGTCAACAGCGTCGCCGCCGCCTTGCCACCCGTGGAACTCAGCCTGGTTGGCGATTGGACGGTCCGCGCGACGCTTCCCAAGGACGCGAATCCCGCGTCCACGACGTTCGACGTCAAACCCACCGCGACGGTGGTCGTGACGTCGGAGCGGCACGACCGTCTCCCGGTCTTCAACCCCAACACCGGCGGCTGGGTTAAAGGCGCGCAGCTTCGCGGCGTGCGGGCTCAGGAGACCACCACACCGTTCCTCCTGGAACCGGAGAGCCTCCAGGTTCGGTCTGACGCGGAGTCGGGGGCCGAGTTGTTCCGACGGGGCGAGGATTACGAGGCGGACCTCGCCTGGGGCACGTTCGGCCGGACAGCCGGCGGTCGCATCAAGGAAGGCCAGGCTGTGTTCGCGAGCTACAGGTATGTCCCCTTGCGACTGGACGCCGTGGTGCTGACACGCGAGCGGCGGATTGAATTGCGCGAAGGAGAACCACGTTCCGCCGCGCCGTCAGTTCCGGCATTGCGCGAGGGCGAGCGTCTGCTGGCAACCATCTGGCTGCCGGGCCGGGTGACGCGACTCCAGCCGGAGCATCTTTTTCCCGTGCTCGAGAGCGCGTATCCCGAGCCGGCCAAGCCTTCGCCCACCGTCGCCGAACGGTTGACGCCGCGCGCGATGGCGAAGCTGCGTTCGGGTGGTTCGCTGCGGGTGCTGGCGTGGGGCGACTCGGTTACCGACGGCAGCTATCTTCCAGATCCAGGTCGCGAGCGCTGGCAGGAGCAGTTCGTACGACGCTTGCGCGCGCGGTTTCCCGACGCCCGCATCGAGTTGGTAACCGAGGCCTGGGGCGGCCGGAACACGGGCAGTTACCTCGCGGAGCCTCCGGGCAGTCCGCACAACTACCGCGAAAAGGTCCTGGGTGCGAAAGCGGACCTTGTCATCTCCGAGTTCGTCAACGATGCCGGGCTGAATCCGGAGCAGGTCGAGCAACGGTACGGGCAGTTGCTGGAGGACTTTCGGGGCATCGGTGCGGAGTGGATCATCCTCACACCCCATTACGTTCGGCCGGACTGGATGGGGCTGAACCGGGAACGCGACATCGACGACGACCCGCGTCCTTATGTGGCGGGATTGCGTGCTTTTGGCGGCAGGCAGGGGGTCGCCGTCGCCGACGCGGCCAGGCGTTACGGCAGATTGTGGCGTCAGGGGATTCCCTACACCGCCTTGATGCTGAATTCGATCAACCATCCGGATGCACGCGGCATGAGCATCTTCGCCGACGCGTTGATGGAGCTGTTTCCTTGAAGGACGATCAGGCCGCGGCGGTTCCATGAACCATTCCCGGAGCGCGGACTTCAGTCCGCAGGAAGCCAGGCTAGCGCAAGGACGTCCCTGCGCGACCGCGGAGCGGTCGCGGTCCGGGAAAGGCCAGGTTCATCGTTAGTACCGCTGCACCGGCTGGAGCACCTTTCCGTGGATGAGGGCGAGGATGAGCGCGGTGTAGAGCAGCGCCACGACGAGGTCCTTCAGCAATTCCCGGCGTGAGTAGGGCCTGGACCGGCCCGAGACCAGTTCCTGCGCGCCGCGCGACATCAGCACCAGCCCCAGCACATTGGTCAGCCAGTAGCCGGCAATGAAACTGACTTCGAACGCGGCCGGCCACACCAGGGCCACCAGCCAGGCAAAGCCCAGCGCGAGGGGGATGTTGATGAACAGGTCATTCCACCACGAAAGCGGCGAGAGCAAGAAGCCAATGAAGCCCAGCACGCCGCCGCGCCAACGACCTTTCCATGTCATGCCTTGGGCTGGCTCCGGCGACCGTGCCCGACCGGCCTCCGGTTCGCGGAGCTACCGCGTGCCCGTTTGCCGCTCTTTTCGCTGCAGGTCCCGCAGCGGCCGGTAGCCGATCCGGACAATCCCGCGTTCGGCGATCACCGCTCTCACGTCAGCGTCCCGGGTGAAGACTTCAAATTCCTCCCCGCGCGTCTTCCAGCTGCCGGTGATGGCGCGCAGTTCCTCGGTCGGCTTGGCGGCGTGGACGTAAAGCTCCGTGACGCCGGGTTTGAGGTTCTGGAGGATGCGCAGCCAGAAACCCTTCACGTCCTTGGATTCGTCCTTGAGTTCTTCGTAAACGAATTCGTCCGTAAACACGATTCCCTGGGCGGCGAACACGTCGCGGAGCTTCGGTTGCTGGAATTTCTCCAGCGTGGCCTGGGACGCCATCCGCACCGGCAGGTCGAATTCGAGCGCCAGCTTGAGGTAGGCCTCCATGTACCTGGCATCGTACTGCAGGGTGCCCATGTGGGAATCCAGATGCGTGAGGTCCACGCCGGCCGCCAACGCCTTGCGGATCTGGGCGCGTCCTTCGATCAGCGCCTGCTCCGGCGTGCCGTGGGCATAGACTTCCTCCACGGAGCTCCAGAGATGGCCGGATGGATCCACCAGACCGGGCACCTGATCGCGCGGGGCGACCGGTCCCCAGCGGTAGAACTTCCACTCGGAGGTATGCGTGAGATGAACCCCGAAATCGAGCGCGGGATGCGTCCGGGCATACTCTGCCAGCGCCGGAAACCACGGACACGGCACCATCATGGTGGCGGAGGTGATCAAGCCCTGTTCCATGCCCTCGAGGGTCCCGGCGTTGGCGGCATGACACATGCCGGCGTCGTCGCTGTTGATGATCAGGAGCCGGTCCTCCGCCTGGTAGCCCAACCGCTCCGCGAGCGGACGAGCGGCGGCGACGGCTTCAAACCCACACGCACCAAGGACGGCCAGGAGAATCCAGGATGGAAACTTGCGCATGAAGGAAGAGTGTCCTGCCGGGGTGAGGAGGAGCAAGCTTGCGAACGTGAGGATCGCTCGCGCCATTGCTGGACGCACCGGGCCGTGATATCCCCGTCGCGTGAAGTTCATCGTGCGGTGGCTTTTCCGGCTGCTGCTCCTGGGGCTGGTGCTGCTCCTGGGCACCTTGCTGCTCAAGGACACGCTGCTGAAGGAGTGGGCCGAGGCGCGTCTGCGGCGGCGCACCGGGCTCGAGGTTCAAATCGGCCGGCTCGAAGTCAACCTGCTGTCACCCACGATCACCGTCGAGGGCTTGAAGATCTTCAATCCGCCGGAATTCGGAGGGGCGCCCTTTGTGGAAATCCCGGATGGCCACCTCGAGTACGACAAGGGCGCCCTGGGCTCGGGACGACTGCACTTGCGCCTGGTCCGCCTGCGGATCGCGGAGCTCAGCGTCGTGCGCAACCGTCAGGGCGCTTCCAACCTGCAGGCCATTCAGCAGCTTCTCCGCTCCAGGGCGGCGCCGCAGGAGAGCGCCTGGACCTTCGAGGGGATCGACACGCTGAATCTCAGCTTCGACCAGATCCGCGCCTACGAGCTGGGCAGTTCGACGCCCGCGCGGGTCTACAACCTCGGTCTTCGAAACGAGATCCTGACCCACTTGAGGACGGCCCAGGAGCTGGAGCGCGCCCTGCAGGCCTTGCTGGCCCGCTGGGGACTCGGCACCTTCCTGGCGCCGGCAGGTCCGGCGACCAACACCGCCGGCACGCGAGGGCCGCCAGGATAGACAGGTCCGGATTCAGTTGCGGGCGCGCATGAACAGGCGCAGCACGTACCAGAACATGAGGGCCACCGCGGCAAAGAGCTGCAGGGCGGCGGCGACGTGGCGGTCGTCGGGGTAGCGGTGCAGAATCTCGGAGGTGTTGTAGAGCACCGCGCCTCCCGCAAGGGCTACCATGCCCACCGAGAACCACGTGCCCAGATTCCAGCCGAACAGGACGCTCGCCACGATGAGCAGCAGGCCCACCACGAATCCCCAGAAGAGCAGCGTTCGCAGAAACGAGAAGTCTTTGCGCGTGACGAACACGATGGCCGTAAGGCCCGCAAAGCCGAGGAAGGTCACCAGGGCGGCACTGCCGATGGCTCCGGGGGCATACGCCTCCGCAACGTAAAGCAGGGGGACGAAGATCACCGCTTCGGCCACGACATACCCGCAAAGCGCCAGGTACTGCGAGGCGGGGGAGGTCGCGACCGCGGCAGTCCGGCTGGCGAGCCAGCCCACCACCATGAATCCCCCGAGAACGATCAACCAGGAGGTTCCGATCAACGCCCGCGCGATACTTTCGGCAACCCCGGTCTTGAACAGGACGACTTCGATGGCTGCGAACAGGAAGATCGCGCCGGTCAGGTGGCCGTAGGTCCGGGACAGGAACTGAGATCGTTGGCCGACAACCGCCGGGGCGGCTGCAGTCCGATAGGGCGTGTCATAGCTCTGCATGGCGTCTTGAAGTGGTCCACGGATTCCGACCGTGGACCTAGCGTAGCGGCGGAACCCCGCGAGTCAATGGCTCCCGCCTGCGCGGCCATGGCGCGGCGATGGAGTTCGACAGATAACCGCGCCCGCTTCATATACCGGTCGTGCGCATCCTGATCATCGGTTGCGGTTACATCGGGCTTGCCGTGGGGCGCCGCCTCCACGCCCAAGGACATGAAATCGTCGCCTTGCGACGCGATCCGCCGAGCGATCCATGCGCCGCGCCGGCTTCCGGGTGGAACTGGCTGCGCGCCGATATCAGCCGGCCGGAATTGTTGCCGTCAACTCCGCCGCCCGCGGACGTGGTGGTCCACTGCGTGGCCACCAGCGGCGGAACCGTGGAAGACTATCGACGGACCTACCTCGAGGGTACCCGTCATGTGCTCGACTGGCTCTGCCGGCAGCCGCCGGCGAGCTTCATCTACACCAGCAGTACCGGCGTTTACGGTCAGACCGACGGCTCGTGGGTGGACGAGGAGAGCGCTGCGGCACCGGCTTCACCGACTGCCAGGGTGCTCGTCGAGACCGAGCAGGTGCTGCGGGAGGCGGCCCGTGAACGCCGATTCCCCGCTGTCATCCTCCGGCTCTCGGGGATCTATGGTCCGGGCCGCGGGTACTGGCTGAAGCAATTCATGGCCGGAGAGGCACGTCTCGAGGGCGATGGCGGGCGGATGCTCAACATGATTCACCGGGATGACGTGGTGGGGGCCGTGGAAGCGGCTTGGCGCGCGGGCAAGCCGGGAGGCATCTACAACGTCACCGACAACGCGCCGGTCACGCAGCGGGAGATGTTCGAATGGCTGGCCGCCCGGTTGCACCGGTCCCTGCCCGCGGCGATCCCCGCCGAAGCCGCGACCACGCGCCGCCGGGGCCTCACCCACAAGCGGATCTCCAACCGCCGCTTGCGCGAGGAACTGGCTTACACGTTGCGGTTCCCCACATTCCGGGAGGGATTTGAGGCCGAGTTGCAGCGTCTTGGCGGGATTGCCGGTTGAACTGTCCCCGCGGCCGGCGCACCATCGTGCGCAGACCACATGAATCGACGCGACTTTCTCGCCAGGGCCGGGGGCTTGACCGGGTATTCCTTGATCGTTCGAACGGAGGGAGCCTCTCCTGCGCCGGCATCGCGGGAGGAAATGGCCGCGGCCTTCGAACGGGTGGCGCCGCCCCAGGCGCTGGAACGGCGCCTGGAAGCGGAGCCGCATTTGACGCTCGTCGATCTCGAGGGCGATGTGTGCATTGCCGGGGGAGGAATGGCCGGTGTGTGCGCGGCGGTGGCCGCGGCGCGCCATGGCGCGAAGGTGGTGCTGATCCAGGATCGCTCGCGGTTGGGCGGGAATGCCAGCAGCGAGGTCAAGATGCACATTGTGGGCGCCGATTGCCACGGGGGACGGCCCGGTTGGCGTGAAGGCGGCTTGATCGAGGAGTTTCGCCTGGACGATGCGGCGAACAACCCCCAGCGCAGCTTCGAGCTCTGGGACCTGCTGTTGTACGACAAGGTCAAGTGCGAGTCCCGGATTACGCTCCTGCTGGATACCGTCGTCTACGCCGCGGAGACGCAGGAACAGAGGATTCGGAGGGTGCTTGCGCGCTGTGACAAGACCGAGCACCTGTACCGGGTCACGGCCACGCTGTTCCTGGACTGCACGGGCGACAGCCGGTTGGCGCTGGAGGCGGGGGCCGAGACGCGCTGGGGCCGCGAGTCCAGGGGCGAGTTCGGTGAATCGCTGGCCCATCCCACCGGCGATCGCCAGACGCTGGGCAGCAGCATTCTCTTCACGGCCCGGGATTACGGGCGCCCCATGCCTTTTCGTGCTCCCCGCTGGGCGCGGAAAGTGACGCGGGAGATGCTGAAATTCCGTTCAGTCAGCTCCTGGGACTACGGCTACTGGTGGATCGAGTGGGGCGGCCAGCTCGATACCATCCGTGACAACGAACGGATCCGGTTCGAGCTGCTCTCGATCGTCCTCGGCGTCTGGGATTACCTCAAGAATTCCGGCGAGCAACCGGGTACCGCCACGTGGGCCATGGACTGGATCGGTTTTCTCCCCGGCAAACGCGAAAACCGCCGCCTGGTTGGCGACTACACGCTGACCCAGGCCGACCTCGAAGGGAAGCACGGTGAACCGCCGGATGCGGTGGCGGTTGGCGGGTGGCCTTTCGATGACCATCCCCCGAGCGGTTTCGACGAATGGCAGCGGGAGCCCTTCCGGTCCATCCGCATGCCCGAAGTGTACGGCATCCCGTTGCGGTGCCTCTACAGCCGCAACCTCCGGAACCTCCTGATGGCGGGTCGGAACATCTCGGCCTCTCATGTGGCCTTCAGTTCGACGCGCGTGATGGCGACGTGCGCCGTCGTGGGACAGGCGGCAGGCACCGCCGCGGCCCTTTGCGCGCGGTGGGGGTTGCTCCCGAAGCAACTTGCGGAAGACGCTGCACGCCTGCGCGATTTGCAGCAGACGCTCCTGAAGGACGATCAGACGATCAAAGGGCTTCGCAACGAGGACCCCTTGGACCTTGCCCGTTCCGCCACGGTGACGGCTTCCGACGCGCATGACCTTGCCCGCGCCGAGAACGTGATCAACGGGCTCGTCCGGGACCTTGGCGGCCAGTGGTCGAACCGCTGGGGCGCGAAGCTCGGTCCGGAAGGCGCATGGCTTGAACTCGCCTGGGAAAGACCGCAAGCGCTGCGGGAGATTCAGATCACGTTCGACACCGGGTTTCACCGCGAACTGACTCTGTCCGCGAGTGCGGGTGTGAGCCAGCGGGTGATTCGTACGCCCCAACCCGAGACCGTCAGGGATTACTCCCTCAGCTACCGGCCCGCTTCCGGTGGCGACTGGCAGGAACTGGTTCGCGTGGCGGGCAACCACCAGCGCCTGGTGCGCCACCGGTTCGAGCCCGTCGAGGCCCAGGCCGTGCGGTTGCACATCACCGCCACGAACGGCGACGCGATCGCCCGCGTCTACGAGATCAGGGCTTACGGGAGCGCGTGAGCGCGCGGCGTTACGTCACGGCTGAGCCGCGGCGTATTGGAGGCGGACCAGGTCGGGGGTGGTGTCAATACCGCCCACGCGAACGGCGGCATCGAGGTTCTGGTCCTGGTTGAGGAAGCGCCATCGCCAGATCTCGGCGTGACCGTCCGCGAAGGCGAGGCCACAGGCGTTTCCATGGCGGACCGTCGGTGAATTTTGCCAGATCATGTTACCGGGTGCCTTGACGGCGAAGTAGCCGTCGTCAATGGTCAGGTAGCTTTCCTCGATGAAGACGAAGGCCTGGGTGGGGCCGGGCTTGTTGATGTCGGTCATCTTCTTGAACATCGGGTAGCCGCCTCCCAGAACCCAGGTCGTGGAAGACACGCCGAACTTGGCGGCGTCGAGTTCATCCGCGCCGCCCATGCGGCCGTGCATCGTGTAACTGCGAACGCGGCGTTGGGCCTTGATGGACGTCCGGATGCCATCGGGGACCTTGGCGTCGACCGGGCAACGGTAGACATCGTACGAGCCGTTATAGGGGAAGAGCTTGCCTCTCTCGATGAACATCTTGTTGGTGGCGTCCGGCATGGCGGCGATGTTGCCACCGATCCACGAGTAATTGGGGGTCCCTTCGAGCCAGTTCTTCACCAAGAGGTCGTTGTAGTCGTTGGCATACATCGTCCAGCACAGCGTCAACTGCTTCATGTTCGCCATGCAATTGGTGTTGTGGGCCTTCGCCTTGGCCTTGCTCAGGGCCGGCAGGAGCATGCCGGCCAGAATGGCGATGATGGCGATCACCACCAGGAGTTCGATCAGCGTGAAACCGCGATCCGAACGCACAGGGTGCTTGGGCAGATGGGTCTGCGGGATAGCTTTCATGGTACGATCTGGGCTGAAGTTACGCACGGCTGCCGGCAGCCGTCAACGCGGGGAACGGAGCCATCGCTGTTCCTTTCGGTGCACAGGCGGCCAACGCCGACGCCTCGCCGCGCCAGCCCCCGGGTTGCTGGGGGAAGCCTCGAAACCGGCCGTCGTCCGCCGCAGGAACGACGGTGGTTCACTCGAAATCGTAGACCAGCACCCGCGCGCAGACGCGCTTGAACACCTGCTCGACGAATTCGATGTGCAGCGGGTGGGTCTGGTACTCGTCCTGGGCCTGCTTGTCACGAAAGACCACGTTCAACGCGGCCTGGTAGCTCTGGTCCACCACCGGCCGATGGCTGGACACCATTCGACCGACATGAAAGTGGAGGACGCCCGGGATCGGCTTCAGGTACTTCTCCGCGCCCGCCAGCAATTCGGCGGTGGCATTCGGCAGCCCGGGCTTCGTCCAGAAGATCACCACGTGGGAGAACATGGCGATGAGTTGACGCCAATCTGCGCCGGGGCGCAATCCGATTGTCCCGACGCGGCCCTTTTGCCGTCCCGGTTTTCAGTTGCGCCGGATGGGAGTCGCGTCACGCTGTCGCCGTCAACCCGTCGCTTCAGCATCCCAGCCCATGAAATCCGCGAACAAGACCCTCCCGCTCACCGTGACGAGGTTCAGCAGCGCCCGGCCTGACGAGTTGCAGTTGCGCCCCATTGCCGGAGAGCCGGGGGGCGACCGGGTCATCCGGGAACCGGCCGTGAACCGGCCGGGACTCATGCTGGCCGGGTTCAGCCGTTACTTCGCCGAGCACCGGGTCCAGGTTCTCGGGAACGCGGAGGTCACGTATCTCGCCTCCCTGTCCGCCGAGGAGCGCGGCCATCGGTATACGGATTTTTTCGCCACGAAGATCCCGTGCGTCGTGTTCTGTCGCGGCTACGATCCCGACAGCGACTTCCTCGCGCGGGCCGAGCAGGCCTCCGTGCCGGTCTTCCGCTGTCCCCTCAACACCATGCGGTTCATGAACCGGGCGACGTTGGTGCTGCAGGAACTCTCCGCCCCCACCCAGATGATCCAGGGGAGCATGGTGGACATCCTGGGCATCGGTGTCTTGATCACGGGAGCCGCCGGCATCGGCAAGAGCGAGTGTGCGGTGGGCCTGATCGAACGCGGCTACAGCCTGGTGGCCGATGACCTCACTCAAATGCGCCTCAACGCCGGACGCGAACTGATCGGCACCGCCCCCGCCGCCGGACGCAATTACATGGAGGTGCGAGGCATTGGCCTCGTGAACGTCCTGGCAATGTTCGGGGTGAAGGCCATCCGCACGGAGAAGCGGCTTGACCTCGTGGTCCGCCTGCAGCGCTGGGAACCCGGCGACGAAATCGAGCGGGTGGGAGACGAATTGCCGTTGACGGACATCCTCGGCGTCAAGCTGCCCTATGTCACCATCCCCGTCTGTCCTGGACGCGACGTCGCCCGCCTGGTGGAGGTGGCGGCTTTCCACATGAAGCTCCGCATCCAAGGGTACAACCCCGCCGCCGCCTTCAACGTCGGTCTCATCGAGAACATGAAGGACCAGAAGCCTTGAGACCCAGCCCGAGGGCCGTCCCCGGGCTCATTCCGCCGCACGACCCCGCTTCGGCTTCTTGGGCTTCTTGGCGTTCTGCGGAGACTTGAAAAGCTTGATCGAGAAGAGGGTGACCCCTTCCACCCGGCCCGAGGTGGGATGCACGGAGAGATTCCGCGTGCCGTCGCCATACGAGGCCGGCGCCAGCGGATTGATGAGCTGCAAGGGCTGATCCATCAGCAGGGCGTCGCCGATGAGCCCTCCGTACCGCGGAGGATCAAGGGGAATCGGTGGCGGCGGCTCGAGGGGAGGCGGCTTGGGCAGCGGGGCGCGCATCGCCTCTTGCGCCTCGTCCATCTCCATGGCGGTTGCCGTGGGGATCGGCAGCGGCATCGGGGGCAGGGCGTTCGTGTTGGTGTTTTGAGCTGACAGAGTCAACAAGGCGCTGCTGCCCAGCATCAGGCACGCCCCCAACCAGAGTTGATGATGCGCTTTCATAATCCCTCGACACCGGCACCATCCGGCAGGACGCCACTCCTGTCAATCGCGCGACCGAGGTTGGGGCCTTTCTACCGCATGGCGGGATCGTCCTGCAAACGGGCGGAGCGCGCCTTGCTCTCCATGAACCTGCCCCGAAAAGCGGGGATGAATCCCCGCACTCCAGGCGCTTCGCGGCCCCGGACGTGCCTTGGAGCGGCGCGAAGCGTTTGGAGTGCGTCCGCTTTAGCGGCGCTTTTGGTTCAGGGCCACTGAGCAGGTCCAAAAGGAACAGGTCGCTTCGCATGAACCGCAGTCAGGTAAGGCAGACATTCCTGTCTGCCGGTCGGGGCGACGTCCCCGTTGCCCACCGCCCCGCCGGACTGGAAAGTCCGGCCCACCGGTTGCAGGTCCGGTGCCATCACCGGGCACGCGCCGGATTCGGCGGGCAGCGGAGTGCCCGCCCTACCTGGTGTGGGGCAGGCTTTCGAGCCCGGCCAACACCTCGGCGTTGTCAACCGGCGACGCCAGGTGCTGTAATCGGCTGCATGCCAACGCCTCGAAAACTCCTGCCGGCGCTCGCGGTCGGCGTCGCGTCCATCGTCCAAGCCGCGACGGCGCCGCGTCCCAACGTGCTCGTGGTCCTCACCGATGACCAGCGCTGGGATGCCCTCGGCGTGGTTCAACGCGAGCAGGGTGAAGCGGCTTTGTTTCCCTGGTTCCAGACGCCTCACCTGGACCGGATCGCCGCGGAGGGAGCCCGGTTCGCGAACACGTTCGTCACCACATCGCTCTGTTCGCCCAGCCGCGCCTCGTTCTTGAGTGGTCGGTTCGCCCGCCGGCATCAAGTCCTCAACAACTTTACCGAGTACCCCAACGATCTTCCGGGCTATCCCAGCCGGCTGCAAGCGGCGGGCTACGAGACCGCGTACATCGGCAAGTGGCACATGGGCGAGGACAATGACGAGCAACGACCCGGTTTTGACCACTGGATGAGCCATCGCGGCCAGGGCAACTACTTCGACAACGAATTCAACCTCAATGGCACGCGCCGACAAATCCCGGGCTACTACACGACGGTGGTCACTGACCACGCCGTCGAGTGGATCCGGCGGCCGCACCCGAAACCGTGGTTGCTCGTCCTGGGGCAGAAGGCCCCGCACGGCGGCCCGATCCAGCCAGAGCCGCGCTTTGAACATGCCCTGGACGCGTTCCCGGTGCGGAAGCCGGCGAACTACGAGAACTACCGGTTGGCGGATGGCAAACCGGCCTGGCTTGAGGAGAGCCTTCCCACCTGGCATGGCCATCACGGGCCGCTCTACGGGCTGAAGGAGTACGACCGTTTCGTGCGCGCTTACCTCGCCACCCTGCTGTCGGTGGACGAGAGCGTCGGACGCGTCTACGAGGCCCTGAAGGAGAGCGGCCAACTGGACCAGACGGTGCTGGTGTTCACCAGCGACAATGGCTTCGTCCTGGGTGAACACGGTCGCGTGGACAAGCGTACGATGTACGAGGAGAGCATCCGGATCCCGCTGCTCGTCCGCTATCCGCCACTTGCCCGTCCGGGCACCGTCATCACGCAGCTGGTGCTCAGCCACGATCTGGCGCCCACGCTGCTCGCCCTGTGCGGTGCGCCGCCGTTGAAAGACGTCACCGGCCGGTCGCTGGTGCCTCTGCTGCAGGGGAAGACGCGCGGCTGGCGCACGTCCTTCCTTTACGAGTACAACTACGAGGCGCAGTTCCCGTACACTCCCAACGTCCGCGGCGTTCGCACGGACGAATGGAAGCTCATCCGTTACCCCCATGGTGACGGCTCACCGGACCGCTTCACCGCGGAACTCTACAACCTGAAGGACGACCCTGACGAGCGACGCAACTTGATCAACGATCCGGCCTTCGCTTCGCGGCGCCGGTCACTCGAGCGCGAGCTCGAGCGGCTTTCCAAACGTGCCGGTCCGGACCGGATGCCGGTCTACGAAGGCATCGTCAACGTGCTGCCGAAATACTAGAACCGATCCCGCCGGGGCAGGGAACCCGGCCTACAGGCTGTAGGCCCGGTGCCCACACCGGGCGGTTCATGGAGAGCGACCTGTTCCTTTGTGAACCGCTCAGTGACCATGAACCTGCCATCCCAGGTAGGGCGCGCAGTCCTCTGCGCGCCGAACTCGGCGGGCAACGGAGTGCCCGCCCTACCCCTGAACCCGGTGGGCGAGCGTCCCCGCGAGCCGGACCGACTTCAGCACTGGCGCGGCTCGGCAGCAGCCTCGCCCCACCGGCAGGCAACGGAGTGCCCGCCCTACCGGAACGGGAGGTTCATGGAGAGATCCAGTTCGTAGGGCGGCGGCGTGCCGCGCGGACCTTGCAGGTAGTGCTCGAACCATTGCAGCGCGCGCATCATGTAATCGAGGCGCGAGGCGGCATTCCGGTTGCCGTGTCCCTCTCCGGGATACCAGACGAGGCGGACCGGCACTTTCCCGAGCGTCTTCAGGTAACGGTAAAGCGAGAGCGATTGCGAGGGATGAACGCGCGTGTCGTCTTTGCCGTGCAGGATGAGGAGCGGGGTGCGGGCCTGCTCGGCATGATGAATCGGGCTGCGATCGCGGAACCAGTCCCAATCCTGCCACGGGTACTTGCGGGCGTGGACGAGGTACAACTCGTTCGGGATGTCGGTGGTGCCGAACTTCGCGATCTGGTCGCTGATGCCCACGAACATCACGCCCGCGGCGAAGTGTTCTGTGAGCGCGGTTGAACACCACGCGGTGGCATAGCCGCCATACGAACCTCCCGTCACCCCCACCCGCGCCCGGTCCACGAGCCCGGATTCCACGAGGTGATTGACCGCATCCACGAGGTCGTTGAACTCGGCCCCGGCATAGTCGCCCTGGCCTCGTTGCGAGAACTCCACCCCGCGCCCGGTGCTGCCCCGGTAGTTGGGAAAGAAGACGGCAAACCCGCGCGCGGCCGCGACCTGGCCGAGCCGCGAATACGTCGTCTTCCAGCCGTTCGCCTCGTGGGCTTCGGGGCCACCATGCACGGCGAGGATGAGCGGGTAGCGGCGCCCCTCCTCGAAGTGCAGCGGGCGAATGAGAATGCCCTCGAGTTCGAGGCCGTCGCGGGCCTTGAACCGCACGAGTTCCTGCGGTGCCAGGGCCACCTGCTGGAGCCACGGGTTGCTGTCCGTCAGGCGTTTGGGGGCCGGGGTATCCAGCGTCATCGCAAACGCCTCGGCGGGGTGGTGAGGGCTTTCCACGATCAGGGCGATCCGGCCGCCTTCGGGGGCGAGGCTGAAGGCGTTGATGACACTTGTCGCTCGTTCTCCCACCGGCTCCGGCTTGCTTTCCAACGTCACCTTCAGCAGTTCGCTGAAGACACCGACCTGCCCGAGCGCAATCACCGTCTGCTCATCGAGCCATTCGGCGGCGGTGAAATGACCCGGGTAATCCGGGACCAATTCACACGGTGCGCCACCCTCGGCGCCGACCACGAGCAATCGGCCCTCCTGCGGATCATGCACGTCGGTTGTGCCAATCAGAACCAGGTGTTTGCTGTCGGGGCTCCAGCGAAACGCGCCGAGCTTGCCGGGCGTTTGGACCGTGGCGATCGACTGGCCACGCTCAACGCTGACGATGTGGATTTGCTGCCGCATGAGTTCGTCGTCGATCCCGGGCGTCGGGGCCAGACTGACCGCGAGGTGCCGGCCATCGGGACTCCACTCCACGGCATGGGCGGACCCCGCCAGCTCGAGCGCCTTCGGCTTGGAAACCGGCTCATCGCTCCACGGATCCCGATGGAAGGCGGGTCGGGCCAGCCAGACTTTGACACGCTGCCAGTCTTCCTCGAACACCTGCGCCTTGAAGCCCTTTTCGCGGGCTTCGGTCCGCGCCTTTGGCTCGGGTTCCATGGCGAGGAAGGCGACCTGGGTGCCATCGGGGTCCCAGGCGTAGCTGCCGACCCCCTTTTCATGTTCGAGAACGCGTTGCGCCTCGCCACCGTCTGTGGCGATCACGTACATGGCGGTTTCCTTGTCACCGGACCGCTTCTGACGGAACGAGAGGCGCTGTCCGTCTGGCAACCAGCGGACTTCGCTGACGTTGACCTGGCCGGCGACGAACGGCCGATCCCGGCCCTCGGCGTCGATCAGGTGCAGTTCCTGCCAGGCGGGCCCATCCTCCTCGACCACGGGACGGCGGGGGATGGCAACGACACAGGCGAGCTGGGAGCCGTCCGGTGAAAGCTCGACGGCCGTCACGCTGCGCAGCCGGGCGACATCGAGGGGTGTCATGTCGCGGGCGAACGCCGGGGCGGCGCACGTCGCGACCAGCAGTCCGAGGAAGGCAGCCACCCGGGTTCGTGACGGGCGTTGCGGGCGACGCTGGTTCCGGGAATTCGGCTTGGTCATCAGCATGCGGGCACTGTAGCCGGAGCGGCTGGTTGGGCAAGGCAACCGGGCCAGGATGCACGTTGTGGCTGCGGCCGTTCTCGCGAGCCGCCGGACCGCGGCCGGTCGCCGGCCGCAGCGTGGGGAAAGGGGTTGGGCACCGGCTCGGCGCCGCCTCGCCCCACCGAGAGGGGAATTGTAGGCGCCGACGTGAGGAGGCGGACCGATGGGGCGGGCGTGCCCGTCAACCGTGGTGCATTTGAGAACGACTGTAGCTGTTGCAAATGACAGGGGATGCTACTGATTCGTACAAATGTTACATTGAAACAGTTTGACAAATGCTTGCCTCGGAGAACTACTAACGCGCGTGCAGGTGGACTGCATACCCAAATGACCAGATTCCTCCTCGCCAGTCTGGCAAGTGTGATCTGTCTCGGAGCGGTGCCTCCGTTGCTCAATCACCAGGGCCGCGTGACCGTCGAGGGGGTCCTCCATCACGGCACGGGCCAGTTCAAGTTCGCGCTCGTCAATGACGGCGCCACTCAAACCTACTGGCGGAACGCCCCGGACAGCGATGCCGATGGCGAGCCCGACCAGGCGGTGGGCCTTGAGGTTCGGCGCGGACTCTACTCCGTGCTGTTGGGTGACACGTCCCTTCCCCACATGGCGGCGTTGCCCCCGGCGGTGTTTGAACAGCCGGTCGTCTTTTTGCGGGTTTGGTTCGATGACGGCAGCCATGGCTCCCAAAGACTGGCCCCGGACCAGCGCCTCGCGTCGGTGGGATACGCGCTCATGGCGGGGAATGTCCCGGACGGCACCATCTCGGCAACCAAGCTCGCCCCGGGGACGCTGGATGGATTGGTCGCCGACATCGCCGCACTTCGCGCCGCGATGGACGATCTCGTCCGTCGCCAGGAGATCCTCGAGGAGGCGGTTCTCGGCGGGGTGCCGAAAGGGGTGCCCATGGTGTCGGTCGACCCCGCGGACCCGGACCTCACGGCCTTGGGCCTGTCCACGTTCATGGAGGTTCCCGCGCCGTTTTGGATGAACGGCGCCACGCGAGACGCGCCGTCCTCGCGCTTCGGACATACGGCGATATGGACCGGGCAGCATTGGGTCGTTTGGGGTGGGACGCTGGGTGGGGGAGTGATGACGGCTGCAGGGGCGAGCTACGATCCGGCCCACGATCAGTGGAACGAACTGCCGGGTTTGGGAGCGTCGGAAGCGAGGCGCGGCCACGCGGCGGTGTGGACCGGACAGACAATGCTCATCTGGGGGGGATTTGGCTTGGGATACTTGGGTGGAGGGATGGAATACAACCCGTCGTTGACATCCTGGACACCGCTCTCGGCGGTCGGTGCTCCCGAGGCACGCGAGGGCCATCTGGGATTCTGGACGGGCGCCCGCATGCTGGTCTGGGGAGGACGGAACACCTCGGGTTTGCTGGCGGGCGGGTCGCTGTACGATCCGGTCGGTAGAAGTTGGTCGGAGTTGCCGACGGCGAACGCTCCGGCCGGGCGCATTGAAGCCGCGGGCGCCTGGACCGGCGCGGAATTCATACTCTGGGGCGGTCTGGGCGAAGCAGGACTGCTTGGGACGGGGGCTTTGCTGCCTCTCAACGGGGGGGCAACGCCGGGGGTTTGGAAGGCGCTGGCGACGGTCAATGCGCCCACGCCGCGCTCCGACCACACGGCCGTTTGGACTGGCGAGAGGCTGCTCGTTTGGGGCGGCAGGGCGGGGGATGTCCGGTTGGGTGACGGGGGGATTTACGACCCGGCGGAGGATCAGTGGGAGGTCCTGCCCTCAGTTGGCGCTCCGACGCCGCGCTCCGGACACGTCGCGGTCTGGACGGGGCAGGAGATGTTGATTTGCGGCGGGCAAACGGCGACCGGGACGACGGGCACCGGGGCCGCGTTCAATCCCACGACCGGGAGTTGGCGACCCTTGACCAGCGCCGGCGGACCCGTGGCGCGCAGCGGCGCCACGGCGTGCTGGTCAGGTTCCGAGTTCCTGGTGTTTGGGGGGCAGGTGAACGGCACCGCAGTCGCCGCGCTCCAACGGCTGAATCCACAACCGACCTGGTATTTCTATCGCAAGCCATGAACCGGAAGCTCTCCATCCTCATCCTTGGCCTGACCTGGCTGGGCTTGCCGGCGCAGGCCCAGTGGGTCACGCAGACGCTACGCCTCCAGCCGGGTTGGAACGCCGTCTACCTGCATGTGGACGCCAGCCACGCGACGCTGGAACAACTCGTCGGCGCCGCCGCCCCGGTGGTCACACCCATCGAGCAGGTCTGGCGTTGGAACCCGAGCCCGGCCACCCACCAGTTCATCCGGTCGCCGCAGCAACCCGTGGACACCGGCAGTCAGTGGTCGGTGTGGCGGCGGTCCGGAGGCACTCCGGCGACGCTGGAACGGTTGACCGGCAACGCCGCCTATCTGGTCTATTCGACTGTCGAGTACACTTGGAGTCTCAAAGGCCGGCCCGTCCTGCCGAACTACCGCTGGTCCACCTCCGGCCTGAACTTCCTTGGTTTTCCGACCGTGCCGGACGGCGCGCCAAGCTTCGAGGATTTCCTCGCCGAAGTGCCGTCCTTGCAGTTCAGCGAGATCTTCCAGTACCCGGGAGGGGAGTTCGGAGCGAACAACCCGCGCCAGGTCTTCGCGCTCCGGACGACGCCGGTGCGCCGGGGGGAGGCCTTCTGGATTCGGGCGGGCGAGGTGTACAACCACTACTTCGGGCCCTTCGAGGTCACAGCGTCGGGCTCGGGACGGGTGGCGTTTGGCAACAGCGTGAGCTCGTTCAGCCTCCGCATTCGCAACCAGACCGCCGACACCCTGACCGTGTCCATGCAATTGGTGGCGTCCGAGGAGCCCCCGGCGGGCCAAGCGGCGATTGTCGCGGTCCCGCCGCTGCTGGTCCGTGGCGTACTGAACACCACGGATCTCACCTACGGTCTCTCAGCGCTGCCGGTCAACACCCCGCAAACCTGGACGCTGACCCCGCGCGGAGAACAGGGTTCCGAGGCGGAGATCGTGCTGGGCCTGGATCGCGCGGCGATCACCGCCGACGTGGGGGATTTGCTGGCGGGCGTGCTCCAGTTGACGGATTCGCTCGGTCACAGCCGGGTGGACCTGGGGGTCTCTGCCCGGCCGGCTTCCCGGGTCGGGCTCTGGGTTGGGGGGGCGGCCGTCACGGAGGTCGGTCAGTATCTCAAGACCTACCAGCGCGGGGCGGGTGACCAGCCGGTCGTGGATGCCGACGGGAAGTATGTAGTCACCGCGGTGGACACCAGCATGCAGCCGGTACCCGCGTCGTATCCTCTGCGTTTGATCGTTCACAATCCCGCTTCGGGCCCGGCCACGCTCTTCCAGCGGGTGTACTATGGCTTCGACGCCGCCTCCGCCCCGATCCTTTCCAATCAGGAATCGGCCCTCGCGCGGGAACGGCTTGCCGACTCGCGGCGTCTTAGTGCCTCGCATCTGCCGTGGTCGGAGGCCAATCCGGGCTGGGATCTCTCGGGTGGGCTGGCGCAGGGGGCGGTGCTGACGGCGACGGTGACCACCGAGTTCAACGATCAGGCGGCGAATCCCTTTCTCCACACCTATCATCCCGACCACGACACCCTGAACGCCTCGTTCGACCACGAACTGCCGCAGGGTTCCGAGTCCTACAAAGTGATCCGGGAGATCACGTTGAGTCCGCAGCCGCCCGCGGCGGACTTCAACAGCCGGGTGGCGGCTTCCCAGACCTTGCGCGGTACCTACCAGGAGACCATCCGCGTTCAGGGACTGGCCCGGGCGGGTAATACCTTTGACACCCGCCAGTTTGAAGTGCGGGGCATCTTCGAGCTCAACCGCTTGAACGAGATTCCCACGCTCAGTCGCGTCCCATGAATCCCCCGTCCCACCCTGGGATACCACGGCGCATGAATGGTAGGGCGGGCACTCCATGGCCCGCCGGCTGCGGCGCGCCGAGGACTGCGCGCCCTACCGACTTCCGGGATAGCCGCCCGCCACTCTCCTTCAGAACCGCCATGACCAACCCCTGCTTCCGCGCTCCGCTGTCCACGGCCTCGTCCGCAACCCACCGAACCATGAAACCCCATCCGTCCCTCCTCGCCGGTCTCGCGCTGGCGGTGCTCGCGATTACCTCCGGAACCTATCGCTCCCTGGCGCAAGCCAACGGCAACCCCCCAGAACGCCTCACTTACCAGGGCTTCTTGGTGGACGGCAACGGGGTCGCGCTCGGCAACACTGCGCCCAAGAACTACGATGTCATATTCCGCATCTACAACCACGAGTCCGCAAGCGCATCGGATAATCTGCTCTGGGGCGAGCAACAGACCGTGACCGTGGACAAGGGCTACTTCAGCGTCCTGCTGGGCGAGGGCGCCGTGGTGACCGGCGTGGCTCGCCCGGACCTCTCGACGCTTTTCCGCGGGCCGGATGCGTCGGATCGGTTTGTGGGCATCACCGTCAAGGGTATCGGCGCGGGGGCCAATCCGGATGTGGACATCCTCCCCCGGCTGCGGCTGCTCAGCTCGCCCTACGCTTTCCTGGCGCAGAACGCGGTCAAGCTGGTCCAGGATACCGGCGCCGACCTCATCACCAGCAGCGGCAATGCCGTGACCGTGAACGGCCCCGTGACGGCCAACAGGTTCTCCGGCAACGGAGCGAACCTGAGCTCCCTGAACGCCGACAACCTGGGTTCCGGGACACTCTCGGACAACCGCTTGAGCGGCAACGTGGCGCTGCGTTCGGGGGGCAATACCTTCAGCGGCAGCCAAATCCTCAATAATGGCCGGCTCGGTCTGGGGATTGACAGCCCTGAAGCCCGCCTCCATGCCACCACGGCTTCGGGTCAGTCTGTGGCGGGCATCTTCGAATCCGGCAGCAGTGCCGGAACCTGGCTGGCCTTGGACAACACCTCCGCCGGCGGGGTGGCCTGGCAGTTCAACTCCTCTGGTTCCCAGGATGCCGCAGGGGCGGGCAAGCTGCATCTCGGGCACGGCGCCGCGCCGGGCGACATGACAGTGCGGATGACGTTGGACAAGTCCGGCAACGTGGGGATCGGCACCTCCAGCGTCAACAGCAATGCCCGCCTGCAATTATACGGCGGCGCGCTGATGCCCTCGCCCGGCGACAAAGAGAGTGAGGGCATCGAATTCCCGCCCGACGCCTTTGGCGGCTCCGGCGATCGCGCCTGGATCAAGTTGACGAGGGAGGGCAGCAGCGGCGAAGACACCCGCCTGGAGATCGGAACTGCCAACGATGGCGAGGATCACATCGTCCTGATTCCCTCCGGCAACGTGGGCGTTGGCGTGCTCCAACCGCGGACCAAACTGCATGTAACCGGGGGCAATGGCGCTCAGTTGAGGCTACAGAGCTCGGTTAACAGCCACTATTGGAATCTCTACACAGAGAGTTCGCCCAACACCGGCCACATGCTCTTTGTCTCGAGCGCGAGCACCGGTGCCTTTATCAGCCGCAACAACGGAACCGTCGGCAACATCTCGGATCGCAACGTGAAGAAGGACATCCAGCCCATGACGGGCGTGCTCGACCGGGTACTGCGGTTGCGGCCCGTCACGTTCCGCTACACCAACGCGCCGAACGACGCCCCGCTCACCCACGGGTTCGTCGCCCAGGACGTGGCGCCTTTGTTCCCCGACCTTGTCACCGCCGTTGCCGGGAGGCTGGCGCTTTCCGTGACCGAGTTCTCGAGCCTCGCGATCGCCGCTTTGCAGGAGATGCACCGCGCAGTCGAGGCCCGGTTCGAGCGGCAGGAGCGGGAAGTGACCGAACTGAAGCGCTTCGCCGCGGCCCAGGAGGATAAGATCAACGCCCAGCACCAGGAACTCGAGGCCTTGAGGACTCGCCTCGCTTCGATCGAGAAGCTCTTCCAGGAATCGGTGGCTGCCTCGCGGGGGCCGGCCGTCATCCCTGCACGCCTCGTCGCCCGCAGCGGCGACGAGCCCGCCCGCTGAACTACCGCCAGTTGGACAGGAACGCGCAATCCAGCCACCGCACCAGGCCATGACACCACCCCTCAACGCGCTACGGGTCGCGGTCCTCGCCCTGGCGGCGGGGCTCGCCTCCCTCGATGCCGCCGCACAACTCGTGCTGCCGATCGAGTTTCGCCACGTCGAAGGCGGTGAGACAAAGCTGAATGCCCAATGGACGACGTCGCAACCGCCGACCGCCACCGGCAATGAATCCACCGGCGTTCATGTGGACCCGACCCCGGGCCAGTTCCAGAACCTGGTGTCCTTGGGCGGCGTTCCTGGCCTGAAGCAAAGCGACTGGGAGGCGGTCAAGACCTCGTCCTCGTTGAGTGCCGGGAACACGGCCTTCTCCGGCGCGCTGGCGGAGGAGATGCGCCTGCCACGGGCCACGGTCAGTGGCTCGGTGGTGATGGTGCTGCGGCGCGGTCACATCGGCGCACCCTACCTGAGCCGGCAGGTCTCTTTCGCCTTCGGCTCGATCGTCGAGGCGCCGGGCAAGGATGAGCGAGGGGTGCTGCTGGGCAGCACGCCGAATACGGCCTACTGGCTGCCCGAACCTTACTCAACCGACAATCACGCCAGCGCGGGCTATTACTGGAGTCCGCATGCTCGTCGGGTCTATGCGATCCAGCCGGGACCACTGCGGATCACCTGGCGCAAGGCCACCCCCTACACGGCGGCGACCGCGCCGACCGACTATGTGAACCCGAACGGCCCGGCCAGTTTCCAGACCGATGGCGCCAACGTGTTCCTGCTCTATACGGAGATCTACCTCGTTTCCGGGAGCGCCGCCAAGCCGACGCGGAAGATGCACTGGACCGAGAAGGGTTTTCAGAACCTCGGGGTTCCGGTGAAGGTCCCGGAAGGTCGGGTCGGCGCGGTGAACATCGTCTATAACAGCAATTTTCCCAAAACGGTGCCGCAGGCCGAAGCGTACGAAGGGGTCGGCAGCAGCAGTCCCACCGACGGCACCGGCCAGGCGCAACTCGAGGAATTGCGCACCTTGTGGTTCGATCAGCAACTCAACTCGCTTTACGCCTACAATCGCGAAGGGCGCGTGTTCGTCGAGTTATTGGGCGATCAGCGTCAGGACGGCGAAACCTACGAACAGTTGGGAACCGAGATCGTGGACGTCAGCAAACAAGCGGTACCGTCAGACGTCACCGTCGAGTTGGGGGAGCGCATCCTGCCGCCGGAAGGCGGCGCGGTGGAAGCGTTGTTCCCGGAGCCGATCCGGCAGGTGGGCGGAACCCAGTTTGCGTTCAGCCACGGCACGGGCGCCGAGTCGAGGCGCGAGCTTTACGCGGTCAAGGAAACCGTGAATCTCAACGACTATCTGGTGCACTGGCTGGAAACCGGCGAGGCGTCCCTCAAGTGGCCCAAGCTGTTTGGCCGTTACCGGATGATCTGGCCCGAGGACTTGGCCAAGTACAGCCACTATATGCGGCCGCCGGCAACCACCGAGGCGGCGGCGGCGGAAACGGCCGTCTACATTGACCCGGAGAATGCGCCAGTGATCGAGTACCAGGATCCGCTGGACCGTCCGCGAGCCAAATTCACGTCCGAGCTGAAGTTCTTCACCTGGCTCGATGCAGAGCACCCCGTGCATCGGACCCTGTTGCGGTATGTGTCGGGGGAGAACCTGGGTTTCGAGCGCGTGATGTCCACGTTGACGACGGAGATGATTGCGGCGGTGGAGGCATCCAGCGACCCCATTGATCTCCCGGTGGGACTGCGCCAGGCCGGAGTGAACTCGGTGTTGAGTCTCGAGGGGCGGTCAGACAGCTACGGTCAGCTCCCCGCCGGTTCGTATTTCGGGCCCGGCGGATTCACCATCGAAGCCTGGGTGCGGGTGCACGAGACGCGGCGCTGGGCCCGGTTGGTGGACTTCGGGAATGGTCCCGCCGCTAACAATGTGGTGTTGGCGCTTTCAGCCGGCGGGAGCGGGCGGCCATCGCTACATCTCTACCGGGGTAGTCGCGATGCAGCGGCACTGGACGCCAACACCGTGCTTCCCCTCCATGAATGGGTTCACCTGGCCGCCACGTTCGATGGCACCACGGCCCGGCTGTACTTGAATGGCGTGCTGGATGCGCAAGGGGCCTTCGAGCCCCCAACGGCGGCGGTCCGGGACAACGCCTTTGTCGGCCGCAGCAACTGGGGGGCGGATGCCCCGGCCTATGCGGATTTTGACAATCTCCGCATCTGGTCCGTGGGGCGTTCCGCCGACGCCATCCAAGAGTCGATGACGAGCGATTACCCGGCGGAGACACCTGGATTGGCAGCTCAATTCAACTTTGACCGGATGGGCAACCCGACGCCGGACACCAGTGGCAACGGATTACACATGACGTTGCACGGCACGGCCCAGACGGGGGTTCCGGGGATAGACAAGCTCACCGCCCCGCGTTTCGTGGCCCGATCCGTCCCGGTCGGCGAACGCATCCCCGCGCCGACGGGTGAGGTGGGCGACGCCGGGGGTTCGAGCTACCTCGCCGGGTACATCGTCCCGAGCCAGGGCACTTCGTACAACCCGGGAGCGTACCGCGATCCGTTTGCCGTCGGATTCGAGGAGGCCAACCGGGGCGCGATCATCCCCGTCAACGAGCTTCCGGGAAAGAACCGGCTCGAAGTGTGGTGGTTCCGGGCGAATCAAGCGCGGGCCGGCAAGAACGCCGGCAACACCCTGCTCGGATTCAGAACCGTGTACTGGCCGTCAGTGATAAGCGACTACACGATCCAGTGGCCGGGGAATGCGCGGGAGATCGTCCTCGCCAGTAAGTTGGGGGGCCAGGGCCTGAGCACCTCCGAGGCCTTGGGGACGATTTATGCCCAGAACGACCCCGCCGCAGACGGCTACAATCCAAATGAGGAGCACGCCGTCATGTCCGGCGGTACTCCGTTCGCGACCCGCGACGACCTCAACATCCTCACGCCGGACGACAACTACTCCTCGCATCCTTACGTGCTGTTGGATTACTCGCATCCGGACGGACGTCCCGCGATGGCGGTGTTCAAGGTTCTGCGGGAGAAGCCTGAGGCGGGCTGGGTGTTTGATTACCTCGTTCCCGCGGGCCAGCTCATTCAGCCGCCGCCGCCGCTGGACTCCCTGGCCAAGCCAGTGGAGGGCAGCGGCGATGCGGCCGTGAACTACAACACGGAACCGGCCGGAGGTGACGGCGATCTGCCAGGCGGCTGGAGCACGGACGCGGCCAGCGGGAAGTACGGTCACTACAACCGTTTCACATTCCGGGACCGGCGGCACGGCCTTTGGGTGTATCGCGGACCCCATGCCGGTTTGCCGGAACTCGAGGCTGGCACCTACGACGTCACGGCCGATTCGTTCGCCGCGCTCGATTCCGCAACAGCGGTGGTTGGCTCTCCCTTCAGCTTCGCCGTCCACGTATCCCGGCAAACGGAGTATCTCCAGATGACCGTAACCGGTGCCCCGGCGTGGTTGACCCTCGACGGTTTCACCCTGGTCGGCACGCCGGAAGCCGGCGACGTGGGTACGGTCAATCTGGACATTACCGTGCGCGACTTGTACGACGAGACGACGGTGACAGAGCAACTCGCGCTCACCGTGGCCGCCACCGGCACGCCGGCAGGCCAGGCCCCGCTCGCCATCGAGTGCGAGAACCCGTACACGGGCTCGCAAGTCACGTTCACGGATCGCGCCCCGTTTCTCGCCAGGTCGCCGACGACAGCGAACAGTTTCACGCTCCGGTATTACTACAAGACCGAGCCCAGTTTCGCCTGGCCGGGGATTGCCTCCCCGCCACCCGCAGGCAGCATTGTGCCCTATTTGCGGCCGATGGATCCGACCACCGGCGAGTATCAGGGCGCCCCGGATTCGAAACTGACCGCTTCCCTCGACATCGTCTATCGGCCCTTCTGGCCCGAGCGCGATCCCAAGGACGCGAGCAAGCCGGTGCCCTCGCTTCCGTACGGCGCCACGTTGGTGGAGCCGTTCCCGGGCGGGTTCCCCGGCGTGCGCGACTTCAAGACCGCGCATCTCTACTACCAACAGTCCATCGCCGCGAACTTGGCAACCGCCGCCCATAGTGCCGTGCTGCATGATCCCACCCGGGCGAAGTATGTGGATATCACCACCCAGTTCGCCGACGCGATTCCTGCGGGCATCAAGACCGAGTACTACCAGGGGAAGATCTTCTTCCCGCAGCTGCCGCCACACTTGGTGACCCGCGTGTTCATTGACCCGAACATGGGCTCGAAGGGAAGCCTGGGCCTCATCGGCGAATACAAGAAGGAGCTTCTCGGCGAAAGCTATCTCCAACTCAATGTGCTCCGAGGCTCGGACCTCGCGGCGGTGCACGTTCTGTGCCCGACGGCGGACTCGGCGAACTACCCGAAGTGGGTGGCGTTGGTCAACGCGCTGGCCACGCCGCTGGAGACCTTCCGGGAGGATGTGCCGGACAAGCCCGGCACGTATGCCCCCGACTCCCTGAAGACCGTCAGCATCGGGGTGGGCGATCTTGCCGTCGTCGAAAACGACAACACCGCCGTGGACTCCTACGCGCTGAGCGCCACGGGACCGGGCAGCGGGTATGTCACCCTGTTGGAGGCGAGTGGTACCGCCTTCACCGAACCCGGCGAACCCGTCGCGCTGCACATCTTCAAAGTGGGTGGCGGTCTCCATCGAGGGGAGCTCAAGATCATTCCGTCGCCGAACCCGTTGAACGAGCTGATCACATTCCAGCACACGCCCGACCTCGCCGGCCGATTCAGCGAGTACGAGTACGAGTGGAAGATCGCCGCCCCGGTGGACGGATTCCCGCCGGAACCGGACGCCACCATGTCGCGCTACCTGTCGCTCACGGCGGTGGCGGCGGACCTCCCGCGCTACACGTTGGGGGGAGCGGGCATCCAGGCCTTGAGCGACAACTATGTCGTGATGCGCTACCGGCCGGTCAGCCCGGATCATCCGCTGTACACGGCCACTCCGACTGATGCGGACTGGTCTGAATGGACCCGTCCCGCGCTGGCCGAGGGCTGGATCAAGCGGGTGCTGGCGGGCATCAACCCGTTCAACCAGCGGATCAACGATCTCTTCAACAACCGCGTGAACACGGATGTCAGCATCCTCACGCAGGCCGGTCGGAAGTGGGAAGGCGATGTGGCGCTGAACATCGACACGATCAACAACTACGGCCTGATCGAGATCTACGAGACCGTGTTGCGCCGGGGCCGCTCGCTGAGCATCGAGTCCGGCTTCAACTACGGCCCGGCCAACGACGCGCTGTTGCTGGCTGCCGGCTACATCAACGACCTGTACATGATGCTGGGCAACGAGGCGTGGGCGGACGCCGCCAACCCGACCATCGGCATCGGGACCGCGGACAACACCTACGGCGACATTGCCACCGCCTTGTTCGCCTTCCGCGGGCAGATGTCCTCACTGCTCGAAGAGGAACTGGCCTTGCTGCGAGGCCGTGACGACTTCTTCCAACCGGGCGTCGAGATCACCCCGGTGTACAACCGCCTCGTTTGGAACTACACGCGGGGCATTGATGCGGGCGAGGTCATCTATGCCCTGAACTACAATATCCAAGAGAACCCGGACAAGTCGCCCGATGGCATCATCAACGCGGAGGACGCCGCGCGCATGTTCCCGCAAGGGCACGGTGACGCGTACGGCCACTATCTCACAGCGATCAAGGGCTATTACTCGCTCCTGATGAACGGGTTCTTTGACTGGGTGCCACGCATCGAGGCGGTGAATGTCCTGGGCCAACCGGTGTCGGTGGACTACCAGGATGAGCGGAAATTCGCGGCGGCGGCAGCGGCGATCGCGCGCGCCGGACGGCAGGTGGTGGATTTGGTCTGGCGCCAGGATTACGAGCCTACGAAGGAGAATGGCTGGGAGCATCTCGCGCCGACGCGCGTCAACACGCGCCGCACGTACGAGGGGGGCGGCGGCACAAAGCACCCCGAGCGCTTCTGGGGCCTGGATCACTGGGCCAGCCGCGTGGGCCAGGGCACGTACCTCCATTGGGTGGTCGGCAACGCGATTCTCCCGCACGAGGACCCCATACCCTCACATGAAGGAATTCAAAAGGTGGACCGCACCACGGTGCCGGAACTGCGCGAACTCACAACCCTGGCCACCGGCCTGCAGACGGCGCTCGACAACGCCGAAGGCGGCCAGTCGCCGCTGGGGATTCCCGAGGGCGGCCTGGTGTTCGACCTCAACCCGAACAAGGTGGTCGGCGTCGAAGGCGGCACTCACTTCGAGCAGATCTACGAACGGGCGACCGGGGCGCTTCAGAATGCGGTCACCGCGTTCGATGACGCCAAAGATGTCACCCGGTTGCTGCGCTCGGAGCAGGATTCGCTCGCAGAGTTTCAGGCGGCGGTGGTCGAACAGGAGATCGCCTACAAGACGGCGTTGATCGAGCTCTTCGGCACGCCGTATCCCGATGACATCGGTCCGGGCAAACTCTACCAGCAAGGCTACGACGGCCCCGACCTGATCCATTACAGGTACGTAGACCTGCCCGAGGCCGAGTTCCCCGAGATCTGGAGCTACTCGAACACCAACCAATGGGAGTTCACCTTGCGCGACCTGCCCGCGGATTGGACCGAGAAGCATTACGAGTTCACGAGTTACCTGGACTTCGGAGACGGCAACCTCTTCGACTTCAAGCTGCGGAGCATCTTCAACGACGTAGAGACGATCAGCTTCAACCTCGGGCCTCACGGCTACTCGGAGAAACCCGCCACCTGGAAGAGCCGCCGGTACTCACCGGGGCAGATTCAGCAGGCGATTTCCGAACAGATCATGTCGCACCTGCAGTTGCGCCATGAGATCAACGACACCGCGGGTGACCTTGTCGTCTTTCAGAAGGCACTGGATGTGTTCGAAGCGGACCTCGTGACATACGCCGCCATTCGCGGCATTAACACGGGGCTGATGGTTGCCGACGAGGTGCTCGAGAAGGCCAAGTTCGCCAACGACCTGTTCCAGAAGTTCCAGGATTCGTTGATCGAGAACATCGTTGACGGCAGCTACGCCGCCTCGGAGTCCATTCCCAAGAGTGCGGTCTTTGGTGTGGCCACGGGGGGCGACCTGACCTTCGCGGGGCGCGCCGCGATCGAAGCGGCCGGTCTGACCCTCAAAGGAGGCTTCGAGACGGCCGCCTTCATCCGGTACACCGTGGTGAGCGCGCTGGAACTGGCGGTCTCGACCGCCCGCCGTCAGGCCGAGTTCTGGGCCGTCCAGCCGTTGGAACGGAGCCAGGAGCTACGCAACGCGGTTCACGACCTCGGCAATACGCTCGGCGACATGCAGGAACGGTTGTGGACGGTCAACGAGCGACTCCGCGATTACGATGACAAGCGGCGGCAGGTGCAGGCCCTGATTGCCCAGGGCGACCGCATCCAGGCGGAACGCGAGGTGTTCCGGCAGCGGGCCGCCGCCGTGGTCCAGGGCTACCGGACGCGGGATGCTGCGTTCCGGTTGTTCCGGAGCGAGAAACTGGAGCGGTACAAGACGTTGTTCGATCTCGCGGCCCGGTACGCGTTGCTGGCGGCCAACGCCTACGATTACGAAACGGGGCTGTTGGGCACTTCGGCCGGGCGCACGTTCAAGTCCCGGATCATCGCCTCGCGCGCCCTCGGCGTCGTGCAGGACGGCGAACCGCAATTCGCGGGCAGCAACACGGGTGATCCGGGCCTTTCGAGTGCGCTCGCCGAGCTCAAGGCAGACTGGAACGTCGTGCGGGACCGGTTGGGCTTCAATCGTCCCGATGCGCATTCGACCACGGTGTCGCTCCGCATGGAGCAGGAGCGCATCTTGCCGGGGGCGGAAGGCGACAGCACATGGCGGGATTTGCTGCATCGGGCCCGGGTCGATGATCTTCGCGCCGACAGCGACGTCCGTCGCCATTGCATGCAGATCGACACCGGCGATGGCCTGCCCATCCCCGGCCTCATTCTCACCTTCAGCACGACCATCACCGACGGGCTGAACCTGCTGGGGCAACCGCTCGCGGCCGGAGACCACTCTTTCAACCCCAGCTCCTTCGCTACCAAGATCGGCGGGGTGGGGGTGGCCTTCGAGGGCTATCGCGGCATGGGCGATCCCGGGGCGAACGAAGGGACGGTGAGCGCCGCCGGCGGGGACTCGGCGGATGACCCGCCGACGTGGTACTTGGATCCGGATGCGTTGGCGGCGACGCCTTACATCTACCTCATCCCCGTGGGCGTGGAGTCGATGCGCAGTCCGCCGTTGGGTGACGCCAGCCAGATTCGGACGTGGAGTGTGGATGACCTGGCCATTCCGTTGCCGTTCAACATCGGCAGCTCCGAGTTCTCGACGCGGAAGCTGTACCAGTCAGGGGATTCCCTGCAGGAGCCGTTGTTCAGCATCCGCAAGCACCACGCGTTTCGTCCGGTGTCTGACCCTGCGAAGTTCGATCTCGTGTTCTACAGCGATTCGCTGCCCCGGAACGAGTTCATCAACAACCGGCTCGTGGGACGCTCCGTTTGGAACAGCCAGTGGAAACTGATCATTCCGGGCCGCACCTTGCTGCATGATCCGAAGGAGGGTTTGGAGCGGTTCATCCGCACCGTCACGGACGTCAAACTGAACTTCACCACGTACTCCTACGCGGGCAATTGACGGTTGAAACCAGGCATTGTCATGACCACCGATTCCCTCTTCGCCCACAGACTCCGCCTGGTCGGAGGCGTGCTCAGCGGGTTGGCCGCCGCCGCCGCCCTTGCCTTCCCGCCCGCGCCGCATCACACGGTTTACGGCACGGTTCGGGATGAGCTGGGCAATCCCCTGAGCAATCCAGGAGCCGAGGTCCTGCTCGAGGGCAACGGCACTTCGCTCGTCCGGACGCCCGTCGCCGCCAGCACCGAACCCGGCGTGAACTATCGACTCGCCATCCCGCTCGACTCCGCCGCCACGGGGGATCTCTACAAGCCTAGCGCCCTGCGTCCCACCGTTCCCGTTCGGATGCGGGTCCGCGTGGGCAGCATCATGTACCTGCCGATCGAGATGACCGGTGTCGCGAACCTCCTCACGCGTCCCGGCGCCGCCTCGCGCGTGGATTTGACGCTGGGAATCGACTCAGACGGTGACGGGCTGCCCGATGCCTGGGAACGCGCGCTGATCCAGATGCTCCCCGGCGATCGCACGCTCGACGATATTCGACCCGGCGACGACTCCGACGGCGACGGGATGAGCAACGGGGACGAGTACCTGGCGGGCACGTATGCGTTTGCGCCCGAGGACGGGTTCGTCCTCGAACTGGTGTCGCTGGAACAGGGAGGCACGGTGCTCGAGTTCACGGCCATTCGTGGACGCAGCTATCGTATCTTCGCCTCGGATGACATGAAGGCTTGGGTTACCGTGCCGTTCACCCTGGCGGCGGAGACTTCCGGAGAACCTGCACGCCCGACTTACCAAGCCGAGGAGACTCGGCTCCTGCGGGTCCGGGCCGGATGGAAGGAAGGCGACGAGCCAACCCTCCGGTTCTACAAACTGCAGGTGCAGTAGCTCGCACCAAGGCACGCCATGGAACCCGCGCCGGTGGCAAAGAGCCCCTCGAAGTTGCGCAAGCGCAGAAGGCACCGGCTGCTGGCCATCGGCGGCTGTGGCACCGTGGTGGCCGCCTTGACCTGGGGGTTGCGGGGACCCCCCGCGCCGCGGGTGGAAGCGGTTTTGAGCACGGCTGACGCGATTCGAATCGACGGGCGGCTGTTCGCGCCGCCGGCAACCAATACGCCATTCACGGGCACGATCTTCGACCGCTATCCGGACGGTGCCCTGAAATCCCGATCAGCCATCGTGGCGGGCTTGCTCGAGGGCGTTTCGGAGGGCTGGTACACCAACGGAACACTGCAGGTTCGTGAGCATTTCGTGGCGGGCGTCGCCGAAGGCCCGGTCACGAAATGGCACCCCAACGGTGCCAGGCTCTCCGAGGGGATGGCGCGGCAGGGTCAGCTCGAGGGGTTGTTTCGGCGCTGGCACGACAACGGCGCCCTGGCGGCGGAGGTGACCCTCCGGGGAGGGAAGCCCGACGGCGTCTCCCGTTCGTGGTTCCCCAGCGGCCAGCAGAAGGCCGAGGTCCGGCTCGAACGCGGCCGGGTGGTCCACCAGCAATTCTGGCCTGAGAGCAACCTGACAAATCTGGCCGGTGCGACCTCTCCAGGGGCGAAGCCGGCCTCCGCGGTTCCACGATGAAGGCGGTTCTGGTCATGGCGGTTTCTGGTGCGGCGCAGGTTGCCATGGGCGACGCCGGCCCTTACGCGTGGCGTGGGACAACCCTCGACGCGGGCGGCAGCGGGGCTGCTTCTGCCCACTATGCACTGGAGTCGAATCTCGGCGAACCGGGGTTCGTGGCGGAGTCAGGCGATGGCCGCGTCAGCCACCGCCAGGGCTATGTCGGCGGCCTCAATGAGGCGCCAGTGCCCCGTGCCGACACGGCCCGGAGCGGGAGCGATTACTCAGCCAAAGTGAGAGTGGCGACCCTGCTGGCGAATGACGGGGATCCTGAAGGTGACCCGCTTGTGCTGCGCGCTGCTGACGCTGTCAGCGTCTCAGGAGGCCGTATCGTGCGGGAGGGAAACTGGCTTCTCTACGAGCCCCCAACCCCGTTCCCGGGCATGGACTCCTTTCGTTACACGGTGGAGGACGCGGCCGGCAACGCGGCGCCAGCGCTGGTGACGATCCTGGTTGCCGATCCCGGTTTGGCGCCCTCCCCGAACCTCATCGCCGTTTCGTTGCTGCCCGAGGGGAACAGGTACCTGGCGTTTGGCGGCATTGCCGGTCGCAGCTACACGATTCAATGGTCCGATCAATTGCCGGCCCTCCATTGGGAGGCGCTGGCCACCGTGCAGGCGAACAGCCGCGGCTTGATCGAATGGGTCGATTCAACTCAACCGGCGCCGCCTGAGCGCTATTACCGTACGGTGAGTCCATGAGCCTGCCCAAGCTCGCCCGGACCTTGGCATGCCTGCTCGTGTCGCTCATGAGCAGCGTCGGGGGATGGCCACAGGTCCCTGTGGGTCCTTCGCTCGGCGGGCGCCCTGCCGACGGGGCGGGGGAGCGCATCACCCCGCCGCCGCTCCGTCCCCCGGGCCAGTTCGACGGCACTCGTCCGGAGCGTCGCAGCACGGCTGCAGCACGTTTTGGCGCGACTTCCGCCGGCTCGAAGCCGGACGAGGTCCGATTGCCCCTGGAAACCCCTGTTTCGCTTGGCGTTCAGACCTTCCCGTTTGCCGTGGGCCGGGACATACCCGACGGCAGCCTGTCAGGTCTCACGGATACCCGCGTGCTCTCGTCCACCGGCGGCGCGATTCGTGCCTTGTCGCTTTCGCTGACGTTGACCCCGTTGGGCGAGGGCGGCTTCCTGGGGGACCTGTACGCCACGTTGGTCCACGATGACATGGGTTACGCCGTGCTGCTGAACCGGCCCGGACGCGGGGGGGGCAGCCCCTTCGGCTACAACGACGATGTCGGCGTCTCGATCACGTTTGCCGCGGACGCTCCCGCGGACATCCACCGGTACCGTCAGGTGCTCTCCGGCAGTGACACGAGCCCCTTGACGGGAAACCTGACCGGGAGCTGGCAACCGGACGGTCGGGCGGTGGATCCCCTGAGGGTAACGGCTGGCGATGACCGCAACGCGCTCCTTGAGGCGTTCCTCGCCGCCGACCCGGGCGGACGGTGGACGCTCTTCATCGCGGACGTGAGTCCCGAAGGGGCGTATCGGTTGGACTCCTGGAACCTGACCCTGGCCATCGTGCCGGAGCCGCCCGCCGTGCCAGCGGTCCTTGGTTTCGTTGGTGCCTTGATTGCCTTGGCGCACCGCCGGACCGCGGCCGGTCCCCGGCCGCAGCGTGGGCAAAGGCCTTGAGCACCGGCGCGGCGCAGCCTCGCCCCGCTGCAAGCGGAACGGTAGGCGCCGACGTGAGGATGCGTTCACCTCCGGATGCTCCTCAGGGTTGAAACGGAGCCTCGCTTGGCACACGCTCGCCATGTACCCTTGGAACAGGA
Organism: uncultured Verrucomicrobiota bacterium; assembly: GCA_964535555.1. Classification (GTDB taxonomy): domain Bacteria; phylum Verrucomicrobiota; class Verrucomicrobiia; order Limisphaerales; family J093; genus DSVZ01. Next base: position 35,956 of record CAZHUS010000078.1, read on the forward strand.
ACACGCAATGGACTTGTCGAATGACCGCGCGAAGCGGCGCAACCGGGTCACGGTTCCGGGCTTGTTCGTGGGAGTGACGTGGCTCGTACTGTTCGTCCTCAGCGCGGACTCCGTGGCCCAACAAACGCTGGTTCCTGCCGGCGCCACCTGGCAATACCGCAAGGGCACCGCCGAAGCCTCCAGCCCCGCCGCAGCCTGGCGGGCACGTAGCTACAACGCGACCGCCTGGAGCACCGCCCCGGCACCCTTCCACTACGGCGACGGACTAACCTCGGGCACGCTTCTGTCGGACATGCAAGGGGCCTACACCTGCGTGTTCCTGCGCCGCGAATTCAGCGTTTCGAACCGGTCCGAAATCGCGGCGGTGCGGCTGCTCGCTGACTACGATGACGGCTTCGTGGCCTGGATCAACGGAACGGAGGTCGCCCGTGCCGGCGTGGCAGGCGAACCCCTTTTCTCCGGCATCGCTTCTTCCTCACACGAAGGTGGTTCGTTCGTCACCTTCACGCCCACGGTCGCGCCCGCGAGCCACCTCGTCGAGGGCGTCAACGTGCTGACGGTGCAGGCTTTCAATCGCAGTCTGAACGCGAGCACCGATTTTCGCATCGATGTCGCCCTGGAGGCGGAACGCCCCGACGCGCAGGCGCCCACGGTGGCTTCGCGTCAACCCGTCGAGGCGGAGGTGGCGGCATTGACACAGGTCACGGTGGTCTTCTCGGAGGCGGTGACGGGCGTGCGAGCGGAGGATCTGCTCGTGAACGACAGCGGCGCCCTACAACTCAGCGGCCCGGCCGGAACCACCACCTATACATTCAGTTTTCCCCCGCCGGCCCCCGGGCTGGTGACGATTGCCTGGAGTGAGTCGAGCCGCATTTCGGACCTGCAAGGGAATCCGTTCAACACCGAGGATCCCGGTTCGAGTTGGACCTACGTGCTGCGGGATTCGAAGGCCCCGCGCCTGCTCGACACCGTGCCGCAGCCCGCCGTGACGGTGAGTCGGTTGACGCAGGTGGAACTGCTCTTCGATGAACCGGTCGGCGGCGTGGACGCTTCCGACCTCCGGGTGAACGGTCAGGGCGCGACCAGCGTCGACGGCGCCGATGCGGGACCGTATCGCTTCCGCTTTCCGCAACCTGCTTCGGGGGTGGTTGCCTTCACGTGGGCCACCGGACACGGGATCAAGGACGCGGCACCTGATGCCAACGCGTTCGTGGGATCGGGCTGGTCGCTCACGTTGAACCCCGCCCTGGCGGAGCCCGGTCTCGTGATCAACGAATTTGTCGCGGCGAACGAAGCCGGCCTGCGCGACGAAGACGGGGAGGCGCAGGACTGGATAGAGATCCTGAACACCGGGCCGGCTTCGGTCGATCTGGCCGGATGGTCGCTCACCGACGACCCCGAGGTGCCGGGCAAGTGGGTCTTCCCCGCGCGGTTGCTGGGCGCTGGACAGTACCTGGTCGTGTTCGCGTCGGGGAAAGACCGCCGGTCCGTGACGGGGGCGAACCGGTTCCACACCAACTTCAAGCTGAGTCCGTTTGGCGAGTACCTGGCCTTGTTCAATGCCGAGTCGCCGCGAACGGCAGCTGCGGAGTTCGCGCCCGGCTTTCCGGAGCAGCGTCCGGACTTCGCGTACGGGCGGGTCGCGGCGAGCGCGTGGCGGTATTTCGCGACGCCGACTCCCGGGAGCGCCAACAGCGGTTCGAGCATCACGGGCGTGGCCCCCGAACCGCACTTCAGTGTGCAGCGCGGCACGTTTGACGCCGCCTTCGACTTGTTGCTGACGACGCCGCTGGCAGGGGCAAGCATTCGGTACACCTTGGATGGCAGCGAACCCACGGCGACGACCGGTTCCATCTACCAGCGGCCCCTGGTCGTCACCAACACGACCGTGGTGAGGGCGGCGACGTACCGGGACGGCTACCTGCCTTCGCGCACCCGCACCCACAGCTACCTGTTCCTCGACGCCGTGATGAACCAGTCGAACCGTCCCTCGGGATTCCCCACGACTTGGGGGACCTGGACCGGCTTCCCGAACAACCAGGTGCCGGCCGATTACGAAATGGACCTTGACCCGCTGCGGGTCGACCCGAACAACGCGGCGTCACCGCTGGACCCGGTCAAGGTCCAGCGCCTGCAGCAAGGCCTGCGCGCATTGCCCGTCGTGTCGTTGGTCATGAAGCGCGACGACATGTTCGGCGCGACCGGCCTTTACCCGCGGGCCTCCGACGGGAACAAGGCGCCCAACGAAAAGGCCTGCTCGATCGAAATGATTGAGCCCGACGGCACGACGGCCTTCGTCACCGAGGGCGGGTTGGACCTGCACGGCAACGCCAGCCGGAGTCCGCTCAAGAACCCGAAGCACGGCTTCAAGCTGAGTTTCCGGAGCGACTACGGGCCCACCACCCTGCGCCACCGGCTGTTCCCCGACTCGCCGATCGAGGAGTTCGACGACCTCATCCTGCGGCCGGACTTCAACTCGAGCTGGCGGCACTGGTCCGACAGCCCTGGGAATGGCAATGGCGCCTTCCAGCGCAGCCGCGGCACCCGGACCCGTTTCGCGTGGTCGCAGGAGACCTTTCGGGAGATGGGCCACGTGGCGACGCACACGCGCTTCTTTCATCTTTTCATCAACGGCCTGTACTGGGGCACGTACGATTTCGCCGAACAACCCACGGAACAGTTCTCGGCCAACTACTACGGCGGTGCCCCGGGTGAGCATGACATTTACGATCAAGGCGCCTTGAAGGGCGGCACCGCGGCTGCCTACAACGCGATGCTCGGCGTCACCGGCCTGAACACCCTGACCGGCTATGAACGCATGAAGCAGTATCTGGATGTCCCGGAGTTCATCGACTACATGCTCCTGCACTTCTATGTCGGCCACCAGGACTGGGGCGATACCAAGAACTGGTACGCCATCCGTCCGCGAACGACGGGTCCGGCCGGCACCTTCAAATACCTTCCCTGGGACCAGGAATGCATGCTGCTCGAAGAGAATGTGAACCGCGTGCCGAATGGCGGCGGCGGCAGCGATGTCCCCAGCGGCCTGCACACCAGGCTCGATGACAACGCGCAATACCGGCTCGACTTCGCCGACCGCGTCCACCGCCATCTCGTCGCGCCCGGGGGGGTCCTGACCCCCGGAGCGAACATCGCACGCTGGCAGAAGTGGCAGGCCGCGATGGACCAGGCGATTGTCGCGGAGTCGTGTCGCTGGGGCGACTATCGGCGTGATGTGCACCGGTATTCCGAAGGCGCCTTCGAACTCTATACGCGGGAGGCCCACTGGCTCGCCGAGAACGACCGGTTGGTCAAGTCCTACTTCGTAAATCGAGGCGAGGTGGTGCTCGGCCAATTGCGCGCCGCAGGCCTGTATCCGGATGTTGACCCGCCTGAATTCAACCACGAAGGCGGACGAGTCCCGCCCGGGTTCGCGCTGACCATGACGGTGTCGGCGGGGACAATTCATTACACGCTCGACGGCACCGACCCGCGCCAGTACGGCTCGGGTGCGGTGGCGGCGGGGACCCGCACCTACACCGGCCCGGTGGTCTTCGAGGAATCTGCCGTGGTCAAGGCGCGCGTCTGGCGCAACGGGGTCTGGAGCGCGTTGCACGAGGCGACCTACCTGGTGGGCGAGTTGGGGCTGCCGCTGCGGTTCACCGAGATCATGTATCGTCCGCCCGGCGGCGAGGCCTTCGAATTCCTCGAACTCCAGAACGTCGGTGGTCTGCCGCTGGATCTGGGCGGCTTCAGTCTGCGCGGCGCCGACTATGTGTTTCCGGAGAACTCGATGCTGCCGGCCGGGGCCACACTCGTGCTGGCGTCCGGGGCGAACCCGACGGATTTCGCGGCCAGGT
>CAZHUS010000079.1:0-23497 GCA_964535555.1 uncultured Verrucomicrobiota bacterium
GCCTGCCCCTGCAGCCGGTGCTCTTCAACCCGGTCAAGGAACCGCCGTATCGCCATCGCCATGTCGCTCGCCAGCGACAGCTTGCGCTGAATGTACGCCAGGTCAGGCTCGCCATGATGTTCGGTGATGTCGCGTGCTGTTGAGTCGTACCACCGGAGGTACTTGTCCCTAGCGTCCTCTACGGCATCACGGAGGGTGCTGCTCCCTGTCCCCGCCGGACAGCGTTGGACATCTTTTACCACGTCCCGAAGCCGCAGCACCTTGGCGAGATGAATGGCATCGGCAACGTTCCCCCAGTCCACCAGCGGCCACCCGATGGCCCCAGCACAAATGATGCGGGCCAGGTCCTCCTCCACCCTGGTCTTCTGCTGTATGTCGCCATCACGGTGGCGTTTCAGCGTCCGTACGTACCAGTCTGGGCGCGGCACGTTAACCACATCGGTCCTGCTCATGTGCTGTCCCGTACCACCAGTGCCGCACGACTCCCCCACTGTTCGTACCCCTCCTCTCCCCATTGATATCCGCAACTCGGGCACTTGCAACAAAGGTGCATCTGCCCCACCCCGCAAGCGTGTCCCGGCACCGCCCATGCGTACCGGACAAAGCGGCGCTGGATCGCTGCGTCGCCACACAGCTCGCAATGCTTCTTCTCCTTGAACCCCCACAATCGCCCGCTACACATGCGCTGCCTCCTTCTTGCGTCGCAACTGCGCGAGCCGTTGCGCCTTGCGGAAGGCGCGTCCTGCCCGCTTTGCTGTCGCCCTGTGCCGCCCGAGTTCCCGGCGCACACCCGGGGAGTAACGTGGTTCTTTCACGCCGCACCTCCTACTCGCGCCATCGCCCCACCCAGCGTCCCGCCCGGCCACCACTCGAACGCGCCCGTAGGCTCGTAGGCGTTCTGCAAGTCCAACCGCCAGCGGTGCGTTATGCCGTGCTCATCATGCAGGCCGAACATAGTCTGGCCCGCAGGCGCGGGACGGAACCCGGCGCTCAGGGTGAACTCATCCGCGCCCTTAATGCAGGGATTTGAGACGATCTCCCCCCGTACCCGGTCGAAGATCGCTTCCGTGTGGAAGTGGCCCATGACGATGTGGTCGATGTCCACGCCCACTTTCGCCAGCGCCCCCGTCAGGTTCTCGTCGAACCGCTTGATGCCGTACCACGGGATACCCGACCAGCCCTTCACCTGGTGGCCGTGGAACCCGAGCACCTTCTGCCCCCGGATCTCGTCCACGAAGAAGAAGCTGTCTGGGATATCGAACTCCACCGTCGGGTCCCCTGCGAAGAACGATGACACGATCTGCGGCACCACCATGTCCCAGTTCAGGCTCGCGCCTTTCGCCCACGGCTTACGCGACATGCGCCCGTGGTTCCCCGGCGCCCACTTCGAACGCACGCGGGCGAACCGCTGCCGCATCCTCGCTATGAACTGCACGAGCACGTACGCCAGCCCATACACCGTCTCCATGAGGTCCGCCGCCTGCGTCACGATGAGTTCGTCGTGCATCGCCCCGAACATCCCGTTCACGAGGTCGCCCAGCCCGTAGATGACCAGCTCCTCGAACTCGTACCCGGTCAGGTGATCGAAGCAGATGTCCTCGACCAGCTCAGCAAGCCGCTCCATACGAGCCATGAACACGCCGATGTCGTAACGGTTGATGCCGTGCATTGCCTCGCCGCTCACCGTCTCGCCCACATGCAGGTCCGACAGGAGCAGGCAGATACTCTCCCTGGTCCTCACCAGCTTCGGCGTCCGCGACGAGCCACCCTTCAGCTTCGGGATCGGCATTGCCTGCCGGTACTCCCGCATCAGATCTGCGATGGTGTGATCGAGTGAGTCGCCCTTGATGGACTCCTCGTACTTCCGCTTCCAGGTCGAAGCCTCACGCCGCAAGGATTCAAGCTGCCGCTCGTGTGCCACAACGCGGGCCACGTCGTCATCCGTGAGTTCGTAATCGTCCTCCGGCGCGGCCGGGCTCGCCTCGGTTATCCCCCGGCGCTGCATGGCTTTCTGGATCTGCTCTTGGTTCGCGGTGTACCCGTACTCACTGATGATCCGGGCAGCATCCTTCCATGCCCCCGGCATTCCTGGCCTGTACGCCTCTGCCGCCAGAGCCCAGACTTCATCGGGGATGGGCGAACGGGCCATAGCTACTCTGCGGCCCCGGACGCTGCGACATAGTACCCGCGCTCATCCGGCGGGTCGTCGCCGTCGCCATACCAGTCGGCAAGAACGAGGTAGATGCGCCCGCCGCCGCCACGGCGCTCGATAAAGAAGCGCCCCGACTCTGTTCCACCATAACCCTCCGCATCAAGGACTCTGAAGAGCCTGGATAGGCCCTCAATGAACCGGCTACGGCTAACTGGGGCAGGGGCGTCCCAGTAGAACCACCCCTCGCGCTCGAAGACCGGCTCTGCGAGACGGGCTGCTTGCTCGATAGCAGCAGCGACCTCCGATGGCTGGTACATCTAGCTCACCTCCTCGAACTGCTTCTCAAGCAGCTTGGCCTTGTACCACTCCGGCAGCCCGGCGGTGATGCCTCGCGAAATCTTCGGCCACATCTGCCGCCAGAGGATGCTCTTGATGACCTCCTCTTCCTCCTTGAGGACATCGAGGCTGACCTCCTTCATGAGAGGGCCGATGTCCTGCGGGGCATCGAGCAACAGGCCGCTCTCGCGGAGATGCTGCACGGCCTTTTCCCACCGGGCCTCAACCCGGTACATGTCGATGATGTTCGACACGAGGTCGCGCTTGGTGGGGTTGTTCTTCTTCCACTCCCCTTGGTGGACCTCTTTGAACGCCTCGCTGACGTGCTTCGCCATGAGCCGCTTCTTGTCTGGTCCGTAGAGTTCGAGCGACTTGATGACCACGCCCTCGACCTTGGGGCCACCGAGGAACGACTCCCGGTCAAGGAGTTCGCTCAGGGCGGCAAGCGATGCTGCCGCCGGTGCAACGCAGTAGACTGGGACTGTCTCCAGCCCCAGTTCTGCGGCCGCGTCTTTTCGAGCGTCAGGCGGCAGGTACTCTTCGTATCCTGTATCGATGTCGAAGATGACGATGTGGTTCGCGGGCACACGATTGTACGAGAGAGTGTTATGGCGAGGCGTGTCGAGCACTTCGCCCCGGTAGGTCCAGCCCTCAACGAGCCGGTCCTTGATGCTGTGGGCGTACTCCACAGCGCGGTTGAAGAGCTTGTCAGTGCCGTAGGTCTGCTCCTTGCCCTTGGAGCGGCACACAACTGCGCCGTCTCGCAGGCCGAAGGAGAACTGCGAGCCGTCCACTTTCTCCTCGATGAGAACCGGGTGCGAGAAGATTTCCCGCACCGCCGGATGACCGACGTTGTAGATGTTGGCGTAGGACCGGATGCTCATTACTACCCTCCGTAGGGGCTTCCCGGCTGCATGTTCAGTAGCGATAGCACTGCTATCACCGCAATGTCGCGGTAGGTGTCCGTCGCGCTGTCCATGCCCGCAGCCGCACCACCGTTCAGGCGCAACGAGCGGAGCCGGTAAACCTTCTCGCAGAGGCGCATGAACATCGCGTCACGCGCCCCCAGGCCAAGCATCTCCCCGGCGAAACGGTAGTTCGCCAGCGGGTGATGCCCTGCTGTGTAGTCCGCACGCTTCACTGCGTGCAGTTCGTAGATGCTCTCCAGTTCTTCCCGAAAGAGGTCCGGGGCCAGAATCTGCGGGCTTGCGTACGACCGCGCATCGTAGATGGGCATCCCGATCTGCTTCGCGATCGTCATCTCCATCCTTGCGCCGCCGCTTGTCTCCCATCCCGACAGCACAGCCACGGCGTCCGCGTTCGCCACGTCCCGCACAGCACCCCGCATGTACTGTTCGTACGGCAAGTCCGTGCGCCCACCATCGCGTTCGGCGGGGTTGATCACGTCGTACCCCTCAGCCCGCCAGTGTCCGGCGTACTCGTTGAAGAGGGGGTAGTTGAACTCCGGGTGGCCGGTCATCGGCCCCGCGAGATAAATGCGCATATCGTCGTGTGTGCTGCTGCTCTTAGTCCGGTTCCCCGAACGCCAGGAACTTCTTGAACGGCCCCGTCGCCAGATCAATGAGCCCGTAGTCGCGCACCACGCGATACCCGGCCAGCACGCCGGCCGAGGCCAGCCCCACGCCGATCTGTTCGAGGCTCGCTTCCTGGTTCGCGGCCATGAACGCCCCGCCAACCCAGAAGAAGTCCCTCAGAAACTTCCGCACCACGTATGTCAAGTCGAATCCCATGTCAGTCCTCCTGTTTGGTCCTGTCACTCGCCCGGCGCTTCGTCCATCGTTTCGTTGATCGCGTCACGAAGGGCGCGTAGCAGGTTGGGTGTGGGAGGCACGTAGCCAGCCCTCAACTCAGAGATCGCCGAATCCAGCGCCATAAGCGCGTCCTCAATCTCCCCCATCTGCACCTGAAGCTCCGTCAGCTTCCCAACGGTGGCGTCTTGTTCCGCCTGCTCCAGCGCATAGCCCACGAGCAGGCTGTTCCCGGTGGGTCCGTTCTCGCCCGTGTTCCACTTGCGGATTTCGTCGATGCCGCCCAGCGCGGCGATCACCTCGTCTAGCCGTGGGTCCGGCATCTCTCCCTCCAGTGCCGCCCATAGCGGCGCGTATCGTTCGGATGGGCAGCCCGTCTCGCCCGCGTTCGGCGTGGCGAGCGTGTCAACTTCCCGGTGCTCCCACATGGTCTTGGACCAGAAGTCGCCTACACGGGTGACCTCGCGGCCCTTGAGTACCTTCCACTCTTCGATGAGCCGGAGAGCGGTCGCTAGCTGGGCGGCGTTGATGGGCATCGAGTAGATCCCCTCAAGCTCCACGCTCCACCACTGACGGTTGGCAAGACCGTTGCCCGAGGCCCAGCACGAGGCCGTGATGGGGTAGTGCTGATAGAGGATGCCGTCGAGGCCGATGCTGAACATCCACGAGGCTTGGCGCTCCGGCTTGTCGAGTTCTGCCAGCGACCCGGCCATCCAGCCTTCCATTGAGTGCCAGACGATGCCGTGTCCGCCGTTTGTGGTGCTGTATACCTTGAACGCCGGACCCGGACGGCGAATCGCCCACGTCACCCAGCCGTCGGGGGTGATCATCGCCATACCATCCCGAGCACGCTCATAAGGAAGTCCCGCCCGTCGTTCGCAGCGCCCCGTCTGCGCCGCCAGTGATAGACCGCCGCCCCGGAGTGCAGGACCACGGCCACCGCCGCAAGACACGCCGCATAGGTGTGCAACATCGCGAACCCAACCTGGAAGTGGCCTTGTGGCATTTCATTCACTTCTCAGTGAACTACTTTATCATACGTTGAGTCAACTACCCTACTGTGACTTGCCCAGCCACCATGCCAGCGCCCCCGCAGGCAGCGTCATGATCATCGATCGCAGCCAGTTCGCGCCCGCCCAAAACCCCGACTGCCGGTCCGCCTGCCGCTCCAGGTCCGTCACGCGGTCCTTCAGGTCGCGTATCTCCACCTTGTCCCCGGCGCGTAGCTCCTTCATCTCTTCCTTGAACTCGTCAAAGCCGCGAATCAGATATTGCACGTCTTTTCGTACGTCGTGCAGCGCCACCAGCAACTCCTTGTCTGTCTCGATTGGCACGCCGGTCATGACTCTCCGCCCTCCATGTTTATAGTCCTACCGCAAACGGTGGCGCAGCCACCACCAGCGACTTGCAGGTGACTTCGAGGTCGATCAGTTCAGCCGACGTGAGCACGATGGAGTTTGACTGCCAGTAGGGGTTGCCAGAACCCTCGCGGAGATACTGGCGCACATTCAACGTCACATCATCGTCCCACGGTCCACCCAACGCAGACGTGCGGTCAGTGCCGTTGATGGTGATGGTGATCTGCGGTGTAGACGGCGCTGGCCCCTCGTAGATGCCATAGGTCATCGTGATTGTGTGGTTGTGGTTCGCGAGCGTTACGTCGTGCGTGTGAGTGCCAATTGTGACGGTGTGGTCGTGGTTGGAAACGGTATGGGTGTGGTCAACAACAGTGTGCGAGTGTGATGCCACCTCTTCGTACGTCCACCAGTCTCCCCCTGCCTCACCAGTGCTGTTCCTTACCAAATAAATGGATTTATTGGAGCCGCCACTGGTCTTTCCGTAATACACATCAATAGGGGTGACATTGTCATAGGTGTGCGTGTGGCTGTTCAGCGAGTGCGTATGGTTGCTGTTGTCATACCCAGTGACGCCGCCCGTCTCGTTGTGCGTGTGACTCGCACTCTGTGCTTGCGTAGATGCCGTGCTGGGGGTTCCCGAGGTATTCCCGTACGTCCCGGTTGTCCCCGTACCAAAAAAGCTTGCCACCTGGTGCCGATGCGCCCCGCTGCTGCTGCTCGTTTGTGCCCCTCCGCTACTGCTTGTCTGCCCCCCGCCGCTGCTCGTGGTTGGCGTGCTGCTGCCCCCGCTCGCGCTCGTGGTCGTCCCGCCCCCGCCGCTTGCCGCCGATGCCGCGCTCACGTTCGACCGCACCTTGTCCACCCGGATAATCAGGTTCGCGTCGTACAGTTCGCGCACGCTAGAGTCGAAGTCCACGATGAAGGTCATCGGATGCGTCGAATCGACGCTCATCCGGTACGGGCCGTGAATCTCCCGGTAGGCCAGCATCTGATTGCTGTGCGGCCAGCCGGCCGAAGACGCCCCAGGCCACGCGCCCCCCGCGTGCGCCGTCAGCATCTGCTTCATCTCCTCGATCTGTAACTGAAGCTCCTCAATCGTGCTCATGCCGCTGCATACCTCCCGGCCCGGTCCACCCGCACAAGCCGTACCTTCACCTGCGACGTAATCTCATCGCGCTTGCCGCCCGGACCCGCAACTGTCTCCACCTCCACGTCCTCCACGCCCACCACCACAAACCGCGTGCGCCGTTCCTGCTCGTATCCCGGCAGTTCCACCTCAAGCTCCGCCCCGGCATCCTGCCAGCGCCGCCACAGTCTCAGCACCCCCGCCCGCGAAAGGCCCGTCCGCACGCCGTTCACCTGCGCCGTCGCGCTCGCCAGCACCGAAAGCGTCACCACGTCCGTCACCTTCGGGTGCGAATATCCGAAGGCCCATGCTTCCCGTATCTCCGGCCGGTTCGTTCCCGTCGCCGAAGTCAACGCCCCCGTGAACTTCACTTCCAGGAACTGCCCTTGCGTCCCCGGCGGCGCGTAGCGCGTCACGCTCTCGTACCCGTCCGTCAGGGAGATCGGGGCAACCCCGCCCCCGTCCTGCGTGCTCAACAGGTCCGCGTACGCCGCCCCGTCCATAGAATAGGAAAGCGAAAGCGTCTCTCCCGCCGCCGAGTAGTCCAGCAGCACACTCACGCCCACGAACGTCGAGACAACCGACATGTCCTTTGCGGGCATCATCACGCCCGTCTCGCACTCCATTGCCGTGCCGAACCCGTAGTTCGCGTCGTCTGTGTCCACGCCCCCGCCACGTCCGAGCTTGATGTAGCGGACGTTGTTCCCGAACCCCACGATCAGCGTTGGGTTCGTTGGCTTCGTCGTGGCCGTGATGAAGTACCCCTTCGTCGTGGCCCCCAACCGGCACCACTCGTGATAGATGTACTCCTGCCCCGTCGCGCCAATGAGCGCCGAGGGAGCCTTCGTCATCTTGCAGATGAACGTGTTGGCCGACGCCGCTTCGTCTGTGCAGAGCAGGTACACCGCGCCGCCGATCTCCACGCCCCCACGCACCCAGAACCGGTATCCCGGCCGGCCGCTCAACTCCGGGCCGAACACCTTCGATTCGCCTTGCCTGATGCGCAGCAGGCCCGCCGCCGTCGGCACCCACAACGCGCCCCAGGCCACGAACGCGCCCTTGCCGTTGTCGGTGTGCGGCCAGATGCGCAACTGCGGAGCCTGGTTGTGGAACTTCCCCGAACCGTCCGGCGCGAACACCCCGTCCGGCCGCAACACAAAGGGCACGCCGCCGAAATCCCTGATCCCGTTCGTCGCAAAGGTCGTATCGCCCGCCGTGTACTCGTTCGGGTCCGCAGGCGTCCAGCTCGCCAGCGTGAGCGGGGCCGTGATCGCGTTGTCTATCTGGTTCGAGTCGTGCGAACGCCAGAGTTTCGAGTCCACGACTCCCAATGCCGTTGCGTAAGTCGCGTCAGACGCCTGTGCCCAGGTAGATGTGCTGCGCTTCCATATCTTCTCGCTTTCGCCCATCGCGCAGACAAGTTCGTTTCCGAAGACGGCCATCGCTGTGCAGGCTTTCCCAGCGCCAAAGTCCTTGTCCTCCACTACCGCGTAGCTTGAGTCGATCGTGTAGATGTACCGCCCGCCGTTCACGTAGACCTTGCCGTCGAACTCGATCCCCTGCGAGGGGTTCACCGCGTTCGTGAGCGTCAGGCTGTTCACCAGCGGGGGAAAGAGGAGGAGACCAGCCTGCGAGCCGTCGCAGTTGCCCTTCGCGTATACCTTGTCACTCTTCAGCCGGTCGCGGGACAGGCCGAACTCCCAGCCGTGCAGAGGAATGCGCCAGCGGTCCAGCGAATCGCCGGGTTCCCATGCCCGCGTTTGGAGGCTGTAGCCGTGCGCCTCGTCACCATCACCCAAGGCCAAGGCGAAGCGGTACGTATCCGCCCCATCGACGACCACCAGGTTCGACCTGCCGGTCATCGCCCTACCTCACCGTGTACTGTGATGTTGCTGTGGACGCGCTGGACGAGTAGTAGTAGGCATCCGGCGCTTCCGACTGGATCATCTCCGAGAGCCGAATCGCCTGCTTGCGGCGCTCCGCTTCGAAGGCCGCTTCCCACTTCGCCAGCCCCTTGTCCAGCCACTTCGTGTTCTGAGTGCCCGCAATCGGGCTGTAGGCGAGCTGGTTGAACAGCCGGAAGTTCAGTGCCGCCGCAAGGAAGTTCGCATCCACGCGCTTCGTCTCGCCGTTCTCCGAATCCCAGGCCGTTTCGTTGCGCGTCCCGAGGATGTAGCGCGGACCGCTAGTTCCCCCGCTGCGGCGGCTCACGATCCGGATCTGCCCCCGAGGTGCGTCATCCTGGAAGTCCCAGAGGTTCGGCTCAAGCGCCCCGAACAGTTCCGGCGTCCAGAGCCCATCACCCAGCGTTCCCGGCGTCAGCCGGAAGATCGCCTTCACCTGCGCTGCGTTCTTCACCCACCACGGCAGCAGGAGCGAGTTCTGATCCATTCCGTAGACGCACACCTCGTCCCAGAACGTCGTCACCGTGTTCTCTACGTTCACGAGGCGGATGACCATCTGGTGACAGGTGGCCGGGGTTGTGAACTCCATCCAGAGCCGCGCGTTGTGCAGCCGCGTCGAAGTCACGCTCTTGATCTCTGCCCCGTTCGTCGCGTCGTAGGCCACGAGCTTCGCCGTGGTCGAGGCGGCGCTGGCGCGGGCCAGGGCGGAAACGTGGTACTGCCGCGAGGGAGCGACCGGGAGCGTCGCGGAAGCGGCGTACCCCCCGGCAGACGTAGAGACCACCGAGAGCCAGCGGCGGCCCACCATCGCCGCGCCGGTAGTCGCCTTCGTCACCGTCGCGTTCGTGCCCGTCCAGTCCGTCGTGTGCGACTGCTCCATGTCCCCATCGGGGCACTCTGTCAGGAGCGTCCACGAGGGCACCCACACGTCCTCCTTCATCACCTGGTCGAGCGTGTCGAGCACCATCTGAGGGTGGATGTACCGCCACACCTGGTAGCGGTCGCCCGAGGCAACGGCGGCGGAGAAACGCGGCGAGAGCGTGTACTTCCCCTCGCCGGGGCTGTACTCGTTGATGGGCCGGATTTCCGCTTCCGGGGCAGCCGAAGAACCCCCCGCGTCGTATTCGATGCGGAGCCACGCCCCCACGTCGTTCTCATCGGAGAACTGCGACGATTGGAGCGTTGTCGTGTCAATGAGGTACGCGCCGCCGCCCGCACCACCCGTGGCGGTCCCGTAGTGTCCGAAGCCCGTCTCGCGCAGGCAGCGGCGCAGCACATTGGCACGGGTGAGACCTTCGGCGGCAGGGGTTGTGAACGCAGCGGTAATCGTCATGTCGTGTCCTGCACCACCTCAGCCGCCCAGGTGACTGTCCCGTGTTCAAACTCGCGCACCGTCCCGTCGCTCAGCTTGTACTGAATCCCGTACACGTAGAGCACGTCGGCAGTGACGGCAGTAGTGTTTGTGTTGGTCAGGTCGAAGCGCAGCGTGGCCGTGCCATCGGTCGTGCCATCGTCCTCAATTTGCCCGGTCCCGGCGACATTGGTTGTCGTGATCTCTTTGGAGATCGTCGCGCTACCGTCGGCAACGCTGTAGGCAGTTTTCACCATCAGCCACGCAATGCTGGCGGTTGTGCCGGAAGGCAGGTCGCTGATTACGCGGTAGACAGAACACACGTCTCCGCGCACGAAGCCCAGCCCATTGTCAAGGGTCGCCTTCTCCACCATTCATACCATTGTACCCTACGCCCGATCCACCCATTTCACGCTCTTGATGTAGTCCTTGTAGGTCGTGGCGCGGCGATAGTCGCGGTAGGGAACGAGCTTTGTGTACTCTTTGTGCTGCGTCGAACGCCAGTACTGCCGCGCTCCAAACGCAGAGCCGGGGAGGTAGATGTTGATCCCGTAAGTGGCGATTGCAAGCGAGCCAGCGCCGGGAGTAACGATGAAGTTGACGATTGCCGACGGCGCGTAGGCGGTCAGCGATGCGCTCAATGCGCCAGGGGTCACGATGTTGTTCAGAAGCGCGGCGGGCGCGTACGCCGTCAGCGCCGTGGTGAGCGCCCCAGGCGTCACGATGCTGTTCACCACAGCCCCCGGCTCATACGCCGTCAGCGCTAGGGCGAGCGTCCCCGGCGTGGCCGACTGCGGGTTGATGACCGTCGGGGTGTAGGCCGTCAGGGCCAGCGCAAGCGCGCCGGGGGTCACAGTCAGTCCTATCGTGACCGACGGCGCATAGAGCGTCATGGTAAGCGCGAGCGCACCGGGCATCGCCACGACAGGCGTCAGCACAGAAGGGGCGTAGCGCGTGGTCGTCAGGCTGAGCGCGCCCGGCGTCAGCTTCGTCCCGACCACCGAGGAGGGCGTGTAGGCCGTCAGGGTCAGGCTAGCCGCGCCGGGCGTTACCGTGGTATTAATCTGCCCCGTACTCCACACCATCGCGTAGAGGGCGGTGTACCGCACTGTCGTTGCGTTCGTGCTCTGCAAATATGCAACAAGCAGAAGCGCGTCGAGGTCTGCGCTCTCCCACGCCTCCGAGTCAAGGGGATTTGTGTCCAGCATAAAAGCATAGGTCGCATAGGACGTGGTTATTGCCGCACTAATATTGGCATAAATGCTCGTACCGACGCCGATACCACCAGCATGGCTGTTTGCATTTGTTTTTCTGGCGATACCTATTCCCTTAACAGTTCCAATGCTACCGGATACGCCCCCCGTCGATGCGCTATCTAAGTTGACATTGTGAAACTTCTCGGAACCAGAGGTAGAACCTTCAAGGTACGTTGTATCAGAATCATGGGGTACTTCGTCAACGTCAGTATATGAACCCGTAAACTGAGAGTATGAACCCGCCCCATCCGGCTTGAGGATGTTGACCTGACCCGCGCCGGGGTAGGCGGAGTCGGAGATGGCGATGTCGTCGAAGTAATACTCAACGCTTTGTGAATTGCGATTCATGGCCTTGCCAATTATCACGTAATTGTTGACCGTTACGCCAGTGAAGTCCTGAGTGCCACTAACCTCTGACGTACCGTTGATTTTCACTTCGTAGGCAGCACTCGCGCCCACGCCAAACTTGAACTCCAGTCGATAATACGTGCCTGTCGTCAGTGCTGTGCTACCGGTCGCAACCAGCGACGGTGTACCGAAATAATCCCCCTTATAAACCTTTAGGAGACCACTGGAAGTAATGCGAACGTACCAGCAGTTGGCAAGTGAAGCAGAGTCATTAATTACCACGAAAATCTCTTCGTCGTTAGCTGCCGGAAGAGTCACGAAGCGGTAATGAACACAGGAGTACAGCGTAGCCACCCCGAAGTCACTCGGAGCGCCCGCGCCGTTCAAGCCCCTGAATGATTGGCCAGCAACGTCTGTGGTGGTAGCTACCGCGCGGAAGTGATACGTGCCTGTGCGGGGAGCGGTAGTGACAACCGTTATACCTCCGCTGAGTGAGCCGTTGTAAGTTTCAGCCCCATCACCAGTCTCGGCACCGCAGATGTTCAGGAAGGCCATTAGGAACGCACCCCAAGGCTCTTGAAGCCGTTCGCATCAATTCTCTGCTCGCGAATGTTCGGCATCTACGCCTCCAGCGGTACTCAAGCCAGGCTGTAGATCCCGCTCCCGTGGTGGACGCGACTAGAGAAGTCGCCCTTGGAGAGCGAGCGGTTCATACCTCTCCAGAATCCATCGGGCGTGTTCAATGAGGTCTTTGACGCGCTGGCCACCTGGCTGTCTTTTGACCCAAAGCTCAAGATTCTCCGGCCGGTTGTCGTCGCGAACCCCGTTCTTGTGATGCACTTCCTCATACCGCTCCAGCGGCCGCCCAAGTACCTGCTCCATGACCAGCCGGTGCTCCAGCACCATCTTGCGCTCGGGGTCCACATACCGGAGCTTGTAGCCAGCCTTGTGGTGCTTGATCCCGCCCTTCCAACGACAGTTGAGTTCCCCTGGTCGGCCACGCTTCTTGTTTCCAGCTTTGATGCCGCATTCTCGTGAGCAGTGCTTGGCTTTGTAGCGCGGATGCCGCGAAGGGGCTTGCTCAAAAGACTTTCCGCACTCTGGACAGATGAGATCTGGACGTTCGATGCGGGGCGCGCCCTTTGTGGAAGCGCCGCGGCAAGCGGCTGAGCAAAAACGCTGAGGATGCCGGTTAACGAACTCCTGGCCGCAGTGCTCACAAGTTCGCGGAGCCACGCGCAGCCGTTGACCACGAGCAGTCTGACACCACCACTGGTCAGATTCATCTTGGTAATATGCGTCCTTTTCTGTCTTGAAAAGAGGGGCCGTTCGGCGCCTGCGATCCGGCTGCCGAGCAGCACAGAGTAAAGAACAGAAGCGCCGGGACCGGCTACCAATCTCGTGGAGATACCGCCGACCGCAAAACTCACACTCTGCAACGATCGCCCTTGTGCGAGTGCCTTGCGTCGGAACAGCACACCACCATTGGCCAGTGCCATCTTGACTGAAACGGGAATCGTCGGCGTGAAGAATCTCAGCATTAGTATCCATGCCCTCATTATACTAGTGTACTCACGCCAGTGTCCATAGGCCCGATCCATGATGGACAATTTGGAGGGTATTTCCTGTCGTAGCCGTCACGTCCGCAGGCGTGCTATTGAGCAGCGCGTATGCGGCGACGTTCCCGGCCACCTCGTACAGCACCACAAACCGCGCCACGATGCTGCCGCCGCTCGCCGTCCAGGTCGGGTCCGTTGTCGAATCGACCGTCACCGTTGTCGTGCCGGAAAGCGCAATTGTGACGGCTATTCCGCCGGTGGTGTACCCGTTTGCGTTCGAGTGCTCGTTCGTCACACCGGCGTACGTCGTGCTCGACGCGCCAATGTTCGACGTGCTCAGGAACAGCGCTTCCTTGAAGGAATCCGTGTCCCAGTCGAACGTCCCGTTCAGCATGTACGTCCGCGTGTTGTTCGTGAACGTCCAGTTGCCCGCCGCGCCGCCCTCCACAAACCGCAGCCCGATCTCCCGGCAGTAGCTCTTCAGCCGCTCTTCCCGGTAGACCAGTTCAACCTCTTCGCGCAGGTTCAGCGGGAGGTAGACCTTCACGTTGCCCTTCGCGTCGATCACCGGCTTGCGCGGCGCGTCCGTGGCCCCGTGCGCCCGGTACTCCTGCTCCACGTAGCGGTCCATGAGAGTCGCGAGGTGCGCGCCCTGGGGCGTGTACAGCTTCGGCCGCTCGCCCACAATCCGATCCAGCAAGGCAGTCATTCGATGCCCCCCATGGTCACTTCAATGCTCCCCGGCCCCGGCTCCACCCTTACGTCCCCGTCCTTCGGGGGCGTCTGCCGTGCCACCGCCAGCAGCGTCTCGGCCTGCTCGGGGGTGATCCCCGAAACGTCGATGTTCAGCTTCCGCGCCAGCGATTCGAGCAGAACCTTCCGGTCCCGCACACCCTTCGCCTCGCGACGCACATCGCGGATCGCCTCGATCTCGCCCTTCCACTTCACGCTCAGGGCGTCAAGCTCATCGACCGTCATCGCCTCGTAGTTCATCGCCTGCCCTCCCACCAATCAGGCAATCGCCTTCGTGTTCACAACGCGATTCCCGTTCCGGTCTCGTGTCGTGTTCGTGCGAATAGCTGTCATGGCCCTGTCGTAGTCCCAGCCGCTCTTGCGAAGGCTCTTCCGTGTCCCCTCAACCGCGTCTCCGGGGCTGGTAGGCAGCAGTCGCCCTTCCACAATCACCCCCACCCCGCCAGAGAAGGGAGCCCGCTTCGCGGTCTCCCCGCACCGGCAAGGCAGTGATGCATCATCAAGCCCTGCCCGCTTTTCAAAATCCCCACACCGGGGGCATGAGTAGCGGTACAGCGGCATTACTCGATGTCGCTCTGCGAGAACTCGGCCCAGATCGCAGTCAGATAGGCCATGGCGCTGGCCAGCCCACCGGCATAGCCAACGATCGATCCCGTTCGCGCCACGATTGGCGCGGGGCCGGACAGCGCACTCCACCGGAGCGGCAGAAGCTGAAGACCCGACGTGGCCGCGTCAGCGTCAATGAGGCCGGACTGCCGACCGAGTTCCAGGAAGTTCCCGGCAGTCAGCGGGTCGGTCCCGTTGCCGGTGTAGGCCACCCTGACGCTGGCCGAAGCCGACGCACTGGCCGACATGTTCAGGTTGAAGGCCGTCCCAGCAGTGCTTGTGCCAGCGCCCACGTCGATGTTGGACACAGCCCACATCAGCTCGTGAATGCCGAGCGTGGTGGCACCTGTCTCCAGGTACGCGCCGAGGTCGAGCGGCATCAGTACCAGCGTGTCGCTGGCTGCGCGAATCGCCAGCTCGGGCTGATCGGCATCAATGGTGGCGTGGCCCGCAATCCCTGTGGTAACCGACCCGGCGTTCGCCCCGAAAACCTTGCCCTCCAGGACAAGAGCCTGTACCCACGGGGCCACAAACAGCGCCCCGTCGCGAGTGCTCCGAGCCCCGATGTACTGCCCGTCGCGGGCGCGGTTCTGGGACGTATGCCCAGCAATAAACCGAATGTCCGACATTGCTATCTACCTCGTTCCAATGTTTTTGATGAGCAGCGGGGTTCTCACCCCGCTTGCGTCCTGCATGAAGCGCCCTACCACTAGCGGTCCGCCCAGACAGCGATGTAGTCGAGCACCGGCAACCCGCCGTCAGTTGTGCGGTTGCCAGCAATGAACCACGGCTGCACGAGCGTCCCGCCCTCGAACCCGGCCACCTTCACCTGCTCCCCGCCCGCAACGAGCTTCGGCGCGGAAGGGGTGTCCGTGTCGTAGATCCAGGCCATCACCGTGTCGCCCTTGGTCTGGACGATCGCCGTGTACCAAACGTCCGCCGTCGGTGCCCACGTCCCGAAGTTCACCTTCGAGGTCGCGTAGGTCGAATCGCCGTCGCAGACAAGCGCGGCCGTCTTGAGCGTCTGATCGGTGTCCATGACAATCACGGCCACCGTCACCGCGCCGTTCGTGATGGTCGGGGTGTCGATGTCGTTGATCGCCGGGAGGGTGTAGTCCGAAAGGGGGTCCGTGAACCCGGTCTCGAAGAAGATGTCCGTCACGTCGTCGAACTTGAACCGCACGGCCATGCCTGCGTTCTTGTCCCCGCTCCACGTTGCGTGGCCGTAAATGCTGATGGCCTCGTTGTCGTCCCCCGCCGTGTCGCCCGCGATAATCGACCCGGCTACCGTCGAGCCAGCCGCAGGGATTGCAAAGGCCGTGGCCCCTGAGTCCGCCGCTACCGTCCACAAGAAGGTGTTGAGCGTGTCGCCGTCGAAGTCGTCAATGACGAAGCGCGTGCCGTGGAATGCGTTGGGGAACAACAGCCCCCGCAACACATCGGGGTTCATCACTCGCCCGAACGAGTTGGGATGCGCCAGCGTTCCCGCCAGCAGACGGCCAAAGTCGGCCGCGTTTGGTACCTGTGCCATTTCCTGCCTACCTCTTTGTAGGCCCGGTGACCCGCTTCAACAGGCCACCGGGCAGGGTTCTACGTAGAATTGTACGGTTCACGCAAAGTGGTATTGCCGAACCACACAACCCCTTTAGGTCACCGCAACATCCACCGTGATCGCCCCGGTCGCCGTCGTGTAGACGAGCGTCACCGTGGTCGTTGCATCAAGGTCAACGTTCGTGGCCGGGCCACCGGCAAGCTCACGCTGCAAACCCGCCAATCGGGCCACCGTGCTCTTGCCAATCCTGTTGGTCGCTGTTTGCGCCGCCATCCTCAAGCTCCTTGCTGAGCACGTATGCCAGCCATTCCGCCGTTGTCAACGCCATCGCCCGAGGTGGCCTCGGCCACTTCTTCTGCGACACGTACGACATCAACTGCGCACGCGACCAGGTGCCGTCCGGCTTCCCCGGCTGCTTCGCCGGTTCGTCCTTGGCCTTGGCCGTGTGCATCTTCTCTTGCGCGACCGCTGCTATCGCGCCCTGTTGCGATCCCGAAAGCGCCGCCACCGTCCCCGCCACAATCGCGGCAATGGCCTGCGGGTCAAGCTGCGCACCCTGGAAGTGCTGCATCTGCTGGGCAATCGTGTCACCCACCGCCCGCGACGCCACGCTTTCCTTGTGAACCGCCACGATGTGCTGATCCAGCGCCCGCTGGGCAAGTTCTCGGGTCAGTCCCGAGAACAGCCGCCTCGGGCCAGGCCCACCGCTCCGCCCATCCTCCGATTCCGTCGTGCAGGCGTACGGGCACTCAAGGTCCGTCGCCTCGTTCAGATCCGGCCGCATCGCCCGGATCTCCGGCTGCCGGTGCAGCTTGAGCGTCACAATCTGCTCGGCGGGCATCAGGTACTCCCCCGGCGTGCCGAACGTATCCCCGTGCTGAATGACGTACGTCATCCCCCCGGCGGTGATGAAGGGCCTGAGCCACTGGACCTCGCGGCGCCGCATGGCAGGGCCACCCCAGCTCATCAGCCCCATGTTGATCACTTCTTTGCCGAAGCTGTCCGGCAGTTCCCGGTACCGCTTGACCTCGATGTACTGCGAAAACTTCGCAGCATCCGTTCGCACGTCCGGACCCGTCGTGATCCACCCGTCTGGCTTGCGCCAATACTTGACGCGAGCGCTCCGCTCACGCACCACCTGCCCCGTGTGAGTGCCGCCCTCCTCAGCCGGGGTTCCAAAGAGCGCCTTGATGGCGCTTTCGGCTTCTGCTGTTGCTGCTGTCACTGTTTCGCATACCTCTTCCTCAATGCCGGCCAGTAGTGCTCCGGCATCGAGTCCCATTTCGCGAACCCCTCGAAAGCATCGAACGATTCTTCTTGCTCCTGGGCCGGGTTGACGAACAACGCCGGTGACCAGAAATGCACGACCGCTACCCAGTCCACCTTCCCGTCCACCAGCACGCGGGTCTCCGGATCGGCGATCTCATCAAAGTTGTGAGCGTCGTCCGTATCGCCCTGGAATACCGATGGTTCGAAGGTGATGTTCAGCGGCGTGCCCGCTGGTTGCAGCATCCGGGGGCAACACGCGCTACCCCCGAATGCCCTTCGCGCTGGCACCCTTTCGAGCACCCGCCATTGCCGTGTCCGCTCCAGGATCTCGATCGACTTCTGAAGGTCTCGCGCTACCGCCAGCGGAACCATCTTCGGCTCCACCGCCGCGTCCACCTCGAACCGCAGCCGCGACTCAGTAATGAGCCACGCTTTGTCCGGCTGCACCTTCAGAAGCGTCATCGTCTAGACGCCCCGGATGAGCACCGCGCCCTCATCGGTGGCGGTGATGTTGCCCGGCGTTTCGCTGTAGCGGTCGATCTCCGAGTACCCGTAGATCTGGTCCTGCACGACGACATCGGCGAGGGCCAGGGCAATGGTTTCGGTGGTCGTCTTCGGACTCTGCGCCATCACGAGCGCCACGCTCTCCTTGTGGAGCAGCATGTTCTCGTGCTGGCCGCTGGCCGGGGCACGGAGCAGGTTCGACACCCGCACGGGCGACCCCTGGAAAGCGCCGATGGTGGCCTTGGTGTGCGCATCGGCCGCTGCGGCCTCGCCCACGTACTGCGCGTTGGTGAACGTGTCCATCTTCATGAACCCGCCCTTCTGCGCAGGGCTGATGAACCACGCCACGTCGTCGAACATGTCGTACCCGGCGTCTTCCAGGTACTGCACGGCGCGAAGGAGCTGGTCGTGAGTCACTTCCACGCCGAGCACACCCACGACCTGGCTGAAGTTCTGCGCCAGGGCCGCAAGGTTCACATCGACGGCACGCCCGAGCGCGTAGCCCATCTTCTTCGTCATCTCGGCCTTCACGTCGTTCCGGCTGAGAAGCTGAGCGATGTTCTCGTGCTTGATCGCGCACGCCTGGTGCACGTTGATGGTGATGGTCTGCTCCGTGTCCGTGTACACGGTCGCGTCGAGGTCGGTCGAGGCGGCTTTGGTCTGCGCCTCGATGTTCGGAATACGCGCCTTGTGGTACGTATCGCCGTGTCCCACGAAGTCCCACGTGCGATCCACACTCGGCGCGATGACAAGGGCGAACTCCAGCGCCCTGATAACGCCCTCCACCCACACCTCGTCGATATGGGCGGCGGCGGTCGTGACCGTTTGGTTCCCGGTCGCCATTTATGTCTCCTCGCGGAGCTACTGGATGAGCCCCGCCTTCAAGTCGCGTTCGAAGTCGGCCAGGTTCGGATAGAGGGCTTTGCGCTCGGGGGGGGTCATCTTGTGCCACTCCTCCAGCGAGACGCGGGGCCGTCCTCCGGCACCTCCGGACGCGGGGGCCAGGTCCGGGCTTGCCTTCGCAAGCGCGGGGTTTGGCATCGCGGCGGGCTTCGCCGCAACGGGCGGGGGCGGGCTTGCGGGAGGGGGGCTGGGAGCCTGGGCCACCGGGGTTGCCGGGACCGTCACTTGCGGCAAAATCGCGTTGACCCGCGCCAGCTTCACAGCCTCAGACATCAATCCCCGCTGAAAGGCGAGAATCGACTGTCCCGGATCCAGCGCCTGAAGGGGGTTTCCTTGTGCGTCTCGCACGTAGTCGAACCACCCTGTCTCAAGTGCTCGCTGGTATCGCTGTACCACTGCCGCAGGTACTCCCTGCTCTTCTGCCGAGGCGCTAGCTTCGTCCGCCATTGCCTCATACCGCGCACGCTGAACAATCGCGTTGGTATCAGCGGCCTTGGCGTGATACCTCGTGGCGAATGCGGGATCAGTCCGAAGGCGCTCTGCTATCTGGTCCTCGTCCATAGACGAGATTTCCAGCTTGCGAAGCCAGCCTTCAAGCTCTGCAATCCGCGCTTCTCTTTCCGCCAGTTTCGGCTTGTATTCGCGTGCTGCCTTGCGCCCAACGGCTGCGTTGAAGTTGTTGGCGAACTCTTTGTCCTCATTGGCGAGGCGTTGAATCTCCGCGTAGAGATTTCGCCTGTCCACCTTCAGGAAGTGATCCGTTTCCACTACCGGCGCAGGCGTTGAGTCCTGCTGCGGTATGGATACCGGCGCACTTTCGCCAGTTTCACCACTGCCGCTATCGCTCGTTTCCTCTACCGGAGCCTCAAGTTCGGCAACCGGCGCAGGCTCTTCTGCCGGGACGGGGTTCTCAACAACCGTCTCCTCAGAAGATGCGTCGCCTGGTTCCTCTTCTTTCGGCCGCAGGAGAGGATGAATCTGCCTTGCTGTCACCGTGTCCTCCTTCGCTCCCATCAACCCGGCACAGTTCTGTGGCCATAGTCAGGAGCGACTACACGGACAGTGTAACAGTCACTTTTACATGTAAATCAGGGATACATTGCAGGGGGATTGACAGGCACGCTAGGATGTGTACATGACGCGAGGTCTGTTCGCAGTGGTCGTGGTGATGTCACTGCTCATCATGTGGTGCGGCGACAAGGATGAGTACAAGGACAACTACGACGACCCGGAGCCCTACTACTACAGTCGCCCCGGCGGTTGAGGCGCGGCCTAGGGCACGATGGGCTGGCCGCGCATCTCCGCCCGGAGAATGTCGATGTACGTGTTCGAGTGGTCCAGCCACGCAAGCTGAACCTTGTGCGACTGCTGGTACTTGAAGAAGTCCGGCGACAGGTAGTTCAGCCACCACTCATTCTCGTTCGCGGGCCGCTTCCCCTGCTGTAGCGTTCGCCTCACCGAGTCCGCCACATGCACGGCGATGATGTCGTGCCCCACTTCCTTCGACACGCCCATCTGCTTCAAGATGTAGGGCGCACCCTCCATCCACTCAAGCTCGCTGCTCGGCACCCCGGCATCCTCGCGCAGCCACCCCAGCTTGCGGCTCACTTCCGCTTCCAGCTTCTCAAGCTCTTCCTCGCCCGTACCGCTCTTCAGGTTCCGGTAGCGCGGCATCTTCTCGCGGTCGAAGTACCCGTCCGTCGCCAGGGCATTCAAGGCCGTGCGCCGCTTCGTCTCAACCTCGTTCTCTCCCACAAGTCCCACGGCCTGGATGTACCGCATCCCCTCTTCGCCGTACTTCGCCAGCCACTCCCCTTCCAGCTTGTCGAACTTCTCGTAGTCGGTCAGTCCAGTCTCGGGGTCTTTCGACTTCTCGAACAGTTCGAGGTACGTGCGATAGCGTTCGTCCTCGATCTCCCTGTCCTTCTCGCCCTTCAGCGCCTCTTCGCGCTGGCCCCGGAAAGTGTCCTGAACTCGCCGCTTCCCATCGAGGTAGTCACCGAGCGACTGTGCCTGGTCGGGGTCCATGAACTTCTCACCGAGCGCGTCCTTCTTCCGCTCTTCCTCTTCTCCAAGTTCCTGCACACGCCGCCACGTCTTGTCGCGAGCCAGCGGCTTGCCGTCATACGCCTCACGGAAGACGCGCTTCAGAAACTCCGGCGCGTCCCCGTAGCCCACGTCCCGCCCGTCCTCGGGCTTCATCCCGTGGGCGATGTAGTATTCGTCCGGCAAGCCCTTCGCCCACTGTCGGAAGTCGCGATCCCACTGCTCATACGCCGTCAGAGGCGACGACTTCAATCCCATGACTCCCGTGCCCAGGCCGAACAGCCAGCTCGCAATGGACACGCCATCGTCCCAATCCACGTCCCGTGCGTCAGCCAGCCCGTTCCGCAGGGTGAACGGCATCGGCAGCAGTTGAAGCACCGCCTCGGGGTCGCTCCAGAATTGCCGGAACCCCGGCCCCACCGGGCGGCCAATCTCTTCACCAAACACGTTGGTACCCGTGCTGAGGTTTACAAAGAAGGACACAAGTGGAGAGGCCTTTGTGCGAGCCAGGTAGGTCGCGTCATTGATATCTCCCGACCGGATGCCCTCCTGCATCTTCAGCACGCCCTTCATCAGCGAGTCCCACGGGCCGAGCAGGTTCACGTCCCGGTCGCCCAGCCGGAACTCGAAGGGGTTACTCCAATCGTGCTCGTTGCCCTGGGTCGTGTTCACCACATAGGCCGTCAGCGCACCCACGCCCGCCAGCTTGATCAGCGCCTCGCGGGAGATGTCCCCCTCGATCCCGCCGCTGAACATGGCGTTCATCACCGTCTCCACCTGCGACCGCAAGAAACGGCCGGCAAACCACGCCTGCTGCGCTGGCCCCTTCCCCAGCTCTTCCGCGAACGCCCGCCGCGAGCGCCCTGAGATGATGTTGGCTGCGTTCCCCACCTGCTCCAGCACCCGGCGATCAGCGATGTCCACGCCCGCGCCCTTCAACCGCAGCAGTTCGTCGTACACGACAAATACCCGCATGAGGTTCGGTGGCACGCTGAAAAACTCGCCCGATTGCCTGTACCCCCACATGTTGGCGATTCGTTCTGTGGCCGGCATGCGGGCGGGCTTCCGCGCCCCCCGGATGATCATCTCTTGGCCACCGCCAACCATCACTTCCGAAGGCGAGAGTTCGATGTAGGGCAGGATCTGGTGCAGCGGCGGCAACCCTTCAGACCGTGCCCATACGTCTACCCCAATGAGTTCCTCCACATAGGCATCGGCGTTCTTGACCGACCGGAACCCCGGCCCGAGCGCCCGCCACGCCTGCCCACGACTCGACAGCCCCAGCAGGTTCACCGTGCCCGGCCCGGCAAGGTCGAGTCCCGCGCTCAGCGACCGGAACATGCCGTTGAATATCTCGATGGCTACCGTGCCGATACCCGGCTTCCCCGGTGGCATGTTCACGATCTCGGAGACCGCGTTCGCCACGTCTCGCGGGAACTTGACGCCCTGGAGCGGGCCAAGCGGGACTTCTGCATCCCAGCCGCGCTGCTTCCCGATGGCCCGCGCCGCCTGTATCTGGTCGCGCAGCACCTTCTTCTGTTCCTGGTAGGGCGCAAGCGTTTCGCGTAGCTTCTCCGCCTTGGCCTCAAGTTCCACTGCCTGCTTCTGAAGCACCTCTTCGCGATGCGTGCCCCGCGCCAGCGTCTTGCCGCGCTCCGCCAGCCGCCCGGTGGTCTTGGCCGGAGCGACAGCCGCGCCGCGCTTTGTGCCCGTCTCTTTCGCCAGCGCCTTCCCGCTTCGCACGATGTCGGCCACCGACTCCCGCAGCGCCGTCTTTGCCTCTTGCGCGGCCATCCGCGCCAGCGCCAGCCGCTGCGATGTCTCGCCTACGGGGATGTCGAGCATCTTGGCCTCGGCTTCCGATGCGATGCGCAGCGCGTCCTCGCGCAGCTTCGCGGCTTCATCGAAGAACGAGGATGGCAGCCATGCTCCGGGCTGGCCTACGGTCTGCTGCAACATCTCTGTGCCCGCCTCAACCGCTGTAGCCCTTGCCTCTGCTGCCCGGATCTTGTTTCGCAGCCCCGTCGCCTGTCCGCGCAGCTTGGCCAGCTCCGCTCGCACGCTCTCCGCTTCGGGAAGCGACTTCTCAAGCGCGTTCACCATGTCGCTCACGCGCCCCACCGTCGCGTCAATGTGCTCCTTCGTAATGCGAATGGCCTCTTCCGCCGCCGCCTTCTTCTCGGCGGCAGACATAGACCGAACGGCACCCGCAGCCGGGTTCTTACCCGTCATCCAGTCGTCCACGTCCCGCATGAACGCATACTGCTCTTCCGTCAGTGTATCCGTCGCCCCTGTTCGCCACGCCTTGTACGAATCCGTGAAGGCGTTGGTGGCTTCGTCCGCTTTCTTCCACTCCCCGAGCGCCCCCCAGCGCCGTCGCAGGTCTTCCGGCAGCCCCCGATACACCTGCCTCACCGTCGCCGGGTCCGTCACCCCTGATTCCACCGCACCCCGCAGGGCCGGATTGTACGAAGCATCGCTCTCGGCAATTCGCTTCGCCCGGACTAGCCCGCGTACGTCCTCGGGGTACGCATCCAACCCCTGTTCCACCGGGTCGCCACGCATCCACGATCGCGGGGCTGTCTGCTCGCCCAACATCTCCTCAAGCGCCTGCACCCGGTTCCGGTCCACCTCGATCTGCCGCGCCGTGAGCTTCAGGTCGCGTTCCACGCGCCTCTCGGCAATCGTCAGCTTGCGCAAATGGC
>CAZHUS010000079.1:23597-37134 GCA_964535555.1 uncultured Verrucomicrobiota bacterium
AGCTTCAGGTCGCGTTCCACGCGCCTCTCGGCAATCGTCAGCTTGCGCAAATGGCGCTCGTCCGGCCGCGTCTCCCTGATGAGCGCCCGCAACTGCTCCTGCTCTGCGCCCGAAATGTGTGCCCCCAGCGGCTTCCCGTCCGGCCCCGGCAGTTTCACCAGCTCGTTCACATGATGCTGAACGTTCACTTCGTCCAGCGCCTCACCAACGTACCGCGTCGCAAGCTCATACGGCTGCGGGTAGATCATCTTCTCTTCGGCGGCATGCGCCGATGTCAGGAATCCCCGGCTCCGCGATGCCCCCGGCTCCGCGCCCTCCACCTTGTTCATGCGCCGCCACGACAGCGGGGTTATGTCCGCGTCCGCTCGACGAGGGACGCCACGCGGCGCATACGCCCCTTCCGGGCCAAGGATGATCTTCGTCGTGTCCTCCGGCGCAATCGCGAGAGTGTCCTGCGCAGGGCGCACAATCGCCACCAGTTCATCGAACGCGCTCCGGATGCCGTCCAGCTGGGCGTCGTCCAGGTATCCCCGGTACCAGCCTAGCTGCTCACGCACCTGCGCCAGCGAAGCGCCAAGGAGAGGGCGTGTCTCGCCCGTCACCTCGTCCATGATCATCATCACGCTCCCGTCCTTGTCGAACACGGGAAGCTGCTCGCCGTTCTTGCCGAGCACGTAGCCGCCTTCGTCCACCACCACGCCCGCCTTGCGGATCGTGTACTCGAATCGCAAGCCCGCCGTCTTTGCCACCTTGTTTACCGGCGCATCCCCGGCCTTGAGCGATTCCGCGATGGCGGACACCCCCGGCACGTTCAGCCGCTTCAGCAGGTCGGGGTGAATGTGCGCCGCCGCGTCGATGATCACGTTCTTGATTCGCGCCTTCACCGGCAGCTTCAGCGGCGCGGTGTCGAACGACGGCAGCGGGATCACGGTCTTTGACTGCTCGTAGGCCAGGGGCAGCTTCGTCAACCATTCCGGCTGCCGCCCCAGCGCCCCCGTCATGCCAATCTTCTTCAGCCCAGCGCCCACGGTCTTCGCCGGAACCTTGGCTCCCACGATGCCCGCCATAAGTCCCGCCGCCACCATGCCCGTGTTCCGGCGATCGCCTTCGTCCTGCCCGCCGAGCGCCCCCGCGCCGTAGCCCGCCATGCCCGCCCCGGCCACAAACCCGGCCCGCGCCGCAATGCTCGCAGGCACCCCGCCCGTCTCCCCCGCCATCACCCGGCTCGTCGCTCCGATACCCCCGGTGGGTATCACTCCCCCTACCTTGCTCACGCCCTTCGCCACGGGCCCGGCCACCTTCGGCAGTACCTTCGGCCCAGCCACGCCCAGGGCCGCGCCGCCGAGTCCCGCCTGCCACCATTCCACCGGCTGTCCGTAGGCTTCGTTTGCGAGGATGCCCGCGATGCCGCCCACGACAGGCTTGGCAAGCGCCATCTGCCCCACGTCGGCGGCACGGTCGGCCTTTGCCAGCAAGGTCGAGATCTTGCCCATCGCCTGCCCGCCCTTGAGCGCCTTCGTACCAATGCCCGCGCCGATCAGGTTGGTAGGGTCGAGCGCAGCGTCCACGCCCATGCGCGCCGCCCACGGGATCTCCTCGTTCTCAAGGAACTTCCTGTAGGCCGCCTGCGGGTGATACGTCTCCGTGCTCACGCCCTCGCCCAGCCGTTGCACCACAGGCGGCGGCGTGTAGCTCATCGGCCCCAGCTTGCCACCATCACCGGGAGTGCCACGCGCCATCTGGCCGGGGTTCATGATCTCGCTGATGAGGTTCTTCGTCACCTTCCCGGCGTTCTCACCCAGGTGATACATCCCCGCCGCGACAGGTCCGGTCGTGTTGGCGGTGATCTGCGAAGCCGCCGAAAGCCCCTTCTTCGCCGCGCCCCCAAGGATGTCGCTGATCGGCCCGGTGACGTTCTGCTCGGTCCAGTTCGACCGGCCCATCTGTCCGGTCGAGGGCGGCAGGAAACGGTTGCCAAGCGCCCGCTGCTGATCTATCTGCTGTTGCGCCCGGCGAATCTGATAGTCTCGCTGTTGGGCCGCATCGTAGTCCCTGAGAAACGAGCGCCCCGCTTCGGCTCGCGCAGCCTTCTCTTGCGGCGTCTCCCCCCGGCTTGCCACGTTCCACACATCGCCCTGTGTCGGGTCCGAAACGCCCTGCTGTGTGAACCACTTGCTCGCGCCCAGCCCCAGGTTGGCGGGCTTCGCCATCTGCTGGTCCCAGACGTTCGTGGCTGCCACATCGAAGGCGGGCAGGTCTTCGGTCGCTATCTTCGGGTCGTAGTAGTTCGTGGCTGCCACATCGAAAGCGGGCAGGTCCGCCGCGCCAAGGGGCTGCTCCCATCGATTCGTGGAGTTGTCCCAATAGCTCCCGTCATCACGGGTCCAGTAGCCGCCCTGCGAGTAGTAGGAAGTCGTCTTCGGGTCGTACCACTGCTGGCGCGCCGAGTCCCACACGTTGCCGCGCTCATCCTTGATGGGCGGCGTCACTTCCGTTGTGGTGACCGGCTGCCTCTTCGGGGCGAAGCTGTAGTCGCTGCCGTCAAGGAGCGCCATGCTTGCCTCCTATGTCGAGACCAGCGATGTCTCGTAGGCCGTGCCGAGCGGGGCGCGGGTCTTGGCGATCGCCATCTCCGCCGCGAGGCTCCGGTTGCCCGCCTTCCAGATCCACTCCATTGCCGCGAACGCCTCCGGGTCCGACTTCGCCAGGTACTCAAGCAGCGTGTAGTTGAGGGAGTTCGGAGCCGGGAGCGTCACCCCCAGCGCGGGAACCTGCGTCGGCTGCGCGGCCACCGTCTCGTATTCCGCCGTCGGAATCTCCCCGCGCAGGAAGCGCAGCGCCGGGATGTTCTGCCATACGTCGTTTCCGTACGACAGCACCGAAGGGTTGTCGGCGTTCAGCCCGAGAAGCTGGTCGAGAAGTGCGTTGCCCGTGCCTGCCGTGCCCGTGGGCGGGATCGCAGTACCACCCGTGGTACTACCACCCGTGGTAGTCGTCGTGGTACCACCTGTGGTACTACCCGTTGTGGTCGTGCCAGTGTCCGGTGCCGCGGTGGGCGAAACAGCGTCGTCCTCTTCGCTGCCAGCAGGATTCTGCGGAAACGCCCCAGCAAAGTTGGCCGGGGCAAAACGCCGATCCTCAAGGATCGTGCCGCCCAGGTTGCCATGTCCGCCCGCATACGTCTCCGGCGCTGGCGATGGGGTGTAGTACGGCCACAGCGCCGCCTCAAGCTCTGGCGTCACGTTGGTATAGAACCGTCGCCCCCCCACCTGCTCTGTTGGCAGGGTGTACCGGCCGGTGGCGTTCCCCGTCCACGCAAACTCGGGCGCGGAACCGCGTGAGGCCACACCTCCAACCGATGGCAGCCCTTCAAACACGGCCTTCGCCTGCTCTTCGGGCGACATGGCCGCAAACTCCGCGTCCGTGACCGGGCCGCGGTATGTGCCCTGGAAGGGGTCCGTCACGCCGCTCACCCAGCCGCTTGGGTAGATCCGGTTCGGGTCCAAGCCTTTCAGAAGATCGTTTTCGCGGTAACGGGCAGCCTCGGCGCTGTATTCCTGCTGCGTCGGCTGCCTCCCTGCGACCTTCACAAACGCCGATACCCAGCTATTCATGTGGGCCAACACCTGCTTGTCCACGAATTGCGTGTTGATGCCCGCATTGTTGAGCACGTAGCCCGTCGCCTGCCCAGAGAGAATCTTGTTGCGCACGTCCTCGGGCAGCGCCCAGAACTGAGCTTCCGCCGAAATCACGGTCGGCGTGGGCAGCACCGGCAGGTACGTCTTCGCCACCGCGTTCCACTTCCAGTAGTTCCCATCCTTGTCGCGGAACTCCGTCCCATCGCCCTCAAGGGTATAGGTGCCGCCGCCGTCCGCGGTCTTGGCCGTGCCCCCGCTTGTCACCTGCGAATACCCGTACTGGTTCGCTGGACCAACCGCCACCTGCGCACCCGGCATGGCGGGCTCTGTCACTGTCGGGGCCGAGCCACCGGGCGATGTGTCCGGCGCAACCGGGGGCGGTGCAGTCACGGCTGGCGCAGGAGCAGGCGTCGCGGGACCGCTGTTCAGCGCCCCGTCGCGGTTGTCGATCCACACCGGCCCGCTCACCGTTTCTCCGGGCTGGATGGGTCGCTGCTGTCCCGTGGCCGGGTCAACGACAAATACCCGTGAGGGGTCGGCCCACTCCGAGTAGGCCGTCGGCCCCGGCGTGGTCACGCTGTTCCAGCCCACCGTCAGGCTCGATGTGGGGATGCCTTCTCCTGCGGTCGCGCCTGGTGCGGTGGCGGGGGCCGTGCCGCCCGGCGCGGAAGCCGCAGGAGAAGTCGGCGGGGTGGCCGGGTTCGTAGGAGGCGTCTTGACCTGTACGTTCATCGGGGGTTCGCCCGAACCAATCCCCCACCATGCGCCCTGGTCGGTCATTACCGGGCTGTTCTCGTGAACGTTCCCTTCCGAGTCCGTCCACGGCCCCGCGATGAGCGCGTGTATTCGCGGGTCGCCACCGGCCCGAGTCGTCCAGCCGCCCGACTTGTACCCCGCGTTGTCGGGCGTGGTAATCCCCTCGCCCACGACCTGCCAGACCCCGTTGTGCAGGCCCACCTTAGGCACCGAAGGCCCGCGGTTCTCCGCCATCCAATCCATCGTCTGGTACGCACCCGAGATCGGGTCGAGCACCACCTGCGACATGTCGAGCGGCGCGTCCAGCGTCCCGTAGGCATAACGCGGGGTTCGCTTCCCCAGCATCGCGCTAAGCGTCTGCCCGGAGTTGCGGACGCGGATCGGCGCTCGCGTCGGGTTCTCGATGATCTCCGGCCGTGCGCCCCCCTCAAACGGGTTCTTCGCAGGCGAATCCCCGGCGATGAAGCGCGGCGCTCGCGTGTACCCGCCGATCGCCATCGCGGGCACCTCTTCCGGGTCCGCCTCGGGGTTCCCCGGCGCGATAGGCGCGGTCGGGGGCTGTGCCCCCGTGAGTGATGCCGTCACGTACGGCCGCAGGAGGTCTTTCTGCTTGTTCATCAGTTCCGAAAGTTTCATGCCAGCCCCGCTACCCGCCATGCCCGTGAAGGCGTCGATCTCGGTCCCAACTGGCTCAGCCCCGGCACGAAGGAAGTATTCCCGCTGCACGGCGTCGCCGGGGTTCGCCCCGAGAGCGGCGATCTTGCTCGCCCGCTCCGACTGCGCGTCCGAGAGCGCCTTCAGTGTTGCCCGCGTGTCCGCATTTGCCGCCAACCCGTATTGGAGGTTGAACTGGCGCTGCTCTTCGGAAAGCGCCGTCCCCTGCATTGTGGCCTCGTGCGCCAGCTCGATTTCCCGCAACGCGGCGTACGCCGGGGTAACATCCTTGATCTGTGTAGTGGTTGAGGTGTACGTGCGTTCCCCACTCCAACTGCTTCCCCCGCTGGAGCCGCCCGAGGACCGCGAGCCGCTCGATGAGGACGACGCGCGCGTTCCCGATTGCTTCGCCGCCATCTCAATCGCCCAGGTCGCCTCAGCGAAGTCCTGTTTGCGAATGGCAAGCTCTTCAGCCGGGGTAAGCGGGATAGCGCTGTACTCTGTGCCAGTCACGGGCGGCGGGGCCGAACCACCGTGTTCGATGAACCATTCAACGAAGTCAGGATCATTCGGCGCACTTGATGCAGCCCACGTCAACAGTTGGGTATGCAGTCCCGCGCTGATCTTGTTCCCGGCCAGCACGTCGAAATCACTGACCGGCCCGTACTGCCACGAGGACGGCATCCCTATTCCTGCGGCGGTTCCCGATTCGCGGACCTGCTTGAGAATCGACTGTTCAACCTTCTCCACGACGTGCGCCTGCCAGGCCGCCCGGTCGTAGGACTGCGTGCCTGCGGGCATGAGGCTGTTGGTGGCCACCGAACCGGGGAACGGATTTGCAGAGGTGCGCTGTGTCATCGCGTATTCCTCCGCCACGGCCACGGGGCCGGGGGCTGAAGCACAACCGGCACATACCCGAGCTGCTCGCTCACAATGGCCAGCAAGTCTCTGTAGCCCTGCCCATCGGCCCCCGCGTTCGTCCCCGCCGCAAAGCGCGGCATCCCGTTCGCGTCATAGTCAGGGTCGTCGAACCCTTCCGGTCCGGGCAGCCCCACGGCCGCGTTCAAGCGGTAGTCGGGGCGCACATAGTCCGGCAACGAAGGTCGCAGAATACTGGACAGTGATTCAGACATAGGCAGGTCATGATACGCCCCATAACTGGCCGCGCCCGTTTGCCGCATGTACTTGTAGGCGTCCGCATTCGCCTCATCAACGTTCATTGCGTAGTCCTGCTCATCACTGAGCAATCGCGAGTACGTAGTGGAGCGGTCTTTGAAGTCGTCGTATTGCCGCTCTATTTCCTGTGTCTTGTCCTGTTCGGTGTCGTACCAGCTACGCGCGGACCCCTGTACTGACGTGAGATACTTCAGCTCATCTTGCGCGTCCACCCAGTCCGCATACGCGCCGCGGATATTCGCTTCCGCCAGGACCTTATCCAGCCCACCGTCGTCAGCAGCGCCGAACCCGAACTCCGAAAGGCCATTGTCACCACCATTGCGCGGCATGAGCTTGTAGACAATCCCCCCCTCCACTTTGTATTCGACGTCGGGATTGGCGTCTTTGGCCTCGCGCACAAGGCGCTTATATTCAAGCTCCTTCTGGCGCACGTAGTCCTTGTCCACCTTTGGCGGGGCCGCAAGCGTGCCAGGGTTCGGAACTTCTCCGCCCGCATCGTCAGGTAGTCGTAGGGTAATCGGTCCCGCCATCATCCACCCCCATCATGGGGCCGAACGCTGTGAACGGCTCAGGCGTCACAGACCGCTTCTCGTCTCTCTCGCGTATCAAACGCTCGTACTTCGCCGACATCGCCAGCGCAGCCTTCTGATACAAATCATACAGGTGGTACGAAGTGATAGCCTCTTGCGGCACCCCCCGTTCCAATAACCGCTGCTGCGCACCCTGCACCCGTGCTCGAATCCAGTTCACACACGCCTCGGTATTGTCGTGCAGACCTTCTGCAAGGTACTTCGCAATCTGCTCTTCCTCGCTCAGGTGCTCCATGCCAAACGGTCGCCCGTCCGGGGCAATCGCGTCCGCCACCATCTCCACCTGGTCGGCCATCCATTCGGCCAACTCGTCGATGGTCTCTTCCATGAAGTCGATCACGCCCGCCGCCGAAGCCATCACACCCCCCCGATCAACTGCTCGGTGCGCCCGAGCACCTGCGCCGGTTGCGGCTGTGCGGGTGGCGGACCGCCACCCCGGCCCACGTAGGGGCTTGGCCCCCTGCCCGACTGCTGCATCCCTTCCGCCTGCGCGATGAGGAGGCTTGGCGAACTGCCTCCCATCATCGCCGCCTCGCCGCCCTGGTTGAGCTGCGCCACCGCGTCCTGCATTGCCGGTGAAGCGTCCGCCACGGTACTCGCATCCACGGGCGGCGCTCCGCGCTGCATCAGGATCAGGTTGAGCTTCTGTTGCACTTCGCTTTCGATGAGCCCCGCCCCAAGCAGGTTGCGCCGCGTGCGCTGAAGAATGATCTTCCGCTCGATCTCGTCCGGGTTTTCCAGTCCGAGGTAGAACTCGCGTGCCGTCTCGTCGTCCACGAGCGGCCCCTGCGTGCCACGCTCCATCGTCGCGTCCAGCGCCGCCCGGATCGAAGCCATCACGTCTCGCGGCGATTGCGCCTTCACCTTCGCCGAAATCTGCGGCATCGTCTTCAGGTGCTTCGCCGGGTTCAACGCGAGGTATGACCCCTTCGGGTTCCCCTTCTTGTCGCGCTCCGAATGGAAGGCGTACACGGTCTCGCCCATCGCCTTCACGTGCTCAAGGATCAGGTGCGCCCGCCCCTTGGCGGCGCGGCTGAAGTTGTTTTCCACCTGGTTGTCAAGGTGCTCGGCCTGCGAGACCTGGAGAGCCTGGTGATAGCCCGTGTTCACCCCCGGCTCCCGAGAGCCAAAAAGCGACGGCGCGCCCGCAAGCTCGGCGATGCGCTGCTTGATCGTCTCCATCGTCCATTCGAGCAGCGGGAACGCCTGCGGCTTGAACACGCTTTCCAACCGTTCGTCCGCCCACATCGCCAGCGCCTGCCCCTCCTGGATGACCGGGGGCTTCGGCAGCCCTTCGTCGGCGGCGCGGTTGGCCTTGCTGTAGTACGCCACCAGCGACGGCCACATGACGTTCCGTTCGTAGGTCAAGGCCTGCGAGAACAGTTCGTCGGCCCGCTGGCTCAGCTCCAATAGCGCGTTCATCACCGGCTCGATGCGGTTGACCGAAGTCTTCCACCCGCCCGAGCGCCCACCCATGTGGTTGACAAGCGGCCGTCCAAGATCGTGCTCGTACGATTTCAGGAGCACCGGCGTTCCGATACTCATCTGTGACGGCGAGTCCGCCTTGGGCCAGGTGTTCCGGCTCCCCGAGGGGGTCAGGGCGTAGTAGGAGTGAAGATGCGGGGTTATGTGGTGAACGATCACCACTTCTTCCTTCAGCCCGTCCGCGAGCGCAGCACGGCCTCGGGCCTGCGGCAGCCGCGAGGTGTCGAACGACTTGCTCCGCATGACCTCACGCAGCGACCGCCGTTCGATCTGGAACTCCTCCACCACCGTCGGCCCTTCGTAGACGGGCAGCGACATCTCAGCGGGGACGTAGACC
The DNA here is from genome assembly GCA_964535555.1 of uncultured Verrucomicrobiota bacterium. GTDB lineage: Bacteria > Verrucomicrobiota > Verrucomicrobiia > Limisphaerales > J093 > DSVZ01. The sequence goes on from CAZHUS010000079.1 coordinate 32,234, forward strand.
GAGCGGATGGGCAGGCCGATGCGCTGCTTGTACTCTTCGCGCCGCTTTTCGTAGTTCTCAGGGTCCGCCCGGAAGATGGCGTCAAACCCGGCTTCATCCACCACCAGTTCGGGCCAGAAGGATGCGGGGAACCGTTCGATGCGCTCCACGCCTTCGTCGAGCATGATCGCGTCGGCCATCATGTTCACCCAGACATTTGCGTCCGAATGCTCTTCCATGATCTCCGTCGCCCGGTTCAGCCAGTTCTCAAGGTGGGTCGAGCGTGAGCGCGCCTGTTCGCCGATGCCGTCCGGGGCCACCTGGTACCGCGGCAGCGGCATGAACCGCGCCAGCTTCTCGTTGTGTGCGGCGGCCAGGAAGAATGTGTGCCCGACAACGACCTTGTAGTTCGCGGTCTGCGGTGCCTTGATAGGGTTCTGTCCCGCAAGCGCGGCCCGGAACTGCCGGATTAGTGTGTCACGGGGACGCCAGTAGTCGATCTGCGCGGACAGCATGTCGCGCAGCTTGTCGGAAGATGGGATTTCGGCAAGGTAGTCCGGCACTACGGACAGTGTAGTGGTTCACGTAGAGTGGTATTCGGCTCAGCAGAGATTGCCGACGTGGAAGCGATGACAGCAGGCACAGCGGTAGGGGGCCATTGTGCTGCCGGTCCACTCTTCCATCAGGTGCGCTACATGCCGCGCCCTTCGCAAGTTTCCGTAGGGCTTCTTGCCAGAACAGTGAAACTCCGGGTTGGACTCGAACGCCTTCTTGCGGCGCGACACCGGCTCGCTCGACGGTCCGTGGTAATCCTCGCCGACGCGCATCTCTCAACCTCCTGGGGGTAGCCAGTCCGGGTCCTCGGGCACGTTGAACAGCGACCAGTAGCCCGATTCCCACTCTTTCCGCCCGATGCCCCATTGCTGGTAGCGCAGCCGCCGTCTCTCCACAAGCGCCCGCTGCACGCGCCGAGGCAGCTCTGCCAGGGGTAGCGCGGGGCGGCGGGGAGGGGGCGAGGAACTGGGGATTTGGGAACGGGCAGAGCGCAGTTCGCGGTCCAGCTCCCGTTGCAGCGCCCAGATCACAAGGTCTACGTGCTCGTCGGGCACCGGCTCGATGCCCTCGTCCACCCCGGGATACCAAACGTCCGGGTTGTTCAGCGCTTCGGCAGCCTCGCGAATGTCTGCGATGATCGACAGGGACAAGTCGTGCAACGCCACATGCAGCGCCGGGTCAACCTGCGCCGACGTGATGTTGGGCACGTAGTCCTGCGGAATGGCGGTGATCAGTTTGTCAGGGTGAGCGCCACGCCGGAGCGGGATGACGCTCAGCGCCCGCACCGCATCTTCGCGCCCCATGAAGCCTGCCATGACCTCGCCGTAGGTTGCGGGGTGAGAAGCGGTGATGACCAGCGGTTCGATGGGGAGCGCGACGCGCAGGAGGGAGTAGGCATAAGCCTGCTCCTGGACCACTCCCCGGAGCGCAATCAATGCCCCGAAACAGCGCATCCGGCGGCCGCTTGACGTGCGGTCGGGGTGCTGCACAAAGGCGTGCGCGGCCCGTGCCGACAGCGGGCCAGGCTTGGGCTCCTCTGTTATGCCGCTGTAGAACCAGGCATAGGGATTGAATGGTTCCTCCGCCGGGAAGATAGGCACGCTAGGGACTCACATCGGGGGATGCGAGTTCGTCCCCCTGGTCGGGGCAGATCTCAGCCGGGTCGGTCCAGACCTCGGGCCAGGGGCGCGTTTCCGGGGCGGTAACCGGCGTGGTGGGGGTACGGACAGGGGTTTCGGTAGGCATGGTTCAGACTCCCTTCTGCGCCTTGGTGCGCAGGCGTTCGCGAATCGCACGGATCTCTTCCTGAGCGGCCATCCAGTCGCGCAGCCGCTCTTCGATCTCGGATGTGCCGTAGCCTTCCGGCTCCGGGACGGGGGTGGTGTCCGGGTCGATGGAGAGCGCGTGGCGAATGCCGTAGGTGCGGAGCAGAATGGATGGGCCGACAAGCACGCCGCGGGTCGTCTTGGCGTCCTGGGGCACCACCATGTCGAGCAGCAGGCAGTCGCCCTTCGAGAGAAGGATGGCAGCTTCGTCCGCCCCCGTCTCTGCGCAGAAGCGGATCGCGTCGGTGACCTGTTCATTCAGTTCGAGGGAGGCGGGCGGGAACTTCCACTTCTCGCGGTCGGCGCACTCGTGGCGCACGTATCGTTGGAGCACCCAGAGCTCATCGAGGGAGAAGACGGCGGCCAGTTCGGTGAGCACCGATCATACCTCACGCACCGTGATGTCGTCACTGTACCACAGCGAGATTGTTACGGAGAAGCACATTGGGGTCGCCGCCGAACTGGTCCACGATTTCAACCGTGTAGCGGATGCAGTCAGCCATATCGTCGTCGGCCTTGACGATCTTCATCGTCTCGGGGTCGCGGGCGTAGCGGCGCATTGCCTCCTCGAACTCGGTGAAGGCGGCGAGGTACTTGATGCCGGGGATGCCCGCCTGGTCCTTTTCCAGCCGGGCGGCAACCTTCTTGATGCCTTCCTCGACCGAGCCAGGGGATCGCTCGGAAGGGGTGATCCAGAACCCTTGTTCCTGCCATGCGTTGATGCCGACGCGCTGGGAGCCGTCCGCGCACCAGTGGATCTTCTTGCCGAGGGGCGCGGCCCATTTGTGTTGCATCGCCATCATCCATGCCATCTGCTTCGGGTAGACATCAGGCCCGCGGTACTTGAAGCCCTCGACGAAGATGAGGCGGTTGGCCCAGGTCATCACGGCAACGCACCCGGCGGTGTAGTGAGACGTTGCCGATTCGCCGCCGAAGTCGAGGCCCCCGTAGACGGCTTTGTAGAGGGGCTTCTTGGTCTGCTCGTCCTTCTTCAGCAGGTCCGAATCGAGATGCGGGAGGCGGTGGCCGTCGTCGGTGGGCTTGAAGTGCTCATAGACGCGGCCCTCGAAGACATCGAAGCGGCCGTCCACCATGCGATCAGCGAAGAGGCCATGGCCGGAGGCGCGAAGGAAGGCCCGCGCCGTTTCTTCGTAGTTGGCGGGGAGGTAGGGGTTGTCGCGGATGCGAGACGGGACGAAGTGGACCTGGACCTTGCCGTTCGTAGCCCTTACGACCTCATCGGCCTCGCCCCTCCAGAACCATTTCTCGAAGAACGTGTTCGGCCATGGGTTCGAGGCCGCGAGGAAGATGTAGCGCAGGCCCTCGTCGCGCTTGGCCAGGGCCTCCTCGACAAAGCGCGGGAGCCGGTGGCGCAGCCGGAGGATCAGGTTGACGGCGGCCATGTCAGGCACTTCTGAAGCTTCATCAACGAACGCGAACCCGAATGCTTCAGAACCGAGCGACTTCCAGTTCGCCAGCCCCCGGAAGTAGACGCGGCTGTACAGGGGGGTCTGCCGTTTCGGGTCGGTGAAGGGCTTCCCGTTGCGGTCGGGCCAATGAGCCAGGCGGATGTCGCGGTAGACCGGGGGGGCGTTGTTGCGCCGGATCACCAGGTCCGGGGGCACCATCTCGTCGAACATCTCCAGGGTCGTCGTTTCGAGCTTGTTGAACTCGTCCCGGCCGACCAGGCCGCGATTCCCCGGGTAGAGGATCGAGAGTTCGTACGCCATACGCACAAGTAGCGCGGTGTTATGGGTGGGAATGAACGAGCGTCCGGCAAGAAACAGGCCGCTCGGACTATCGACGGTGATGCAGCGCATTGGTACCGGAGCAATCGGCTCGCAACCGATGATGTAGCGGAACCGCGTGGTGGACCTGCTTGGCAGCGTCTGCAGTGCGCTTTTGCGCGAAAGGCGAAACGCAGGGAGGCTGCTCATCCACTTGATGGTGAATTTCGGGCCGCAGTCTCGTCCACGTAGACGCGCCCTGCCTTCTCGGAGAGTGCACTTCATGCCCAGCGAGCAAATGAGTTCGTGGACTCCCTCAGCCAGCGTCCGGCGGGTTGTGCAGAATTCGGCCGAACCGCTGTTCGCCGCAACCGTCCCGTCCGTATCCATCAGCCCCTGGAGCAGAGCGAGGCGTTGCGCAGCTGAACCGCGGAGATAGGCGAGAGGGATGTGCTTGTTGCCGAGAACCCCGATGCTTCGCAGGACAACGGAGAGGCCCCGGACGTAGAACTCGATGGGGATGGGGCGGCGGGTGACCGTCCAACCAGCGGCTTCCCATGCGCTCACGAGTTCCGGGTCGGCTGTCGTAAAGCCCCCGGAGGCCGTCGTCCCATCGCCGAGCCAGAGGCCGAGGAGGTACGGGTCGAGAGGAAGGGTGGTATCAGGCAGGGCAAGCGGCGCGGCAACAGGGATGGCGTGGTTAGCCTGGCGAGTGCCACGAGCCCAGAGGGTGTCGAATATCTCGCGAGTGGTGCGGACTGCGCCGGTTGGGGGGGGCTTCACCGGGGGGTGGAGGCGCTGATTACGCTCCGTAACGGCCGCAGTGAAAGCTTCGGATCGCCGCCCCGAGACACGTGAGGGGCGGGATGCCTGCCGCCTTGCTCGAAACTCGTCCGTCCGGCGATGCATGGCGGAGCGGTCGCTGTACGTGTAGGTGAACCAGAGGTGCTCGCCCCCCGCATCGATGACCGATCCGTCATCGAACGTCAGCCGGAAAGCCTCCTCGGGAAGCTGGACCCCGTGGGCCTTCAGAACAACGCAGGGTTGCCCATCGTCCCCGAAGATGGTGCTGCCATCCCCGATCTCGCCCATCGTCGTCCAGCCAGAAGGCGTCGGAACGGGAGTGTCCAGGGCCAGGAGCTTCCCGCCGCCTACGGCACCTCCGAATCCGATGGCCGTGGTCCCCCCTACCGGGGTGGCCCGGATCAGGTCCCGCACCTTCTTCTGCTGCACGGTCAGGCCCGTCGGAAACGCGAACGAAGGCCGCGCCTCATCACTCATCCATGAAGCGTATCACGCTCCGTGAACCCCTAAC
>CAZHUS010000080.1:0-20114 GCA_964535555.1 uncultured Verrucomicrobiota bacterium
AAGCGCCTGGAGTGCGGGGATTCATCCCCGCTTTTCGGGACAGGTTCATGGAAAGTCCGCTTGTGTCCGTTCACGGGGAGCCGTTCAGCCGCCGGATGCCTGCGCGTTGAAGTCCGCGCTGGATCACCTCGTTCTGCATGAAACGCTTCCAGACCCGCCCGGTGCGGTGGTTCTCGATCATGATCAGCATCGGTCCCTGGTCGATGCCGAGCACATCCGGGTCCCACCATCCGGCGGTCACGTTGAAGGCGTCCCGGAATCCGAACGGCGTCCAGAGCTGTTCGCGGTACGTGTCGTACATGTACCTCAAGGCGGCGATGCACTCTGCGGGAGCAAAGGGAATGGAGCTGCCCGCGGCCGTTGGGGCGATCGTGCCGTCGTCGTTCTCTGCGGGCGGTGCGCCTCGCGCCATGTAACCATGGTAGGGAGCGAAGCCGGGACCGTCGCAGGCGGTGAGCCCCCAACAGTCGGTGCCGTACCCACGCCAGCCCTTCGGATTGGCGGTCGCGTAAGCGCGGTTCGCCAAGGTCGCCCGGCGCGAGTTCTCGAAGTAGTCGAGGCCGCGGCCGCGGAGGTAGGCGTCCGCGAGACCTCGAAAGTCGATCCAGCAGTGGGAGTACTGGTGGCCGAAGAGCGGGGCGAATTCCACGTAGCTGTGGCCGTGGTGCGTGGCCCAGCGATAACCGCGGGTCCACCCCTCCCAGGCTTCCGCACCCAGTCCACCTTGGGGGGCTCCCATCGCCAGGATGTAGAGCACCATGGCCTCGTTGTACCCGACCCACCGACTGCGAATGAACCCGGTCTCCGGATGCCATCCCATGGTGAGGGTGTCCTGGCCGTCGGTCATCCAGCGCCAGTCCACGCGTTCGAGCAACGCCTTGGCGAGCCACCGGATCTCAGACTCGGTGGCGTCGGCCCTCCCGAAGTATTCGCCGGCGTCGAGAGCGCCCGCCAGGAACAGAGCGGTGTCAATCGAGGAAAGCTCCACTTGCCGATAGCGGGTGGTCTGTTGCATGTCCAGGAAGTGGTAGAACCAGCCCCGGTGGCCGATCACTCCCGACCGTTCGCCGCCTTGGGCTCCGCGCCAGAACGTCCGCAGCGTGGTGAGCACACGTTCTGCGGCCTGCTTGCGATCGATCCAGCCGTGGTCGACGCCGATACTCAAGGCCGTGAGGCCGAAGCCGGTGGCGGCGATGCTGCAGAACGAATGGGTCGTGCTGCGGTCCTTCACGAGCCCGTTGGCCGGGTTGGCTTCGCGCCAGAAGTAGTCGAACGCCGTGGCCATCACCAGGTCCAGGAACTCGTCGTCCGTGCGGAAGACTGCCGGGACCGCCGGCACGCCGTCGGGATGCGGAATCAGGAGCCCGTCGTCGAGTTCCCGTACCCGGTAGCGATAGGTGACCCCGTTGGTTGCCGCCAGGTCCGCCCACCGCGGGACGTGGAGAGGCGCCGGAGTGACGGCGTGCCACGCCAGAGGGGATGAGGTCCCTGGGGCCAGGACGGCGCGCTCGACGATCCAGCCGGTCGTGTCCCCGGTGGTGTCCCAATGAAGCACCACGCTGCGGTCGCCGGAACGGGTCTGGAGACTCGGGAAACCGCGGGATTCGACGGGCAGCGGAGTGCCCGCCTTACCGGCAGGAGCAGGTTCATGGAAGGCCACCTGTTCCTTGCGGACCTGCTCCGTGACCATGAACCAAAAAGCGCCGCTAAAGCGGACGCACTCCAAACGCTTCGCGCCGCTCCAAGGCACGTCCGGGGCCGCGAAGCGCTTGGAGTGCGGGGATTCATCCCCGCTTTTCGGGGCAGGTCCATGGGAAGCTCCTTGTTCCTTTCGGACCTGCTCATCGGCCATGAACGGGTGAGGAGCGCGGGCTTCAGCCCGCCGGGACGTCCCTTGGCTGGCGAGGCTTCCTGCGGACTGAAGTCCGCGCTCCGGGGCCGGTTCCTGGGCACCGCCGAGGCGCGGGCTGACGGTCGGAATCGTTGCAGGAGCCTCTTGCCGTAGCGCCGGGGCTTGTATGGAACCGGCAGCCGGATGGGCGCAAAGCGCTTCGGTGCTACGCGAGTTGGCGAAAGTCAGGACAAGGACGGCTCCCCAGCCGGGAAGCAGGGCCCTGACCCGGGTGAATGTTCGCTGTGCCGGCAAATGCACACTTGCATTGTCTCGACCGCTTGGGTAGTGGTCAATTCAGCAACCACTGGGTATATGAAGTTGACCAACCGACATCGGATGACCGGGTTCACCCTCATCGAACTTCTGGTCGTCATCGCCATCATCGCGATTCTTGCGGGCATGCTCCTGCCTGCGCTGGGTCGTGCCAAAGACCGGGCTCAGAGCACGGCGGACATCAGCAACGTCAAACAGATTCTGCTGGCCTCCGCCATGTACAGCACGGATTACAACGATTACATGCCGCACCCCACATGGGGCACAATTCCGGATGGACCGGACGGATGGGCCTACGCGACGCGTAATAACGGCCGGGATCAAACCCTGGCGGCTACCGCGACCATCCCCAGCTGCCAGGGCCAGGACCTCAACAGTATGGCCTTCAGCAACCAAGTGAAGTTCTTCAGGATCGGACAGTTGGGACCGTTTCTCTCGACCCACCAGGTCATGTGGTGCCCGAAGGACGTGGCGCAGCGCGGGTCCGGGCGATACAGGACTTGGTGGCTCGCCCGGTACGTTAAAGTCACTTCCTATTGCATGAACGGCACGGTGGGAGGCTATGTGGGACCGAAGGCCGGTGGCATTCCCAGCGGCAAGACCTACCGCACAACCGATTTCAACCCCACCGACATCATCCTCTGGGAACAGAATGAGACCGACGGCTTCTACTTCAACGATGCCGGCAACAATCCGCAGACCGCCGGCGAAGTGGTTTCTCAGCGCCATACAGGCAGCGGTACCTACACGGGCAATGAGGACCGCGGGGGTGGCGCGATGATCGGGACGGTCGGCGGCACCGCCGCGTTCATCAAGATGCGAAAGTTCATGGGCTACCTCGCGCAGCCGTATCCGAATGAGCTGCTGAACGGCCCGGGCTTCAAGTAGCCGGCCTCGTCCCTGCAGGCTCGGCTCGACCTGAGCCCCGACGACTTCTGCGCACCCGCCGCCCCCGGCGGGTGTTTTGCTTTACCGGCGTCGCTCCACGGGTTCCAGCCGGTAGCCCACCCCGTGCACCGTGTGAATCCACGCCGGCGCGTCCGGCTCCGGTTCGATCTTGGCCCGCAGGCTGGCAATGTGATTGTCCACGGTGCGGGTGGTCGGAAACGCCGCACAGCCCCACACCAGGTCGAGAAAACGCTCGCGGGAGACCGGTTCGCCTTCCGCCTCGGCGAGCAGCCGCAGCATGGCGTATTCCTTCGCCGTCAGGTGGATCTTCCGGCGTCCTTTCCAGGCTCGGAGCCGGACCAGATCCACCCGCACGTCGCCCAGGTTCAGTTCCCGCACCGCACGAGCTCCCCGCTCACAGCGCCTGAGCAACGCCCGGACCCGCGCCAACAGCTCGTCGGTGCTGAACGGCTTGATCAGGTAGTCGTCGGCCCCGGCATCCAGTCCGGCGACGCGATCCTCCACCTGTCCCTTCGCGGTCAGCATCAGCACCGGCGTGGTCATGCCGAGGCGCCGCAGCTCGGCGCACAAGGCGAACCCGTCCAGCCTCGGCATCATGACATCCAGGAGGATCAGATCGGGCTTCTCGGAAACGGCGCGTGCCAGCCCCGCTTCGCCTTCGGCAGCGGCCAGAACGCGATAGCCTTCGGCCGTGAGACAATCGGAGAGTGCCGTGCGCATGGCGAACTCGTCCTCGATGATCAACAGGCGCTGCATACGATGGAACAGAATCAGGTCTGGCTGCCGGACGGGTTCTCCTCCAGGTCGGGCAATTCGATCACGAACCGGCTGCCGCTTCCGGGCCCACTTTCCACGCGGATGCGACCTCCGTGCGCCTCGACCACGTGCCTGACAATCGTCAGACCAATGCCCACCCCCTGGGTTTCGCGACGCAGTTCGGAGCCGCGCCGGTAGAACGGTTCGAAGATGCGCTCGCGTTCCTCGGTCGGGATGCCGGGTCCTTCGTCGCCGATGGACAAGCGGATCCAGGACGCTGCGGCCCCCTCCACCGGCAGGGCAGGCACGCCGTTCCCCGCGTTCTTGCCAGGTAGGGCGGGCACTCCGCTGCCCGCCGCGGAAAGAGCCCGGGTGGCTCCCCCAAGTTGACTTCGCGGTGGCCCACACCCTTCGACCCGTTCCAGGATGACAGAGACCACCCCTCCCGGAGGCGAGTGTTTCACGGCATTGTCCAGGAGGTTGACCAACGCCTGCTGGATCGCCCGGCCGTCGAGGTGGGGAGACGCCCCGGCCGGGTACGAGGCGTGATCGAAGTCCAGCCGCACGCCGCGCTCCGCGGCATAGGGTTCCATGACCTCGACCGTGTGCGCCGCGAGCGCCACCAGGTCGGTGGGCTCCGGTTCGTAGCGCTTTCGCCCCTGGTCAATGCGTGAGAAGTCCAATGCGTTCTCGATCAGCGCGGACAGGCGCCGGCACTCCTGGACGATCAGGCGGTAGTAATCACGCCGTCGTCCCTCCTCGCCGATGGTCCCGCGGTCAAGGCTCTCCGCGAGCAGCCGCACGCTGGCGATGGGCGCCCGTAGTTCATGCGAAACGCTCGAGACGAAGCTCGACTTCATGTCGTTCAACCGAAGTTGGTGCTGGAACGCGCGCCGCGCAAAGACCAGCCCGGCGACCGCCGCGCCACACGCGACCAGGACGAACCCCGCCAGGAGGGTGGCGCGTTGCCGTGCCCGCGCGTAGAGCGCGCTCGAGTCCGCCAGCACGAGCTCACAGGTGAGGCGGGTGGTGAGCGACGTCGGGCGGCCCTCCTCCCCCGAGACGTTGACGGGGCGACTCGTTGGCCTTGTGCGCTCCGCGTAATCGACCGGTATTCGCAGGATGGTTTCCATGCGTGCGAGCGTCGCGGGCGGGGCATCCCGTTGCGTGGTTTCGGAGGGCAGCAACGGCTCGCCCTCGATCCAGGCCCGCAATCCCAGGTACGACGGCAGCGGAGTCCGCACCATGCTCCAGCCTTGGTGGAGCGCATCCTGCAACGCGCGCTTTGGCACGAAATCGAGCCGCCAGCCTGGCTCCGCGTGGTTCGGCTCCGAGCCTTTTGTCGCCTCCGAGCCGGGCTGCGGGTGAGGCTGAACGCTGGTGAGCCACCTGCCGGTCCGGGACTGCAGCCAGAGATTTGTGGCGAAGACGTTGTCGCCTGCGAACCGTGACCACGCCAGGCGCCCGAGTTCAAGCAACCTCTCGCGGCCGCGCCATTCCTCTTGAAGGCTCGCGATCAGTCGGTGGAGCCCGGGCTCCCGGCCGGAGAGCATCCCGGCCGCCGCCTCCAGCAGCCGGGGTGTGAGCACCGAAGGCGCGCGCTCGCACTCGATCGTCAGCGCCTCGACGAAAGCCGCGGTGATTCCGGGGCCGGCTGCCTCCTGCAGCGCCCGGGCCAGTGCGACCGTGGACAACGGGAGCCCGCTTTCCGATTCGACGTCGCGGTGTTCGGTGGCGAACCGGATCAGGGCATCCATGCGTCCGGTGGGCGGCAGGGTCTGGAGCCGGGCCAGCAGCAGCAGGAACTCGGCGTTCGTGCGGGCGGCCTGGATCGAGTTCTCCTCCGTAAAGGCGGCGACGGTTTCTTCGAGCGCCGCGGCGTTCCCGGGCGCACCGGCGCCGCCGGAGATCTCCAGCCAGAGCTGGGTTTGCCCGGCCGAGAGCTCGGATCGCCAGTTCGCCGGCTTCGGCGGGAGGACTTCGACGGGCTGGCGGAAGTCACCTTGCGGCCCGAGGAACACCGGTCCGGGGAGCGGTTCCGTGTCGAGGGCGGAGCCCTTCTGCAGTTCTTCAAGGACGATGCGGCCAAGGCGTTCCGGGAGTTCGACGGCTGCCAGGGTTGCCCGTTCTCGGGCCTCCTGCTCGGCGAGCGCGTAATCACGAAACACGGCGAGGAGTCCCAGACCCGTCAACAACACGACCGGCAACACGATCAGCAGACCGTGCAGCAGGAAGCGCGGGCGCGTCGTTTTCATGGCCGTCAGGCAGAGTAGGGCGCGAAGCAGACGAGTTGTCACGGAAATGCAAAATTCCGCCCCGGAGCGCGGACTTCAGTCCGCAGGAAGCCACGCCGGCCAAGGAACGTCCTTGCGGGCTGCAGTCCGCGCTCCTCAACGGTTCATGGCCACTGAGCCGGTCCAAACCGAACAGGTCGCTTCCCAGGCAACGAGCCTGGCGGAGGCGGCTTCAGGAATCGGTGGGGGCACACCGGGCCGCGGGTGGACAAATCACGGCGAGTTCGTTCTCACGGGCAACGACCTCCGGCCGCGACCACCTGAGGCGAAGCTGCGCCACGCCCCACGCCAGCACGAACAGGACCCCGGCCATCACGGCCATCATCGCGGCCGAACTCGTCGATTCGATCCCAGGAAAGCCCAGGCGCGGCCCGATCCACCGCGGTATCGTGATCGCGCTGGCGTGTCCGAGAACGGCGCTGGCAGCGGCGATAAGCAGGGCCAGTCCGAGCAGGACGGGCAGGCGTCGCGTGAGCAGGGAGGCGGCGGCCGCCGGGACGACCAGCATGGCGATGACCAGAATGCTGCCAACGCTCTCGAACGCCAGCACCGTGGTCACCGACGCGACGAGCGTCAAGCCGAGCCGGATGGCGCCCGCATTGAATCCCAGCGTCGTGGCCAGCGCGGGATCAAAGGCAACGAGCCGCAGCTCCTTGTAGAACAACGCCGTGAGGAGCGCGTTGAACGCCAGCACTCCGGCGCTCACCAGCGCGACGCGTGGGACCCGGCCGACATCCACGACAGCGGTCTCAATCGCGCCGTATAGGACACAGTCGGGGTCCAGATCAACGTGGTCCGAGGCGACGCGGATGAGGATGAGTCCCAGCGCGAAGAGCCCACAGAACACGACCCCCAGCGCGGCGCCGCTTTCGACCTGGCCCATCCGGTGGATGGTCTCCGTGAGCCAGGCGGTGAGCAATCCGGCGGCGACCGCCCCGACCAGCATCGGAACCACCCCGCGGGACTCGGTGATGAGAAAGGCGAGGGCCAGGCCGGGGAGCACCGCATGGCTGATGCCGTCGCCGAGCATGCTTTGGCGGTGCAGCATCAGGAACGCGCCGGGCAGCGTGCAAGCCAGGCAGATCAACACCCCGGTGACGGCGATCCACGTGTCGAGTTCGGTCCAGTTCATGGTGCAAGCGTCCCCGTCCGCAACGGGGTAAGTTCGGTGATGCCTTCCGGATCCGCTGGTACCAGAACGGCTTCGCCGCGAGAGGCGAGCAGTTCCTCGAGGGTGTTGACGATGGCGGGGTCGATCACGTGCTCGATCTGGTCCGCGTTATGGTGAATGTGCTGCGGCGCGACGTCCGCGTAGTGCAGCAGGTAGGTCTCCCAGAGCCGGTGATTGCGGGTGACGCGGCGGGCTTCGAGCCTGCCGCGGGGCGAGAGCCGGCAGACCTCGCCGCGATCATCACAGGTCAGCAGGTTCTCCTTCCAGCCACGACGCACCAGTCGGCGCAGCCGGGCGGGGGTCCAGTGGTTCGCCGCCCGGAGGGGTTCAAGCGGAATCGGACGGTCGAGCAAGGCCGCCGAATTGCCGTTCCCGCTGGCAAACGTCGCCTCGCACCATTCGTACATCGCCCGCAACAGGTGCTGGCGGGCGACCCGGGCCGCGACGTTGCGCCGCTCCTGCCAGACCACGAGCAACCCGCGGCGCGCCCCGAAGACGAAGCTGACCCCGAACGCGGCGACGGCCGCCAGCACGATGATGGCGCCCGCAGGGAGTTTGGGGAGCAGCGCACTGGCCAGGACGCCGGCCAGTCCGCTCAAGGCACCCACGAGCGTGGCCACGAGCGCCGTCATCCCGAGCCGATGGGTCCAGAAGCGTGCGGCGGCGGCCGGGATGATCAGGAGGGCGACGACCAGCAGCAGCCCGACGGCTTGCAGTCCGATGATCGTTACCCCGACGACGAGACCCATGAGCAGAAAGTCCAGAGCCAGCGTGGGCCAGCCCTGGGTGCGCGCGAATTCGGCGTCGAAGCAGAGCAGTCGGAGTTCCTTGAAGAAGGCGGCGCAGGCGAGCGCGATCAGGGCGCTGGCGGTGAGCATCAGGCCGGCGTCCAGCCGCGTCATCGCGGCGACCTTGCCATAAAGGAACCGCGAAAGCCCGGCGGCGTTCCCAGTCGGCAATTGCTGCACCATGACCATCAGCGCCATCCCCAGTCCGAACAGCACGCTCAGCACGATCGCGAGCGCCGCGTCGTCCTTGACCCGGGTGTGGCGCCGTATGAGCGCGACGGAGGCCATGCCGAGACCCCCGGTGATCGCGGCCCCAACCAGCAGCCAGGGCAGGGAACGGCCGGAATGCCCCAGGCTCTCAGCCAGCAGAAACGCGATCCCGATACCCGGGAGCGTGCTGTGGCTCACGGTGTCGCTGAGCAGGGAGCGCCGACGGAGCAGCAGAAACGTCCCCACCAAGCCGCCCGCCGCACCCAACGCCGTGACCCCGGCGAAGACGATGCGCGTGTTGTAATCCGCCAGCGTCAGCGTCCTCCAGAGCCGTCCCTCGTTGCGGGGCTCCGGACTCGAGGGCGGAGGCAGGTCTCCGGAGGGCGCAGCGACTCTGCCGGAAGGCGTGGAGGCGAACCCGTGAACGGCATCGAACACCATCCAGCAAACGAGCAGGAGTCCCGCGATCTGAATGTGATGGCGCCGCGCCTTCATGCCCGGTGCTCCGCCGCCACCCGGCCGCGCTCGACCGCCTGGGCGGCTTCCTCCAGCAGAGTGAGTCGCGCGCCGTAAGTCTTCCGGAGATTGGCCGACGTGAACACCTGGTCCACGGCTCCCTGTGCGACCACGCGCATGTTCAGCAAGGCGACGTCATCGAAGTATTCCGGCACGGTGGCGAGATCGTGATGGATGCACACGGCGGTTTTGCCGCGCGTCCGCAACTCGCGCAGGACCTCGACGATGGCGCGTTCGGTGGCCGCATCGACGCTCGCGAAGGGTTCGTCCATCAGGTAAAGGTCCGCGTCCTGGGCGAGGGCGCGCGCAAGGAAGACCCGTTGCTGCTGGCCGCCGGAGAGCTGGCTGATCTGGCGGTTGGCGTAATCGGCCAGATCGACCTTGGCGAGCGTGGCGGCTGCGGTCTGCCGCTCCCGCCGCCCGACTGGCCGGCACCATCCCAGCCGCCGGTAGAGACCCATGGCCACCACCTCGAGCGCGCTCACCGGGAAATCCCAATCCACGCTTTCCCGCTGGGGAACGTAGGCCACGCGCGCCCGGACCTGCCGGTAGGGCTGGCCGAAGAAGCGGACGCTGCCCGAGGCGGCGGGGATGAGTCCCAGCGCCGCCTTGAGGAGGGTGCTCTTGCCGGCACCGTTCGGCCCCACGATCGCCACCAGGCGCCGTGGGTGCGCCACAAAGTCCGCATCCCAAACCACCACTTTCGTGTGGTAAGCGACGTTGAGGTCGCGGATCTCCAGCGGCAAGGGTTCGGCGGGAGGTGCGTCCTTCATGGCTGGGTCCCCAGTTTCCCGTTCAAACCGCGCGCCGGGGCCTCGCCGCCGAGCGCCCGGACGATGGTGGTGACGTTGTGATCGATCATCCCCACATACGTTCCCTCGTAGGTGCCGGCACGCCCCATCGCGTCGGAGAACAACTGCCCGCCGATGCGCACCGTGTGCCCGCGGGCGTGGCAGCCTTCGACGAGCGCCTTCACGTTTCGGTCGGAGACGCTCGATTCCACGAAGATGGCCGGGATGCGTCGTTGGACGATGAGGTCCACAAGGCGGTTGATGTCCGCGACGCCGGCTTCGGATTCCGTGCTGACGCCCTGGATCCCCAGCACCTCGAGGCCGTAGGCGCGTCCGAAGTAATTGAAGGCGTCGTGGGCCGTGATCAGGACGCGGTGTTCAGCCGGGATGGTGGCGACTGCCTTGCGGGCGTACGCATCGAGCGCCTCCAGCCGGGTCACGAATTCTTCCGCATGGCGCGTGTAGGCGGCCGCGTTCCCGGCGTCGATCTCGCCGAGGGAACGCGCCACCGCCTTGACGGCCTCGATCCAGCCGCGGACGTCCATCCAAACGTGGGGGTCGGTATGCCCTTGGAAATCCTGGGGCTCGAGCAGGTATTTCTCATCCAGCAGTTCCGTCACGGCGAAGACGGGCGTCCCTCGACGCGCGATCTTCAGGAAGGTGTCCGTCATGCGGCCTTCGAGCATGAGGCCGGAATAGAAGATCACGTCCGCCTTCAGCAGCCGGGCGACGTCATCGCGGGTCGGCTTGTAAAGGTGTGGGTCCACGCCCTCGCCGATGAGGCCCGTCACCCGGGCCTTGTTGCCCGCCACTTCGCGGACGATGTCCGTCACCATCCCGCAGGTGGTCACGATGCCGTACGGGGATGGAAGGGAGCCGGGGGCGGCTTGAAGGTGCCATGTCGCGGCACTCCCGAGGAGGGCCACGGCGGCCAGAGTGGTTCGGATCAGGGTGAGGGATTTCATGGTGGGATGGGGAGCTTGGCAGCGGCTTGGGCGTTAGTGGCGCCAGGTGAGCCCGATGAACGGGTTGAAGTCGGGCGCCGATTCGGTCACGCCGAAATTGCAGCCCACATCGAGGCGGGTGTTGGGACCCAGGCTGTACGTCAATCCGGTGCCCACCTGGCCGCTCCAGTCGAATTCGCCGGCCGAACTGACGATGCTGAAGAACTCGACGTAAGCACCGACACGCCGAAAAAGGTCGCGTCCCAGCGCCGCCGAGTTGACGAACCAGGTGTCGTAATCGGAGGCCTCCTCCCGGCGCACCCAGTCGAACTCGGTCATCAGGGTGAGATCCCAGCCCCGGGGCAGCGCCACGCCGAAGGGGACAATCACGCCGCCTTCCCAGTGGCCATTGCGCAGGCCGGATTCGGGCAGGGGCCACTTCACAAAGGGCATCACCGCGAGCGCCGTGGCACCGCCGTCGTTGCCCCAGAGGTTGTACTTGAACCGGGTCTGGACGTTCCCAAATCCCGAGGCCTCCTCGAGCTTGTGTCCGTGCTGGTCCTCGACACGGGCGTGAACAAACGGGTCGAGCACCAGTTGAAGATCGGCGCTGTCCCACAGCCCAGCCTTGAGGTTCATGGGGGCCACGGACCAGATCTCGACCTGCCGGTCCTCCCCGTGGTTGTCGTCGAGGAGGAGGTTGGCGAAGTCCATTTCAAGCTGGAAATGGCCCGCATCCACGGTTTGGGGGGACTCGGTCTGGTCCGGTCGGTCCGCCTCGAGTTCGCGAAGGGCGGTCGCGGGAGCGGGCCGAAAGAGGTGGTAGGGCCGGGCGGGAGTGGGGTCGCCGGCGGCGGTCCGAAGGGGCGTGGCGAGGGGGGCAACGGCGAGGAGCAGGGTCGGAAGGGCCCGGGGGAGCCGCGCGGGACGCGGGGGGCGGTGCAAGCGAGACCATCTGATACACTGCATAATTGTAGCATAAACTACATCATTGGGCTGGACTGTCAAACGGCGGTTCTGTTTCGATGGCCCGAGTCAAAGCTATGGGACGCACCCGCTCCAGGACCTCACCCGCCCGCCCCGCGCCTCGCGCGCTCCGCAACCAGGCCGAGATCCTCTCGCACACCCGGAAGGAGCACGCGCACGAAATCGCCGAGGATTATGTCGAGGCGATCGCGGACCTGGCGGTTGAGAGCGGCGAGGCGCGCGTGGTGGACCTGGCGGCGCGTTTGGGAGTGACCCACGTGACCGTGAACCGGACGATCGCGCGGCTGCAGGACGCGGGTCTGGTGATCACGCAACCCTACCGGCCGGTGGCCCTTACCGAAAAAGGAAAGGCGCTGGCGGTTCGCTGCCGGACGCGACACCAGCTCGTGGTGGCGTTCCTGCGGTCCCTGGGAATCCCCGAACACATCGCGGAGCGCGACGCCGAGGGCATCGAGCATCACGTCAGCCCGGAGACTCTGGCGGCGTTTCGAGCTGCGCTCGGATTGCCGGAGAGTTGACAGCGGTCCGGGGACGAGCCCGGTTGCCGGCCGCGGCCGCGGCCGCGGCAAGGCTGCTCAAGGTCTCGCAAGGGGCGAGTTCGCGTGCTGCAGTTCCCGAATCCGCTCGACGATTGTGGCCGCAGAGATGCCTTCGAACGCCCGCAGTTCATGCGGCCTGCCGCTCTTGGGCCGGCGTCTCACGGCAAGGACGCTGACCGCCACCGGGACGTCGGCGAGGGCGCTGAGCACCGCCTCCCCCAGGCCACCTTCGGGATAGTGATCCTCCACCGTGAGGATCCAGCCGGTCTCCAGCGCGGCCTGCTGCAATTCGGGCCGGTCCATGGGCTTCAGGCTGTAGGCATCGATGACGCGCACCGGCAGGCCTTCCTGGGCCAGGATCTCGTGAGCCGCGAGGCATTCATGCACCGTGGCTCCCGTTCCCACCAGCGTGACGAAATCATCGTCGGTCCGCCGCAGGAGCTTGGAGCCGCCGATGGGGAACGGTTCCTCCGGATCGTAGATCACCGGGGTTTCCTGGCGAAGGGTCCGGAGATAGACGAGGCCCTGGTGCTGGGCGGCGGCTTCCACCAGGCGTTCCGTCGAGACCGCGTCGCACGGATGCAACACCACGCTGCCCAGGATCGAGCGGAACATCGCGATATCTTCCAGGGCCATCTGGGACGGGCCGTCTTCCCCGATCGAGACGCCGGCATGCGATCCCACGAACTTCAGGTTTGCCTCGGAGTAGGCCGCCATGCGCACCTGATCGAAGGCTCGCGACAGGAACGCGCCGAAGGTGGAGACAAAGGGGATCTTGCCGCGGCGCGCCAGGCCCAGCGCGAAGCCCACCATGTTCTGCTCCGCTATGTACATCTCGAAAAAGCGACCCGGGTGCGCGGCCTTGAACAGATCGGCGCGGGTGGAATTGCTGACCTCGGCATCGAGGCAAACGATCGCGGGGAATCGGGGATAAAGTCGGGCCAGCGCCCGGCCGTAAGCCGCCCGGGTGGCGACGGGTTTGGCGAGGTCATACCGGACCGGCTCGAGGGTCGTTGAGGGCAGGACCGGATCGGGGCGCCGGTCCTCGGGAAGGGCGATGTTGCCTCGCGCGGCCCGGTCGACGTCCCCCAGCGCTGCGAGCGCGCGCTGGAGTTGCCCGGCATCGAGGGTTTTGCCGTGCCAGTCGTCGTGGTCCTCGAGTTCGGGGACCCCTTTGCCCTTGAGGGTGCGGGCGATGATCATCACGGGCCGTTCGCGCATGGTGGCGGCCCGTTTGAAAGCCTCAAGCACTTCGGGGAGGGCATGGCCGTCAATGAGCATCGTTTCCCAGCCAAACGCGGCGACGCGTCGTTCGTAGGCGGCCAGTTCGTGACCGTGAAGCGTGGGGCCGCGCTGGCCGAACCGGTTGACGTCGAGCACGCCGACGAGGTTGTCCAGGCGATAGGCCGCGGCGATCTCGAGGGCTTCCCACTGGGAACCTTCGGTCATCTCGCTGTCCCCCAGCAGCACGTAGGTCCGATACGGGAGGTGGTCGAGATACCGGGCGTTCAAGGCCATGCCGCCGCCGATCGACAAGCCCTGACCCAGCGAGCCTGTCGCCGCTTCCACAAGATCCAACCGCGGCGTGGGATGCCCTTCGAGCGTGCTCCCGAACCGGCGATAGCTCCGCAGGTCTTGTTCGGTGAGCTTCCCGGCGACGGCCCACAGCGCGTAGAACAGCGGGGACGCGTGGCCTTTGGAGAAGATCAGCCGGTCATTGTTCGGGTGTTGGGGCCGGTTGAGATCGTACCGAAAAGCCCCGCCGAAGATCAGCCCGGTCATCAGCTCCACCGCGGACAACGACGACGAGGGATGCCCGGAACCGGCCTGGGTGGTGGCGGTGAGAATGTGGTACCGGATCAACCTGGCGAGTTGCTCCAGGTGCCGAACCGGATCGCCAGATGCGATCGGATCCGCGGTGGTGCTCATGTGCCCGCGTTCCTGGGAGGTCGACTCACGTGCACATCCGGTCCCGCCCGGGTCGTGGGCGCCACGATCACGGCCGGTTCATCGCGATCCGGAGGCTCATCCGGTTTCGGCTGGTGGTAAGGGGATCCCTCGGCGACCTCGGAAAGGATCTCGCCTGTCGACGGATGCCCCTGCGGCTGCGCCGATTTGGATCGGGTCTTGCCAGATTGTCGGCCTTGGGAATCGGTCTGTCCTGCGGCTCGTGCCTTCATGATGTCAACTTGGGTCCGGTCCGGCTGCCGGGGAATCCCATCGTTGGCCCCGGCGTTCAGGACGCCGGGTTGGGTGTTGCAGGTGGCGTGCCTGCGGGCGCGGGGGGCACGACTCACGGATGGCGCCTAGGGGATGGAGCAGTGGTCGGAAGGCCCGCCTGCAAGTTGCACAACCGCGCCCGGAGTTCAGGCGGAATGCAGTTCGCCCCGGAAACCCTGCTGACGGAGGGCTTCGTAGAGGACCACCGCCACGCAGTTCGCCAGGTTGAGGGAGCGCGCGTCCGGATTGAACATCGGGAGGCGGAGCCAGGAATCGCCGTGCTGCTCGAGCAAGGCGCGCGGCAGGCCGGCCGTTTCGCGGCCAAACACGAGCGCGTCGTTGGCGCCGAAGGCAGCGTCGGCGTAGGGCCTGGCTCCTCCCTGCTCGATGAACCAGAGGCGGGTCGGACGCGACTCGGGGGCGCGTTCAAAGTCCGTCCAATCCCGCCAGCGATGCCAGGTCACGTGTTTCCAGTAGTCCATCCCGGCGCGGCGCAGTTGGGTGTCGTCGAGCCGGAAACCCAGCGGCTCGATCAAGTGCAGGATCGTGTTCGTGGCGGCGCAGAGTCGCGCGATGTTGCCGGTGTTCGGCGCGATCTCGGGTTCCACCAGGACGACGTGCATGGGCGTGCGGCGGATCAGTTGCGGCGCGGGGTGGTGGCCGCCCGGGCCTGATCCGGCGACGGCAGTCGGGCTGCGGACGGCGCGGCGGCGGAGGGCTGGCGCGGGCGGGCTCGATAACTGACCTTCCAGAGCACGAGGCCGTGAGCGGGGGCGGTCATGCCGGCGGTGCGCCGGTCGCGGCTTTCCAGGATACGTTGGATATCCTCGGGGTGGAGCTTGCCCTGGCCGAGCTGGATCAGTGTGCCGACGATCGCGCGGCACATCTTGTACAGGAAGCCCGTGCCCTCGACCACGAAGGTGAGCAAGGGGCCGCGGCGAAGCACCTCGCACCGGGTGAGCGTGCGGACCGCGTCCTCGAGCGGCGCTCCGCGGTTGGCGGTGAAGGCGCGGAAATCGTGCTTCCCCACGAACCGGCGGGCCGCTTCCCGCATCGCGTGGAGATCGAGAGGGCGCGGAACGTGCCAGGCCTGCCGACGGAGCAGCGGGTTCATTCCGGCCGCATTCCAGACGAGGTAACGGTACTGCTTCGAGCGGGCGTCGAACCGGGCGTGAAACGTCGGCCCCGCTCTCTGGACTCCCAGCACCCGGACATCTTCCGGCAGGTGCGCATTGAGGGCGAGCAGCAGCTTCGCGGGTGTCATGCGCAATTCCGTCCGGGGCACATCGAAGTGGGCAACGAGTCCCCGGGCATGAACTCCGCTGTCCGTCCGGCTTGAACCGTGGACGCGTGGATGCGAGGGGAACAACCGGGCGAGCGCGGCTTCAACCTTTTCCTGAACGGCCGTTCCCGACTCCTGGAGCTGCCACCCGGCGTAGGCGGTGCCTTCGAAGGCGAGCGTGATTCGCAGGCGCACCGACCGGGGTGGTTCGGGAGGCCCGGATGCGATCAAGGCGCTCGGTTTCACGAATGACTATCCAGCCAGCTCTGCAGCAGGATGGCGGCGGCCATCTTGTCGACCTTTTGCTTGCGTTCCTCGCGACGCACGTTGCCTTGAAGCAGAAAGCGATTCGCCTGCGCCGAAGTCAGCCGTTCGTCCCAGGTTTGGATGGGAATCGGTTGGGCGTCGCGAAGCACGGCCACGAATTCCTTCACCTTGAGGGCGGCCGGGCCGTAACTGCCGTCCAGGTTGCGGGGCATCCCGACGAGGATCAACTCGACCTCCTTTTCGCGGAGGATTTGCCGGAGCCGTTCGAGAAAGGCGGCGAACGGTTCGGCAGGGATGAACTCGAGCGGTGAGGCGATCATCTTCAGCTCGTCGCTGACGGCGACACCGATCCGCTTGGTGCCATGGTCCAAGGCCAGGATGCGCATCGCGCCAAGTGTAAGGCCGGCGCCGCCGGGAACGCCAGCCGCGAGACTCTTCATCACCCCCCCAGGCAGGGCGGGCACTCCGCTGCCCGCCGGATCCGGCGCGCCAGGGACTGCGCGCCCTACCTGGAACCACGAACCGTCCGGTGAGGGCACCGGGCCGACAACCCGTAGGCCGGGTCCTGACCCGGCTCCGAAAAGCGGGGGTGAACCCCCGCACTCCAGGCGCTTCGCGACTTCGGAGGTGGCTTGGAGCGGCGCGAAGCGTTTGGAGTGCGTCCGGTTTACCGGGGCTTTTTGGTTCATGGTCACTGAGCAGTTCAAGAAGGAACAGGTCGCTTCCCATGCACCTCCCCAGGAGCGCGGACTTCAGCCCGCAGGAAGCCACGCCGGCTTGGGGACGTCCCTGCGGGCTGAAGCCCGCGCTCCTCACCGGTTCATGGCCACGGAGCAGGTCCAAACGGAACAGGTCTCACGCCGGACTCGGCGGGCAACGGAGTGCCCGCCCTACCGGGCGGTCTCCAGTCCGAGGCCCCGCCGCTCCTCACTCAGAGCTCCCACTGTCCGTCGCGGTACCGACCCGGAGCCACTTGCTTGACCTCAGCGGTCCGGTTCACCAGCGCCACCTTTCCCTCGCACACGACTCCGGGGGCGAACCGGATGGCCCCGGTCACGCGGAGTTCATCGCATGCGGCGAGCGAGGGGACGGCGTCATCCACGAGCCTGTCGAACTGGGCCAGCACCTTGTAGTGGGCTGGATCCAGTTCAACCACGGGTGGTTGTCCGCGCCGCTCGGGGATGAGGGCAAGCCGGTGGTCCGGGGTCACGGTGCAGGCGTCCGAGCGAAGCACCAAGAGATCGTTGGTGGCTTTGACCGGCGCAAAGCGGGTCCGCGGCACGACCAGGGCATTCGTGCTCTGGAAGCACTCGATGGCCGCGCCCATCGCCGACTCAATCTGGATCACCTGGGGCGAACGCGGATCGCGCGGGTCCACCGTCTTGAGGTTCGTGATGAGCGGGAGCGGCAGGCTGGTGCCGCGGCGGTCGAGTTCCGTCCGCAGATGGTCGAGCCGGATCCAGAGGTTGTTCGTGTTGAAGTAGCGGTGGCGTTCGATGTCCTGGAACTGTTCCTCCTGGCCTTTCGGGCACTGGGCCGATTCGCGAAGGAGAAGCCGCCCTGTGGCCCGACGGCGTGCCAGGTGGCCGCCCTTCCGGTCCGCCGGCGTGCGTTCGGCGACTTCCATCAGGAACGAGAGGTTTCGCTCCGCCACGTGCCGGAGGATGGTCAGGTCGACCGTGGCTCCGAGGTTGTCGGAGTTGGAGACGAACGCGTACTTGATGCCCCGCGCGAGGAGTCGGTCCAGCAGGCCGCTCGCCTCGATGGACGGATAGAAATCTCCGTGGCCTGGCGGACACCACTCAAGGTCGGGAGCGGCGGGCCACACGACCGGCGCAAGCGTTCCGGCTTCGAGCTTGGGGACCATGCTCTGGAGGAAGTCGAGGCCTTCGGGGTCCTGCAGCTCCGGGTAGCGCTGGAGAAAGCCGAGGGTTTCCTGGCGCGTGGAAAAACTGTTCATCAGGTAGAACGCGGGCGTGCGGACCGCATCTCCCGCCTGTCCGCGCAGGTGGAGGATCTGGCGGACGATGAAGTCCAGGAACGTGTCGGTTCCTTTCACCGGGATGAGCGACTTGGTGCGGTCCAGGCCCATGCCTGTCCCGAGTCCGCCATTCAGTTTGATCACTGCCAGTTCGCGGAGCCGGGCCCGGTCGTCGGTCCCGACGTCTTGAGGCAGTTCGTCGAGCCGGGTCAACGCGGGCACGGGCTCGATTTCGTCCTCGGGAATCATGCCACGGTCGCCGAGCGCCACGCGGCGGCGGGCGTCGAGGAACGCGGCTATCGTGGGCCGGGCGATGGCCGCGCCGCACATTTTGGTTTCGAGGGATTGCTCGATGAGGTCGGGAGTCATGTCGGGATTCACAGAGCGATGGAGTTGCGGAACGGTTTACGGACTGCGGAGGCGGTAGAACGCTTTTTCGTCGGCCGGCTGAAGAAGCAGGGGAGGTCTTGCGTTGCCATGGTCGGTCCAGGGGCCTTCCACGGCCGGTGCGAGTTGCAGGATCCCCGACCCGGTCCAGTCAAGCTGCAGCCCGTCCGGGCCGGGTTCGAGGCGGAGCTTGCCGGCGCTGTCGTTCACGCTTTGGTACACGGCAGCTTCCGTGCCTCCGCCCAGGTCGGTTTGTGGCCCGGTGAACCGGAGGCCATCGAACGAGCCGACGTACTGGACGAGGGGCTGTTGCATGGCGACCACGACGGCGATCTGGACCAACCGGTTCGGGTCGAAGCCCGGCAGGGGCCCGACCGAGAACCGATCCAGCGTCGCTTCCACGTGGTTCCAGGCGTTGGTTCGCGGATCGTACTCCTGTCCGAAGGAGATCCAGGCGCCGTTGTCGCTCTTCGCCTGCAACTCCAGCCGGCAGGGCAGGCCGTGCGCTTCCTTGAAATCGAACGCGAAGCGGTAGGCCGACCATTGCGCGGGATTTGCGGGTAACGCGAACGGGGCCGGGAAGGTGTACTCGAGCCCGAAGCCGGAATAGTCCTGGTTCGGCAGGTTGGTAATGACGAGGAACGCCGATTGCGAGCCGTCCGACGCGTCGAGGTGCACGCCTTCGTTCTGCCAGATATCGGTCGCGCCGGGTGACGTGTATTTGAAGGCGTGCCAGTCACCGATGAAGTTCACCTCGAGATCGTCGGGCCAGCGGGCGCCACGCGGGCGACCCTCGAAACTGTCTTCGACGTCCTGCGAGGCGACGGCCGGCGCCGTGCGCAGCCAGGCCCGCCACGAGAACGGCCCGGGGGCGTTGGGTATGCGTACCGGGAACGTCTGGCTGCCCGTCCCGTGGCGGGTGAGATGACGCTGAGAGTTGACGACCTGTCCTCCGGACAACAACTCGAGCTCGATGCTGTAATGCTGCGCCGTGGCTTTGGCCGATTCCCAGAGGCGGGCCCTGTCGAGCGGGGTGCTGTCGCCGGCGAGATACGATGGCAGTTCCTCCCATGCGAGCGTCACCTCGTGAACCTGACCCGGGACGAGCGCCGACGGCAATTCCGTGGCCGGGCGCACCCCGAAGGCAAGCCTCACGGGCAGCGAGCAGGAGGCAACGACCGTCCCCGCTTTCCGAAGTTCTGCGCGAAACACGTACTCTCCGCCGCGGCGCGAGGAGACGTAATCTGGATCCCCGGCATCCGCGTCGGGAACGGTGAGGGTCCGGGCGGCGGTGGCGCTTCCCTGGACGGCGGTGGGCACCGAAGCGGCCAGTCGCCTGCGAACCGGGCGTTCCTGGTCGAGGCAGACGACCAGTTCCAGTCCTGGTTCGGGGGCATGAAAGCCGACTTCGAGTGAGGTGGGGCCGCCGGTGGGCCAGACGGCAACCGGGGTGTCGACAAACCACAGCTTGTTGGGGCTGGTTTGCACCAGCGACTGGTCAACGCCGTCGGCGGTAGGGTACGCGTACAGCAGTTGGAAATCGTCGTCGGTGAGCACGAGTTCGACGCTCCCGCTCGACTGGGTCGAAAGCACCGTCCCGGTCAGGAGGTTTTCCACCTTTCGCCCCTGGAGGAGAGTCGGGGCGTTCACCACCACGCGCGCCTGGTTGGTGTGCTCGTTGAGCAACGAGATCAGGATCGAGCCGTTGGCGCAGAACCGGTAATCGGGAATCACGTGGTTGGCGCCCGGCCCGGTGACTTCGACGGCCGGGACCATGCCGAAATGCGAGCGGTAGACCGCCTTGAGGACATCGGCGCGCGTGGTCCATGGCTCGGCCGGACTTGCGCTGCTGGCGTACGTGTCACCAAGCGCGAAGGTGTTCACGGCTGTGTGGCCTTGCCCGGC
>CAZHUS010000080.1:20214-36558 GCA_964535555.1 uncultured Verrucomicrobiota bacterium
GCCGGATTCACCCCGTGCCAGATCTTCCAGGTGCGCAATCCGAGGCGCCGGCCGGTGCCGAGCGGCGCGAGATTCTGGGTCACCTGGAGCTCCAGCGGGGCGTAGAAATCATTGGTGACGATCGCGTCCAAGGCCGGGCGACCAAGGGTCACCTGAACGCCGAACACCGTCTGCATCCAGGCCGCCCAGTCAGCCGGGGCGCGGTTATAGGCGTCGAACTGACCCGGCAGGTCCGCCTGGGCATGCACGTGAATGCCGGCGGGCAAGACCGCATCGCGGAGGCGTTGACGGTGTTCCGGGGTGAGCTGCCAGGCGCGGCTCAGCAGCAGGGCGGGCGCGTTGGTGAACGCCCCCGCCTCAAAATCCTCGTCGTAGATGATGCCGGGTTGGTAGCCGAGGCGGCGGAGCGCCCCCCAAATCATGGCGTTCTCCTGGTTGGCACGGGGCCAGACCATGTCCGCAGCCAGGCTCCAGAAGAACTGGATGTCGGGGCGCGGACCGTAAGACCCGCCCAGCAGGCGGTCGAGTCGCACGTTCTCCGCCTCCCGGAAGAACGCGACGATGCGGGGGAACACGGGGGGCTTGGGCGTGCGGTCTTCGTTCACGATGCCAAAGCCGCGTTCCCGCAGAAAGTAGCCGGGGACAAATTGATTGCGGTCGTTCCAATGGAAGAAGTGGACCCCGATGGCGCCGGAGAGGAGCGATTCCCAGAGCGTGCTCGGCAAGGCCTTCCCCTGCCGGGCCTGCGCGCCTTCAAATCCAGGGAGTTCCTCGGTGCTGCTGTGCCCGGTCTCGGAGATGAGGACCGGGAGGCCGGTTTCGGCCTGGTACTTGGCAATCCCGTAATCGGCGGAGCGCATCTCGCTGCCGACCGCGGCCCACGCGTAGTTGTTGATGGACCAGAAATCCAGCGGGGCGCCGGCGGCGGCGCATCGGGCCACGATGGTGGCGCCATCTTCGCAGGTGTGGTTCGCGTCCCGGCCATTGAAGATGCCGCCCACCATGGAATAGGTGACCAGATGATTCGGGTCCGCGCGGCGCGCCGCCACCGCCCCCAGGGCCACGAAGTCACCGATGCTCCGCTTGCGCCACTGGATGAGATCATGGTAACCGGGGCTCACGCGATCGGCCGGATAGAGACGGGCCATTTCCACGCGGGCGAAGTCGGGATAGTTCCGCTGCCAGTTGGCGTTCAGCGCGCCGAGGTCGCCGCCGTAGAGTTCACGCAGGAAAGTCCGGAAGCTCTCCTGCGAAATCGGATCGAACCCGATGAAGCGTCGCACCGGGTAGAGCTCGGGTGATTCCCACAGATCGTAGTACGCGTATTCGTTCCCGAGAATCCACGCCCCGACGGCCGGGCTGCGGGCGTAACGTCCGGTGACGGCGGCGATGTGCTGGGCGTAAATCCGACGCGCCTCCGGATGCTCGTAGTTGATCACGTCCGAAAGGACGTTCGTCTCCACCAGTTCGGGGAGGTTCGTGGTGGTGTACTGGTTGTTGACGTTGCGATACGCCTTGGGGAACCACGGCGGGGGATACTGGTAGCCGATGAGCACGAACAGCCGCAGCCCCAGTTCCTCGGCACGCCGGATCAGGTAGTCGGGTCGCGACCAGTCATACTCGGTCTCCGATTTCTGAACGTCGCCCCAGGTGATCTCGCAGCGAACGGAATTGGCACGGAGCTTCTTGAACTCGACCAGGTCATAGTCCAGTTGCTCGAAGGATTGATTGGCGTGCACCGGCAGGTTCCACGTCTGGTACGCCACGCCGCGCGGAATGAAATAGGATCCCTGGGCCGGATCCCAGAAGTAGCCGTCGCGGATCTGCAGAATTCCCATGTTGGATGCGGGCGAGCCGGCGAGCGTCGAGGGCAGCCAGGCGAAGAGGAGGGCGATTCCCAGGCCGAGGACGACCCTGAAACGCGTGGGGACCATGAACTCACAAAGCGCCGCTAAAGCGGACGCACTCCAAACGCTTCGCGTCGCTCCCACGCACGTCCGGGGTCGCGAAGCGCCTGGAGTGCGGGGATTCATCCCCGCTTTTTGGAGCCGGTTCATGGGAAGCAGGGACGCCGGGAGGACCGGCGCGCATGGGGACCCGGAACCGTTGCGGACCGCAGGCTTCAGCCCGCAGGGACGTCCCCAACCCGGCGCGGGTTCCTGCGGACTGAAGTCCGCGCTCCTGGGGAGGTTCATGGGGAGTTCCCTTGGTCTAGCGGCCATGCGCAGGGGCCTGAACCCGGTAGGGCAGGCTTTCGAGCCTGCCGGTGGGCCGGACTTTCCAGTCCGGCGGGGCGGTGGGCGGCGGGGACGTCGCCCCGACCGGCAGACAGGAATGTCTGCCCTACCTGGCTGGGGTTCATGGCGAACGGGGGGAGGGGATGCTCCCGCCCGGCACCCCGGGGCGCCTTGGAGCGGCGTCCCCGGTCGCGAGGAGGCGCTCGATGCTTCCCAAGGTGCGATGCGCGTAGGCGCAGCTCCGTTGATCCACATAAGTCTGCAATTCGGTGAACAGGCCGTACGTATTCGATACTTGGTGCGCGGCCAACTGTCCACCGGCGCGTGTCAGGTCTTGGAAGCGCCGCCAGGCGGCTTGGGCACGATTTTCAAGACTCAAGCGTCCCGAGCCCCGGACCAGCCACCACTCCACGCCCCGGCCCAGGGCGAGGGTGGCGAACACGGCGGCCAGCATCCCCGCAAGGAAGCACAGGAGTCCCGTGAGCGGCACGCTGAATTGCAGGTCGTCCGGTGCCTGGAAGGCCAGCAAGCCGGGGACCGGCACGACGCCGAACCACGCGAAGGTAAACAGCGCAAGCACGAACGCGCGGGCCAGTTCCGAAGTGGCCGGGTGCCCCCGCAGGCCGGGGCCGGGCCGGCAGTCGGTCAGGGACTTGAGGAGCGGCGCGACCTGCTCGCGGGTGAGCGCGAGGCAAGGCGCGTGGTGTTCCTCCGGCACGCGTGCCTCGCCAAGGATGGCGGTGCTCCGGGCGGGATCGCCTCCTGCCCCGATGAGCTTGCTTGCCGTGTCCGCGGCAGGTTCGCGCGCCAGACCCGCCGTCGCCAGCCGTCCCTGAAGGCGTCGCTCCGTGGCCCGCAAGCGCCACCGAAACGACGCGTGCTTGAGCCCGGCGCGTCCCACGCCCGCGATGCAGGCGAGCAGCAGCAAGGCGGCCGCCCCCTGGCTCCAGCCACGCTGCGCAATCAGCCAGGCCGACACCGTGTAGAGCCCCAGCGCAAGCAACCAGCCGCCGACGCGTGCCAGGACGCCGAGTGCCCCGGGGTGAGGACCCGGTCGGGGTCCCATCAGGAAAGGGCCGACCAGGCAGCTGACGCTGAACAACAACGTGGGCAGAAGCAGCACGACATTGAGAAAATCCAGGTGCGCGAGGGCGAACAGGTTCATCAGGAAGGAGGCGAGCCCGACGCCCCAGACGACCGTTCGCAGGTTCACGAAGTTGGCGTAGCGCTCGAACGGCCGGTCTTCACGCGGTCCCACGAGTGCCCGGAACGGCACGTTCACCGAGCGCGCGTCGTTGGCGGAGGCTCCGGACAGGACGAACTCGAGGCTTTGCCGCACCACCTGGCCGAGGGCGTGGATCACAAGTTGCGGGCCGAACAGGATGATGTCCCGACCGCGATGGTACAGCCAGCGACCCAGCCCGGACACAAAGCCTCCGACGAGCAGTCCGCACGGGACGAGCCCCGGCGTGAGCTCCCGCAGTCCGGGCATGCCGCTGCAAATCGCCCCCGCCGCCGCCGCCCCGGCAAGCGCGGAGACGCGGTGAAAACCGGTGGCTTCCAGGCAGGCGAGCAGCCCCAACCCGGTCAGCACCTGATTCATCATGAGCCCGAAGTTCCAGAGGAGAATCAGGATCCGGACAAAGGGCGAAACCTCCCAGATGATGGCCAGGGGCATGAGCAGGATCGTGAGCAGGGCGACGGGCGCGCTCAGGAAGAAACGTCCGCCATTGGCGCGGATCTCCTTGGCGAACACGGACAGCGGTCCGGCGTCGTTGATCCGCTGCATGATGGGATCGAGCATCATCTGCACGTATCCGCCGGCCCAGCGGGGAAAGGCGGAGAACCACTCGGCGTGGCTCCAGGTTTCGCGGATCTTGTGCCACAGCGTGCGTGAGCGGCAGAACCGCACCGGCAGCCCGAGGCCGATGGCGTTGTGGGCCGCCTGCGTCACTCCCCAGATGTCTTCGGAAATCCCGACCGCGTGCGGGCCGAAACCGATAAGTCCCGCGGTGCGTTCCCCGAACCCGGCGCCGCGGCCGGTGCGCGACGTGAGCGGGGTGAGCGGGGTGGCGGGATCGCACAAGGCGCGTTGAACGCGGCCGTAGTACACGGCTTGGATATTGCCCCAACCGGTGCCGAGCGATTCGCCGGCGGCGCCGCCGAGCGCCATCACGCCCTTGAGCAGCGCGCGGTTTCCTTCCTCGACGCACTGGGACGCCTGGCCCAGCGGCGTGAGGGTGTTCGTGGTGCCGCGACCGGGAATCACGATCACCACGCCGGGATCGGCGAGCGCCAGTTTCAGGTCCTCCATCAGCGCGTCCAGGTCGTGCGCGGTCGCGTTGCGGTCCAGCACGAGCATGTTGGTCAGCTTGAGGGCTTCCTCGGGGACGAGGTCCATTCCCACGAGGCCTCCGGCCTTGAAGCCGAACGGCGTCCAATCGTTGAGGCTGTACGCGCGACACCCGGGAGCCACCGCCATCAGCAGCCGGGCCAGCTTGTTCCGCTGGCCGGGTTCGCCCTGGTCGTAGGCGAGTTGCGAAGGCCGGTTGTGGTTCGCGTTGTCGTACTTGTTCTGGATGAGATAGAAGACGGCACTCCCGGCAAGGCGCTCGACGTCGAGCCGCAGGGCGATGTCGACGAGGTTGATCGCGGTGTCTTGCGAGTGCCCTGCCGTGGACATCATGGTCACCAGCCAGCGTCGCCGGTGCCAGGCGGCCAGAAGGTTGGCGCGTTGCTCGGCGTCAGGCACGGCCAGGTTCAGGCCAAGGCGGGCCTCAAACCGGGGGGCTTCATGCGGAAGCACGAGCTGGTACGGATGCCACAAGGTGACGTCGTGACGCCGCTCCAATTCGTAGAGCGCCCGGAAGCCCGCCTCGACTTCGGCGTCGTCGCGGGCCGGGTGCATTCGCGAAAGCAACTCCAGACCGCGCGAGCCGAGTTGCTCGCGCAGGATGTGCAGCCGGCTCATGAGCAGGTCGGGCGTCAGCTTGTGAAACGACAGGTCGTCGCCGCTCATGTACACGACGCCGAAGGCGCGGTCGGGGTCGCGTCGGTACGCCTCCAGAGCGCCTTCCCGGCGGTGATCGCGACGCCTGGTCAGGATCGAGAGGGGAGGCAGCCGGCGAACGAGCGAGAGGATCTCCGGTTCCAGCAGCATCAAGACCGCGCCGGCGACCACGAGGCCATTGATCAATGTCGGCGAAGCGGCGAGCCGGGAGGCGAGGGGACTGTCGAAAACGTGGAGGCCCAGATACGAAAAGGCGGCGATGCCACCCAGGGT
Organism: uncultured Verrucomicrobiota bacterium; assembly: GCA_964535555.1. Classification (GTDB taxonomy): domain Bacteria; phylum Verrucomicrobiota; class Verrucomicrobiia; order Limisphaerales; family J093; genus DSVZ01. Next base: position 25,735 of record CAZHUS010000080.1, read on the forward strand.
TCTCAAGGGAAACGTCACCAAAGCCGAAGCCACGCCTGCGAACAGGATGAACAAACCAAACCGCAGCAGGTAAACCGTGCACCAGAAGAGGGACGCCCCGACCGCGAGCTTGAGATCGTGCCCCAGGCGGTACGTATCCTGAAACCAGAAGTACAGCGTCTGCTTGTAGAGATAGCCGCCGATGCCGAAGAAGGCTGCGGAGAACAGAACGTAAAACGCCATCGACTGCACGACCGCCACGGCACCACCCGTCGGCACCGAAGGCTGGAGGTGGTACTTGATCGAAAGCCAGAACAGGGAGGCCGGTCGCGTCGGCACCAGGTAAAGCGAATTGAGGAAGCCGGACACGCCGGCGTCACGGCGGCGGCGGCTCCGATCCTCCAGCCACCGCGCCACCTGGCTCAGCGCCAGCGGCAATCCGATGCCAGCGGCCTCGAGGAGCAGCAGCACCGCCAGAAACGCCTTCACGAACATGAAGATCGCGAACGTCGGAGTCGGCAGCGAGAACAGGGTGATCCCGAGCCCGAGCAGGCCGCACGCGCGCAACCCCCAGCCCCAACGATCGTACCAGAGCGGATGCCACCAGCCGCTTTCCCGGATCGCGGACTCGGAGGGACGCGCTGTGCGGCTGAAAAAGCTGGTGACCGTCACGTCCAGCAGCATCTGGCTCTCCGCGTGCGAGCGGACCCGGTAGCGGTATTGGTAGATGGTGAGCGCCCGGGCCAGCGTGCTCAACGCCAGACCGGCCGCGAGCGGCAGGCCCCAAAGCAGCGAGCGCGGATCGCGGAGCAGCGCCAGCGCGGTCTCACGCAGGTAGACGTCAATGCGCAGTCCGCCCATTTCGAGGTTGTACCAGACCAGCGCGAACAACCCCATGAGGGCGAAGTGCGGCAGCACCTTGGCCAGTTCGACCAGGTACGGGTGAACCGGGTAGAGGTCTTCGCGGGCCTTGAAATCCTGGACTTTCCTGACAAACGCCGTGGCATGGTCCCGGGGAATGCCGAGCTTCTCCTGCATGGCGTCGACGATCCGGCCGAGCGAGGCGTGGGGCTGCTGGATGAGGAGGAGGTCCATGGCCGACGGATCGGCCGGCGCATTGAAGTGGTGCCGGGCATCGAACGGCTCCAGGCGCTGGCGGGCACCGGCCGCTTGAAGCACCGCGTCCATCTGGCGTTCGGTTTCCGACTCCAGGACCGTGCCCGCCGCGCGCTCCTGCTTGTACCTTCCCAGGAGTTCCAGCAGTTCCAGGTGAAACTCGGAAAAGTACATGACCAGGCGCGACCAGAGGTGGTTGCTGTCCTCGCTGGCCTCGAGCGGATCGGCGGTGCGGCGGCCGTCTTTACGGCCGGCTTTCACCACCCAACGCGAGTAGACCCCAACCATGGCTGCGAATTCGTCGATGCCGTTCAGCCATTCGTCCCGGCTGTCTTCCACCAGGAGGGGATCCCCTTCATCCCAGCCATTGGCCAGACGGCGATACTCCAGGACCAGGCGGTGGATGGCCCGGAGTTGCATGTGGAAGTTCTGTTCGACCGGGCCCTGGGCGTATCGCGATCGGTCCGCGCCCGGTGCCGGGGTGGCGCCCAGCACCCGTTGAGCCCAACGCAACTCGGCCTGTTGCATCACGGCGTCGGGGACAAGGCAACCGGTGCCCGGGCGATGGAGCCTCCGGGCGCGCCGGCGGCGCAGGAGATTCAATCCCCACCAGAACATCGTCACGCCGATCAGCGCGGCGTAGAAGGCGGCGGCGATGGAGAGGAAGGCGGCAAGATCGCGTGGGGGCGCGAGGGTGCCTTCGATCGGGGCGCCGGGTTGAATCCCCGAGGGCCAGTCGGCGGGCTCCAGTTCGAGTGGCACCGACAGCTCCTCGGGCCAGGGGTCGTTGGGGCGCCCGGGGGCCACGGCTTCTTGGCGCCGCGGAAAAATCCACGAGCCCTGTCCGGTGGGCAGCGCGTCGCTTGCCGCGGCGTGGGTGACGACCGCCGGCCATCCTTGATCGCGCCGCATCCGTGCCAGCCCGGCCCAGGCTGTCTGCAGCGCGGGACCGTGCTCCAGTTGGCGGGCGACGCGGGCAAACCGGGCCGTGAGCGCCGGACTGGCGGCGTCCGGACGCAGGAGTGCCAGGCTCCAGTCGATGCCCCACACCCCGTCGACCGTGACGCCGTGCACCCGGGCCAGATTGTCGAGCGAGTGCCGCAGGGACTCGCGGGCAATCCCCAGGTCGTCCAGCGCCAGCAGGCATTCGAGCCAGTCCTCGGCTGCCGTCCAACGCTCGGGTGCGGACGTGGTCTGACCTCCGCTCACATCCTGGATCTCGAACAGCCCGCTCGGCGCCACGCCATGCCGTTCCAACTCGGGCAGGATCCGATTCGTGAGCCAGGCCGCCGCCTCGGCGCGCGCGGCGGAGAGTGCCGGCCGTGAGGGCGGCTGGATCGTGCCGAGCTCGGCCAGCTTCTCCAGTTGGTTTAGCAACCGGAAGACGCGGGCGTTCGTAAGAAGTCGGTAGCGGGCGGGTGACGGCCAGAGCATCACCCCGGTTCTTTCGCGCGGGGAACGGGGTGGCAGCTCGGCCACACCCCGCGGCCAGCCTCCCTCGCGAGTCTCGGGACGGTAGCGGTAGCGCTCCAGCAGCCCGTTGACGAGGTTCCAGCCCAGCTCCATTGCGGCCGCGTCCCGGCAGGCGACGCCATAGATGAAGGCCACCTCGGCAAGGGCCACCTGCGCGGAGGCGGGTTGCTCGGCTTCCACGGGCCGCGCCAGGCGCGGATCGGGAACGATCGACGCCCCCGTGCGCGCTTCATAACCCGCGTGGACGGCCGTCCTGCCACCCTGCGTCTGCTCGCGAAAGAAGGTCAGGATCTGGCGCGCGACCGAAACCGCCCCGACGCGGAGTGCCAGTTCCACCAACCGCGTCTCCGCGATGGTCTCGACAAACTCGTCGACCCCGGTTCCTTGGCGGTGCCGGATCAACCCGGTCGCGTCAGGTCCACGGGGTGCGCCTTCAGGTTTCGGACCGGTGTTCAGGGACAGCCGGCCGAGTCGCGCCGCCAGTTCGCCGCGGTCAGGGCCCGCCGGTGGTGCGGTCGGGAGTGGGACGAGCGTCTTGTCGCCCCACGGAAGGTCGCGGCCGTCCAACAGCGCCGCCGCCAACGGGGGTAGCGCGCGGACATGTGCCGCCTGGACGTCGGCAGGACGATGCGCGCGGCTCAGTTGGGCGAACAGGCTCTCCCCGGGCTTACGACCCGCGAGGAAGTCCGCCAGGCGCTGGGCGCCCAGATCGAAAACGCTCGCGGCCCAGCGATTGCGCAACGCGGCAATTGCCCGGGCCACGCCCGCCCCGCCCGCGGCCCAAGGGAGCGTGACTTCGTGGCCGTGGCCGAAGGTGACCGTTCCGGGCAGAAGTTCGTCCTCCAGGATGGCGGGATTGTGGGTTTCAAGGCGGGGGGTGGCGAACCCGCCTCCCGCGGTGAAGACACGGACGAGATCGTCGTGCCGCGTCTCGTAGTACTGGACAAAGTGTCCGTCATCGCCCGCGATGGCGTACAGCGGGCGTGGGCCTTGGGGCGGGGCGAAGTCCCGCACGATCACCAGCGGATCGTAAGGGGCGTGAGGCCGCGCGATGATGGAGGCGATCGGGTGGCCTTGAGAGCGCACCGAGGCATTCCAGTAGCTCCCAACCCGGCGTTCCCAGGGCGTGGGATCGTTCCTGGCTCGCGTGATCACCTCGAACCCGCCGTGGTGCTGCTCGACCTGGAACCGCTGCGGCCTCGGCGCTCCGCCGAAGGTGGGTCTCTCCGGGTTCAGGAACTGGAGCGGGCCGGAAACCCGGACGAACCCGGCAGCGGTCCCGGAGTTCGTGAGGCTGCAGGTCACCGGACGCGACACATCCAACCCGGCCGCCCGCAGGTCAGGCGTGGAGGCGGCGAGCACCCGATGCCGCGTCCGCAGGCCGGGAACCGCTCCGAGGCTGGCAGCGTATTGCGGCGATTGTTCGTGGGGAAGCCACAGCACCTGTTGGGAGTCCAGGGGCCAGAGTGCGATCGCGGCGTCGTTGTCCGTTGCGCCCAGCAACGCTTCGCGCCCGTGAGCATCCCGGAATCGGATCATCACATCGGACTCGCCTTCGAGCATCCAGGCCACAAAGTCCGACCCCTGCAGCTCGAGGGTGAAGCGGTTGGTGTCGGCCGATGCGTTCCACGCCGAGGCCGGAGGCCAGCCCAAGGTGTAGCCCGTCCGCAGCGCGCCGGTGCCGTCCGCCGTGCGCTTCCGGTCCACGCGAACGACGACTTCGCCCGCTGCATCCTGGACCACCGTCGCCGAGTGCGTCGACTCACCCACCTCACTGAAGTGCTGCACCTCCCACGCCGTCCAGGCATTGGTTACGCTCGGAACGAACGCGTTCCGCGCCAGCCGTCTCGGCGCGGTCCATTCCTCCACGACGACACCCGGTCGCGTGTTCGTGCCGGAAGCTCCGTCGCGGAACCGGATGTTCCTCGCCCGCGTGGCCACGTCGCGCCACGGAGGCGGGTTGACGATCCACAGATCCCCGACGCGTTCGGCGTCGCTGAGCGGCCGGAACGCGTATTCCTTCGCTCCGTCGCCGACCCGAGGTTCAAACGCGCCCAACCCGTATTCATAATCGGTCCGCCCTTGCGCCGGGGCTTCCTCAACGGTGGCGAGCAGCGACTCGGCGCCCGTCGCCGCGGGCCGGGGCAACGACACGACGCCGCTGACGGCCTGGAGCAGGGCGCCGGAGCGGTCGAGCGTCCGACGTTCAAACGGCAGGCCGAACGCGCCGGTAAGATCCAACGAGCGAATCTCAATCACGCGTTCAGCCGGCTGGTCGTCGGTTGACGGTCGGTCGGCCAGGCGGACTTCGCACACCGCGACGACGTTGGTCTCGGGCTGCCCCTTCACGAGGATCTTCCGGCCGTGGTCCGGGCCCAGGGCTTGCTGGAAGCGGGGAGCCTCGAAGGGTCGTTCCAGGTCAAAGTGGGTGCGAAAGCCCGGACGCTCGACGTACACGGCCAGGTCCGTGCCCCGCAGATAGGCGGTGCGGTCGACTTCGACGGCCTCCCCCCACGGACTCACGCGGTGACGCACGACGCGGTCCAAGGGGAGGTTCCGCCAGTTCTCCGAGTCGAATTCAAACTCCCGGCGTTCCTTCACGCGCCCCTGCCGGTCTCGGATTTCCACCACGCGCGGGATCGGCGATAAGTCGAGGAACGTGGCCGGCCACGCGGCCTCGCCGTTTTCGGCGACGGATTGCAGGCAGCGTCCCCAGGGATCGCCCAGTCGGTGGAGGTTGGTTCGGACCAAGCCCCACGCAGGTGTGACCCGGACCGGCAGGAGCCAGGCCGCCTGATCTCCGGTGTCGCGCCGTTCCTCCAGGCCTTCAGCCACGCTCCGCAACCTGCCATTCTGCCAGGTTTCGGCCCGGGTCACGCGCTCGGTGTCCTGGGCGTACTGCAGGGAGGTGTGCCATTCGATGCCGGGGTGCTTCCGAGCGCCGTCCCTCACCAGGCGGCCTTCCTCGTCGGTTTCGGTTTCGAAGAAGTCGTGCGGCCTGCCTTCGAGCCAGGTGCGCACCTGGGCGCGACGGCGGCCGTGGTCCCATTGATATCCTGACTCTTCGCGCAACCGGACGCTGAACTCGCCGCCTTCCCGGCTTGCCCCGAAGGTGACGCGGCCTGCTTCGCGTCCCTCGTCATCATAGAGCGGGCGTACCTCGAGCTGGTCTCCAGCCCGGATGGAGATCAGTCGGCCGAAGGCACTGAGCGTGACGCTTTCCCGGCCGCGGGGAATGCCAGGGCGGTGCCAGACCTGGCGCGTCTGGCGGTATTGACGGGAGCCTCCGTCAAACGCGACTTCCGAACGGGCAATCTCCTCTCCCGACTGCAGCCCGGTCGTGGCGCCCGTCAGGCGCATGCCGTCAGCGCTGAAATCCACCACGGTGCGACGGAGCGCCGTGGTGACTTCGACCGGGTTGTCCCACCTCGGGCCCCAGACGTTGGTGCTGACCTTCCCCGTGTAGTCCGTCTGGACGCCGAGGAGGCGACGCGTGATCGGGTCGTAGCCCGTCACCTCCACCTGGGCCAGGGGCACGCGGCCGGGAACGCTCCGGGTGCGCGTGCGTTTCGGGATGAGCCCGGCGTGCCACGACGGGTCATACTCGTGGACGGTCTCGCTGGTGAAACTCCGGGTCCCGTCAAATGGATCGGTGTGGCTTTCGCGGACGCGCCGGCCAAACGAGGCGTTGTCGTAGACCTCGAGACGGCTGACGCCCCGCCGGAGATCCTGGCGTTCGACCTCGATTTCCCGAGGGGCAACATCCCGCCCGGCAGGTTCGGAACCCGACGCCTTGGCGGTAAGCCGAAAGCGAGCCGGGCCCGGAGTGGGCTCGATCACGCGCCGGATTGGTTCCTCACTGCCGGCGGGCGCGAGGTTCTGCCGCACCTCGGCGGACACGAACCGGCCGAACGGGTCGAATCGCCGTGTCGTGACGCTGTCTTCGTCCGCGACTTCGCAAGGCAGGGGGAAGAGGCCGTACGTGTCATGCGCGATCTCGCCGGTGACGTGATTGATGCGGAGCTTGGAGAGCACCGGCGCGTACGGATCCACCTGCGGCGCGTTGAAATCCCGGCGCCAGGCCTGCGTCGTGCGGGTCTCTTCGATCAGCTCGCCGAGCTGGGGATTCCGGCGGTCACCGCGGTTCACGAAGGTGCGACTGGCCACCTCCACGTCATGCGAGTCGTACTCGATTTCGAGGATGCGCCGGTCCGTGACGCTGCGGCGCCAGAGACCCTTCTCGAAGCAAACCACTTCCCGCTCGCCCGTCAGAGGTTGAGTGCGTCCGCGTTCCACGCGACCCGGCGCGAATTCGATCGTCACGAAGACCTGGGTCTCGTGGTCGAGACCGGGCGGCTGGATCCGCAGCAGCGTTCCGGCAAAATGGTTGAAGCGCAGCCGCGCCTGGTCCGTCACGGGCAGTTGTTGAAGCCAATCGAAGAACTGCTCGACTTCCGCCGGCTCACTCAGCACGCCCGCGCCTTCGACTTCGCCCGCCTCGTTGCGCCGCAAGGGACCCATTTCGAACCCGGAGTCGGCAGGCCGGGGAACCGCGTCGTTGAGAAAGACGATGGCCGCACGGGCGCCCGAGGCAACCTGTTGGCGTGCCTCCTCGATTCGAGTGCTGTCCGCCACCCGGTCCAAGTCGCGCGCGAGTTCCGCGGGCGGCGGTATGTTCACGAGTTGGTGGGTTCGAAAGCTGCCGTCCCGGAGCCGCCGGTATCGGAAGCTGCTGTAGAACCCGTCCACTTCGAGGCCGGGACCTTCGGGCGGAAGCTGGATGCCTTGTTCGGCCAGGAAGGAACGGAGACGATTCGCGGTGGCGCTTTCGCCCCCGCTGATCTCAAGTCCCCAGCGTTGCTTCTGCGCGACCCGCTCGAGTTCCAGGAGGGCGGCGAGCCGCGCCCGGTAACCGGATTCCGCCGCCGTGGCGCCGACGTGAATGACCGGCTCGAGCTTCCGGGGATCTTCCGCCGCACCTGGCTCCGCCCCGATCTCCTGTTCGATGAAGCCGCCGACGTGCAGGGCCTCTTCGTATTGTCGAAAACGTTCGAGCGCTCGCTGCACGAGCTCCGAGCTCTCGTAGTACGCCTTGAGACCGTAAATGATCAGCGCCGTGCGGCCGCGGTAGCGCCCTTCCGGAATCCGATGCGCGAACACGGCGAGGTTGGTGGACTTCCAGCCGCCCTTCCCATCGCGGACCCGCACATAGCCGAGCGGGACCATGCGGCCCGCCCGGATTTCGGCGTCCATGTCGGCCCGCGTGGGGAAATGCTCGACAACGCGCGGTCCCAGCAGCCCGTAGGCGTAGTCTTCCTCGAACGCGCGCGCGTCCGCCCGGGTCAATCCGCGCTTGTAGAACATCAGAAAAGGGAAACCGAAGGCCCGGAACTCGTACGCGGCGAGGTCGCCCAGGTGCGGTGCGTAGGGAAAGGGCTTCTCGAGTTCCTTGGCGGCGAGGGTGGGTTTGGTCCAGCGCGCCGCCGTGTTCACAATCGCCCGGAAATCGACGCTCACGGTGAAGTACTGGGCCCACGCCTTCGCCGGCCCCTCGCCGTTCGCCAGGGACTCGAGCGACACGCCCGACCGCGGGGTCATTTCCTCCTGGCCGATCGCCACCAGGAAGATGCTCGAGAGATTGACGTCGCCTTGCGTCGAGAAATACACGCTGTTGAAGACGTCCCGCAGCCAGCCTTCCTGCTCCGAGGCGCCGGAGACCTTGAAGGCACTCGTGAGCAGGTTCAGGAACGTCGTCGCCCGTTCGTTCCACATGCCTCGCCGGCCCAGACGCAGCATGGCGTCCAGCTCGCTCGTGCTGATCCGATCCAGGTATTCCTTCACCTCAGCGGCCGACAGCTTGCGGGACGCGCTCCGGAGCCGGCGGATGTCCTCCCGGGTGAGGAACTCCTCCGGTTTGAACCTCAGCTCAACATCGCGGTCGCGGGCGGCCATGAAGGCGAACATCTCCCGCAGCTGTTTCACCGTCGGCACGGCGCTGAGCAACGGCAGCGTGATGGTGTTGTAGGCGAGACGGACGGCTTCGCCGGCGGGAAATCCCAGGCCAGCCACGCCGCCGCCAATGTTGAGGCCCGCAATGATCGGCTCTGCCACCAACGCCAGGTCCGCCCGCTTCACCGCAAGGGCCTTGCGCTGGCGCTCGACCGATGCCGTCAACAACGAGAAGGCGGCGAGGCTTGATTGCCGAAGCAACTCCGGCTCGCCGAATCCGAGCACGTTCCAAAGCCGCGAGTCGGGCTGCTGGTTGTCGATCACCCGCATCTCGACCATGTCCTGGCCGGGGATGGGATTCGAAATCGGTTCCCAATCGTCACTGATGCCGCGGCGGCGGAAGCCGATGGCCTGGGAAGTCCCGGCGCGTCCCGGCACCCGCAGGACCAGCACCGGCATCTCGGCCAGCAACCGCTTCTCGACGCCGCTTTCCCGGTGGGCGCGCAACGCCCGCCGGAAGTTCCCTTGTTCGTCGGGTTCGTATTCGAAGGCGAGAAACAGGTCGCGGTCATCGACGGGGAAATCCGGCATCTCGAGGATCGGGAAGCGCCCCGCGACCACCTCGGACTGCAGGCGTTCCCATTGCGCCCGCGCGCTCAGGCGACCGGCTGCCGTCCGGGTGGAGAGGATCTCGCCTCCGAGCTTCAACAGTTCCCGGTGCCGCGCGTGGTTCGCAATCGCGGCGAGGGTGAGTCGAGACGCGCCGAAGGAGAACTCGAGGCGGTTGGTGATCCAACAACCGGCGTACGGATCCCGGTAAATCACCGTGGTGAACGTGGGCCGCCGTTCCACCTGCCATTGATTCAGCTCCGAAGCCGGGAGCCTCCGGGCGTCGACGGCTCCGCGTTGCCCATAGGCCCAGGCTTCGACGAGCACATCACGCTCCTGCAGGAAATCGAGGAGGCCGCCCCACGACTTGAAGCGACCCCGGATGGCGTTCGGCTCGGGGCCATCCGCCGCTACCAAGGCTGCGAACCAGCGACCTTCCGCCTTTTCCCTGGTCAGTTGCTCGAAGCGTTCCCGGGCTGAAGCCTCGTCAATTCCGGCACGCCTTCCCGGAGTTCCGAGGTCGGTTGACTCCTCGGGCCAGCCCATACGCTGGATGGGCGGGAGGTCCTCCAGGAGTTCCCGGGCACGGGCGCTGAAGGGGGCTTCGGCCGCGCTTGAAGAAGTTGCCGGGGCGGCGGCGGAGAGCCCTTCAAACCGGGCGCCCCCCGCAAGGAGGACCAAAGTGAGAAGGATCCAAGGGAGACCCAGCCGCCCCCGCCAGGGTTGGGGCAAGGTGGGCGTGCGACGCGATGTGGGCGCTGATCGCAAGCTGCGGCATCCTTGCGAAACCCCGCCGCACCCGCAAGCGCCGCATCGATCAATGTCGAAACCCGATCCGGCGCCGCTCGAACGCGGAGCACGAGCCGACCCGCCGAATCCGAACCGTTTTGCCTGAGGCCAGGCCAGCGCGGAGAACTACGGGGCGACCAACCACTGGAACTCGATCCGGACTTCGTCACCGATATGGATGCGGTGGCCGTCCGTGGTCCCGATCGGTTCGTGCTCAACCCCGAAGTCCGACATCTTCAGCGTCGTGCGGCCGGTGATCCGGATCCGTTCGGCGGCGACGAGACGCACTTCCACGGGCATCGAGATTCGGTTGGTGACCCCGGCGATCGCCAGCATCCCGACCGCTTCACACCGGTAGGCGGTCTCGGCATCCGGGCCGGCCGGGGCCGACTCGAGACGCATCTCGCTGAGGCGATACGTAATGTCCGGATGGCTGGGCTCGCGCAGCTTTGCCCGCATCACCTGGTCCATGCTCCGATAGCCGCTGCGAAGGGACGCGACCGGGATGGCGATCTCGGCCCCGGCTTTGACGATGCCCGGCGCGACCTCCGGTCCCACTGCCGAGGGAAAACCCTCGCCCGGTTCGAGGAAGCCGCGGATGACGTCCCCCTCCGCGGTCCAGTCATGGACGGAGGTTGTGCCGGTGAGGGTGACGCGATTCTCCGAATACGTGCGATAGCGTGCCGGCCCCTCGCCCGTCGACGCGGGGACGTGCAACAAGCCAGCCGCGACGAGTATCCCCAGGGATCGGCTCAGGAAGTGCATGGTAGTCAAGCTACGACGCCCCAGCCGTCGGGCAAACCCGCCCGGACTGCGGCGGAGCCTCTGGTTGCACCGAGGCCGGCTGCCTGGAAAGCCACCTGTTCCTTGCGGACCTGCTCCGTGGCCATGAACCAAAAAGCGCCGCTA
>CAZHUS010000081.1:0-36539 GCA_964535555.1 uncultured Verrucomicrobiota bacterium
CGCACGTTGCCAAAAGGGGCTGGGAATGGCTACAGAATTATTTAAAACGCTCTAGGGGCGTGACGGGCGAGCAGTTATTGGGACAGCGCGAACCCGCCGCCAAAACGCGAATCCCAACAAAGCGCTGCCGAAGGCCCAACCATACGCCTGCGGCTCGGCGAAGAACCTGTCACTTCATATTTCTACGCCGTTTCGCGGCGAGTCCCGCATTTCCGCCTCGCGCCTTCGCCACTTGGCGTCATTGCGTTTGATCCCTGCCGCTTGGGCAAGGGAAGAAGAGGCGACGTCTTGGCATGCCAGCGGAGGCAGTTCCATTCGGTGAGCCGGCCCGTGCCTTTTCCCGCGCGGCCAGAGTCCTTGAACCGCAAAACACGTTGCAGTCAGGTCAAGTTTCCTAACCGCGAATGGACGCGAATGGACGCGAATTCCTTGGCTGAGACTTTCTCCGTCGGTATTCGCGTCCATTCGCGGTTCGGTTCGGTCTGAGGCTCTGCCTCGCTGGGTTTACAGCCAGGCAAACGGCAGGCCGATGAGGTCGTCCTCGTACTGCCGGGGCGTGGTGTCGTTGTTGATCACCACTCCCAGACGCGCGTGGTGTTCGCGCACGAAGTCACGCAACGCCCGCAGGTCACGACCGTTCACGACGGACGTGTGCTTCACTTCGACCGCCACCAATCCGGACTTGCCCGACAACACCAGATCAACCTCCGCACCCGCCCCCGTCCGGTAGTAGGCGTACTCGTGGCCCACACCCAGGGCATTCAACTGCCGCAGAATTTCCTCGACCACCATCCCCTCCCAGGAACCCCCCATCTGGGGATGGCTCAGCAGCGCGTCGGTATCCGGGATCCGCAGGAGGGCGTGCAGGAGCCCGCTGTCCCGCAGGTATCCCCGCGGGTGTTTGACCACGCGCTTCACTGCATCGCGTGTGTACGCGGGCACCGACCGCCAGAGAAGGGTCCCGTGCGCGATGTCGAAATAGTCCCGCGCCGTGGGCTGCGACACCCCCAAGGCCCGCGCGACCTCGGCGTAGTTCAGGATCCGGCCCGACAACCCGCCCAGCATCTCGAGAAACCGGCGGTACCGGACTTCGTCCAGCCCGGGGAACAACCGCTTCACATCGCGCAACAGATACGTCTGGATGTATTGCTCGACCCACCGGCTCCAGAAACCGGCGCCGGGGTTCAACCAGGGCTCCGGAAACCCGCCGCGAAACCAGAAGTCCTGCGCCGTCGCGAGGTCCCCGCGCGGTTTCAGGCCCTCGATCAGGTCCGCCGGACCCGCCCGGCGATCCTGGAGCCGGCGCAGAAAGGAATCGCGCCCGGAGGTCCCCGTCACCTCTTCCCAGGTGAAGGGAGCCATCTCGATGATGCCCACCCGTCCGGCCAGGCTTTCGGAAACCGCACGCGCCAGGGCCGGCGAACTCGATCCCGTGATCACAAACCGTCCTTTCTCGGTGCGGTTCTCATCAATGGCCACGCGCAAGGCTGGGAACACCTCGGGCGCGACCTGGGCCTCGTCCAGTGCCACTTGTCGCGGGTTGAGCCGCAGGAAGGTGTCCGGGTCACGGGTGATAACGGCGTGATCCGCGCGCCGCTCGAGATCGAAATGTTTCCAGCCGGAGGGGAGGGACTGGAGCAGGGTGGTCTTGCCGCATTGCCGCACGCCGATCACGGCGACGCACGGAAAGGTCTTCAGATACGTGTGGAGCAGGTCGGCGTAGCTGCGTTGCATGCCTCGCAATATGAAATCATGACTTTGATTCTGCAAGGTATTGGAAGGCATCTTTCTGTAGCGCAGGTTCGCAACCTGCGGTACCGCCGATTGGCAATCGGCGGCACGAGGGGTAGCGAAGACTGGCAGTGTGCCGCATCGCAGGTTGGCAACCTGCGCGAGTTGGTCAGCGGACTCGCCGATAATGCTGAGCCCGCCACTTCGACGGCGACACACCAATCGCCTGCTTGAAAGCCGCACGGAATCGCTGGTCGTTGGAGTAGCCGACGGCATCGGCCACTTCGGCGACCGACCTCACCGGGTCTTCAAGCAGACGCCGGGCTTCCGCCAGGCGATGTTCGGTGAGGCAGCGTTTGAACGGGATCCCCACCTCATGCGTGAAGAGGCCGGACAGATAGAGGGGGCTCCGGCGGAGTCGCTGCGCAAGTTCTTTGAGCGTGAGGGGATCGCCGAATTCCTCTCGGATCGCCTTCAGCATGAGTGCCGCAAAGGGGTTGTTCGGCGTTGCAGCTAGACCGCCCGCCGCGGAGGTCGCTGGCGCGTTGGACCCTGATGGGTTGAGTTGCTGTTCCCCCGTGCTCTGGGGCGGCGGGCCGACGCTGCCGCAGGGAACGTCCGCGATTCGTGCTTGCCGCGATCGCACCAGCGCGATCGCCATGGCGCCGGCGAGGAGGGCGACCGCAAGATCCAGAGCCGCTATGAAGCGCTGACGGTCGGCGTCCAAGTGGCCGTTGACTCCGCGACGCCGCACACGGCCTTCGGGGTGTCCGGCTTGCGACTCGAGGCTGATCACCGCGCACAGATGCGTCTGCACGATGATGGGCAGCCAGGCGCGCCAGTATCCGTGGACGCAGGCGCAGCAAGGAGGAGAGCAAGTCGTGTCGAGTGGGCTCAGCGAGAGCGATCGGCGAATGCAGGCCGCGCAGAGGGCGGAGTGGGCGGGGGGTGAAGGTGCCCAGTCAACGCGCAGGCTGAAGCGAGCGAAGCAGGGCTCCATGAGCCGGCATACCCGCTCGATCTCCGGTCGGAGGAGGCGAATGAGTTCCGTTCGTGGGGTGGCGTCGAACCGTCCTCCGCCGAGGTTCATCGGATCCGGGCCGGGAACAGCCTGGGGGCACGCCGCGGAGACGGTTCGGGTGGACTCGGCAGGCTGGTGGTCGCGGTTCATAAGTGCCTCAATGCGCCCGGAGGGGCCTTTGATCCAGGCAACCAGGGATGGACACCGGTACTTCACCGCACGGCGGAGCCGCAGCCAACGTAGCGCCGGATGGGATCCTGCGGTGTCGCACTGGCGATCCGCGGCTCCTCCCGGCTGCCGGTCGGCGAAACGGCAGACCGGCCGTCGGCGCTGCTGAAGAAGCGGGATCCGTGGTGCGGCCCAAGGGAGGTGGTGATTCGCGCGTGGGCAGACAATGCGCACGGGAGCGACACGAACAGCAGGAGCGGAAGGACCAGGACGGTACGGGAAACCAAAGTGCGTGTCGGCTCGTTGGGGCCCGGCGGATTTCCATCGGTGGAACTCACTAGCGAGGCGCGCCTCAGACCCACGCCAACCCATTCTATCCGCAATGGCATGGCTATTCCCCATCTGCCGTTACCTGCGCCTGGCTCCATAGAATCCTCGAAGGATCGAAGCGAAGGAGGCATCGGAGGCGTAGCGCAACACTTGATTTGATCGCAACGAAATTGCCCATTCGAGGATTCTAGCCATGCCGGGCTCCCTAACACGTCCATGAACATGGCCGGCCTCTTAACACGCGGCGTGCCAGACTGCTGTGTTACCAACCAATTCCTTGCCAGGGAAGGACTTGAGGAAAGCAGTCGGAAGGAACTTCGAGCGGGGGATCTGTCCCGACTGTTCGCCGGCGGACAGGGAGTGTTGCGTTTTGGGACACCGCGGTGCCGCAGAATGGAACTCCGCCGTAGGGCAGGTTGGCAACCTGCTGGATCGCCGAGTGCCAATCGGCGGTAGGAGCTCTTCCAAGATGTGCTGACCATCGCTGTTGTGCGGGTCTCCCAGCCGGTCCGGCATCCGAGCTATGCCCGAAACCAACCCTCGGCTGAATTGAGTCGGGTATCAGTTGCGCGCCAGAGGCGTCCGCGGTGACCCACCGAACCCGCTGATTCCCGGTGTTCACAGCCGGGTGTGCTTGCCCACAGCAAACGTGCGGGAGTTCCGTCCTCCGTGACGTTTCGGCTGGCTGCTTCGCTCCCCCGCGCCGTGATCGTCGAGGTGGAATGGCGCCGGCTCGAAATGGAAGCGGAGGCCGAGGTGACTGGGCGGGTCTAGGTCGAACGACAGGCCGAATTGGAGCGCGCGCTGCGCGACTTCGCCGACCAGGCCTGGACGGCGGTAACGGCGATTGCCACCTCCGCCGACCTAAGATCGACGCACTGGTCGCGGAGCCTCGTCGGATACCAGGACAGCTCGGGGCGTCCGTCGGCTGAGAAGCAAAAGTGGCGCTGGCTTCATGGTTGGCCAGTGGGCAAGTCGTGCGAAGGACTTGGAGCGGCGTCTCCGATCAAGGCCAGGCGGCGGTACAACTTCCCTCGATTCACTCCCAGGAGTTCCGCGGCTTTGGACAGGTTGCCACCGGTCTGTTCCAGTGCCTGCCGAATCAGGACGAGCTCGGCTTCCTCCAGGTTCCAAGGGATCGCCGTGGGTGTTCGAAACAGTTGCCCCGCGCTCGACAGAGTCGCCACGCTCCGGGGCTGCAGCCCGAGCGGGGCGGAAGCCAACGGACCGCCCGACAGCACGTGTTCCGCCTGCAGCTCGCCTCCGCCGCACTCCAGCAACGCGCGCTCGATCACATTCCGCAACTCCCGGACATTACCCGGCCAGGTGTGGGCTTTCAGGAGCTGCCGGGTCGCGGCTGCAAGCGGCGGCGGTAACCGGCCCATTTCGACGGAGAGCTTCCGGACGAAGTGCTCGGCCAGGAGCGGTATGTCCTCGATTCGCTCCCGCAGCGGGGCGAGGCGGACCACGCATCTTGCCAGCCTGAAATAGAGGTCATCCCGAAACTCCCCGGTACCACGCCGTCGCTCGAGATCGGCGTTCGTCGCCGCTACCAGGCGCGCGTCAACCTTGGTCTCGCGCTGGGCACCCAGGCGCCAGACGGCTCCCGTTTCCAGGACCCGTAGCAGCTTGGGTTGCAGTGGGAGGGGAAGGTCGCCCACCTCGTCCAGGAAGAGCGTGCCTCCGTGGGCGAGTTCGAAGGCGCCTTTGCGATCGGAGATGGCGCCCGAGAAAGCGCCTTTGACGTGGCCGAACAGTTCGGATTCGGCGAGGTCACGGGGGATGGCGGCACAGTTCACCGCTATGAACGGCCTTTTGGCGCGCAGCCCGCCGAAGTGGAGCGCGCGTGCGACCAACTCCTTGCCCGTACCGCTCTCGCCCGTGATCAGAACCGTCGTGTTGACGCCCTGGAGCTTCCGGATCGCGCCCAGCATCTCGAGGTGCTGAGGGCTCCTGCCGATGAACGCGCCAAGTCCCCACCGATCCGCTTCCCGCTCACTGAGGAGGCTTACCGTGCGATCGGCCTGGGCCAGGGCGACCTCGGCCTGCTCGCGCCGTTGAATCTCGGCCCGGAGCGTCGCATTCGACTGCCTCAGCTCGCGGGCCAACCGGCTCAACTCAAGGTGCGTCTCAACGCGCGTCAGCACCTCCTCGGCGTGGAAGGGCTTGGTGATGTAGTCCACCGCTCCGGCCCGGAAAGCGGATACCAGGGTTGTGGTGTCGTGGTGCGCCGTAATGAACAGGATGGGGATGTTGCGTGTGCCTTCGTTCGCTTTGATCCGTCGGCAGGTCTCGAGCCCGTCCATGCCCGGCATGACCAGGTCGAGCAGGATCAGGTCAGGCGCAGCTTCGAGGGCGAGTCGGACGGCCACCTCGCCGCTCGGCGCAGCCAGGATTGTTTCGGGGCGGGAAGCGAGGGTTTGATAAAGGAGATCCAGGTTGGCGGCATCGTCGTCAACGATCAGGATTTTCGAGTTGGCGCTGGGAGTGCGAGGCATGGCTTCAGGCGGCCCGCCGGCTCGGTGCTGGGTGTTTGGAAGTTATGGTAAATATAAGCCCATGCAAGCTTTACGAGACGACAAGTCGCCAGCAGTCCGAAACCGGGAACGTTGTTGGTAGAAAGCCGGACAGTTCAGGCCGGGGAATGGGCGGCCAGGACTGTGGGCTGGCGGGCTGCGATCTGGAGTTCGAGCCCAGGGGCCGGGCTCGGCCCAGGAAGACCCCGCGTGTCGGTGTTGAGATCCCGCGGAGGTGGCCCTGGGGGGCTGCGCCCAAACTCCCGGAGTTTTCCGCAGCAGAGAAGAGGTGACATGATCGACGCCACAAAACCCCCGTGACAACCGGGAGTCTGTCGTCACGGTGACTCCGTGGTGGCCGCTCTGTACACCCTCGGGCTACAAACTGGCGGAAGGGGAGGGATTCGAACCCCCGGTACGGTTGCCCGTACGCCTGATTTCGAGTCAGGTGCCTTTAACCACTCAGCCACCCTTCCAACAGTTCACCTGCAAAGACTTACAGATCAGTACAGGCTGCACTGGTGCCTTTTTATTACTGCGTTTTGATACTGATGACGTGAACTTGAGTCCCAATCAGTCGCCTGCCGGCCCGTCCAAGGCACAAGACTGGCAGAAAACGCAGTACGCAAATCTGATCCGTTACGTTCCAAGTGGCACCTATTTTGCCCGACTGAGGGTTAGTGGCAAGCTGATTGTCCGCAGCCTGAAGACCCGAACGTTGACCGTCGCCAAACTGAAGTTGGCCGGCCTGGAGAACCGAGGTCTGTGCCCTTGTGCCGATTACAGTGGAAGCAAGCCAACGCCAAATCTTCCGCGACCGTCAATCCGCCGTGCTTCACGCTGCGGATGCTCGCGGGGGTCGGGTGCCAGGTGAAGGTCGCCGCAGGCGGGGAGGAGGCGCTGGCCTTGATGGCGGCGGGGGTGACGGACATCGTGTTCCTGGACATCCGGATGCCGGGGCTGGATGGCGTCGAGACGGCGCGGCGCGTCCGCCAGCGGTGGGGACCGGACCCGACCCATCCTGGTGGCGGTGTCGGCGTCCGTGCTGGCGCACGAGCAGGCCGACTGTCTGCGGGCCGGGTTTGCTGAATTCTTGGGCAAGCACTTCCGCTTCGAGCGGATTTGCGAATGCCTCGCCACGCTCCTGAACGTCGAGTTCGAGCTGGGGTCGCCTGGCGGGGAGGCGGTGCGCGCAGGGGCGGAGATTGATGCGTCCGGGCTGCCGCCGGAGATTCTGCGACGCGCGATCGCCGCCGCGGAGAGCCACCACAGCACGGAGCTCAAGGCGGCCCTCCGGGAACTGGCCGAGACCGGCCCGGAAGGGGCGCGTTTGGCGCAAGGACTGGAACCGTTCGTGCGGGAGTTTGACCTCGAGAAAGTCGTATCAACGCTCCGCCGGCTCCGCCCGGGGAAGATTGCCGAAGGAGAGGTTGATGGAAGAGACGCGGCTTAACGCCAAGGGCGAGCGACGCCAAGACGTCCCCCCCCGGGCGGTGGCGCCCTCGCGTCTTTCGCCCTTGGCGCTGGAACTCTGATCATGACAGCCCGGATTCTCATTGTGGACGACGTCCCAGCGAACCTGAGAGCGCTGAGCGACACGCTCGAGCCGGAGGGCTGCCAAATCTAGGTGGCCCGGAGTGGACAAGCAGCGCTCGAGACGGCGGTCCGCGTCCCTCGGCCGGACTTGATTCTGCTGGACGTGATGATGCCCGGGCTGGACGGCTACGAGACCTGCCGGCGGCCCAAGGCGGACGAGTTGACCCACGGCATTCCGGTCATCTTCCTGGCCGTGCATGACGAGGTCGAGAAGGTGGTCGAAGGGTTCCGGGCCGGCGGGGTGGATTACGTGGGGAACTCACCGGCGAAGCCCTGGCGACCCTGGCGGCGTACGATTTTCCCGGGAACGTCCGCGAGCTGAAGAATCTGATCGAGCGCGCGCTGATCGAGAGCGGTGGCGGCTCGGTCCGTCCTGAACACCTGCAATTTGTCTATCCGCGGAGGCCGCCCGGGCTGGCCGCCCCGGGCGTGGGAGACGGGCAAACAGACCCCGACGCTACGCCAGCGGTCCGGCCGGCTTTCCCGGAAGGTAGCGACGAGGCACGGATTCTCGCCTATGTCGGTCAGCACGGCAGCATCCAGAACGGGGAATGCCGCGACCTGCTGCACGTGGGGATTCAAAGGGCCTGTTACCTGCTGCGGAAGATGCGCCGGGCGGGGTCCCTGGCGCGCGAGCATTCGCGGAAGTCAGCCCGCTACCACCTGCCCGGGCGCTCCGCGTGAAGCGGCCCTGTGGACTCGGGGGCACTAAGAGCGCCTCGAGGCGAGCTCCGGGGTCCGATGAGCTTCTTTACGGCACCGACGACGGCGTGCCCCAGCCGCTCGATCCGTTTGGCAAGGACGCCCTGACCAACCAGCGGCGCATCCCTGTGGCCCGAACGGTCAAGGCACTTTCACCCAGGTTCTAGCCCCGCCTCCGCCAGGCGGCGAAGGCAAGACAGCCCAAAGCTCCGACCGACAGGGCAGCGGCAGGCTCAGGCACGACCGCGATGGCGAACTCCCCGACTGCGAATCCGTCGGCGTTGCCGTCCACATTTTCGATGGCGATGCTGAGCAACGGCACACCCGGATCTGTCGAGTAGACGCCCACATAACGGGCGCCGGAATCCCCGTCGACGGTAAACGAACCCGAGGTCGTCCCTCCGGACTCGACTTCAAAGTCGAAGAGGTCCCACGCGTCAGGCTGGAGGTAGAACGAGAAGGCCAGGGTCCCCGGCGGGAGGGCGAGGGTCAGGCTCGTGAGGCCTTCAGCGACGTACACGTCGCCCGCGTAGCCGTGGCTCCAGGTGTCCCAACCATCACCGATTTCGCGCAGCGACACGGCCGCACCAAAACCGAGGGTGCCACCGAGCGGGGACGCCACCGAGGTGACCGAAGTGAGGTTGGCCCGGGGGTCGTCGGCGAACGGTGTCATGGCGTAGCCGCCGAGAGTGCTCGGCGGACTCGAAAGACCCGGGGTGAGGTCAACGAGCGTGGCCGCGTGAGCGGTCAGGATTGCCATGCCGAAGCTGGCGGCAAGGCCGGAGCGGACAGGATGCATAGCGTTCATGGTCTTGGATGGAATTGCGGGTTGACGAGGGTTTGTCACGGCAACTTGTTGATCGCGAACACCGTGGTGGTGCCGCTGACCTCATTGGCCACGATCAGCAGCGGTTTGCCGGTCGGGCTGTCCTCGGCGCGCACAAACACCAAGCCTTCCGGACCGAGGTCGCCCGCCTGCCCGCTGTTTGGAGCCTTGGAGAAGTCACGGTGGTTCACGTAAGTGACGTAGGTGGGGGCGTAGGGATTGGTGATGTCATACACCACCACACCCCCGATCCGCTCCAGGCCGACAAACACATAGGTGCGCCCGAACGCCTTGCCCACGGCCAGTCCCTCGGGCTCGGGCCCCTTGTCGTCGCTGCGGTTGTCGAGGTCGTGGTTCGTGTTGCTGGCGTTGAAGTTCGCCGGGAACGCCGCGGCTGTGATGCGCTCGAGATCATCGCCGCTATCCCAGACCAGCACCCCGGCGGCCGTGCGGATGGAGAACGACCGCGCGCCAAAGGCGTACAGGACGTCATAGTCATTGTCCTGGTCAGGGTCACCCAGGGTCTTGGTGACGTTGAGCCGGCCGAGGGCGCTGTTGGCCTTCAAGGCCGCGGCGTTCGGAAAGGCCGTCGGGTCCAGGGTACGGGAGCTGACGCGAACCGCCTCCACCAGGCCACCTGTCCCGGTGTATTCCCGCGCATCCCCCTCGTTGGCGAGCACGAGCATGGTCTGGGTGGCACCCGAGTTCTTCCTGGAGGGATTGTAGGAGAACGCGGCGATCCCGTCCGGCTGATACATCCCCTTGACCGGCCAGCGATGGATGTTGATGCGGGGGCCATTGCTCGGGCCGTCGCGGTCGCTCGCATCAAGGCCATTCGAGAAGAGATCGATGATCCCCAGCTGCGCGTTCTCCGGCGTGTAGCCATCATTCAGGGTGAAGGTGCCGGTGTCGAAGTCCACCGTGATGGCGGACACGCCGAAGTCGTTGTCGTTGATCACGGCGAGCGTCCAAGGGTCGATCATGGTGAGGCCCTCGACCTTCTCGGCCAGGTTGTAGCCAGCCGCGTCAAGGTCCACTTCGAGGAGCTTCAGGATGGGTTGGACGCCTTGGGCATTCAGTTCGATCGGGGTCATCTGGTCGATCGTCTTCAGCACGCCACCTCCCACGTCCACGGCGGCGTCCCGGCCCGTGACATCGGTCGCGCCCGCGAGGTTGAAGCGGTAGATCTTCTTCTCGATCTTCTCGGGCGCGTCACCGGGCAGCTTGTCATCGTCGCGCTCCAGCACGAGGAACTCACCCGGACCGGCGGAGACCGCGTCGCCGATCTTGTCCGCGCGCGTGTTGCCGGCGCCGCCAAGGCTGGGATTGTCCATCACGTACAGGAACTGCCGGGTGGCGTCGTTGGCGGGGTTGAATTCGAGCACGCGTATGTTCCGCATCCCGTTCAAGGCGCTGTTCTCGAGCGAGACCGGGTTGCGCAGCGGGCTTTGGACGAAGGCGTAGATTTTGCCGCCGTTCAGGGCAATGCCTTCGAAGCCGCGATTCTGGCGGCGCTGCGCCAGCACCGCCGGAAGCACTTCGTCGCCCAACGCTCCCGCCGCCAGCCCGGCCGCGGCGGCCGCGCCCATCGGAACGAGGCGTTTGAGGAGCTGCCCGTTGGAACTGAAGTGATAGATCGCCGGGCGATATTCGTCGCACATCCAGAAAGAGCCGTCCGTGGGATCGATGACCAACCCTTCGAAGTCGCCGCCCAAGGGATCGAGCGGGATGACGTTGCCCAGGAGATCGATCGGCAGCTCGTCATGGTGCGGGGTCTTGTCCGTCCCCCCGGTCACCGCGGTGTTGGGCAGACCACTGAGCAAATCGCCGTTCGTGTCCTTGAGCGGAATGCGTTCGGTCAGCGTCAAGGTCCCAAGGTCGCGGTCGAGTTCGAAGCGCACGATTTCGGGGGTGAAGTCCGGGAGCAGAAACGGGCGCTTTCCCTCGACGGGCTCGGCGTTCGGGCCGCGGTCCGTGTGGGTGACGAATTTCAGCCGACCGTTTCCGGGGTTGATCCCTTCGTAGTGGAGCCCCGAAAAGCCGCCCAGCTTCATCTCCTGCCCGCCCACGGTGGTTCCAATGACCGGCATCTGGTCCGGATCGAAGGAGAAGAGGGTCGCCGCGGCTTCGACCTCGTTGTGGTCTTTGAAACCCAACCCGGTCAGGCTGGTCACCTGAGCGGTGGCGATGTCCACGGTGGCCAGCGCGTTGTTCTCCTGCAACGTCACGTAGGCCCGGCGGGAATCCGGCGAGACGGCGATGGACTCCGGTTCCAAGTCCTGGGCAACCGATGCGCCCGGCCCGAAGATGCGGATGCTCGCATCCAGCGTCGCGCCGTTGAAGGAAGTGAAACCGGCGGTTCGCACCTGCGCCTGGGTGAGCTTGGCCGCGCCCTTGGACACGTCAATGAGGCTCACGCTACCCTCGGGATCCACGCTGTAGTCGTTGTTGGGTTCACCCTCGTTGGCCACCAGGACCCAGCGACCATTGGGCGAAAAGGTCACCATATCCGGCAAGGCCCCGACTTCGACCGTGCTCAAGAAAGCGCCTGAGCTGGTGAAAAAGACCACGTGGCCGGGATCGGTCTTCGGATCGGCCTCCACGGCCACAGCGACCGTCTTGTTGTGAACGGCCACACTGTTCGCCACCGCCCCGTAAGGGGTCACATCGATGGTGAACGACTTCGTGGGATTCGAAGGGTTGCTCAGGTCGAGCACATCCACCGTGGCCGCCTGGGCGTTTACCACGAACAAGCGTCGCGAGGCCGGGTCGTAGGCCGCGATCTCGGCGCCGCCCTCGTCGTAGATGCCCGAGGCGTAGGTACCGAGATGCATCAGCTCGATCTCGGCCCCGAGCAACCGTGAGGCGAGCAAGACCAGGCCGCCCGCCAGGTGGCCGAGCGGAATGGGGGGGGGAACTAGAGGACCAGGCCATGGGTTTCATCGTCTCTGTTTTCTGATCTCGGTCTTCCGGCTTGTTGCTGGTGTCTGGAACGGTGCAAGCGGCCGCGACACGCCGGAGCCTCCTGGGCTCCGATCACCTCCTCAGCCCCTGCGGGGTGGCGGTTCGCGTCCTGCGTGTGAGAAGAAGCATAGATAACCGTGTTAAGAACGCGTGGCACTGCAGCAACGACTCGGTGACAACTGGGTGCGGGGAGCGCCATCCGCCTCGGCCAGGTAGGGCGGGCACTCCGCTGCCCGCCGAATCCGGCGTGCTGGGGACAGCGCGCCCTACCCGATGAAACGGAGCGATCCACGAACACGCCACGATCGGGCATCAACTACGCGATCGATGCCCGCGTGGCGGGTTCTGCCCTTCGGCAGCACCCGGAAGCGAAGCAGCTTCCGAAGCGAAGGGCTGATGCCCGTCGCTACTGCTCCTCCGCGTCCTCCGCCTCACCCAGAACAAACCCGGCCCGCGTGGGCGGAGGCATCGGGGAGTCGGCGCCGCGCACGGAACGCCAGATCAGTTCGTTCAAGAGGAGATCGTCGGCCGCGTCTTCCCGCGTGAAATCCAGACGCCCGGACTGTTCCGCGTTCCAAGCCGACTGGCCATTGCGCTCCTGCAAGCTCACGCGCGCCGGTTCGGCATGGTAAGGGCGCAGGTTGGGTTCGGCCTGAAAGCAGGCGAGCATGGGCTGGGCGGCAGCATCGAACTGGGACATCGGTTCAAGACCCAGGATCAGTTCCATGGTGCGGAGCATGCTGGCCGTGGAATAGAGCGTCGAGTCCACGAGGCGCCGCCGCGCATACGGGCTGATCACGTAGGCAATGGTCCGGTGGGCATCGACATGATCGGGGCCGTTTTGCGCATCGTCTTCGACCACGAACACGGCCGTCTGCGGCCAGAAGCGGGAATGGCTGATTGCCTCGATGACGCGGCCGAAGGCGAGATCGTTCTCCGCCATGTAAGCGGTCGGGGTGAGCTTTCCGACGCTCGTACCCGAGGTGTGGTCGTTGGGCAGGCGCAGGATGATCAGCCGCGGCATCTCGCCTTCCTGTTCGAAACGCTTGAGTTCGGAGAGGAAGCGATCGGCGCGCTTCAGATCGCTGTAATCCATGTCGAAGCTCCGGAAACCGGGATCGAAATGCCCCTCGAGCGCCGCCACCATCGTCGTGCACGGGTCGTCCGGCGTCGCGCCATTGTTCACGAACTCGCCATAGCTTCGGTACGAAACGCCGGCGGCCCGGGCTCGATCCCACAGGTAACCACCAGCGGGTTCGGCGATCTTGAAGCGGCCTTCGCTCGGGTAGGCGTACTTCCGGTGCTGATTGTGCCCGTAACTCATCGGCCACATCTTCTCGACGTAATCCGTGGCGTAGGCGCCCACCGACCATTCGTGGCCGTCGGCGCTCACTTCGCTCTCGACGTAGAAGTTGTCCAGCAGGACGAACTCACGAGCGAGCTGATGGTGGTTCGGCGTGACGCGGTCCGGGAAGAGGCACAGGGCCGGGTCGCCGTTGCCCTCGGGCATGTCGCCGAGGACCTGGTCATACGTCCGGTTCTCCTTGATGATGTAAATGCAGTAGCGGATCGGCGACGTGCCGCCAGGGTCGAGCGGAATGGGGTGGCCCGCTTCCGTGGGAGGAAGCGGCCGCGGTGGACGGCAGCGGAGCGCGCGGGCCGTGTACGCCTTGAGCCGGTTTTCGAGCGCCTCCCGTTCCGGCAAATCGATGATCGAGAGCGACCCCGGGAACAAGCCGCCGATGTACTCGCGAATCGACGACGGCGGCTCCCGGCCCGGTTGCGGTCCGTAACGATTGTCCCGGGAAGCCACGCCTTTTCCGTTGGCGACGAGCAGGCGGCGACCGTCCGGCGTGACCCGCACTGACGTCGGGTACCAGCCCACCGGGATGAACCCCAGCGAACGACTGCGCCCGATCTCGTGCACGTCAAACACCGCCACGCAGTTCAGGTTCGCGTTGGCGATGAACAGCAGCGACTCGTCCGGCATCAGGGCAATGCTGTTGGGGGTTGAACCCGGCGGCGAACCCGCCTCGAACTCGGCCGCGAGCGTCTCGACCATGCGCCCGTCGGCGGTGTCAAGGAGGCTGACGGTGTTGCGGTTGGCGTTGGCCACGAAGAGGTGCTTCCCCGACCGCGTCAGCAGGAGTTCGTTGGGGTGTTCCTGAGTGGCCCAACGCCCGGCGGAACGGCCGCTTCCCAGGTCAAGCACCTCGACGGCAGCCTGGCCCCAGAGCGTCACATAGAGCCGCTGCCGCTCGGGGTCCAAGGCACAGGCGTACGGGTAAGGGGCGTCCCGATTGAGCGTTTCCAGGAGCGCACGGGCCCGCTTCGTGATCGCCTCGTCGTCCACGTCCCGCCATGGGTCGTCCTCCCCGGTCGGCGGGGCGGCCTCGCGCGGGCCCAGGTAAAACTCCACCGAGCGCTCACCGGTGCCCGGCTTCAACCGGCTCACCGACTGACCGAGCACGTTCGCCACAAAGAGCTCCGCGCCATCCGCACTGATGGCCAGGCCACACGGGATCCCGCGCTCCTTGGCCGGGCGCAAGGCAAGCCGCTGCGGCGCGCCGAGGTAACCGTCCCGAAACTCGAACGCGAACACGACCTCCGTGCCGGCGCCGCTCGCATAAAGCCGCTGGCCATCGGGACTGAAAATCAGGCCGTAGAAGGCCTCGGGGAGGGGGATGCGACAGCTGACAGCTCTGGAACCGAGGTCGACGATCACCACCTCGTGCGGGCCGTAGCCGCAATGGAGCACGGCGGCGTGGCGTCCCGCGGGGTGCACCGCGATGTTGACCGGGAAATCGCCCAACGTGACCTGCCTTCCGGCCGGGTCCAAGGTCCATTGGTTCGGGAGGAGAACGGTTCCGTCCGCCTGCGGGCCGGGCCAGCTGACGGCCTCGGCCTCACGCGCGCGAGCTGCGGTTGAGTCCGCGGCAAAACCCGGGCTGCTCACCCATGGGAGCCCCAGCCCGGCCAGGAGGAACAGAGTACGACGCATACGTTTCGAGTCCGCAGCATGCGTGCGCTTCACCGTCGGACACAAGTGCCGTTTCGGTGACGACCCGGAGTTCGCGCTCCGCGGATGATGCGGAGTATGTGGGTCTCGCCAAATCGGCTTGCGACGCGTCACGAGGCCTGCGCAACTGTAAGCCATGACTTCGGCCGCAACCGGCGTCGATCCCACGCTCGTCGCCCTGACGGAACACCGGTGCTTCGACCGCACCGTGGCTTCACCAGCCACGGAGGACCGGCGAGTGAGCGGTGGTCAGCGTCCGTCCCGTGGATCGGGAGGGAAGGTACGGTTGGACGCCTCCTGGCTGGTGGCCGGCTCGATTCTCCTCGCTCCGGCCATTCCGGCAGCACCGCCCGTGGTGCCCGCTGATGTCGAGGCGAACATCCGCCTGCGTGTCGACTATGGGTACGCGCCCGCCATCGTCGTCGGTCTCCGCAACGCCGACGGAGCGACCTACTTCGCCTATGGCCAGACCGACCGTACGGACGGGCGGCCGGTGGACGAACGGACTCTGTTCGAGATCGGCTCGATCACCAAGGTGTTCACCACCACGGTGCTCGCCGACATGGCGGAGCACGGTGAACTACGCCTGACCAACGTGGTGCAGGACTACGTCCCAAACGGGGTCACGGTTCCCGTGCGCCAGGCCCGGGCCATGACCCTTACGCACCTGGCCACTCATACCTCGGGCCTGCCCTACATGCCCGACAACCTCCCAAGCGCGGAGGGTAACCAGCCGTTCGCAGACTACTCGGCCGAGCAGATGTTCGACTTTCTGAACGGCTACGTCCTGACCCGGAATCCGGGTGCCTTGTATGAATACTCGAATTTCGGCGTCGGCTTGCTCGGGCACCTCCTCGCCAGCCTCGCTCAAACCGATTACGAAGGCCTCGTGCGACAGCGGATCACCGACCCGCTCGGCTTGCCCGACACCCGGATCACGTTGAGCGCCGAACAACGGTCTCGTCTGGCGCGTGGCTACAGCGGCGTGTTGCCGATCCCGGAATTCGAGATGCCGGCTCTGGAGGGCGCCGGGGCGCTGCGCTCCACGGCCCGTGACCTCCTGGCTTTCCTGGCCGCCAACCGGGGTTGGGTCGAAACACCGCTCCACGCCGCGATGACCAACGCCCAGCGCTCCCGGGTTTCGACGCCCACACCGGGCCTGGGCGTCGGCCTGGGATGGCACCTGCTGACCCTGAGTGCGGGCACGGCTGTCTGGCATAACGGCGCGACCATCGGTCATCGCGCCTTCGCCGGGTTCGTACGGGACGGCCCGGTGTTGGTCGTCGCCCTTGCCAACTCCGATTACGACATGACGGACGTCGGCCTCCACCTGCTGGACCCGGCGTCGCCGCTGGGGACCCTGCGTCGGCCCGCCGATGTGTCGGTCGATACCTTGCGACATTACGTCGGCCGCTACCAACGGGCAGACAACGACCGGTTTACGATCGGTCTGCGCGAGGGGCGCCTCACCCTCGGGTACGCGGCCGATCTTGGGCGTTCGCTGACACTCTACCCGATCACCGCCAACCGTTTCTATCTGACCTTCCCGGAGGCCGAGGGCCGATTCACGACCAACAGTGCCGGACAGGCGACTGCGCTGGTTTGGTCGCAGGCCGGGCAGACCACCTCCTACCCCAAGGTCCGGGTGCCCACGCGCCTTGGGATCCAACGGAGCGCCGCCGGCATCGAACTCGAGCTCATCGGCGACACGGATCGTGACTACGTAGTGGAAGCCTCCACGGATTTCGCTGAATGGCGGGCGGTTTCGACCAACACGATCTGGGACCGCCCGGTACACGATCCGCGGGGAGCCCCATCCGAGCACCAGTTCTACCGCCTGCGCGAGCGTTGACCCGGCCAGGTCGGTCGGTTGGGCAGTCCCCTGCCCGTTTGGTGAAGTTCAGGTGACTGCGTGGCCCACCTCGGCGCGTTGGGGAATCTCGATCCGCACAACTCTTTGAACCGCAGGACACCAGACAGGTTCCACGGGATGGCTTGATTCGGGTAGACCCCGTCGTTTGGGTGTGTGTTCGTTCCTCGAGGGGCCGCTAGGATCATCACCATCGAACGGTTGGCCCAAAATTGTCCGGTACCATCGGGCCGACGGGCGCTCCTCTCGGAACCGGCCGAACGGGGCGCGTGAAGTGAGTCGGTTTGCGGATCCCAACCCCGGATATGCTCAAGGTGTTTCTCGCCGTGCTAGGGCTGGCAATCGGTTTCGTGAGCCCCCTCCAGGCGCAGTTCTTCGCCAGCGGAACCGAAAACGAAGTCATCCTCAGCTTCCGCAACGCCAGCGATGACTTCAATGTCGGCTATGATCTCGGACCGATCTCCGCTTTCACCAATGCGACCAGTCCATTCGCACTCACGGGAATAGCAGCGGATACGCTCGCGGCCGCGTTCGGTCAATCGGACCTTTCGAATCTCCGCTTCTCCATGGCGGCGTACGATCTGATTCCCAAGGTACCCGCGATCACCGATCTCTGGTTGACCACGCCAGCCGCTGCTCCCACGCCCACCACTTCGGGCAGCGCTCACAACTCCGTACGGACGGCCATGAGCACGGTGATCAACACCTACAAGCAGCAGGGCGTCTTGTTGGGGCCTAATGGTCGCACGCTGGACAAGCGCCGAGTGACCAGCACCCAGTGGACGGGTTCTTACTCGATGAAGATGGGACCGGATCCCGGCAAGTGGGGGAACAACCTGGCGTTTGGCACCGAAGCGAGCACGGGCCCAGATTTCAGAGACCCGGGGGACCGGGTTGAGCTCAAGCTGTGGTATCTCCCTGCCGAGGGTGGGGTCGGCCAACCTGGAAAGCTGTTGGGCACCTTGACCTTGGGCTTTAATCCGGGCGGGACGTTTTACGCGGTGTTCACCCCGTACGTACCCGTTGGACCCGGCGGCGGGAGGCTGATCTTCATCGATGGCGAAACCTTGTGGAGTACGATCGAGCCAGCTCCCACAGACCAGGACACGATTCAAATCACCCAAGGCGGCCGTTTGCTCGTGGATGTCAACCAGGCGGTAAGCAAGATCATCGTCATTGGAGACGATCTCAGCACCGGGAGCCTCCTGTTCGACAACTCACCCCGGGAGCTTCGTGTGACCACCGAGCTGGCCTTTGGCGCCCTGCCGGGGAACAGGCTCGATCTGGCCACCAGTGCAGCCGCGCATAGGCTCAAGATCGAAGGCAGGTTTCTCGAATCGGGCGCGGGAGTCTTCCAGGCGGGGGCCGGCACCGTCGAGTATGCCGGGGCCGATCAGCGCATCGCGTCCCGTATCGGCGACACGCCGGTCAACTACATGAACCTGACGCTCTCGGGCTCCGGCACGAAGACTTCCACCGGTCCGGTCGGGGTGTATGGGAAGCTCCAAGTGCGCTCCGGGACCGCGGTGACGGGCGATCATCCGGTAAACTACGGCAGTCTTGCCAGCCTCGAGTACGTCGGCACCGGGACGATTCTTACCTCGAACGTCGAGTGGCCCGCAACCATGCCGGCACCGGTGACCTTGAGCGGTGACGGCTTGGTGGTCATCCTGGACGCGACCAAGACCCTCCTCCGCGACCTCGCCGTCGCCGCGCGCTGCGCGCTTCAGCTCGGCTCGTACGACCTCGTGGTCCACGGGAATATCCTGAACAATGGGGGCATTGGGGCGCCCTACGAACCGTGAGGACATCGCGCACCGGGTGCCCAGCTCCGCCGCCGGCGGCGACGCCCCAACTCCGCGCGGATCAAGCCGGGTGAATTCGCGGTGACACGGACGCATGACCTGACCTCAGCCTTCCCTGCCTGACTCTCGGAACTCTTATGCACGAATCGATTCCAGGGATGGCCAGCGATGGCCATATTGCGCCGCATCATGGCCTCCAAGTGAGTGTGTCCCGTCGTGGCGCAGGGCATTCTCGGACAGTGACGTCACTGAAGAAGTCGAACGCGAGTGCAGCGAGGTTTGGCTGGATCTTGGGATGCCTTTGGGGAGGGAGCCTGACGCTGCTTGCCGGCACATTCCAGTACCAGTCGGAGGGCGACCTCTTGGTGGGCTTCCGGCATCCCGAGTCGTCCTTCGAGTTCCTGGTCAACGCCGGACCGGTATTGAATCTCACCGATCTGACCCCGGGCGCTTCGCTCACGGTGGAGGGCCTCACTCCGGAGCGGCTGTCAACCGCCTTTGCCAGCTTGGACGGTGTCCGGTGGTCCGCCTTCGGTGCCAGGCTGACTTCCGCGTTGCCGCCGGTAAGGTCAACTCTCTGGCTCACCCGTTCGCGCGAAGAGAACCAGGACCAGCCCACGCCACCTTGGTTGCAGAGTTCGCCGGTGGCGAACAACGTAGTCCGCACTTCCCTGCAGAGCGTGGGCAACACCTGCCGGACGTGGGCGGCGGGGGGGTCGGCGCCTCCGGCCAATTCGCTTCGAAACAACAACAACGCGCTCATTTACCCCTCTCGTCAGTCTCCCGGTATCGGCTATGCCCTCTATGTCGGATCCCGAGGGAACTGGGACGACAAGTTCTGGGGCGTGGTCGAAGATGTGATTCCTGCCGATTTCTCCGGATCGGCCACACGACACTTGGACCTCTTCACCCTCCGGGCTACGGGCCAGGGCGTTCCCGAAGGTTCTCTCGGGGAGTGGTTGGGGACTTTCGAGCTGTCCGGAGCTGGCGTTCTCAGGTTTGTCCGCGCCGGCGGTGCGGCCCCCATCCCCGCGCCGATGATCGTGAGCGTCGTTCCTCTGGAGCGTGGGATCCGAATCTCATTCACCACCACCGCGGATGCGGCGGTTCAGTACGGGCTCCGCTTCACCAATCTTCTGAACCTCTCGACGGCGCCGGCGACATGGGCCCAAGGGAGCCAGCGCGTGGTGGGCGATGGTAACATCCACAGCTTCGAGGATCTCCAGGGGGAGCCTGATCGCGCCTACCTGATCGAAGCCACCCGATAGCAGGGGGGTGGCTTCACCCGTGACTCAACCCCGAATCCTATCATGACAAAACTCCAATTCACGTGTGCCTGTTCCGCGCTCGTTCTGACTGGACCGGTCCAAGCCCAGTTCTTCTCCGGAGGGAGCGAGAACGAGCTGATCCTGAGCTTCCGGAATGCTGCAGACGACGTCAACGTCGGCTATGACATCGGTCCGGTGTCGGCCTTTGCCGCGCCCGGCGTTGAGACCCCGCTGCTGGGGGTCGAGGCGACCAGCCTGGCCGCCGCCTTCGACCAACCGGACCTGTCGAACCTGCGGTTCTCCGTGGCAGGCTACGACATGCTTTCCGGGGTCCCGGTGAAGACCCATCTTTGGCTAAGCTCGCCGCCGCTGGCTGGCGCGCCAACGACATCCGGCAGCGCGCATAACCTCATTCGCACCGCGATCAGCACCACCATCAACACCTATCGTCAGGAGGAGGCCACTTTCGGGTCCAATGCCCGAACCCTCGACCGCGAGGCTCTGACGACTGTGCAATGGTCAGGCTCGTACTCGGCTCTCATGGGCGCCGACCCGGGCAAGTGGGGCAACAACACGACCTTCGGCACGGAGGCGAACACCGGAGCCGACTTCAACGATCCGGGCGACCGCATCGAACTGGACCTGTGGTACCTGCCGGGCAACGTGCCTGTGGGGCAACCGGCCGATCAACTCGGAACCATCGCTTTGGGCTACAACGACGCCGGGGTGTTCTACGCCAGTTACACCCCGACCGCCGTGCCTGAGCCCTCGGTTGCATCCTTGGGATGGCTCGGGATTCTGGCTCTCGTCTCCCGAAGGAGATGGCTGCCGGTGGCGGCCTGAACCGCGTAGGTCCACCGACTCGCAGTCGGGGTAACGAGCGTCGCTTCCGCGGCCTTGCTCACCAGCGGTGAGTAAGGCCGCTTCGCTTTGCAGGTGGCGGTTGGTGAACCGGGGTCCGCAAGAAGCCCCGCCGCCGCGAGGACGACCCTGCGAGCTAAAGCCCCCGCTCCCCAACGGTTCATGGGTGGATCCGCCAGTAACGGCTCCGCGCAGTGTCGCCCCCCCGAAGGAATGGTACGCAGCATCCGGTCCGTGCCGTGTGAACATCGCATGGCATCAGGTCGGCTTCGCCTCTGCACGGGCTGGTTCCGCTCTGCAACTCATTGACAGACAATCCACTCGGGTTGACACAAGGATGGCCAAATCATGTGTCACGGAGGCTCCAAGGTGGTAGTG
Organism: uncultured Verrucomicrobiota bacterium; assembly: GCA_964535555.1. Classification (GTDB taxonomy): domain Bacteria; phylum Verrucomicrobiota; class Verrucomicrobiia; order Limisphaerales; family J093; genus DSVZ01. Next base: position 21,056 of record CAZHUS010000081.1, read on the forward strand.
AGGAGAGGCCCGCTTCGATAGGCTGTTTTCGTCCCGGCGATGGGGCCGGGACGGCGACACAACAACACGACCTTGTTGGACATTGGCTATCATGAAGACATACAACACACGGTACCTGCTCCCGGCGGCCGGGCTTCTCCTGGCTGCCGCGGCGCAGGCGCAGTTCTTCGCCACCAGCAGCGAAAACCGGCTGCTGCTGGCGCTCCGCAACGGGACCGACAGCATCAACGTCGGCTTCGACATCGGTCCGGTGACCGACTTCGAGAGCACGGATCCGGCCCACGCGCTGCCTGGTGTCACCAAGGCCGCCTTGGAAACCGCGTTTGGCAGCTTGTCCGGTCTGAAGTGGACGGTCGGCGGCTTCGACCAGCTCGGCACTACTGTCCCCGCAAAGACCGACCTCTGGATGACCAGCGATGCCACGGTGCTTACCTATGCAGGCGGCCAGAACAGCACCCGGACCAAGATCGGAGGCGCGATCGGTAACAGCACGGCCCCCGGCACCGGCTTCAAGAACACGCAGTACGGTTCTGCCGTGGGCACCAACGGGCGCAAGATCAGCAAACCGACGGATGCCCTCCAATTGACCACGTGGAACAACTCCAGCTACTCCGCGTCGATGGACGGCCCGGGAACCAGCAAGTGGGACAACACCTCTCCCTACGCGGTTGAGGATACCGTTCCAACCACACCGGGCAGCGAAGTGTCCATGCCGCTCTGGTACCTCCCTGGCAATGTCAACTCGGGCATCGCGGCCGAGGAGCTGGGCTCCATCGTGTTTCGCGTCAATAGTGGCGGCGATCTCCAGGCGCTGTTCGTCCCCGTTCCCGAGCCGGCCAGTGTTGCCTTCGCCGCCGTGTTCGCTCTTGGCGCGCTGGGTCTGGTGCGTCGCAACCGGGCGTCGCAGATTGAATCCTGAGTCTCCGTCCTTCTCTGTTCACAACCTGAAACCGTAACTCCCAAATCGCAGAACCATGAAGAGCCATTACCTCATCCTCCCTGCCCTGACGCTAGCCTCAGCCGGCAACGTCCTGGCAGATCTTGACGTTTACCTGACCGGGGCCACGGCCTTTCGCGCTGTGGCGTTCACGGTGTTGGACAACCGGATGTTCACTGCCGAGACCCACTGCGGGGGCGGCGGCGACACGCAGTACACGTTCACGGGAACCATCGACGGCATCAGCGGCACCGTGAGGGTGTATGGCAGCTATAGCGGCTCCGTGAAGGGAACCCTGAACGTCCTCCAAGGCAACAACGTGACGTTCAAGGCCGTCGGTTGCGGAAGCACCTTCGATCAGGCCCCGAACCTCGCCTTCGCCGACAACCAGTTGGAGAACATGCCGTTCGACACCACCGGCCTGAGTTCGACGGAGGTAGGCGTCGTCCCGTTCTTGTTTGTCAAGAGCGCCAACGCCGAGCTCGAGACGGCGATCAACAATGTCACGCTGAAGATCGTTGATCCGCTGTTCAGCAGCGGCGGCTTGGAAAAGCACATGTTCACGGGAAACCCGTTGGACGTCGGCAGCTACGTTTTTGTGACCGGTCGCGCCTGGACTTCGGGAACGCGGATCATCACGGCGGCTGAGACAGCGTATGGCATCACCCGGACCGCGACCTTCACCGCCCTCAGCAGTGACAAGAAAGTCTGGGAGCTGGCGAACGACACGAACACCGGCGACAACGATCAATTTGGGTACGGCTATGGCTATGAGAGCGGATCGAATCTCAAGACCGCGCTCATGAATGCGCTCGCAGACGCGGGTCCGTGCATCGGCCCGATGTCGGTCGGGGAAGCCAAGAGCAGCAGTGGTGGCGGAGTTATCCTCGCTGGCGATCCGCAACGCCTCATGTGGTGCGGCGTTCCGTATACCCGGGATAACGTGCGAACGGGGAAATACACCTATTGGTCCTACGAACGTCTTGTCTTCAAGACCAGCGACTACACCGGCGATCTGAAGACGTTCATCGACAAGTTCGTGACCGAAATCGACAATGAACTCAAAGGGGATACCACCACGGATGCTTCCGCGATTGCCATGAGCGACATGGGGGTGCAACGCGCCAACGACGGCTCGCCCGTGACGGACAGTTACGATGGTGACCCCCTCGTTCCGTAGTCCGAAGGGGTGACGGGGGCTCGGAGCGGGCGGTCGGGCGGGTTCAGAAACCCAGGGGAGCGTAGCGGAGGTGCGGCGGGCGACTGCCGCACCTCCTCCTGTCTGGTGAAGCAGGACGCACCCCAACCAGTCCTGACGGTTCAGCCGGGCCCGAAGTCGCCCCCTCTTGCACTCCGGTGTCCCACGTCACGATAACTTAACCTCGCTGCGATGGTCTTGTTGACCGGCTGCGCGAACGTCATGCCCCATGTCCGAGGAGCGCGTCCTAAGTCTCACGGAGCGGCGTTTGGCTGCAGGCAGCGAGTGGCTCCCTTCCCACCTGCCCGGGTGGATCCTCATCCAGGTGCGCGAAGGCGTCGGCTACTGGCTGGGAGGCGGCACGAACCTGGCTTTGGAAGAGGGTGACCTCTTGCTCTGCGGCGGAGGCGGTGAGGGGCGCTTTCGATGCAGCCACGTGCGTAACGCGGTGTTGCGATCGGTCTACATCAACCTGGAAACCGTGCAGACCTTGGTCAGCCTCTGCGAGCATCGTGCTTTGAGCCGCACTTTGCGGGACCTGAACGCGAAGCCGGAGCGCTATCCGAACGGTTCCGGCGAGTGTGAACGCTTCGTGGCCGAAGCGGAACATGTCCACGCCGGCGCGACGTTCCAGGAGCGCTGCCGGTGGGTGTCCCTCTGGGCCGACCTGGTGGCGAAGCGGGTCGGGGCCGAGGCAACCACGCCCTTGGTGTCCGACGGCGTCAGGCAACGCTTTGACCGATGCATGGGCAGCTTTACCGAGGCTGAATTGCTTTCGAAGCCACTCAAGGTGCTGGTTCAACAGTGCGGTTGCAGCGCCCGACATTTTGCCCGGCTGTTCCGGCTGCGGTTTGGGAAGACGCTCCGGCAGAGCCAGATTGAGTGGCGACTCCTCAAGGCACGGCGCCTGCTGGAAGAGAGTGACGAGAAGATCATCAATGTCGCCAATGAGAGTGGGTTCGCCCATCTGGGCTTGTTCAATCGTTTGTTCAGGACTCACTTCGGCATGACACCGAGTGCCTGGCGGGAGCGACGCCAGCGGGCAGCCAAGGCCCGTCGACGTTCGGCTGCCACCTAGGCTCCGGCCCGACCTGCTATCCTCCTTCGGTACCGAACGCTTGCCCAGACGATGCACCCGCCATGCGGATCTCTCTGAAAGACTCGACACGCCCAGCTTGTCACCTGGCCGGGGCTCCAAACCCCCTCATTCCAGTCACGCTGGGTGCCATGGCCAGCCTGCACACCGGCCCGACCTTGGCCAATCCCGGAGGTCCGGTCGTCCTTCAAGGCGCGGCGACCGTCCAGGCGAACGGCCCCGTACTCAATGTGACGGCGTCGGACAACGCGTTCCTGTCGTGGTCGAGTTTCAACATCGCGGCGCACGAAACCACCCGCTTCATCCAACCGGATTCGGGTTCGGTTGTTTGGAACCGCGTGGATGATGCCAACCCCTCGGAGATTTTCGGCCGGCTGGAGGCCAACGGAATTGTGGTGCTGGCGAACCCTCATGGCTTCTACTTCGGCCCGGATGCGTTCGTGAAGACCGGCGGGCTCGTGGTGAGCACCGCCCCGATCGCGCCGCCGGACTTTGGGGGCGGCAGCCCGTGGAACGTGTCGGTGACCCCACCGTTGGCCGCCGTGGTCAACTACGGACACATCGAAGTGGGGCGGGGCGGCAGCGCGTTTCTGATCGCCGAGCGGGTGGAGAACCGCGGCGAGATTCGCGCGCATGAAGGCGAGATCGGGCTGTTTGCCGGACGCGAGTTGCTGCTGTCGGAACGGCCGGACGGCCGCGGCCTTTCGGCCCGGGTGCGGCTGCCGGCGGGTTCGGTGGACAATACCGGCCGGTTGACCGCCGAGGCTGGCCTGATCGCCCTCCAGGCGGCGGTGGTGAACCAGGGGGGAACAATCGAGGCGGACAGCGTTCGTGAGCATGGGGGCGTGATCGAGTTGGTGGCCTCGGAAAGCCTGACGCTCGATTCACGTTCGGTCATCGAGGCTCGCGGCGACGAGGCGGGGGTCTCGGATGGCGGCCGCATCACCTTGCGGTCCGAGGGGGCGTTCCTTGACGCCGCGGGATCGGTGCTGTCGGTGGCGGGCGGGACTGCGGGCGGGGCGGGCGGCGAGGTCCATCTGTCGGCGCCGCAGATGCCGGCCATCCACTCGACCCTCGAGGCGGCGGGACGCGGTGGGCATTCCGGGGGAACGCTGGTGCTCGACCCCACGGACATCGTGGTGTCGGGATCGGCAAGCGGCACCACCACGGGAGGTGCGGTTGGCGCCGGAGACCCTCCGGAAACGCTGCGGCTGGGAACGGATGCGGCTTTCAAGGGATTCTCGCGGATTACCCTGCAGGCGACCCGGGACATCAGCATCGAGACGGCATGGGATTTGGACGCGAGCACCGGCGTCAACAGCCCCGGCAGCCTGCTGACGCTTCAAGCCGGTCGCGATGTGCGCGTGAGGCGGAACTCGAGCATCCTTGCCGATGAGAACTGGTCGGTGCGTTTCGAGGCCGGTTACGATTTCACGAAGGAGACGGTCACGGCCGGGATCGGCGGCATCTACTTCGAAGCCGGAACCACCGGGGGCGGAAGCTGGCTTCAGGCGCGCGACGGTGCGGTAAGCCTGCGCGCGGGCAAGGAGATCCTGGTGAACTCGGGATACGTGCGGACCGTGGGTGGGGGCTCCATCGAGGTCGAGGCGCTTTCAGGCAACGTCAACACCGGCTCGCGCCCCAACGGTTTCGTGTTCAGCGCGCAAGGGATTGGGTATCGCGTCGATCCGACGGGCGTCGGCGGGGTGAGCACGGCCGCGGGAGGCGATGTGACCATCAAGGCTGGCGGCGATGTGCGCAGCTATCTTCCGGCGAACGCGTCCAGCACGCATGGCGACGGCGGCTCGGGCGCCTTCGGTGCCGAGCCGGGGAACGTGACGGTCCAAGCCGGAGGCAATGTCTTCGGGCATTACGTCCTTCGCAATGGCGAGGGCCGGATCCATGCCGGCGGGAATGCCGGGCTCCCGAGCCTGACGCTGGCCCTGAGCGTCGTGCGGGGATCCTGGGCCGTGGAGGCGGAGAACATTGCGCTGCAGGAAGTGCGCAACCCGAATGGGAGCTTCAATCGGAGCGGGGGAGCGGACTCACTCGTGCGGCACGCGTTCGACTATGACCCGGCAGCCGGCGTTGTGCTCAAGGCCGCCAACGAAGTGCAACTGGTGGGTCTGGCCCTGCCGCGCAACACGGGTGAGGAAAGCCTGCCCAGCATCTACCCGCCCCGACTCGAGATCGAGGCGGGTGCCGGGGGAATCCTCTTCGGCAACGACGTAACTCTGTTCCCCTCGCCGCAAGGCACGCTGCGGTTGCAGACCAGCGACGGAGGCTCGCTGATGTCCTCGACTCCGGGCAAGACGCGGCAGTTGATTATGTCAGACAGCGACCGCCGGCAGTACCTTGCCGCGGACGATTTCGGGCCGTTCCGCCACGATCCGACCCGGTTGCATCTGGCGAACACCGAACCGCTCCGTCTCGACATCGGCGGGGACGTTCGCGACATGTTCCTGGCGGTCCCCACGCCGGCGCACTGGACCGTGGCGGGTGACCTGCACAACACGAGTTTTCTGGGCCAGCACCTGCGCGCGGACGACGTGACGGAACTGGTCGTTGGGGGAGGCATCTACAACCGCAGTGAGTATACCTTCATCTACCCGGAGATCCCGCCCGTCTATGTCCAGGACCCGGCATCGGTGACGCCGCGCCTGATCTTCGAAGTGCTGGAGAACGCCGTCGGCCAACCGGGTCTGCCGCGCGTGAGCGATCTGATCCCGCGTTTCACCTTCAATCCCCACACCGGCCGTCTCGGCTACAAAGGCCGGATGAACGAACGGGACCTCGAGGCGCTGCTGCACATTCAGGTCAAGCAGTTCCTCCCGAACGGGGCGCCGCTCGTGGACGAACTCGGCAGTTTCATCACGACACCCGCCACCTTCCTGCCCGAGTCCGACCTGCGCGCGCTCTACGCCGCGAGCCAGGATGTGCCTGCCGCCGCGCCGGAGGGTTACCAGCTTGGAGGCCCGGGGACTTTCCGGCTGGCGGCCGGGTCCCTGGATCTCGGGCTCAGCAAGGGCATCGTTTCCCTGGGCTCGAAGTACAACGCCGCGCTCGCCTTCGCCTACGACCGCGGCGCGGACCTCGAGCTGAAGGTGAACGGGGACTTTGCCATGTTCGGATCGAGCGTCCGAAACGTGAACGGGGGCGATATCCACATCGACGTGGGAGGAAGCGTGACGGTCGGCGATGCGGACTTGAGCTTCAATCCGGATGTCGCCCGGGGGATTTACACCGTGGGAGCCTCCGACGTGACGTTGATCGCCGGGGGCGACATTCGCGTGGGCGGCTCGCGGATTGCCACGTACGATGACGGAGACGTCTTCGTGCGATCCGAGCACGGTAACCTGGACGCGGGGGTGGGCGGCTTGGGCTATGTGCGGGTTGAGCGCATCGCGATCCATCCCCAGACGCGGGAACGCGAGTTCAGCACACGCGCCATTCCCGGCAGCGGGATCCTGGCCACCTCGTTTCCCGGCAGCTCGGGCGGGCTCGGTGACATCACCATCGAGACGCCGGAGGGGGACATCATTGCGAACGAAGGCGGCATCATGCAGCTTGCGCTCAATGGCCGTGAGACGGTCGATGCCCGCATCGCGCTCCGTGCAGGCACCCGGTTGCTGGATGCCGACGGCCAGCCGGTGCTGGACGCGCAAGGCAAGCCGGTGGTGCTTCATGAGGGCAGCATCAGCGCCGGCGCCTCGGGGGTGATTGGAGCCAACGTCAGTCTCGAGGCCACGCGCGACATCTCGGGGGTGGTGGTGGCCCAACGGGATATCGACGTGAGCTCGGTCCAGAACATCACCGTGACCGCCGTGGCCAGCGGATCGGTCAGCGTCAGCGCGGGCGGGAGCGTTACCGGCACGATCGTGGCGTTGGGTGGGATCAGCGCTTCCGCAGACACCGTCAGTGCTTCCCTCATTTCCGACAGCGTCCAGGCCAGCGGCACGGTCACGTCGGCCGTCGGCTTTTCTGAAGCCTCGGTCTCGGCCGCCAGTGCCCAGCGGATGGACGCCGAGGAGACCGTGGGGGAGAAGGAGGCTTCAGCCGTGAAGGCGGACGAGGAAGACGACAAGCCGCGACGCCCGGTCCTGGCAAGGACGGTGAGTCGCGTCACGGTCCTGCTCCCGGGGCAAGTTGCCCCAAAGTAGAGGACACAGACACCGTCCCCTCGTCCGGAGTCGACCGCGATCCGCCCCCCCAGGCGGACCCCAGCGCGTCAGTTCCCTACATACTCCTGGCCCGGGGATTGCGCCTGATGGTGTGGATGCACCTGGTAACGGAACGACCACGACGATCTCTGGCGGCGCAGGAACCGCTCGCCCGCATCACACCCGCACCCGGCGCGCGGCCACGGGCCCCCGGACCACCTCCACCAACAACCCCATCAACAAGCCAGCCATGAAAGCCAGTCTCCTCCTCGCCCTCACCCTGGTCGCCCTCACCGACCAGGCCGCCCAACTGCATCTGTCCAAGGCGACTGGCGACGACATCCCGGCTGACGACACCTCGAGGATGGTCATCTGCAACTTGTTCTCCGTCGCCCGGGACACCTTAGGGACGGTGCCGGTCACGGCGACGTTCGTGAACCCCTCCTGCGCCGGAAACTCCATGGACTGCAACCCGGCCCGCATGGCCGGGGGCAGAATCCGCGCCCCGCTCCAGGAAGATGCCGGCGGCCTCCATGACCTGGAGGTCGGCTTGGTCGAAAACAGCGTGGTGAGGAACCCCCACAGCGGCGTTCTGAACCTCATGGTCCGGAACGCCGGCCCCTACACGCTTCACCTCGCGGCTCAGGACATGCGCGCGGGGAGGTATACCCTGCCCGTCGAGGTAATGGGAGTGGGAGGAGAGCGGTTCAGGCCCCTCCGCCATCACGGCTTCAAAGCCACCGGGGTGGTCCATTGATGACCGTCCGCGACCGGGAAGCCGGGCCGACGGCACTTCTCCTGCCTTCCGTCCGTCCTTCGCGCCTTCTCTTGCTCGTGAGTGGCCGAGCGGCAAATGAACCCGAATCCTGAAGGACCAATGAACCCGAATCCTGAAGAACTCCTGTTTCAGGAGGCCGCCGCCCTCGAGACCCCAGAACGCGCCGCCTACCTCGATCGCGTCTGCGCCCACGACGCCGCCCTCCGCACCCGCCTCGAGGCCCTCCTGGCTGCCCACGACCACCCGGAAACCCTTTTGGCCACCCCCACACCCCACACCCGCTCCACCCTCACCGTCCGGCCCACCGACTCCCCCGACCCCGCCATCGGTCAGCTCATCGGCCGCTACCAACTCCTCGAACGACTGGGCGAGGGCGGCTGCGAGCGGTTTCACCCTCACGGCCTCGCCCCAGCTCGGGGCTGGCGTCGTCTGGACCCCGGTGACGAACCCGCCGTCACTGCCTGGAAGCGACCGGGTAGTGACGAACACCACAGCCGAAACGAACCGCTTCTATCGGCTGCAAGTCGGACTATGAACCCGCCATCGCGCTCGCCCTCGATCGACCAAGCGGGAGCGGCGTATTCATCACGCTTCATCGGAATCGGGTCAGTCCCGAATGGCAGTTAGGTACCGCCTTGAGGCGGTCAGGTCCTGCGTTTGGCAAGGGAGGGTGGGTCGGCTATCGTCGCGAGCATGGCGCGCAGGTTGGGAGTGGAGTACCCCGGCGATGAGCCATTTCAGCCAGAGGGGTCAGGTCCTGTTATTGACAACTGTAGGTGGTTCCGCCGGTCCGAGGCCATGGCGTGCAGGATCAGGGTTGAGTATCCCGGCGCGATCTACCACGTGATGAGTCGGGGGGACCGGCGTGGACCCATCTTCCGTGACGACGCGGATCGCGAGCAGTTCCTGGCCACGTTGGGGGAGGCCTGCCACAAGGCGGTTTGGGACGTCCATGCCTACTGCTTCATGCCCAATCACTTTCGTTCGATAAAGGCTCAGGCAAGGCCCCGGACGTGGGCTCACCAGAGCAGCGGAATTCCGTAGGCGGCGAACTGGCCGTCGTCCGTCACCAATGTCATGCCTTCGGTCTTCGCCTGGGCGAGGAGCAGGCGGTCGAACGGATCGTGGTGATGGAAAGGCAGCGTCAGCAGCGTGGCGCAATGGGCGGCGGTGATGGGAAGCAGGCCAAAGCCATTCGCTTCAAGCTGGCGGGGAAGGATGTCTGCGTACGGCGCGGGCAACTTCAGCTTTCCCAAGGCGAACTTGATGGCGACTTCCCACAGGCTGGCGGCACTGACGCGCGCCGCGTTGGCCGAATCTTCAATGGCACCCAGCGCCCGAGCACTGAGCTTGGAGTCGTTGGTGAGGAACCAAAGCAGCGTGTGGGTGTCGAGCAGGAGCGTCATTCCGCGTAGGGCTTGAAGTCCTCCAAAGGCGCGTGGAAATCGGGGGCGAGTTCCACCTTGCCAGGCAGGGTGCCGGCACGCGGGCGAACGCGCGGGTTGACGGTTGGACTTGGCGGGGACCAGACGACCAGCACGTCCAGCTTGCCGGGGACCGTGCCGGGTGGCGCCGGGGCATGGATGTTCAGCCAACCCTGGCTGTCCACTTCAGCTTCAATCGCCAACGTGTTCATGGAAGCACTTGTAGTCGAAGGCGGGGATCGGTGAAAGTGAGAAGTTCTGCCCGGTCATGAATCGTGGGGACCACCGCGAGCCCATCTTCCACGACGCCGCGGATCGCGAGCAGTTCCTGGCCACGTTGGGCGAGACCTGCCACAAGGCGGTTTGGGACGTCCATGCCTACTGCTTCATGCCCAATCACTTTCACCTCGTTATCGAGACGCCGCAGGGCAGCCTGGTGGCCGGGATGCAGTGGCTGCTGGGCACCTACACCGGCCCGGTTCAATCGCCGGCAGAAGGTGTGCGGCCACCTTCTCAGCAGTCGCTACAAGGCGTTGATCGTGGACGGCAGCGGGGACGGTTACCTGAAGACGGTGTGCGACTACGTGCATTTGAATCCGGCGCGCGCGCGGTTGCTGACGCCCGAGGAGCATCTGCGGGCGTATCGCTGGAGCAGGAAACCCAATTTGCATGACGGCTGGATGGGGTCTACCTGAGCCATCTGATTCTGAGCTCCTTCTCGACCGCCTTGAACTCCGGGTCGCCAGTGACGAGTTCAGCCTTGTGCTTCTTCGCCAGCGCGGCGGCGAAGGCGTCGGCCAGGCTGAGGCTGAACCGCGATTTGAAGTCCGCCGCCAGATCGGCCAGTTCGCGGTCCGCCGGATGGAATTCGATGGGCAACGTGGGCAGGTCGCGGGCCACCTCCCCCCAGCGCGCGGCGCCGTCCTTGCGGAGGACGATGTACTTGACCTCGGCGTAGTTCACCTCGGTCATGTGCAGCGGGACGTCGCGCTCACCGGCCGTTTCAAGCAGGGCGGCCACTCGGTCGTCGCCCGTTTCGCCCCGGAGAAACGCGAGCAGGGCGAAGCTATCGAGCACCGGTGCTGCGGGCATATTTGGCCTCCTCGAGTTCCCGCTGCTGGCGCTGATGCTCCGCCCACTCTTCCGCGAGCGGTTGGTCGCCGGGTTTGCGCTTGAGGATGCCGCGCAGGCGGTTGATGGCGTGGCGCGTCACCGGCTGGAGCAGGATGCCCTCGTCGGTGGCGGTGACGATGGCCCGGGTGCCGTCCTCGATGTGGTAGAGCTTGCGGAGCCGCAGCGGGATGACCACCTGGCCTTTGGTGGTGAACCAGACGGTATCGGCTGGCGATGTCGTATTCACGGACGTCAGTATGACTTGTCCAATAAGTCCGTCAAAGTCCTTGTAGGAAGAATATCGCGCATGAAGCGGACAGGTCTTGTTGATGCCAAACGAGGCCGCGTGAAGGGGTCGGGTCCTGTTATTGACAACTGTAGGTGGTTCCGCCTGCGTCGCGGCCATGGCGCGCAAGCTCCGAGTCGAGTATCCCGGCGCGATCTACCACGTCCTGAGTCGGGGGGACCGCCGCGAACCCATCTTCCACGACGACGCGGCTCGTGAACAGTTCCTGGCCACGTTGGGGGATGCCCGGCGTGTCTCCTGCCTGCCCCCCGCCCCCGGTCACTGCGCCCGCTTCAAGGCGAGCAGGCGGGCCCGGTCCAAGGCATCCTGTTCCCGGTACGTCTCTTTGCTCGCGATGAGCGCGTCAAGACCCAGGAAGGGCACGCGAACCCCCATCGACAACCACCTCCCGCGCCCCCGGCAGGGCATCGCGGTAGGTGATCTTCCACGCCTGGGTGCTGACATCCACCTCCACTTCGTCGGCCACCTTGACCACGACGTTCTCGATCAAATCGCGGGGCTTCAGTTGGCGGGCGGCACCATCCGCCAGACGGAAAGGCCTTGAATCACCCGCTAGCAGTTGTCCTCCGTGGGCTCGATCAGGATGTCCACGTCCTCGGTGGTGCGAACCAGGCCGTGCAGGATGCAGGCGTGAGCGCCGCAGACGAGGTACCTGGCCCCGGCCTTGTTCAACAACTGACAGACCCGGAGCAGCTGGGGCGGCATGGTCACCAGAGCCGGGGGTTGGACTGGGAACGCCGCCAGCGTCATCATCCTCACAAGTCCGGGCTCTGAACACAAGGCCCCACGGCTGCGGGTAGGGGTTGAGGCGCTTGGCCTGAGCCTGGAGGAGCGCCGCCCGGCGCCGCGCCTCCTCCGCGTGAAGGCTGTTACCTTTCCGCCTTCACGGCGATATCCTCGGTGAACACATGAGCGCGAGCGACCGGGATCTCTTGAGGGACTATGCGCACCGAGGCTCGGAAGCCGCGTTCCGGGAACTGGTGTCGCGCTACGCCTCCCTGGTTTACGCCACGGCGTTCCGACCACTCCAAGACGGAGCGCTGGCGGAGGACGTGGCCCAGGTGACATTCGTGCGCCTGGCCCAGGCCGCGCCCACGCTCGATGAGCGCGTGAACATCGCTGGCTGGCTGTACCGGACCGCGCGCCATGTGTCGCTCCATAGCGCTCGAACCCGATGCCGCCAAGAGCGACGCGTACAGGAGCACGCGGGCTTGAGCTCCGTTGCGCCGGATGACGAAACCTGGAACCGGCTCGCCAGCGAGGCGTTGGACCCGGCTTTAGAGGGCTTGGACGAACCGGATCGCGAGATTCTCCTCCTCCGTTTCTATCGCGGCATGAAGTACCGGGAAGTGGCGAAAGCCAGGGGAATCAGCGAGGCGGCGGCGAAGATGCGCGTGGCACGGGCGCTGGCCCGACTTGAATCCCTCCTCCGAGCGCGGGGGATCGTCTGCCCGGGCGCGGCGGCCGCGTCGATGTTGGGCGGAATCCTCATCGGTACTCCGCCGGCATCGCTGGCGGCGACCGTTCTCCAGCGGGTGGAGCTCGAGGGATTTCTTGCGCGCAACCCTGCCGTTCCCGAGACGGGTGGCGTCACGATGCTCCCTGCGTTGTCTGTGGGATTGGGAATCACCGTCTGCCTCGTCAGCGCCGTGGCCTGGCTTGGCTGGCGTAGCCCGGGCCGGGGCGAATCCACCCCGGCTGAACCCCTGGCACGAGAGACCCCCACGGAGGCATCCCTTCCAGCGACGGAGATCGCGCGGGAGACGAACCCGGACCGCGTCCCGGTGAACTGGTCTTCGGCGCAATGGAGGCTCTGGGAGGCCTTGACCGCTCCACTCCCTACGGCACCCGAGATGCGGCAGGAAGCGGGCCTGTGGGTGCATGCAAACATCTCAAGTCCCACCCGCCTCACTCCCGTCGAGCTGAGCCGTCGGCTGCACGCCGAAGGCGTGCGCACGGCATTGAGCGGGTTGGTGGACACTCCGGCAGCGGCCCTCGAGGTCCTGCGCTCGGCGTTGCAGTCCAAAGACCCGCTTGTGGTCGAGGAGAGCGTAGGTGCGCTGGGGCAACTCGGGCGGGATGCCGAGCCCCTCTTGGACGAGGTCTTGACGCTGCTGGCGGGCGGCCGACTTTCCGGCGTGCCGATGCACGTCCTGGCGGGAGCTCTGCCGCACATGGGAGCGCCAGAGGCTGTGACCGGGAAGCTCCTCGGACTTCTGAGCCACGGCGAGAACCCAGCCCAGGATGCGGCGCGACTTGCGTTGCTGATGGTCCTGCAACCGCAGCACGACGTGGCTGGAAAGTACCTGGGCGACTTTGTGCGCCTGGCCCACGCGGATCACCCCAGAGTCCAACTGACCGGACTCGGGTTGGTCGGCTTCTGCGCCGGCACGGCGTCGGGTCTCGCCCGATTGGAAGCAGAGCACCCGGGATTGCGTTCACTGCTTCCTCTGGTGGACCTGATCCACCGCAAGGCGCTGCTGGACGACGAGGCCATCGGCGATGCGGACCGGATGGCGCTGGCATGGAACGCCAGGAGGGCGCTCGCCGCGCTCGACCGGGACCCGGCGACCACGGCCGCAGCCTTGAAGGAGATGCTGCCGCTCGCGCCGAGCGCGGCGGACACCGATTGGATGATCGCGGCGCTCTGCGTCCTGGATCCTGAGGCCGCGGCTGACCCGCAAATCACTTCACGCCTTGAGCGGATGCATCAGGTCGCCAGCATCCGGGCCCGGGCGCAGACCGGGAACCTGTCCTCAGCCGAGGCGGTCGCCGCCCTGGAGGATAGGGAGACGATTTCCGAAGCGACGGAGGCCCTGGTGACGATGGGCCCTCAAGCGAGGGATTGCGTGCCTACGCTGGTATCGCAGTTGGGAACCTGGCGGGACTATTTCATTCTCAAGGTGCTCCGGGCGGTGCAACCGGATGCGATGCTCACGGCGCTGAACATGCCTGTTTGTGCCGGGGAAGCTGCCGTCGCGTTGGGAGAACTGGGACGCGACGGTGTCTGGGCTCTACCTGCGCTCCGCGCGGCCTTGAACACCGCATCCCCCGACTCCGCTGAACTCATCGTCTCAGCTATCGCCACGCTTCAAGACGCCGAGACGCAGCGAGAGGGGGAACCCGCCATTCCGATCAGCCCCTGATCCCACGACCGATGGTCTTCGGAATGACCGCGGCCTCACGGCCGCAGCCACGAGGTGGATGCCTCGCCTCCTTACGTCGGCGCCTACAAGGCAGGTGGGTGGGGCTGAGCCGAGCCGTACCAACCGACCGCGCTTGGATCTACCGAACCACCAACTCCCGGTCGCCTCCCGAACCCGCGGAACGAGTGGAAGCCAGCGCGGGCGGACCGGATGCAAGCCCTTGAAATGTCAGGAGGGCTTCGAGGGCCAGATGATCGGAGAGGCGCTCCTGACGGACGGGCTCTTCGAATCGCCGTTGCACCTGGGCCGCAACTTCGCCTCGCGGCCGCCTGATCCGCACGAAGATGTGATCAATCGGTTTGGCCTGCCCCTGCTCGATTCGCCTCCCATCCCAGGTCGGGAGCGGACTCAGGCCGGCCAGTTCAGTCACACTGGGTCCCACCCCCGACGTCAGCCGTGCAAACTCCTCGGTGTCCGGGAGCAGATTGAAGTCGCCACCGACAATGTCCGCGAGTTGTCCCTGGTCGCTCGCTTCAATCCAGCGGAGTAGTTCGGCAAGTTGTCGCGATCTGATGCGTGGACTCCCCTCCTGGAGATGGGTGTTCCAGACATTGACGAACAGCCCCGGACCGACGGCGAGCGTCGCTCTCAGCGCTCCTTTGCGCATGAGGGAATCGGGAAACCGTGCGGCCGTGTAGGGGTGGAACTCGGCGCTCACGACGGGATGCCGCGACAGCGTGAGCAACCCGTTTTGACCGAGCAGTCCTCGTTCCCGGCGTGCCGCCGCGGTCCACCAGGGAGCAGCCCCGGGAGGACGCACGTCCTCCCGAGAGAGCGCCTGATAGCTCTCGCGGGTCCAGACTTCCTGGAGGAGCACGACGTCGCAATCGAGCTGATCCAATTCCCGCGTGATCTGGGCGAAGCGCGCGGGTGACGCCCCATTGATCCACGCAGGCAAACCCCACACGTTAAAGGTCAGGACTTTCAGGCAGGGAGGCTCGACGTCGTGCGGCGCTGTCAGCCGCGGAGCCCTGCCGGGTGAGAGGCTGACATCCCATGGCCGTCCGGTCGCGCAGCCGGCGCCGAGAAGGCCCAGAAGCGAGCACCCGACAACCCAGGCCGGGAGAACTGCAGGACTGAAGCGCTTGTGCACCGGGCGACGACTTTCCTTGAGCCGTGTGTGGGGGCGATGAACACCGTGTGAATAACATGTGAACAAGGTGGCCTGCGGACACACGGCTGCAGCGCCCGACCGATCCGCGCGAGGCTCTCCATGAACCTGCCCCGGAGCGCGGACTTCAGTCCGCAGGAACCCGCGCCGGGTT
>CAZHUS010000082.1:0-36328 GCA_964535555.1 uncultured Verrucomicrobiota bacterium
TTCAGTCCGCAGGAAGCCGCGCCGGCCAAAGGACGTCCCTGCGGGCTGAAGCCCGCGCTCCTGACCCGTTCATGGCCGCTGAGCAGGTCCGCAAGCAACCAGGAACTTTCCATGAACCTGCTCCGAAAAGCGGGGCTGAATCCCCGCACTCCACGCGCTTCGCGACCTCGGACGCGCCTTCCAGCGGCGCGAAGCGTTTGGAGTGCGGCCGGTTTACCGGCGCTTTTTGGTTCATCGTCACGGCGCATCGTCGACAGGCCAAGGGGACTTTCCACCAACCGTCCCCGGAGCGCGGACTTCAGTCCGCAGGAAGTCGCGCCGGCCAAAGGACGTCCCTGCGGGCTGAAGCCCGCGCTCCTCACCGATTCATGGCAGGTGAGCATGGGCGCCGGGCCGTCCCTTGAACCTCCACCAGGTAGGGCGGGCACTCCGCTGCCCCCAGGGTTTGGCTGGCGTTCAGCACCCGTCCTGCCTATTCTCGCCACTCCCACATGCGCTCCTCACCAGCCAGTCTCACAATGAGAACCTGTCAAGTCCTGCTTTGGGCGCTGGCCGCCTATGCCGCCAGTGCCGCCGAGTTTTTCGTGGCCCCCAGCGGCGGAGGCGGCAATCCGGGCACACGCGAGCAGCCGTTCGGGTCGATCCCGCGCGCTCAACAGGCGGTGCGGACCGCGCGCGAGGCCAACCCCGACCAGGGGGTTACGGTGACGTTCCTTGCCGGGGTGCACCGACTGCAACGCCCGTTGGAGTTCGGGCCGGCGGATTCGGGCGCCTCGGTCGAACAACCCGTGCGGTATCGAGCCGAGCCGGGCGCAGAGGTGGTGATCAGCGGCGGACGCGCCGTGCAGAGTTGGGAGCCTGCCCCCGGCCGCCCGGGGATCTGGCGCGCACGCGCCATTCAGCCCACATCCAACGCTGGCGCTGCCGGACGCTTCGAGGAACTCTGGGTGAACGACAAACGCGCCCTCCGCGCTCGCACGCCCAACGATTGGGACTTTGGCCTGCTCATGGGGGTGAAGGAGGAAGCGATCCAAGGCGCGCCCCAAGGTCAGGTCCGCCATGGGTTCACGGTGAAGCCGGAAGCTCTGGCTCCGTTGCGCGGCCTCGAACCCGAGCGGTTACGGGACGTCCAGTTGGTCGTGTTTCACAAGTGGGACACGACGCGGGAGGCGATCGAAAGCCTCTCGGAGGAACCGGGGACCTTCACCACGCGTGGCACGCCGATGCAAAGCTGGAACCCGATGTCACGCGATTGCCTGTTCTTCTTCGAGAATCTCCCCGCCGCCCTCGATGCCCCGGGAGAGTGGTTCCTGGATCGCGACGGCTGGCTCTACTATCAACCGCGCCCGGGCGAGGACATGGCGCGGGCCGACGTCGTGGCTCCCGTTGTGGAGCGGTTCGTGTCCATTCAGGGAAACGCCGATGACCCAAAGTCCTGGGTCCGGCACCTGCGGTTCGAAGGGCTGAAATTCCGCCACGCCGCGTTGCGGATCCCGACGTCGGGTTTCGCGCCGGCCCAAGCGGCGATGAACGTCGACGCCACGGCCGTCCAGGTTGATGCCGCGCGGGACGTCCGGTTCCTGGACTGCGCGGTCGAGCACAGTGGGCCGACGGGATTCTGGTTCCGGCATGCGTGTCGCGACTGCCGGGTCGAGCGGACGCGGCTCTTTGACCTGGGCAATGGCGGGGTGCGGATCGGGGAACCGCGGATCGTTCCCGAAGCGGTTCGCACCGGGGGAATCACGGTGGACAACTGCATCATCCAGAGTCTTGGAAGGACGCTGCCGCACACCGTCGGTGTCTGGATCGGGCACAGCGCGGACAACGCGATCACCCACTGCGACATTGCGGACCTCTTCTACACCGCGGTTTCGGTGGGCTGGCGTTGGGGATACGAGGAGAGTGCGGCCAAACGCAATCGGATTGAGTTCAATCATCTCCACCACATCGGGTACCGGATCCTGAGCGACATGGGCGGGGTGTACACGCTTGGCCCGTCCGAGGGCACGCGGGTCTGCAACAACGTGATCCACGACGTCTACGCGACCCGTTACGGTGGCTGGGGGCTGTATCCTGACGAAGGCAGCACGGGCATTCTCCTCGAGAACAACCTGGTCTACGACGTCCGCGACGGCTGTGTGCACCAGCACTACGGCAAGGAGAACGTCTTCCGAAACAACATTCTCGCCTTCAGCGAAGAGGGACAGGTGGCAGTGACGCGCGCCGAGCCGCATCTGTCCTTCACGTTCGAGAACAACATCGTGTACTGGGACGACGGCCGGTTGCTTGGCTACAGCGGGTGGAAGAACGGCGTGAAAGTGGTCCTGCGCAACAACCTCTACTGGCGCGCGGGCGGGCAGGCATTCGACTTCGCCGGCAAGACGTTCGCGGAATGGCAGGCGGCCGGCAACGACGCGGGTTCGATCGTCGCCGATCCGCTGTTCGTCGACGCCAAGGCTCGTGACTTCCGCCTCCAACCGGGAACGCCGGCCGGGAAGATCGGGTTCAAACCGTTCGATTTCACCAAAGCGGGCGTGTACGGCGAAGCGGCCTGGAAGGACCTCGCCCGATCGGTGCAGTTTCCCAAACCCTATGTCGTGCCTGCCGCCAATCCGTAGCCAGGTAGGGCGGGCACGCCGTGGCCCGCCGAGGACGGCGCGCAAGGGACGGCGCGCCCTCCCTTGGTTGCTGCTCGGGTTGCTCGCATTCACCGGCCGAGCCCAGTTGCCGGATCCTCCCGGCCAGGTGAAGGCTGGCGAGAGGCCGAAGCACGACGCCTACCTGTTCGCTCACATGCTGCACGGAGACTACGGGCGGCTGTATTACAGCGTCAGCCTCGACGGGCTGCATTGGCGCCTCCTGAACGGCGGTCGCCGGGTGTTCGAGGAGTACCGGGGACACGCCGACATCTGCCAGGGACACGACGGCCGGTTTTACCTGGTGGGCAACCGCGGCGACGACCAGCCAGACATCAACTTCTGGGTCTCGAGCGACCTCGTCACCTGGAGCCGGTACGGAGATTACGTTCCAAACCTGAAACGGGTTCCAGACTACCCGAAGGCGATGCCACGCATCGGCGCGCCGAAGCTCTGCTTCGATCAAGCCGGCTCGCAGTATCTCCTGACCTGGCATACCACGCACCACCTGGATCGAACCGATCTGCCCGAGCCCTACTGGGCGGGCCAGCGCACGCTGTACGCAACTTCGAAGGACCTCAAGACGTTCTCCGATCCGCCGCGAAAGCTGTTCGCTCGGGACATGGCGACCATCGATGTCATCGTGCGCCCCGCGGGCGGACGGTACTTCGCGATCCTCAAGGACGAACGCTACCCGACCCTGGACTGGACGACCGGCAAGACCATCCGGGTTTGCAGCGCGGAGAGCCTCCTGGGTCCTTACGGTGAACCCGGACCCCCGGTGAGCCCGGGCTTTCGCGAGGCCCCGGCGCTGATTCCCTCGCCCGACGGCACGGCCTGGTATCTCTACTACGAGCAGTACCCCGGCGTCAGTTATGGTCTCTCGGTGGCGTCAAGTCTGGGCGGGCCGTGGTTCCAGGTCTCGGGCAACACCCGGCACCGTGACTGGGACAAGTACGAACTTCCGGCGAACGCACGCCATGGCTGCATGCTGCCGATAACGCGTGGCCAGTATGACGCGCTGCTCGCCGCATTCGGTTCCGGTTCGTAACGCCAGCCCAGGCTGTAGGCGCCGACGTCAGGAGGCCTGCTCGTGTTCGGCGTGAAGCACCAAGATCAAGTGCCCCCACCCACGCTGTAGGCGCCGACGTCAGGAGGCGGGAGTACGGCTCTCGCCCTGGTCGCCTGCGCCTCACAACCGGCCGCGGAGCGTTCTGCACCGACACGGAATCGACTTCCGCCCGTGTCCCGTTTCCCCTACGGTTGGCCATGCCTTCTCCGCAACCCTCACGATTCCGCTTTCGGCTTGGGCGCAACCGTCGACTCGAGGCGTGGGCGCTTGGGGTGGCCCTCTGCCACATGGTGACACTTGCCCGCGCGGCTTCTCCACCTGCGCCGACGCCCTATGACGCGTCGCTGTTGCAAGCGCACGCCCTTCGAGCCGTTGGCGATTTGCAGGCCGCCCGCGAAGGTTATGCGCGGCTCGTCCGTGAGACGAACGCGCCCGTGGCCCTTCGCAGTATCGCGCAACTCAGCCTTGGCGCGACCTGGCAGGACACCAAAGACTGGCGCGCTGCCGAAGCCGCCTACGAAGCGGTGATCGCGATGACGGGAGCGCCTCGCCATCACCGGGAAGAAGCCACCACGCAGCTGGCGGTTCTGCAGCAGCTCGCATCGGGGGAGACGCGTCCGGACAACAAGGCAGGACGGACTCAACTCCCGGCGCGGCCGAAGCCTGGTCGCGAATTCCACGTCGCCCTCAGCGGTTCTGACGCAAACCCTGGAACCGCAACCCTGCCGTTCCTGACCCTCCAGGCCGCTCGCGACGCGATTCGGCGCTTGAAGGTGAGCGAAGGTCTTCCGGCGGGAGGTGTCGAGGTCGTCGTTCACGGCGGCGCCTATGCCACGGCTGGCACCCTGCGCCTGGGCCCGGAGGATTCAGGTGCGCCTGGATCACCCGTGAGCTATCGAGCGGCCCGAGGCGAAGCGCCCGTCTTTCGCGGAGGCATCCGCGTCGACGGCTTCGAACCGGTGCGTGATCCCGCCATCCTGTCCCGGCTGCCCGAAGAGGCTCAGGGCCGGGTCTTCTGTGCGAGCCTCCGGAAGCTGGGAATCCCCGACGTGCCGCCGGTGCGGGTGGGGGGCTTTGCCAGCGGTGCGGGCTTTCGGTCACACGCGGCGCTCGAGTTGTTCTTCAACGGTGAAGCCTTGCCGCTGGCGCGCTGGCCGAATGAAGGCTTCGTCCAGGTGGTCGAGGCCCGGGGCGAGACGCCTCAAGGAGGACATGGCGCGGCGGGCACCAAGGAAGGAGTGATCCAATACGCAGGCGACCGGCCGGCCCGCTGGAAGGAAGATCGCGATATTCTGCTCTACGGCTACTGGTTTTACGGCTGGGCTGATTCCTATGAGCGCGTCGCCGCGATCGATGTTGCAGGCCGGCAGATCACGTTGGCTCCCCCCTTTCACGGCTACGGCTACCGCGCCGGGCAGCCGTTTCGAGCCTTGAACCTGCTCTCTGAAATTGATCAGCCAGGCGAGTGGTACCTGGAACGTGAGAGCCTGACACTCTATGTGTATCCGCCTTCGGACCCGGCCGAGGCCCGGATCGAGATCTCTCTCGCGCCGCAGCCCTTGCTCGAGCTCGATTCTGCGTCTCACCTCGTCTTCGAGGGGCTGACCTGGGAACTGGGTTGCGCGGACGCCGTCCGGATCCGCGGAGGCACGGACTGCCTGCTCGCGGGGTGTACCGTGCGACGGTTCGCCGGGAACGGAATCGAGATCGAGGGCGGCCGGGCTCACGGGCTGCGGTCCTGTGATGTCCACTCGCTGGGGCGCGGCGGCACCGTGATCACCGGCGGCGACCGTCGCACGCTGACGCCGGGTCAGCACTGGATCGAGAACTGCCACATCTACGACCTGTCGCGGCTTGACCGGACCTATACCCCGGCGGTCCTGTTGAACGGGGTCGGAAACCGGGTGTCGCACAATTTCTTCCACCACATACCGAGCAGCGCGATGCGCGTGGAGGGCAACGACCATCTGGTGGAATACAACGAAATCGCGTACGTCGTGCTGGAATCCGACGACCAGGGGGGCGTGGATATGTTCGGCAACCCGACCTACCGCGGGAATACCTACCGTTTCAATTACTTCCACCACATCGGCAACTGGCGTGACCCCGCGAAGGGACCCGACTGCGGTCAGGCGGGCATTCGTCTGGATGACATGATCTCGGGCACGCTCATCTACGGGAACATCTTCCGGCACTGCGCGTCCGGACGGCTGGGCTTCGGCGGCGTCCAGATTCATGGCGGCAAGGAGAACGTTCTCGACAATAACCTGTTCGTGGACTGCGCGGCGGCGGTGAGCTTCTCACCGTGGGGCGAGGCGACCTGGCGCGAACGCACGGCGGGAGCCCTGGACGCTCCGGGGATTGACCGGGCGCTGTACGTGTCTCGTTACCCGGATCTGGCGCGGTTGGACGAGGATCGCAACGTCAATCAGCTCTGGCGCAACCTGGTCATCGGCAGCGGCGAGTTCCTGCGGCGTAACGCCGGCGGCGCTCGGTTGATCAGCAATGTCGCCACCAACCATGTCCCAACCGCCTTCCCCAACGCGGACCGCGGCGTGTTCGGCTTTGAAGCCGCGGGGAGCCTCGCGGCCCTCGCCGGTTTAAAACCGCTGCCGTTCGATCAGATGGGCCTCTTCCGGGACGACTATCGCCGAGAACTGCCGGACGCGAGCATCGCCGGCTTGCGGATGGGCCGTTGAACCGCGTGGTTCCGGGAGAGTCCCCTTGGCCCCGAGGCCATGCGCGATGGCCATGAACCCGTGAGGAGCGCGGGCTTCAGCCCGCAGGGACGTTCCTTGGCGGCGTGGCTTCCTGCGGACTGAAGTCCGCGCTCCGGGGGAGGTTCATGCGAAGTTCCCTTGGCCTGGCGGCGAGGCGCAGTGACCAGGAACCGGTCCCGCCAGATCGAGGACCCGTCTACAGGTTGTAGGCCTGGCGCCCTCGCCGGGCGGACGCACCGCGCGTTGAACCCGCTATTCTCCGAGCGCCGTATAGAAGGCGGCCAGCTGGCGGGTGGCGTTGGTCCGACCGGCTGCGTCGATCGCGGCGCCGGCCACGAGCTGGTCCAGGGCGTGCCGATGTGTGGAAAAGCGGTGCGTCGCTTCGGCGAAGACCTCGGCCCCCACCGATTTGGCCAGTTGTTCAACCCGGTAGCGGGCTTCCCGTTCCACGTCCGGCATCTCCGGATGATAGTCATGCGGGGCTGCATGCCGCACCACGCCGGTTACCCACGATGCCAGGTCGAAATCGCCGGGCACAGGCAGGTAGCTGCCGTCCGGGAAGGCAATCACCTCCGTGTTCCAGAGCCAGCGACCGTCGACGGAGAGCTGGTAATCCCAGTTGCCCAGGAGGGCGTGGAGCAGATGCAACTCGGTGATGAGCACCTCATCCGACCGGGCGTCCGTGAGCTTCCCGATCTCTTCATCACTCAGGGCGCGGCCGCCGAGCCGCTCCGCGACCACCTCGATGTCCTCGAGCAGGAAAGCCTGCCGGGCCACCTGCCAGCCGGTTTCGCGGCCTTCGCGACCCGCGCTGGCGTCGGAGTAGGTGATCTCCGCACGCCGAACTCGTGGCGTGGTGAAGAGCAACGTCGCCATCGCTTCATAGGCAAGGGCCTCGCGAAAAGCCGCGCGCTGGTCGCGCAGTCGCCCCACCGGTCCTTCGCCACCTTCGGCACAGTGGGTCCCGATCTTGATTTCGCGGGCATCGGCAAAGGGCGTTCCTTCCCGGTGCTCGCGGTCCAGTTTGAACTTCAGCTTCGGGAAGGGGCATTCCTGGAGGCTTGAATTGCCGCGAACCCGCAGTTCCACCGGCAGTTCGAGACCGGCATAGCGGACCGTGCCTGCGAACCACGGTTTCTCCCGGCGGGGTGGGAAGATGCCGTCCGGAAGCCCCGCGAGGGCGAGAACGAAGTGCTGCTGCAGCGGTCCCTCCACGGACAGTCCCGCCACGGAGGCGGACGCGAACACACTCTCGCTGGCGGCATCTCGAGCGCGAAAGAAGCGCGTGATCTCCGCCGCCGGGATCTCATATGGACTGGCCCCGCCGGGAACTGAGCTCCACGGTCCCTCAATACGCTCGGCCGATTCGAGAGTGCCGGCGAAGAGCACCTGCACACGGGCTGCTTCCCGCCGAATGCTGACTTCAACCGCGGCACCTGAAGCGACCATAGACGCCAGCGAGGCCGCGAGGATGGCGAGGCCTTGTGCAACTGGCGCGGGCTGCCTGCCCCAAGTCTCCCCTACCCTGTCTTCATCCGGTCGTTCTTGCATCGCACGAAGGTGATGGCGGCTGGCGGGATGCGCAATGGACCGAATGGCCCATCGAAGGTCGCAGGCGCGCCTGCCTGCGCGCGACTTCGAGCGGACGACCGTCCTCCGCGTCTGCAACGCGACGACCTCGGGCGGCGACCCACAAGCGTCGCCGTGAGCATCGTTGAGCTGTCCCAACCCACCCTTGCCATCCGACCGGCGCCCTGCGTAGCTTCACCGCGCGTGAGCCAAACCGCCGACGATTGCCTCATCCGAACGGCGCAGCCTGGGGACGAGCCGGGCGCGTATTATGTCTGCCTCAAGACCGGGAACTACGGGAAGGATGGCGAACCGTATTTCCAGGAGGATCCGGACGCGCTGGGACGGATCTTCGTCGGACCCTACCTGGCTTACGAGCCGGAGCTCAGCCTGGTTCTCGAGGATGCCGATGGCGTCTGCGGCTATGCCCTCGGCGCCCTCGATTCCCGCAGCTTTTACGAGCGATACGAACAAGAGTGGCGTCCCCCGCTGTGCGCCCGGTACCCGGCTCCCCAAGGCGATCCCGCCTCCTGGACGCGCGTTCAACACGTGCACCACGGGTATCACCACCCGGATTATTTCTGCCCGGAGCCCTACGGGGAATATCCCTCGCACTTGCACATCGATCTGCTGCCGCGGGCGCAGGGTCGCGGCTTCGGCCGCCGCATGATGGAGGAAGTCATGCGCCGCCTGGTTGAACGCCGATCTCCAGGCGCGCACCTCGGGGTGAGCATGCTGAACACGCCCGCGTTCGGGTTTTATCAGCGCCTCGGCTTCCAGGAACTGGTCCGGGTGGGAACCGGCGCGGACGGCTGCATCTACATGGGCAAGCGCCTGACGGGCTGAGCGGCCACGTCCTGTCGTCCCCCCGAGGAGGAGCCTTGACCCGCGCCACCACATTCCTGAATCGGCGTATTGTTCCGGCCCTGAGCTTGCTCAGCGAGAACACCGAACTGTCTGCCATCCGGGCCGGTATGGTCTCGGTGGTCCCGCTGACCATTATCGGGGGACTCTTCATGATCGTGGCTTTCCTCCCCGTACCCGAATGGGAGGAACGGATTGCGGGCTGGCTCGATCTCCTGCAGGTGCCCGTGACCGCCACCTTCGGCCTGCTGGCGGTGTTTGTCTGCTTCGCCATCGGCTATGACCTTGGCCAGCGGCTGAAGCAGGAGGCCATCGTCAGCGCCTCGATGTCGACGCTGATTTTCCTGATGATCCAGGTCCAGCTCAAGGATCAGAGCCTGCTCATGGACGGTTTGGGCTCGAAGGGTCTGTTCGCGGCGATTCTCGTGGCGCTCGTGACGGTGCGGGTTCAGAAGTTCTTCACCGACCGGCAACTGGTCATCAAGTTGCCCGAGAGCGTGCCGGCCGTGGTGTACGAGTCCTTTCTCTCGCTCACGCCCATGGTCTTCCTCGTCGTGGTCTTTTGGGTGATCCGCTTCGTGCTGGGCGTGGACATCAACGAACGCCTGCAGCAAACCTTTCAGCCACTGGTGTTCGCGCTGAATACGCTGCCCGGAATCCTGGTGTACGCCTTCCTGGTGACGCTGCTGTGGTCGGTGGGAATCAACGGAGACAACACGATGGACGCGATCGTGGCCCCGTTCTTTCTGCAGTACCTGGCGGACAACGTCGCCGCCATGACCCAGGGCCAGCCTTTGCCGTACGTGACCGCGTACGGTTTCTTCACGGCATTTGTGAACGTGGGAGGCACGGGGGCAACGATTGCGCTGGCCCTGCTCCTGGTGAATTCGCGCGATCCCACCTTTCGCAAGGTGAGCCGGCTGTCGCTGCCAACCCAGGTCTTTCAGATCAACGAACCGATCTTCTTCGGCATTCCGATCGTGCTGAACCCGGTGTTCATGATTCCTTACATCCTGAACGCGCTCATCCTGACTGCATCCAGCTACCTCCTGATGGACTGGGGCGTGTTACGGAAGCCATTCGTGAACGTGCCGTGGACGACACCGCCCATCTTGGGACACTACCTCGTGACCGGCGGCGACTGGAAGGCGGCAGTCTGGGGTGCCATCTCGATTGTCATCGCCGTGCTGGTCTATCTCCCGTTCGCGAAGGCCGCCGAGCGCCAGCGCCTGAGCGCGACGGGTGCGATCGAACCGCGTTAGCCGGGACCGCCACGCGTGTTGCTGGCCCGCGTGCCCTCTGTTTCTCTCTGCACCGATTGCTGAAACAGCTGTTGCAGGAAACGACGCATCCTCCACCGCGCTTGCGGCCAGGCCGCCGGCGGGTGGAGGGAAACCGCCACGGGCTCCGGTCAACCCGGTGAAGTAGCTGTTTCATGAGACCGGCAGCTTGGTGGTGTGCCTGACGGCACGGAGAACGGGTGGGCCGCGCGTTCGAAACTCCCGGGACGTCCACGGCAGCCGGCAGGGGGTGCCCCTTCAGGCGGCCGGGAGTCGACGGGCACGGGTTCGCCAACGGAGGGCGACCCTGGTGGCGTAGGAGATGCTCAAGGTGACCGTGGTGCCAATCAGGGTGAACCACGGCCACGCCACCCGGGCTGGCGTCACCCCCGGGGCGGTGCCGTCCCCGTTCCACTCGACCCGACTCACGACGAGCATGACGAGCACCGACGCAACCGACCCCGCCACGACCGGGAGGGCCCGGCCCTGGCGCCACCAGACAACGAGCACCAAGCCGCCAAGGAGGGCTCCGCTGGTCAGCCCGCGGAGCGAGAACGCGGCGTTGAGCACGTACTCCACCTCACGGCTGAGATATGCCACCAGGATCAACAGCCCCGCCCAGACGACGGTGGAGACTTTGCTGAAGCGCAGATAGTACGCCTCGCTGCGGGCGCCACGCAGCAGCGGCTTGACGAAGTCCATCGTGGACACCGACGCCAGCGAGGTGAGCGCGGAACTCACCGACGACATCGCGGCGGAGAGGATCGCCACGATGAGGAAGCCTTTGAGCACGTGCGGCACGGCCGTCATCATGAAGATCGGGTAGATATAATCGTTCGCCTTGATGCCGGAACCCGGCTTGATCTCGGGGATCGGGATCGCCACCGGCGTTTGCTGGTAGTACACCCAGAGCATCACACCCACCAGCAGGAAGACCAGGAAGAGGGGGAAGATCACGGCCGCACTCAGGATCAGTGCCTTGCGTCCGTCCTGCACCGTCTTGCAGGCCAGCACCCGTTGAACGATGAGTTGCTCCGCTCCGTGCGACGAGAGGACCACGAACGTGCCGCCAATGACCCCCATCCAGAGGTTGAACGGCAGGCTGAGGGAAAAGCCGGGATTCAACCAGTGGAGCTTTCCGGCCTCGGTCGCTTGCGCAATCACCGTGGAGAGGCCTCCGTCAATGAGCGAGGGGATATAGCAGAGCGTGAACAGGCCGCCGGCCATGAAAAGTCCGAACTGGACGGCGTCGGTCCAGATCACCGCTTTCACGCCACCCACGTAGGTGTAGAGGAGCGAGAGGATGATGAACAGCAGGATGGCCCCCAGGATGGGATCGCCCGTCCCGAAACCGAGCACGCGGTCGCCGAGCATCAGCTTGACGGGAATGGAGGCCACGTACACGCGAACCCCGGCGGCGAGCGTTTCGCTCAGCAGAAAGAGGCCGCCGGCAAGGCGGCGGGCGGGCGGGCCAAAGGCATGCTCGAGGAGTTGATAGGGCGAATAGATCTCGCCGCGGAGGTAATGCGGCACCATGACGACCGCCAGGACGACGCGCGCGATCACGTAGCCGACGATGATCTGGATGAAACTGATGTCGCCTCCGAAGGCCATGGCCGGCACGCTGATGATGGTGAGGGCACTCGTTTCGGCGGCAACGATCGACAACCCGATTCCCCACCACGGCGTGTTTTTGCTGCCGAGGAAGTAGTCGCGGGTGTTGTGCTGGTCTTTGCCGAACCAGATCCCGAGACCGATGATGCCGGCCAAGTAGGTGACAATCACGAGCCAGTCGCCCGGGCTGAAGTAGCTCATGTGTGGGTCTCCATGTCCGTGGCGCGCGGCGGACGCGTCGGGCTCGCCTCGACCAGTTCCGCCGTTCGCGACGGGAACTCGCCCTCCCAACGCGCGACCACTGCGGTCGCCAGACAGTTGCCGACGAGGTTGACCGTCGTGCGGGCCATGTCCATCAGCTCGTCCACGCCGAGGATGAGCACCACGCCTTCGAGAGGCAGATCGAAGGTCACGAGCGTCCCGGCCAGGATCACCTGGGAGGCGCGCGGCACGCCCGCCATGCCCTTGCTGGTGAGCATGAGCGTCAACATGATGGCGAGCTGCTGGCCCAGCGACAGCTCCACACCCGCAGCCTGGGCGACGAAGATCGAGGCGACGGCGAGGTGCAGGGTCGAGCCGTCCAGGTTGAAGGAATACCCCAGCGGCATCACGAACGACACGATGCGTTTGGGCACGCCGAACGCGACCATGCGCTTCATGGCGTCCGGCATGGCCGCGTCGGAGGACGTGGTGGAGAACGCGAGCAGCGCCGGCTCGCGAATCGCGCGAAGGAAACCCTTCACCGGGACGCGCGTCCAGAGGGCCACCGGCCACAGCACGAAGAGACAGAAGACCGCCAGCGCGCCGTAGAGGGTGAGGATCAACTTGCCGAGGTTCAGCAACACCCCGAGCCCGCTATGCCCGACGGTATAGGCCATGGCGGCCCCGATGCCGAACGGCGCGAACATCATCACGACCCCCACGAACTTGAACATCACCTCCGTGAGCGCCTCGCAAAAGCCGATCATGGTCTCACGCGGTTTCCCTTTGACTTGCGTGAGGGCGATGGCAAAGAGCACGGCGAAACAGACGACCTGGAGCACGTCGTTGGCGGCGGCCGCCTCGAAGAAGCTGCGCGGAAAGATGTGTTCGATGATCCCGGCGAGGGTGACCTTTTGCGCCGCCACCTGGCCGGTCGCCGAACCTGCCGCGGGCAGGGCGACTCCCACGCCCGGTTGGGTGAGGTTGACTGCCGCCAGCCCGATGACCAGGGCCAGGGTGGTCACCACCTCGAAGTAGATGATCGCCTTGAGGGCCAGTCGTCCCACCGCTTTGAGATCATCGCTGTGCCCGGCGATTCCCACCACCAGCGTGCCAAAGACGAGCGGCACCAGCAGGCACTTGATCATCCGCAGGAAGACATTCGACACCACGCGGAGATGCTGGGAGCCCTCCGGAAAGACGCTGCCCACGGCAATGCCGGCCACCATGGAGATCAGGATCCAGTGGGTGAGACTGATCTTCCGCAGTGTCCGCCAGATCATAGGGCATCGGGTCCTGCCGGTTTCATGCGATGGCTCGTCGCGGCCTTGACCGCCGGAGGATGACGCCAGATTCCTCCGCGCAAAGGAATCCCCAATATCGACAGTTCCGCATTCCGACGTTCTGCGGAGCCGTGGGTGTTCGCCCCGACGGGGCATTCCGGGGACATTCCCCATGCTTGACGCGTCAGCGGCAGATTCTTAGCTTGCGCAGCTCGCGATGCGGCGCGGGGACTCCTGAACAAGCCCCGGTGCCCGGCGGACCAGCACACACTTGTGAGCGTTACAGTCGAACATTTGGGCCCCTGCAAGAAATTGCTGCGGGTGGAAATTGAGGCACCGGCGGTGGACCAGGAGTTCGCCAAGGTGAAGGCCGAGGTCGTGCGCCAGGCACGCCTCCCTGGCTTCCGGCCGGGCAAGGCACCCAAGGACCTCATCGAGCGAACCTACGCCGAGCGGATCCAGGAGGACGTGCGCCGGAACCTGATGAACGAGAGCTACCGGGCGGCGCTCAAGGAGCACGACTTCCGGCCGGTCGGCTCACCGAAGATCGAGGAGGTGCAGTTTGGCGCGGGCCAGACCATGATTTACACCGCCAACGTGGAAGTCGCGCCCCAGTTCGAGCTTCCGGAGTACAAGGGCCTGCCCGTGCGACGCGAACAACGCGTGGTGACGGACGAGGACAAGGAGCGGGCCCTGCAGGTCCTGCGGGACCAGCGCGCCAGCTTCACCGACGTCGAACGCCCCGTTCAGCCCGGGGACTTCGTGGTCGTCAACTACACCGGCACGTGCGACGGCAAGCCCATCACCGAGACGGCGCCCACGGCACGCGGTCTCACCCAGCAGACGGGTTTCTGGATGCACGTCCAGTCCGAGCATTTCATTCCGGGGTTCACGGATCAACTGGTCGGGGCCGGCAAGGGCGAGAAGCGCACCGTGACCGTCACGTTCCCCTCGGACTTCGTGGTGCCTCAACTCTCGGGACGCATCGGCGTGTACGAAGTGGAGATCGCGCAGGTCAAGGAGAAGCACCTGCCCGAGATGGACGATGCTCTGGCCAAGGCCTACGGCGCCGAGAACCTCGAGACGCTTCAGGCCGGGGTGCAGCGCGACCTCGAGAACGAGCTGAAATCCAAGCTCAAATCCGACGTTCGCAACCAGCTCATCGCCACGCTCCTCGGGCGCGTGAACGTCGAGTTGCCCGATTCGATGGTGGAACAGGAAACCCGGGGCGCCGTCTACGACATCGTCAAGGCCAACGCCGACCGCGGCGTTTCGAAGGAAACGATCGACGAACGCAAGGACCAGATCTACAACGCCGCCAACCGAAGCGCCCGCGAACGTCTCAAAGTGATGTTCATCCTCAACCGCATCGCGGAGAAGGAGAAGATCGCCATCTCGCAGGAGGAACTCAGCCGGCAGCTGGTCTACATCGCCGTGCAGCGGAAGGTGAAGCCCGACAAGCTGGTCAAACAGTTCCAGGAGAGCGGTGAGCTGTCGGACCTTCACCAGCAGATGCTCAACGCCAAGGTCTTGGACTTCCTCGAGCTCCACGGTCAGGTGGAGGACGTCCCGGCGCGGAGCTGAAGCCGCGGTTCAAGCGGGCCTGTCGTGGTCCGTCCAGGTAGGGCGGGCACTCCGCTGCCCGCCGAATTGGCTCGCGTGGATGTTCGCCTCACCGGGCCGCCTCCTTACGTCGGCGCCTACAGGGGCAATCCAGGTAGCGCGGGCGTTCCGCGGCCCGCCGAATCAGCTCGCGTGGACGTTCGCCTCACCGGGCCGCCTCCTTACGTCGGCGCCTACAGGGACAATCCAGGCAGCGCGGGCACTCCGCTGCCCGCCGAATTGGCTCGCGTGGACGTTCGCCTCACCGGGCCGCCTCCTCACGTCGGCGCCTACAGGGACAATCCAGGCAGCTCGCGCCGCCGGGCCGCCTCCTCACGTCGGCGCCTACAAGACAGCCCTCGTGCAAGGTCACTCGGACCGTGGCTTCTGTCCCTCGCCAGCCCGCATCACGTGGACCGGCTCGGGCTCGCGGTAATGGCGTTTGAGTCCCGCATCGGCAAGCAATCCGGCCGGCACCCGGCTCACGAAGTCCGCGAAACTTCGCTCCACGCCCTCTCGAAGCAGCTTCTGGCCCTGCTTTGAGGCCCAGAAATCCTCGACCACGCGGGTCAAGGCCATGGCCCCTTCCTCGGCCGTGAGGTTCTCCTGACGCGCCAGAGCCCAGACGAGCTCCGCATCACCCGGCAGGCTGACCGGGAAAGGCACGAACTTCAGCTTGGGCTCGGGCTCGCCCTCGTCGGTCCCCACGGCGGCTGCGGCTTCGGGATCCACTTTGATTTCCCCTTGCAGCTGGGTGCCGTCGGTCAGCGAGACCTCGACGGCGAGCGCCCCGTTCCGGCGATCGGCACGTGTGGTCACGTCGCCTCCCGCGAACGTGGTGGTCAATTCGCTCTTCACCTCGGCAACGCTCTTGGGTTCCAGGTCGGCAACCACGCGCTTGCGGCAAAACTGCTCGAAGGCCACGACCCGGGCGCGAGCCTTCAACTGGCCTTCGACGGCGGTGTAGATTCGGCCGGCGACCCTCGGGTCCGGCGTCGCCTTGGGCAGGACTTCCTTCAGCAATTCCAGGAGGCGCGCATCGGCCTCGAGCTTCTTTTCATTCTTCATAGCAACGTGCGGCTGCCCTTTTGCCAGTCCCGCCGGGCAGGCGACAACGGGCATTCGGCCCAAGTTATTCACCGGCCATTCGCACGTGCGGCGGCCAGTGACCCGCCGCGAGCCGGATTGACGCTTCGGGACGCCCCGAACATGCTTGGCCGCGTCGATGGTCGAGGAACCTTGCCAGATCCTTTCGAACGAGCGGGACACGGATCTTTACTTCCGGTTGGTCCTGCGTGCACCCCGAATCGCGCCCCGGGTCCAACCCGGCCAGTTCGCGCATCTTCGCATCCTGCCGATGAAGGATGCCCTGTTGCGGCGGCCGTTCAGCATTTACCAGGCGACTTCCGACACCTTCTCGGTTCTGTACAAGGCCGTGGGCAAGGGCACGCAGACGCTCTCCCGAATGCGGCCCGGCGATGAGCTCAGCGCGCTGGGCCCGCTCGGCCACGGTTTCACCGTGCCGGCACCTGGTGGCGAGACGCCGCTCCTGGTGGCCGGCGGGTACGGCATGGCCGCCCTTTACCTCCTTGCAGAGCGCTCGCCGCAAAAGGGAATCGTGTTCGTGGGCGGCCGGCGGAAAGTCGACATCCTCTGCGAAG
Source organism: uncultured Verrucomicrobiota bacterium (assembly GCA_964535555.1). Classification (GTDB taxonomy): domain Bacteria; phylum Verrucomicrobiota; class Verrucomicrobiia; order Limisphaerales; family J093; genus DSVZ01. Next base: position 16,503 of record CAZHUS010000082.1, read on the forward strand.
ATGAATTCCGTGCCCTCGGCTGGACCGTCCGTCCCACCACCGAGGACGGCAGCCACGGTGAGCAAGGCCTCGTGACGCAACCGTTGAAACGCGAACTCCAACGCGACGGCACGAACGGGAAGTTGTTCGCCTGCGGGCCCACCCCGATGCTGAGGGCCGTCGGCCAACTCGCCGAGGAACACGGCGTTCCCGCCGAGCTCTCGATGGACGAGCACATGTGCTGCGGCGTTGGCGTTTGCCTCACCTGCGTCATCCCGGTTCGGTCCCCAGACGGCCAGGGCTGGGAATACCAGCGTACCTGCACCGAAGGACCGGTCTTCGACTCCCGCGCCGTCGCCTGGGAGGCCTTGAAGTGAGCACCAAAATCCCCGCCGCGCTCGCCGATCGCGGCCTGAACCTGGCCGTTCAAATCGGCGCCCTCAAACTTTCGAACCCGGTCACCGTCGCCTCAGGCACGTTTGGATACGGGGTCGAATACGCCCCGTTGCTGGACCTGAACCGACTTGGCGCGGTGGTGGTGAAGGGCATCCGGCTCCATCCGGTCCGGGGCAATCCCACTCCGCGGACCGCCGAGGTCACAAGCGGGCTGCTCAATGCGATCGGCCTGCAGGGCCCGGGTGTTGACGGTTTCATTCGCAAGTACTGGCCCTTTCTGAAGGAGCTGAAGGTCCCGACCATCATCAACATCTGGGGCACGACGGTGGAGGAATACGCCGAGGTGGCGCGACGATTCGACGCCCTCGGCGGTGTGGGAGCCCTCGAGCTCAACGTCTCCTGTCCGAACATCAAGGAGGGCGGCGCTCAGTTCGGGACCGACTGCAAACTCCTGGGACAGGTGGTGGCCGCCTGCCGCCGCGCCACCTCGCTCCCGCTCATCACCAAGATGAGTCCCAACGTGGTCAGCATTGCACCGTACGCCCGGGCCGCCGAAGAGGCGGGCAGCGACGCCCTCGCGGTTACCAACAGCTACCCGGCGATGGCGATCGACATCGAGACCCGCCGGCCCAGGCTGGCGAACACCACCGGCGGCTTGACGGGGCCATGCATCAAGCCGATTGCCATCAAGCTGGTGTGGGAGGCCGCCAAGGCTGTCAAGATCCCCATCATTGGCATGGGCGGCATTCAAAACGCCGACGACGCCGTCGAGTTCATGATGGCGGGAGCCACGGCCGTCGCGGTGGGCACCGCCAATTTTTACGAGCCGCAAACGGCCTTTCACGTCTTGACCGGCCTTTGCGATTACATGGTCCGCAAAGGCATCACCGACGTGACTCACCTGGTGGGCAGTGTGGACATTCCCCCGGCAAAGCCGGCCTGAGGGAACGCAATTCCCGCATGCTTCTGGACAATTGCGGTAATGCCCCGGGCCACGTCCCAGCTCAGGATCGCCGCGTATGAAGGCGACATGGCAGGCCACGGCCACGGTGATTCTGCTCCTGGCATCGGGATGGTCGGGACGCGGGGCCGAGAGCCCTGGCACCGCGCGGCTCGAGGTCACGTTACGCGATTACAACGGTTCGGGGGCGAAGCACTACACGGTCGTCTGGGTCACCACGGCCGAAGGGGCGTTCGTCAAGACGCTCCGCAAGCAGGGCCCGAGCAACTGGAGCAGCAAGGAGTGGCGTGACCATTGCCTGGCCTGGAACACCGCCCGGGGCTCGAGCACGGTCCTGGATGGCTACACCAGCGCCACCGCCACGACGTACACCGGCACCAACAGCCCCGTCGTCTGCACTTGGAACGGCCGCGACGCCGCAGGCAGCCTCCTCCCGGATGGTCCGTACAAGTTCTGGGTCCAGTATGCCGAGAACAACGGCCAAGGGCCGTACACCACGGGCGGACTCCTGTGGACCAAGGGCCCCGCGGGCGTGACCAACACCTACCCGGATCAGGGCGCAAATTTCGCGGCGATGCGCGTCACGTGGCTGCCGGACCTGCCGGTGTCCACCGCCCCCCTGATCACCAGCACCGCTCCCGCAGCCCAAGCCGTGGTCGGAGTCCCCTACGCTCACGTGTGCACCGCCACGGGAACCCCACCCGTCGCTTTCTCCGCCGCCGGTCTCCCACCAGGGTTGAACCTGTTGGCGGACGGACAGCTATCGGGCACGCCGCTCGTAGCGGGTCGATTTGAAGGAACGATCAGCGCCAGCAATGGCACTCCGCCGGATGCCCTGCAACCGTTCTCCATCGAGGTGGCCGTCGTCCCGGCCACGCTCACGGCCAGGGCCTCGGCCTCAAAAGAGCTGGTCCTCAGCGGCACGGGACCCGCCGACGCGAACTTCCGGCTGCTGGGCTCGTCCAGTCTGGACGCGCCGATCAGCACCTGGACCGTGCTGACCCAGGGTACCTTCGATCGGCAGGGCCAATTCGCCATGACCAACGCGCCCGGAGCCGAGGTGCTGAACCTCTTCCTTCTGCTGCGCGTCCCTTGAAGCGCCCACGCCAGTTCCACGGAAGCCGGTTTCCCTCACGCCGCCCACCCGGGCTGCCGGACTTCCCGCTGCGATGAGAACGACGCGAACCGGGCTTGCGCTCCTGCTGACCGCGGGATGCCTCGCGGGCGAACCCCAGGAGGCCCACGTCCACCGTTGGGAAGGCAGGACGATGGGCAGTCCTTACACCATCCAGATCGTCGGCCCTCCGCTCGCGGCCCCGCAACTTCACAGCCTCCAAGCCGACCTGGAAGCCCGGCTCGTCGAGGTGAACCGGCAGATGTCGCATTACCAGCCCGACAGCGAGCTCTCGTTGTTCAACCGCGCCTCGGCGGGAGCCGCCTTTCCGGTCTCGCCCGAGTTTGTGCGAGTCGTTCGTTTCTCACTCGACCTGGCCGCGCGGTCGAAGGGGGCGTTTGATCCGACGCTCAGTCCTGCCATCAACCTCTGGGGCTTTGGCGAGGCCGCCAAACCGGGCGAGGTCCCGGACCAGGAAGCGATCCAGGCAACGCTCGCGGTTACCGGGTTCCAGCATTTGTCGGTCACGGCCGACAACCAACTGCTGAAGGACATCCCCGGCCTCCAGCTCAACCTGAGCGCGGTTGCCAAGGGCTTCGGGGTGGACGAAATGGTGCGCCTGCTGCAGCGCCACGGTCACACGAACGTCTATGCCTCCATCGCGGGCGAAGTGCGGGTCCTGGGTCGGAACAGCCGTGGGACTCGATGGCAGGTCGGCATCTCCGCCCCGATCGAACACTGGCGTGAAGGCGATCCCATGGCGGCGGCGGTGGCGCTCTCGAACCAGGCCGTTTCCACCTCGGGCGACTACCAGAAGTTCATTCTAGACCGTCAGGGTCGCCGCCTGTGCCATCTCCTGGATCCCCGGACCGGAAAGCCGGTGCAGAACAACGTCGCCGCCGTGTCGGTCGTCGCGGGGGACGGCATGACGGCCGACGCCCTCGCCACCACCTTGTTTGTGCTCGGCGTCGAGGCGGGACTGGACTTCATCGCTGCCTGGCCCGATGCGGGCGCGCTGTTCATCATCAGGGAGTCAGAAGGCAAGTTTCACCAAATCCCCAGCGGTCGCTTTCCTTCGCTCGTCGGCTGGTCCGAATAGCCGCGGAGCCGGGCAGACCGGAGCGGCGCCCGGGCTCGGCGGGCATCGGAGTGCCCGCCCTACCTGGTGTGCCTCCAGAGAAAGGGCCCAATCGCCGGGCCCAGACCCGGCGTACCCGGCCCGCGGCCTTGTGGAGGCTGAACCCGCGGACTACCCTGCCTCGCGAGCATTCAACTGCCATGAGCCCCGCGAAGCTGACCGAATCGGAGGCGGTCGCGTCCCTTCCCGACGCCACGGCGACCGGCGGCCTTCGTCTCCCGGAGCTGCTCGCCCCGGCGGGCGATTGGGACGGCGTGAAGGCCGCAGTCGAGAACGGCGCGGATGCGATCTACTTCGGCCTGGACCGGTTCAATGCGCGGATGCGGGCCCGGAACTTCACGGAGGCCGACCTGCCGCGGTTGATGAGTTACCTCCACCGCCGGGGCGTCCGGGGCTATCTCACCTTCAACACCCTCGTGTTCGCGGATGAAATGGCCGAGGCGGAGCGCTTTCTGCACGGGATCATCGCCGCCGGCGTCGACGCCGCGATCGTGCAGGATGTCGGCATCTGCCGGCTGATCCGCCGCCTGTCGCCGGACTTCCCCATTCACGCCAGCACGCAGATGACGGTCAGCAGCCTGGCGGGGATCGAGTTCGCCCGCGAACTGGGCTGCAGCCTGGTGGTGCTCGCTCGGGAATGCTCGCTGAAGGACATCGCCTCGATCCAGCAGGCCCAGGCCACCGCGGAAGCTCCCGGGCTGCCGCTGGAGGTGTTCGTCCACGGAGCCCTTTGCGTCGCTTACTCGGGTCAATGCCTCACCAGTGAATCGCTCGGCGGACGTTCCGCCAACCGGGGCGAATGCGCCCAGGCCTGCCGGTTGCCGTACGAACTCGTGTCGGATGGAAAGACCGTCCCCTTGGGTGACCGCCGGTATCTCTTGAGCCCCCAGGACCTGGCCAGTGTGGAACTCCTTCCTGAACTGGCGCGGCTGGGCGTGGCGTCCCTGAAGATCGAAGGCCGCCTGAAATCACCGGAATACGTCGCCAGCATCACGCGCATCTACCGTCAGGCCCTGGATTCCGTGGACGCGAACCCGCCGGTAGCCGCGGGTGTCTTGCCAACGCATCCGGGCGTCGAGAGTCCTCCCATAAGCCCAAGCGAGGTGGGGCGGGCACTCCGTTGCCCGCCGCCTCCGGCGCGCCAGGGACCCCGCACCCTGCCTGGAAGAGCCGGCTCATGGGCCCGAAGCAGTTCCAAGGGGAACGGGGCCCTCGCGACGACAAGCGACGCGGTCGCAGCCCGCGACTACGAGATGCAAATGGCGTTCTCCCGCGGGCTCCACACCGGCTGGTTCCGCGGCATCAACAACCAGGAACTTGTCCACGCGCGTTTTCCCAAGAAACGCGGCGTTTTCCTGGGGAAAGTCATCGCGGTCCATGGCGACCGGGTTCACGTCCGATTGGAAGGGCCGCTAAAGGCCGGCGACGGCGTCGTGTTCGATTCGGGACGCCCGGACGAGCCCGAGGAAGGAGGACGGGTTTACCAAGTCCGAGGTGCGCAGTTCGAAGCTCGAAGGTCCGGGTCCGGGGTTCGAAGTCCGGCGGCCCGCAGCCGCGATCCGGGATCCGAAATCCTCGACCCTGGACCCGACGTCGTCATCGCCTTTGGACGGGGGGATGTGGACTTCCGCCGAATCGCAGCCGGCGACCGCCTCTGGAAGACCAGTGACCCGGCGCTGGAACGGGAGTTGCGCGCCACCTTCCAGGGACAGGAAATGCGCTTCCGTCGACCGCTGGCCCTGGAGGTCCGCGGCAGGGCAGGCCTGCCGATGACCTTGGCCGCCCGCGACGCGGACGGGCATGCGGCGGAAGCCTCTTCCGCGATGGCACTCGTCGAAGCCGCCGCGCAGCCACTCACCACCGAACGACTCCGCGAGCAACTGGGACGCCTGGGAGGCACCCCGTTTCGGCTCGGCACGCTCGCCAACCATCTCGAGGGCGCCGTCATGCTCCCCGTGAGCGAGCTGAACCAAATGCGGCGCACCCTTGTCGCGGCGCTCGAAGGTTCCAGGTCCGAACCGCTTCGCTGGAAGTTGAATGACGCCGCGCCTCTGCCCCAGGCGGTCAACTCGCGGCCTGCCCCCATTCCCGACTCAGGCGGGCAGTCAACCCACGACCACCCATTCGAAAACGGCGGTGCCACTCCGGTTCCTCCGAGGAGGGCACCGGAACTGATCGTCCTGGTCCGGCGCATGGATCAACTTCAGGCCGCCCTCGAGGCCGAGGTTGGCACGATTTACGCCGAGTTCGAGGATCCCAAGCTCTATCGCGACGCCGTGCGCCTCGTCCGGGAGCAACGCCGCCGCCATACCACCGGCCTCCCGGCCAGTCCCGGAAACGAGCCCCCCGACCGCAGGATCTTCCCGGCCATCTTCGTGGCGCCGCCCCGCATCACCAAGCCGGGCGAGGCCTGGATCCTGAAGCAAGTCCAGTCCAGCGAAGCCGATGGGTTTCTGGTCCGCAACTACGACCACCTGCGCTTCTTCGCGGGGTCCCGAAGGGTCGGCGACTATTCGCTCAACGTGGCGAACGCGCTGTCCGCCGAGCACTTCCTCGTCCGCTACGGTCTGGAGCGACTCACCGCGTCCTACGACCTGACCGGCACCCAACTCGAGGCCCTCCTCGGTGCGGCGCCCCCGGAGTGGTTTGAGATCACCATTCACCAGCACATGCCCATGTTTCACATGGAGCACTGTGTTTTCTGTGCGTTCCTGTCCCCCGGAACCGACTACACGAATTGCGGCCGGCCGTGCGACCGACACCGTGTTCAACTGCGCGATCGTGTGGGGGCGCTGCACCCACTCAAGGCCGATGCGGGTTGCCGCAACACGGTGTTCAATGCCCTTGCCCAGACCGGCGCCGAGTACGTCAGCCGCTTGCTTGCCCTCGGGGCGCGGCACTTTCGGATCGAGTTCCTCGATGAACCCCCGGCGCTCACGCGACGGACGATCGAAATGTATCAACGGCTGCTCCGGGGCGCACTGCAGGGCTCCCAACTGTGGCGCGACCTTCGGCTGCGGCACCAACTCGGCGTCACGCGCGGCACCCTTGATCGCGGCGACCGCCCGGTCACCGTCCTCTGACTCGGAGGGGAGCACGCGTGCCTCGTGTAGCCTGCCCAAGGTAGGGCGCGTCGTCCCTGGCGCCCCGAATAGGCCGGGACGCGGAGTGCCCCCCTGCCCTTCCGATGGGGAGATAATCCGGCTCCGCGCAGCCTCACCCAGTCAGGCCCTCGCCTCCCAAAACCGGCCCGTCCACCACGCCGGCAGCTTTCGAGCGGCTCAATGAACCCCTCGGGAATTTCGATTAACGCCGGACGCCCGGTCGGGTGTTCAATCCGCGCCATGCAACGAACGACTGCGTCCGAAACCAAGCCCCTCAGCCTCTTTCACGCGACCTCCGCTCTCGCGCTTCCGGCGGCTGTGACTGTCATGCTCTGCATGTGCAGCTGCAAGCCGGCGGCAACCACCACGCCCCCGTCCGATGTCGCGGGCACGTACCGCCTGCAGAGCGTCGACGGGAAGACCCTTCCCGCCGGCGTCTCCCACGATGGCCACAAGCTGGAGATCCGCTCCGGGGCGTTCACCATCCAGACCAACGGGACCTGCAGCAGCCACATGGTCTTCGTTCCCCCTTCCGGCAGCGAGGCCACCCGTGACGTCAAGGCAACCTACACGCTGGACGGCACGACCCTCCGGATGCAGTGGGAAGGCGCCGGAAAGACGATGGGTTCCGTCCTGGGAAACACGTTCACCATGACCAACGAGGGCATGGTGCTCGTTTACCAACGCTGAGCGGCCCCTCCCGGGCCACTCTCTACCTGCGTCCCGGGTCTCGGGAGGATTGCCTGCACCTCCCGACGCGGCGAGACTGCGCCGGTCCATGAGCCCGGCGATGACCCCCCGCGAACGCGTCCTGACCGCGCTGTCGCATCAACGACCCGACCGCACCCCGCGGGATTTCTGGGCGGAGCCACCCGCCTGGAACCGCCTGCTGGCCCACGTGGGGCATGCCGACCGCGACCGCCTCCTGGACGATCTCGGGATCGACGTCCGCCATCTGGCCGCGCCGGTTCGGCCGGAACGCGAGATCGCGCCCGGCGTGTTTCAAAACCTCTGGGGCGAACGTTACATCTACCAACCCACCCCGTGGGGACCGATGCGGGAGGATGTTCAAGGTGCACTGGCCGGTGCCCGGGAGTTCGGCGAACTCGAGTCCTTCCCCTGGCCGACACCCGATGACATCGACCGATCCAGCCTCGCCGGGCAGTGCCGGACGCATCCCGACCACGCGTGGCTTTACGGTTTCGCCGACGTTTGGCAGCGGCCGGCGCTGGTTCGCGGCTGGGAGCAGTTCTTCACGGACATGATCGAGCGCCCGGACTGGGTCCGCTATCTTTGCCGGAAGTTCACCGACTTCTATCGCCAGGACTACACGCGCGCCGCGGAGATCACTTCAGGCCGGATCGACCTTTACTTGCTCATCAGCGACCTGGGGGGACAACACGGCCCCTTGATCTCGCCGGCCATGTTCGACGAGTTCGTCGCGCCACCCCTCAAATCCATGATCGACTGCATTCATGGGCTGGGCGGGCGGGTGCTCTTCCACAGCTGCGGCTGCATCCGAGGCTTCATTCCCCGGCTGATCGCGCTTGGTGTGGATGTCCTCGATCCCATCCAACCGACGGGTCCCGAGATGGCACCGGCAGCGCTGGCGGCGGAGTTCGGAGGTCGAATCGCTTTTCACGGCGGCATCGACATGCAGCGCCTGCTCCCACGCGGCACACCCGGAGAAGTCGCGTCCACCGCACGCCAGTATGCCGAGGTGCTGGGCAACCGCGGCGGTTACATTTTGGGTCCCGCCCACCTCTTTCAGCCGGATGTCCCTCCCGAGAACATCCTGGCCATGTACCACGCCATGGAAGCCCGATCCTGAGCCGCTCCGGAACTGCCTGGGGACCCTCCCGGACGCCACCACCCGTGCTGCGGCCGGGGAACGGCCGCGGTTCGGGATGGCTGGGAGGGAACCGGAGTGAGGGTCGCTCGATGGGCTCCGGAAGCGATTCAAGGCCGCAGGCTGTGGCTCGCACCCAAACCCGGTCCACAGACCACGGCGTTGAGGAAGACCCGCGTGGTCCCGCGGGTCGAGGCCCGGAACGTCGGCGGGGTGGCGAAAAGGACGATCTGACCCCGACCAAACGACTCGCGAGTCACGTAGGCCGTGTTGGCGATGCGGTGCGTGGCTTCGGGCCAAACCAACCCGCTCTGACGCAAATGCATCTCGGTGCCTGGCGGCAGCGCCGACCAGCCGACACGTGCCGGCTCCGGCTTGTCCTTCTTCTCCTTCGATGCCTTCGCGTCCTTGTCCTCCGCGTCGTTCGCCGGAGCCGACTCGGGCTTGGTGGAGGACGGCGCGGGCGTTTCGGCATTGCTGGCGGGTCCGGGCTCGGCGGCCGTCAGGTAGCCATACCGGATTGGCACGTCGACTCCATCCGCCGCCATCAGGACGCTCCGGCGGTCGGCGAGGAGCGGCATGGGTTCAGTACAGCCGAAGGTGAGCCAGCTGTTGGTGTCGACGCGGCCTGCGAGCACCGCACCCTGCGGCATGAAGAGCGCCTGCCAGGCGTCCCGCTTCTTGAGTTCCTTTTCTTCGGGGTGGGCTCCGCCCACGGCCTGCCAGGGATACTCGAGCTTGAGAGGCGGCTGATGCGCCCACAACTGCTCCGCGCTCACGCGGTTCGAGCCTCTCCCCAGCCACTCGCGCAAGATCACCTGCTCGTACTCCGCCAATTTCCCGAGGACTTCCGGCAACGGCCGGACCCTGCTGAACCCGGCGCTCTCGGCCGTCAAGCGCCCCGCGGCACTCCCTACCGCAATGAGCGTTCCGCCGTCGCGCACCCATTCTTTGATCGAATCCAGCGACAGCCCTCCCGCGCCGCCCCAGGCATTCGGGATGATCAGGACGTTGTAGCGACCCAGGTCGGTAGAGCTGTCCTCGATCTGGGAATGGCGGATCCCCAACCGGTGATCGAGCGTGTGCCACAGGGCACCGAAATCCGTGGTGTCAAAGCGCCCGCGTCCCAGCAAGGCGATGCGCGGCGGCTCCAAACGGATAAAATGCTGACCGCCCAGGTCGGCCCACTCGCCCGGCCCCAAACCACTGGTCACGGCGCGGGCGGTCACTCCCAACGGAGAGAGGACCTGTCCCAGACGCTGGCGCAGGTCGCCAATCGCGTCCCGGTTGTCCAGGGCGGTCACGACCACGGAGCCCCGCGTGAACCGCCGGCCGTCGAGTTTGAATTCGCGATCCGCTATCCGGACCTGGACGCCGGATTCCATCAGCCGCGCCGCCGCTTTGAGCGAGAGGTCGTCGGCGCCATCGATGACATAGGCAACGGGCGTCGCTTCGCCCGATTCCACCCCGCCGCTGGCGACCGCCGGAATCCCAAGGCGCTCGGCACCTTCAGGCAATTCAATCGGCAACGTCAGTGCCAGCAGACCGTAGAACATCGTCAGATTCCAGGCCGTGGTGTCGTAGACCTTGGAGCCCCCGGTCCGCAGCAATTCCTGCCGCTCCTCATCCAGCGCCTTGGCGGAGAGGCGCGGGTCGAACTCGAACGCGGCCGCCAGCAGATGTCCCAGCGGCTGACGGTTGGGAATCAGCACCGTTCCCGCCGGCAGATTGGTTTGGGTCACCGTCTCGCCCAACTGGTTCGTGCCCTGGGCGGCCAGAAACGGCGCCTGCAACTGGTAAGCCTCGAACCCGTGTAGGCGCACCAGTTCCAGAAAATCGTGCAGCCGCGACGGGTTGCCGGTGGGCAGCACCGCGAACGTTCGCCGGGCGTAGCGACCATTCGGATCAATCGCCTCCTCGCGCGTTTCACGCTGGCTCCGGAGCAAGTCCTTGGCGTGACGCTGGGCCGTGCGCAGGTTGGCCATCGAACCGATCACATGGTGCTGGACCGATTGGGCGTAGCTCAGGATCCGGCCTTCGGGGCGCCGCACCCCGTCCTCCGCGATGCGCGCCTGCTCGTAGAGAATGCCCACCGCGCCGCGATAAGACGCGTAGGCGTCGGAATAGCCGGGATACCATTCCTCGTGCCACTCGCCGGTGTAGTAGACCAGGCCGTGCCGGTCGAAGGCCTGCGCCTGATCCCGCGCGAACAACTCCCCCCAGCGCAGACGCCCTGTCGGGATGTTGGGATTGATGGGCTCACGCGGCGGCGAGAAAAGGTGCGTCTCCTGCGAACCCATGCCATGCGCGTCCACAAAGAGCACCGGGTTCCAACGGGCCAGCTCGCGCAACCGCCCGCGGCTTTCCGGATGCACCGCCCACAGCCAGTCGCGGTTCAAATCAAACAGGTAGTGGTTGCCCCGCCCGTAGGGCCAGTAGCCGTCATGCACCAGGGCTTGATCATCGAGGTTGGGAGCCGTGCCCCGGTTCTCGGCGATCATCTTCACAAAGCGATCACGGCCGTCCGGATTCATCACCGGGTCCAGCACAATCACGAGTTCCTCGCGCAGCTTCGCCGTCTCCGGATCGTTGCCGGCAATCAGGTGGTAGAGGACGGCGAGGCCGGCGTCCGATCCCTCGGTCTCGTCCCCGTGAATGGTGTAGGCAAGCCACGCGACTGCCGGGAGCGAAGCGATCAGTTCAGCGGCCGCGGCAGCGTCGGTCTGGCGTGGATCGCCCAGTCTGGCCAAGTCCGCCTCGATGGCATCAAGTCGCGCGAGGTTCCCCGGCGAGGTGATGATCACGTAATGCAGCGGACGTCCCTCGTGGCTCCGTGCGTACTCCACGAGACGGGTCCGATCGGGCGCCGCGGCCGTCCAGGCCTTCAGGCAGCGTTCCACCTCCCCGACGGTCGCGGCCCGCCGTCCGATCTTGAAGCCGAGCAGGCTCTCGGCCGCCGGAACCGCGGGGTCGTACGTGGCCCCCGGGAAGTAGTCGACCTCGACCGCAAGGCCAGGCACTTCCAAAGGCGCCGGGGCGGACAAGCTCCGTATCGTCCCTGGGAACAGACAGCACGCGATCAGGGCGGCGCGGGACAGCATGGTGATGGGCGTTTGCATGATGCGATGAAGAACGCCGGACGCTACCCGCACCGTCCCGAACTGACAAGGAGATGCCTGAGGCTCTTGCACCCGCCGCGGTTCTCAGCGCGTCCGAAGCCGCGAAGCGCCTGGAGTGCGGGGGTTCATCCCCGCTTTTCGGGTTCGGCTAGCCCCGCGTCTCGATCGCGGACACGCACCGGGCACACAAGGTCGGGTGCGACGGGCTCGTCCCAATACTCGTCTCCCAATGCCAGCAACGCTCGCACTTGGCGCCCTCGGCCTTGCGGACCTCGATCCGCAAACCCGGCTCCGCCGAGGCTACAAACTCCACCTCGAGACCGGAGACGTTGAGCAACTCGGCCAGCACCGCGCGATTAGCCGCCTCGAGGCCGGCGAGCCTCGGATCCGAGCCCGTCAGCCGCACGGATGCCTCCAGGGCCTTCCCGATCAACCGCACCTGCCGGGCCTTCTCGAGTTCAGGGAGCACGGCTTCGCGCAGGGCGAAGAAGTCCTTCCATCGGCTTTGTTCCTCGTCCGACATGCGGACGCCGCGATCTTCCCATGGGCTCAGGTGTACCGAGTCCAGGTCTCGCCCGGGCAGGAACTCCCAGGCCTCGTCCGCCGTAAACGCCAGGATGGGTGAAAGCATCTGGCACAGGCCCGCGCACAGCCGGTGCAGCACGGTCTGAGTTGAACGTCGTCGCGCCGATCCCGCCGGATCGGTGTACAGCCGGTCCTTGATGATGTCGTGATAGACCGCCGACAATTCCACCGCTGCAAACTGGCTGAGCCGCTGGAACACCTGGTGGAATTCGCACGCCTCGTAGGCCTGTCGCACCTCGATCTCCAGCCGACCGAACTGATCCAGGATCCAGCGGTCCAGCGGCGTCAGCGCGTCGGGTGGGACCCCGTCGCGCGCCGGTTCGAAGTCGTACAGGTTCGAGAGCTGGAACCGCAGCGTGTTCCGCAGCAACCGGTAGGCCTCGGCCACTTTGACCATGCGCGCCTCGCTGAGCACCATGTCGCCGCGGTAATCCTGGCTCGCCACCCACAGGCGCAGCACGTCGGCGCCGAAATCATTCACCCAGAGCGTTGCGGACTTCGAGCCGCGGCTCTTGGATTCTTTCTCCCCGGTGTCCCCGACGACAAACCCGTGCGTCAGCACCGTCTTAAACGGCGGGGCGGCGTTTCCGGCCAGCGACAGCAAGAGAGACGATTGAAACCAGCCGCGATGCTGATCGGACCCTTCGAGGTACAAGTCAGCCTGGAAGGCGGGCCCCGGCGAGGCCGTGGCCACGGGCGTGGTGCGCTTTCCGTCGCTGTGGCCGGTGACGGCGCCCGAACCATCGCTACTGGGGCCGGTCCGGTGCAGTTCCGGCCGGCGCGCCGTAACCGCCTGGCTGCTGGAACCGGAGTCGATCCAGACATCCAGCGTATCCAGCGACTTGGAAACCGCTTCGGGGCCGCTCCAGTCGCAGGGCCTCACCAGCGCCCACAGCTCGGAAGCGGACTTCTCGAACCAGATGTTCGAGCCGTGCCGTTCCACCAGGTTCGCCACTTCGCGCACCACCCGTGCATCGAGGATCGGCTGGCCGGCGGCATCGTAGAACCCCGGCAAGGGCACTCCCCACGAGCGCTGCCGCGAAATGCACCAGTCCGGCCGCGCCTGGACCGCGCCCTGGATCCGGTTGATGCCCCACTCGGGGATCCAATGCACCTCGTGGATGGCGTCCAGCGCAACCCTGCGAAAAGGGACGGCACCCTCACCTTCCGAAGAGGCTTCCCGGCCTGGGGCGTTCCCTGCGGTGCCTGCCGCCGGGACCGGGGCGGTGGTCCCGGAGGTTTCCGGGCTCAACCGACCGACGCGGTGGTCGATGCGGATGAACCACTGGTCCATGGCCCGGAAGATGACGGGCGTCTTGCTCCGCCAGCAATGCGGGTAGCTGTGGTGGAAATTCTCCTGGTGAACCAAGGCATGGCGCGCGCGAAGTTCGTGCAGCACCACGTCGTTCGCATCACTCTTCCCGTGTCGCTCGAGGATCGACTTGCCGATCATGGCGGCAGGCATCTGCTGCTCGACCGCCAGGTCGGTTGTGTGGGCAAACCGGCCATCGTCGTCCACCGGCGAATAAATGGGCAGCCCCACGCGAAGTCCCAATCCGTAGTCCTCGAGGCCGTGCCCCGGGGCGATGTGCACAAAACCCGTGCCGGTGTCGTTGGTGACGAAATCGTCACCGGCATGCAACCGCCCCGTCCGCGCGCAGAACGGGTGCTGGTATTCCGCCGACGCCAGATGTCCGGCGTCCAGGCTGCGGATGATCTGGTAATCGGTCCAGCGACACTTCTCGACCAGCGAGGAAAGCAACAGGGCGGAGATGATGTAATCCTCGTACCGGTCCTCCCCCAGGTTGACCCGCACCAGCGAGTAACTGAACCGGGTGCTGTACGCGACGGCGAGGTTCGCGGGCAAGGTCCACGGCGTGGTCGTCCAGATCAGGATGTACGTGTTTTCGTGCCCGAGCACCGGGAACTTCACATAGATGCTCTGGCTCACGTGATCCTGGTATTCGACCTCCGCCTCGGCGAGGGCCGTCCGGCAGGGAATGCTCCAATAGACCGGCTTCCGGCCCCGGTACACGAAACCCCGCTCGACGATGCGCGAGAAGAGCCGCAGTTCCTCCGCTTCGTATTCGCGCGCCAGCGTGAGGTACGGGTTCTCCCAATCACCCAGGATGCCCAACCGTTTGAACTGGTCGCGCTGAATGGCCACATACTTGCGGGCGTAAGCGTCGCAGGCGTTCCGGATCACCGCGGGCGACGTCGAGTCATCGGCGACCAGGCCCGGATGGGCAGGCTCCTTCGGATGCGGCTTGTCCCCGGCCACGCCGGCTGACCCGGGGGATTCCTGGCTGCGTTGTTTGCGAAGTTCCTGCGTGACCTTGAACTCGATGGGCAGCCCGTGACAGTCCCAGCCGGGAACGTACGGCGCGCGGTAGCCGGCGAGCGTCCGGAAGCGAAGCACGATGTCCTTCAGGATCTTGTTGAGCACGTGCCCGAGGTGAATCTCCCCATTCGCGAAGGGCGGTCCGTCGTGGAGGATGAAGGTCGGCGCCGCGGCGCGCGCAGCTTGAATGCGTTCGTAAAGCCGCGAGGCCTCCCACGCGGCGAGTCGGGCCGGCTCCCGCTTCACCAGGTCCGCCTTCATCGCGAACTCGGTCCGGGGCAGGTTGAGCGTCTCTTTGTAGTCCATGGATTCGGAATCAGGGCTCGCGCTGACCGACCACCGCCAGTCCCTTGAGCAGGTCAAGGCCACGCAGCAACACGGGATCGGTTACCGCGGGGGCGGGGGCTCCCGGGGCCACGGCGGGTCGGGGCCGCACGGCGCCAGGGTCCTGGGCATCGCGGTGAATCCTGACCAGGTCCGCCTCCGTCAGACGCTCGCCGCGCGTCCCGAACCTCGAAGCGCGGGCATCCGGCTTGTAGGGGTCGGCAAGACGCGCGCGCTCCTCGGCTTCGGGAAGCGGCACCGGGATGTCGGGCACCAACCCGCTGCTGGGCAGGGCATTGGCATCGCCCACTTTCACCTGGCTGACCGCGACTTTGAGACGATCCCCGGTGCTCAAGGTGAACTCCTTGAAGACACTCGCCCGGCCCGCCGTGGTGCCTCCAATCAGCAAGCCGAGTCGCATGCCGTGCAAGGCCGCCGCGAGCGCCTCGGCAGCGCCGCGAGTGCCGCCGTTAACCAGGAGGGCCAGGGGCAGAGCGATCGCATTCGTCTTGGCCGTGGCGTGCGCGGAACCTGATCCCCAATCGACGAGCGGTTGCTCGCGGCTCGCAAACAGATCGGCCGTGCGCCCCGCCTCGGCGAAGTCCTCTCCTTGGGCGAAGCGGAAATCGAGGAGCAGCCCCTTGATCTGACTGGTCTTCCCCAGTCCGGTCAGGGCCTCGGCCAGCGCCGCCGCCAGTCCGGTCCTCACCTCGGCGACTCGGAGGTAGGCATAGGCGTCGTCGAACAAGTTTGTGCGCGCGAGCCAGGCCGGTTCGGCGGGAGTGGAGCTTGCCTCGCCGACACGGTTCGTCTCGAGGATCAGGCGCGAAGGGTATTGCTGCAGCAAGCCGCGCACGGTCGCGTCGTTCAATTCCGCAGGCCCCACGCCGGCGAGATTGGTGCGGACGATCCCGAGCACTTCCTCCCAGGGCGGCAACGTGGCGGCCCGGAGCAGCCCGGCGGCCGCCAACACCATACAACCACAGCGCACGACACAGTTCATCGCCGCGCAGCGTAGCAGGACAAGGCGGGAAACACAGCGGGATTTCGCGCCGCAACCCGCTCGCACCCGGGAAAAGTCTCGGACCGGTTTTTCCTTTGCGGTGCTCCCGGTCGACCGCATCCTTGGCGCATGGGCACACGCCGTGAGGCGCGGGAGCGCGCCGTCCAGTTCCTGTTCCAGCACGACCTGAACCCGCCCCAGCGGGTCGGGCCGGCGCTCGAGCAATTCTGGAGTTCGCTCCGCCTCGCCGCCCTGCAGGCCAAAGCCAAGGGCGCCTCCCCCTCGGGACCCGACGGTGCCGCCGAACTGCCGCCCCCGGACGCCGCCGAGTCTGCCCTCCGGTTGTTCGCGGATCCCCTGATCCAGGGAGCGCTTGAACACCGCGACGAGCTGGATGCCCGCATCGTGAAACACGCCAAAAACTGGGAATTGCACCGCATGGCGACTGTGGACCGCAACGTCCTCCGTCTCGCGGTTTACGAGATGCTGTACCGCGAGGACATCCCCCCGGTGGTCAGCATCAACGAAGCCGTCGATATCGCGAAGAAGTACTCGACCGACGACAGCGGCCGGTTCGTGAACGGCATCCTCGACAGCCTTCGCAAGGAAATCCAACGGCCCCCGCGCGGTGCCGATTGAGTTGTTCGCCCTCTCCATGGCCGCCGACCTTCATCTGCATACCCAATTCTCCGACGGCACCTACTCGCCGGAGGAACTGGTCGGACATGCCCGGAGCCTCGGCCTGAAGGCGATTGCCCTCACCGACCATGACACCGTCGAGGGTTGCCCCCGGGCGGCGCTGGCCTGTGCCAAGCACGGCCTCGAATTCGTTCCCGGCGCCGAACTGACGGCTGATCTCGAGGGCGCGGAGGTGCACATCCTCGGCTACTTCCTTGACACCACGCATCCGCGCCTGCTCCACGAACTCGCCATCTTTCAAAAAGTCCGGCAACAGCGCATCCACGAGATGGTGGCGCGACTGAATGAAATCCAGTGCCCGTTGCGTGCCGAAACCGTCTTCGCCCTGGCGAATTGCCAGTCGCCCGGGCGTCCCCACGTGGCACGAGCGCTCGTTCAGGAGGGTGTCTGCAGCACGATGGATGAGGCCTTTGACCGCTTTCTCAAGAAGCACCGGCCCGCCTGGGTGCCGAAGTTCAAGATGTCCGCCCGCCAGGCCGTCGCCCTCATCCACGAGGCCCGAGGTCTCGCGGTGATGGCCCACCCCGGCATCAATGACAATGACCGGCTCCTCCCCCGGATGGTCGAGGCCGGATTGGACGGGCTCGAATGCTGGCACACCAAGCACACCCCCTCCGCCACCGAACGGTATCTTGCCCGCGCCCGGGACTACGGCCTCCTGGTCACGGGCGGCTCCGATTGCCACGGCTTGAGCAAAGGCAAGCCGCTCATCGGGACCGTGCGCCTCGAGTGGAAGTATTACGAGGCGCTTAAAGCCCGTGCCCAGGCGCGGCGCGCGCCCCCCGGTCCAGGCACCCTCGCCGGGACCCCGGTTTCGCAACACTGACCCATGGGATTCTTCGATCGCCTCAAGGCCGGCCTGCAAAAGACGCAGCAGCGGCTGGTTCACGAAATCAAGCGCATCGTCACCCGCTCCCCGCGGCTGAACGTCGAATCGATCGAGGAGTTGGAAGCGGTCCTGATCGGCGCCGACCTCGGGTACGCGATGACCCAGCAGATCATCGCCGCCGTTCGCAAGAGCTACGAAACGCAGGGAAGCGGCGGGGTCGACGTGCTCACCGTCGCCCAGCACGAAGTGGAACAGAGCCTCGCTTCGGACGACCGGGAGCTCCGCTTGCTTGAGCCCGGTCCCACGGTCGTCTCGGTCGTCGGCGTCAACGGCACCGGCAAGACTACCACCTGCGCGAAGCTGGCCCACTTCGCGAAGGGACGCGGTCAGACGTCGGTCCTCGCGGCTTGCGACACGTTCCGGGCGGCGGCGATCGAACAACTCAAAGTCTGGGGCCAGCGCCTGGACGTTCCGGTTGTTTCGGGTGCCTACCACGCGGACCCCGCGGCTGTCGCCCATGACGCCATCAGCGCGGCGCAATCCCGCGGAGCCCACTACCTCTTCGTCGACACCGCCGGGCGCCTGCACACCAAGAACAATTTGATGAAGGAGCTCCAGAAGGTCCATCGGGTGATGGACAAGAAACTGGCGGGCTCGCCCCACGAGACGTTGCTCGTGCTCGATGCCACCACGGGCATGAACGCCCTGAACCAGGCTCGCGAGTTCCACAAGGCTGTGCCGGTCACGGGCCTCGTGGTGACCAAGCTCGACGGCACCAGCAAGGGGGGCATGGTCGTGGCCATCCAGAAAGAACTCGGCTTGCCGCTGAAATTCATCGGCGTGGGCGAGCAACCGGATGACCTTCAGCCTTTCGATCCCGCTCAGTTCGCCGAGGCCTTGTTCAGCGAGAAGGCGTAGTCCTTGCCCACCTCTGCGGTAGGGCGGGCACGCCCCAGCCCGCGGATTCTGTGAGGAGGGAGACAGGCAGCCTCCTGGCCTGCCGCCACACCTGCCCCGTTCTCCGGCCGCGCTTCCCTCCCCCTCAGCGGAACCATTCGTCCGCCGGACTGGCAAAGAAATCTTCCAGCGGGATGCCGGTCGGCCCGACCAGCCAGGCCTGCGCCTTCGGATAGCGCTGCCGGAACAGGGTCAGCCCGCTGACCTTGTCGCCTCGACCGCTCTTAACCTCGATCGCCCAGTCTTGGGCGCCGTGGCTCACCACAAAGTCCACCTCGGCGGGTCCGTCGCGCCAATAGGTCACGCTCCAGGCGGGTCCTTGAAGACTGTTGAGCAGGTGGGCGCCCACGGCGTTCTCGACCAGCCGACCCCACCAGGCGCCGTCCGCGAACGCCTGGGCGAAGGACTTCAGCGAAACCGCATTCACCAGGGCGTTGTTCCAGAGCACAAGCTTGGGGCTGCTGCCGCGCTTGCGGACGTGGCCCTTCGAGAACAGTTCGAGCCCGCTGGCCAGAAAAGCCGCCTCGAGGAGGCGCAGGTAGCCGGCCAGGGTCACCGTGTTGCCGGCGTCGGTGAGCTGGCCGAGCATCTTGTTGTAGGAAAGGATCTGAGCGGGAAACTGCGCCGCCAGCGCGAAGAGGTGCCGCAGCAGGGTGGGCTTGGTGATCACCTGCATCTGGAGGACGTCGCGCGCAAGCACGGTCTCGATGAGCGCATCGCTCACGTAGCGCTTCCAGGCGTGCTCGTCCTCAACGAACCCCGCCGTGCCGGGATAGCCGCCAAAGTAAAGCCATTGGTCCAGACTCCAGCCGAAGGCGTCGCGGCACTTGGCCACGACCAGTGCGGGCAGCGATGCAGGAAGAAGCGTCCGGCCAGGCTTTCGCTCAAGCCGCGCTGGACCAGGAGGGCCGACGATCCCAGGAGCAGAGGGCGCACTTTCCCGGCGGTGGCACGTTCCTCGTCCCAGAGACGTTTGGTGACCTCGCTCCAGCCGGGGACCTTCTGCAACTCGTCGAGGACAAGCAGCACGCGCGTGCCGGTGGCCGACGCCCGGGCCCGGGCCAGACGCCACTGGGTCTCGATCCATTCCGGCGGGTGCGGCAGGGGCGCATCGGCGGAGGCCACCACGCTGGGCCAGCCGAGGCGCTTTTCGATCTGCGCCGCCGCGGTGGTTTTCCCGACCTGACGAGGTCCGACGAGCACCTGGAGCAGCGGGGACTTCCGTGCCAGAGCCGACACGATTTCGCCCACAGCGGGGCGTTCGAACGTCATCGCTGGAGAGTGCGCTATTCCCAATGACTGAGCAAGAATACTCAGTCATTGAGTAATTTCGACCCAAGCAGTCTCCCGGAGGGCGGACGTGCCCCGCCGCTCTTCCCATGAACCTGCTCCGAAAAGCGGGGATGAATCCCCGCACTCCAGGCGCTT
>CAZHUS010000083.1:0-36260 GCA_964535555.1 uncultured Verrucomicrobiota bacterium
CCCGGACGTGCCTTGGAGCGGCGCGAAGCGTTTGGAGTGCGTCCGCTTTAGCGGGGCTGTTTGGTTCCTGGTCCGGAGCAGGTCCGCAAGGAACAGTTGGCTCTCCACGAACCGCCCGGTGAAGGCACCGGGCCTACAACTTGTAGGCCGGGTCCCCTGACCCGGCGCCAGACTCCAGGGCCAGATCGGCCCAGCACGGTGAGGACAAGACCCAGGGTACGGGCTTCGTCCATGGTTTCCTCCCTCGACGCACACCGATCTGGTCAGTTGCCCCCGGGACGGGTAGCTTGGGCCGCTCACGAAACACCTGATATGAACACTCACTGTCATCCACCCGCGAGTGGCCTGGCGTCGATGGCCGCGCCGGCGCAGGGGACCCGTGGCGTTTCCTGGATTGCCGGCTGGATTCGCCTCTGCCTGGGATCCCTGCTCCTGGCGTGGGGTGTTGGATGCAGCAAACCGGACACGACCAAGGCCGAGGGCGGCCGCCTGTTCGGGGTCACGTTCCAGACGATGAACAACCCCTTCTTCGTGGAACTCAACGAAGGCCTCAAAGAGGTCATCGAGGCCCACGGCGACCGGTTGGTCACGTTGGACGCCCAGTTCAACAGCCTCAAACAGCGCAACGACATTGCCGACCTGCTGCAACAGCAACCGACGGCGCTGTTCATCAACCCGGTGAACTGGGAAGGAATCAAGGGCAGCCTCGTGGAAGCCAGGCGCAAGGGAGTTCCCGCGATCATCGTGGACGCGCCCGTCAGCGAGCCGGATCTCGTGCTCTGCCAGGTGGCCAGCGACAACGTCGAGGCGGGTCGATTGGCGTGTGAAGCCCTGGCGAAGGTGAACCCGAAAGCCCAGGTGGTCATCCTGCACCTCTCGGTCAACAAGGCCTGCATCGACCGGGTGGAAGGCTTCCGAACCGAGTTGGCCCGGCATCCGGAGATGCGCCTGCTGGACACCCAGGAAGGCAAGGGAACCACGGAAGGCGCGCGCCCGGTCATGCGCGACTTGCTCGGGCGATTTCCGCAACTGGACGCGGTGTTCCCGATTAATGACCCGAGTGCGCTGGGCGCCATTTCGGCCATCGAGTCGGCCGGCCAGCTCGGCAAGGTGACCGTGGTCACGGTCGACGGTTCCCGCGAAGGTGTCGGGGCGATCCGGACCGGCAAGCTGCATGCCAGCGCGGCGCAGTTTCCAAAGGAGATCGGTCGGGTGGCCGCCGCGACGTTTTACGACCACCTGGCCGGCAAACCGGTCGCGAAGGACATCAAGATACCCGTCAAGCTCGTCACGCGGGACAACGCGGACGAGTACCTCAAGGCGCCGTGAGTCCCCGGGCGAACGTCCGAACGACCCGGTTGATCGGCGCGAACGGGTGCGTCCGGTCCGGGATCCGGTCTTTCGGTGGCGCGGCGCCGGGCGTATGAGGGCCGCCGTTCCCGTTGCCGGGTCGCGGCTGCTTTCCCTCCAGGGGATCACGAAACGCTTTGGTGGCGTGGTGGCGCTGGACGGCGTCAACTTCGAGCTTCGGGCGGGTGAGATCCACGCTCTGCTCGGCGAGAACGGCGCCGGCAAGTCCACCCTCATCAACATTCTCGGGGGAATCCACCAACCCGACGCGGGAAGCCTTCGTGTGGATGGCCATCCCGTGCGGATTCCGGACGTCGCTTCAGCCGATCGCCTGGGCATTCGCGTCATCCACCAGGAGCTGTCGCTTGCGCCCAACCTGAGCGTGGCGGAAAACCTCTTTCTGGGCCGCGAGCCCACTCGTTGGGGGTTGCTGGACCGGCGACAGATGTTGCGCCAGGCGGAGGTCCTGACGCGGGAGCTGGGGCTCGTCGAGATCGGCCGGGTCGAGGCGCGGGTCGCCGACCTCAGTGTGGCTCAACAGCAGATGGTGGAGATCGCCCGCGCGTTGGTGGTGAAAGCGCGTATCCTCATTCTTGACGAGCCCACCGCTTCGCTGTCCGCGGGAGAGACGGAGACGCTTTTCGCAAGGCTGGACCTCCTGCGCGCTCAGGGAGTCGGTCTCATCTACATCACGCACCGCCTCGAGGAAGTGCAGCGACTGGCGGACCGCATCACCGTCCTGCGCGACGGCCGGTCGATCGGCTGCCAGACTGCGGGCGGGTTTGATCAAGACCAGTTGATCCGGTGGATGGTGGGTCGCGACCTCGAGGAACACTACCCGCGGGCGGCGTGGAAGCCCGGGCCGGTGGCTTTGCGCGCGCGGAATCTGCGCAACGCCAGGGTGCACGGGGTCACATTCGAAGTCCGCTCCGGGGAGGTTTACGGGTTGGCGGGGCTGGTGGGTGCCGGTCGGACGGAGCTGGCGCGCGCCCTGTTCGGCCTCGATCCGCTGCTCGATGGCGAGATCCAGATCGAGGGCAAGCCGGTCCACATCCGAAATCCGTCCGAGGCCCGGGCGGCAGGCATGGTCATGGTTCCCGAAGACCGCAAGCGGGCGGGTTTGGTGATGACGGAGTCGGTGGCCTTCAACCTGGCCCTCCCCTGGACACGGCTCTGGATCTCCGGCATCCGACCGCGCCTCCAGGATCGCACCAGCATCGTTGATCGGGCCATTCGCCGCTTCGGAATTCACCTCGCCGACACCGCGCAGCCCATCGGCAGTCTCTCGGGTGGGAACCAGCAAAAGGTGGTTGTGGGAAAATGGATGGAGCGCCCGCCGAAGGTGCTGATTCTCGACGAACCGACTCGAGGCATCGACGTCGGGGCCCGGCAGGAGATGTTCTCCACGATCCAGGCCCTCGTGGAGGAGGGGCTGGCTGTCATTCTGATTTCTTCCGATCTGCCCGAAGTGCTGAACCTCTCGCACCGGCTGGCGATCTGTCGCGAGGGACGCATTGTGCGCGAAGCGATCGCCGGCGAAGTGACGGCGGAGGAAGTCATGGCCGAACTGACCCGAAGCTTAGCCCATCATCCGCTCCCCGCATGAAGACGTCCCGACAGATGTTCCCCCTGCTGGTGGCGATCGCCGTCTTGCTGGCGGTGTTCCGGTTATGGGTGCCGCGGTTCCTCAGCCCGGAGAACCTGGTCGACCTGGTTCAGCAGATCGCGGTGAACGCGATCTTGGCGTACGGCATGACCCTCGTCATCCTTATCGGCGGCATTGACCTTTCCGTGGGCGCCCTGGTCGCGCTCACGGGCACGGTCACGGTCGCGCTCCTGCCGGGATCGGGATTTGCCCTGGCGCTGCTGGGGGGGCGCGGCGCTCGCCATGGGGTTCGGCGCGGTGAACGGCTTGTGTGCGGCCCGGACGCGGATGCCGCCGTTCATCATCACGCTCGCCACCATGCTCGTGGCGCGTGGGGTGGCGCTGCGCTTCAACGAAGGCAGACCGCTGCCGGTCCCCGATTCCGAGACCCTCTTCCTGGCGCTCGGCAACGCGAGGTTGTTCGGGATCCTGCCCATGCCGGTCGTGCTGATGTTGGGGGCGTTGCTCGTTACGACAGTGGTGTTGCACCGGACGCGCTTCGGGCAACACCTGTACGCGATTGGTGGCAACCGGGTAGCGGCGCGGTACACGGGCATCCGGATCGCGCAGCACGAGACGCTCGTCTACGTGCTGTGTGCCCTGCTCGCCGGTCTGGCGGGCGTGATCCACGCGTCGCAGCTCTATTCGGCGGAGCCGGCATCCGGACAGGGCTTCGAACTGAACGCGATTGCGGCTGTCGTCGTCGGGGGCACCAGCTTCACGGGGGGCATCGGGACCATGCCCGGAACCCTGGTCGGCGCGGTGATTATTGGGATTCTGGACAAGGGGCTCAACCAGGCGGGGGTGCATTTCTCGCTCCAGTACATCGTCAAGGGGTTGGTCATCCTGGCGGCCGTCTACCTGGACGTCCGTCGACGCCGGTAAGGGCGTTGCTCAACCACCGCCGCCTGTCTCCTGCGAGGCGCTGCCGCTCGCCAGTGCATCCCCGAAGTTGTCGGGATCGCAGCCGGTCCCCGGCCGCAGCAGGTGCAAACGGTTCGGGCGGTGATTCGGACCGCAACGTGTCGTGCGGCTTGTGGTGGCTGCAGCGGGAGACCGGCGGCGTGCCGGCGGCTGAAAACCGGCGCCGACCTCGACGGGCTCACCGGCAACTCCGAATGCAGCGGCCGCTCCTCCTTCGCCAACCGGACGTTGACAACGCGGGGAGCCTCTGGTCTTTTGCCGCCGCTCTATGACCTCCAGCCAACACCGTGTTCGATTTGTCCGATATGGCTTGCTGATCTTTGCCTGGATCCTGGTCGCCGTAAGCCCGGGGTGGGCGGCGGAACCCTCCGCTTCCCTCGAGCAACGCGTGGCGGCCCTCGAACTCGCGGCGAAAGCCACGGCGTCCCCCGCCGTCAACAGCGGTGACAACGCGTGGCTGCTGGTCAGTTCCGCCCTGGTCCTGATGATGACGGCGCCGGGACTCATTCTCTTTTACGGGGGCTTGGTGCGGCGCAAGAACGTCCTGGGGACGATGATGCACAGCCTTGTCCTGATGGGCTTGGTGTCGTTTGCCTGGATGGTCTACGGCTACAGCATGGCCTTCGCCGAGGGCAACGCGTTCTTCGGCAACCCGCTCAAGCACTTCTTCCTCGAAGGCGTCGGAGCCGAACCCAACGCGGATTACGCCGCCACGATCCCGCAACAGACGTTCATGCTGTTCCAGATGATGTTCGCCATCATCACGCCGGCGCTGATCAGTGGGGCCGTGGCCGAGCGGATGAAGTTCAGCGCTTACCTGCTGTTCACGTTGCTCTGGGTGACGGTGGTTTACTTTCCTCTGGCGCACATGGTGTGGGGCAAGGGCGGGCTGTTCAACTGGGCGCTGGGCGGGCGGATCCCGGTCCTGGACTTTGCCGGCGGCACGGTGGTGCATGTCAGTTCCGGCGTCTCAGCCCTTGTCTGCGCGCTGGTGCTGGGGCGGCGTTTGGGACATCCGACACAACCCATGCCTCCCCACAACGTGGTGCTGAGCTTGATCGGCACCGGCCTGTTGTGGGTAGGCTGGTTCGGCTTCAATGCCGGGAGCGCGGTGAACGCCGGAGGACTCGCGAGCAGCGCGTTCGCGGCGACGCATTTTTCGGCGGCCGGGGCGGCGTTGAGCTGGGCGCTGGTCGAATGGGCCCTGAAAGGGAAGCCCAGCGTGCTGGGTGTGGCCTCGGGCATGGTGGCCGGGTTGGCGACCATCACGCCTGCTTCCGGATTCGTGACGGTGCCGGCGGCGTTCGGGATCGGACTGACCAGCGGGGTGGTCTGTTATCTCGCCGTCAGCAAGCTGAAGACGCGTTTTGGCTATGACGATTCGTTGGACGTCTTTGGGGTCCACGGCGTGGGCAGCACCCTTGGACTTCTTGCGGTGGGATGGCTGGCCAGCGCCACGGTGAATCCCGCGATCGCCAGCACGTTTCAGGTCAACGGCCAGGTCCACTCGCTGGTGGGCGGAGCCGGTCAGTTCCTCAACCAGCTCTGGGGCACGCTCTTCACCGCGGGACTGGCGGCGTCCATGACCTGGATTCTGCTCAAGGTCATCGATGCGCTCGTCGGCTTGCGTGTCTCGGAGGAGGAGGAGACCTTGGGGCTCGACCTGACGCAGCACGGCGAGAGCGCCTACAACGACTAGCCCGAAAGGCCCAAGGCATGAAGAAGATCGAAGCGATCATCAAGCCGTTCAAACTGAACGACGTCAAAGTCGCCCTCAGCGAGGCCGGTATTGTCGGTATGACCGTCAGCGAGGTGAAAGGCTTCGGACGCCAGGCCGGTCACACCGAGATCTACCGCGGCAGCGAGTACACCGTCGACTTCCTCCCCAAGGTCAAGCTCGAGCTCGTGGTCGCCGACGACCAGGTGCGGGCGGCGGTGGCCACCATCATCAAAACAGCGCGGACCGGAAAGATCGGGGACGGCAAGGTGTTCGTGACCACGATCGAAGAGGCGGTCCGCATTCGCACCGACGAACGGGGCGAACAGGCGATTTAGGATCCGCGGCCGGGAGTTCGCGGCGAGCTAGACGGCGACGACCGGGTTCAGCAGCTGGCCGATTCCCGAGACGGAAATCTGCACGGCGTCGCCCGGCTGGAGCGTGAAATCGTCGGGCGGCACCACGCCGGTTCCTGTGAGCAGCATGACGCCCTGGGGAAAAGACTGGGACCGGCACAGCCATTCGGCGAGTTCGGCAAACCTCCGTTTGATCCGGCCAACGTCCGTTTGCCCGGCGAAGACCTCGCTCTCGCCGCGCTGAATGCGAATCCCGATGGTCCACTGCCGCGCCACGGCTTCATCCGCGCCGAGAACGATGCACGGTCCCAAGGCGCAGGAACGCGTGTAGGTCTTGGCTTGAGGCAGGTAAAGCAGGTTCTCGCCCTCGATGTCCCGGGCGCTCATGTCATTGCCGATGGTGAAGCCCTTTACCGCGCCTCCCGAGTCGATCACGAGCGTGAGCTCGGGTTCCGGCACGGTCCAACGGGAGTCCTGCCGCACGCCCACCGCCTCGCCGGGCCCCACGACCTTGTGAGGGAGGGCCTTGAAAAACAACTCGGGCCGGGGCGCCTCATACACGCGATCGTAGGCCGTGGCGCTGAACTCGGACTCCTCCATGCGCGCGGCTTTGCTGCGAAGGTACGTGACGCCGGCGGCCCAGACCTCCTGGGCATCAATCGGTGCCAGCAGCACGCGCTCGCCGGCCCCGAGCCGCGGAAGCGACGCCCGCATCGCCTCGGCCACGAAGGCCGCGGGGTCAGGCCGCTGCAGCAGTTCGGCGAGCGACTTCACCCCGGCGGGCGAGAGATCCAGCACGCTGCCGTCGCTTTCCAGGACGCCCCATCGGGCTTCGTGGGACAAGGTACCGGAGCCGGGCGCGTCGGGTCGGTAGCGGCACAGTTTGATCATGCGCTCAGGCTAACGGTGGGGCGGGCTGCTGGCACGCCCATTTCGATCGTTCGCTCGCGGCTCTTTTCAATTGGGGCAAGTTGTGCCTAACTGGCGGTGTGCACGAACAGGCACTCATGGCCCTCCTCAAGGGTGTCTCGCGGTCGTTCTATCTGACCGTACGCGTGCTGCCCCGCAAGGTACGCGAACCCGTGGCGATTGCATACCTGTTGGCGCGCGCGTCGGACACCATCGCGGACACCAAGGTTCTTCCGGTCGGGCAACGATTGGACGAGTTGCGTGGGTTCCGGGACCGAATTGCCTCCCACCACAGCGCCGCTGTGCAGTGGCTGGACCTGGCAGGTGGGCAGGTTCCCGAGGCTGAGGCGGAACTGCTGCGCCGCGTGGATTCGTTGGTCAGCCTGGTCGATACGACGCCTCCCGAGACGCGTGATCCGATCCGCAAGGTGCTCCAGACGATCATCTCCGGCCAGGAACTCGATCTCGAGCGATTCGGAAGCGCCGGGGAAGACCGCCTGATCGCCCTGCAGACGGACGCCGAACTGGACGATTACACCTATCGAGTGGCGGGGTGCGTCGGGGAATTCTGGACCACGGTCACCCGCCTCCATCTTTTTCCCGGGTACTGGATCGACTTCAAGGAACTCATGGCCCAGGGCGTACGGTTCGGCAAGGGACTCCAGTTGGTGAACATCCTTCGGGACCTGCCTGCGGACCTGCGTCAAGGACGCTGTTACTTGCCGGAAACGGTGCTGCGTCAGCACGATCTTCTGCCCGAAGACCTGCTCGACCCCGGCAATGGCGCCCGGTTCAGACCGCTTTACACCAAGTACCTCATGCGCGCGGAGGACCATCTGACCATCGGCTGGAAGTACACCCAGGCCCTGCCCTATGGGCTGATGCGCCTGCGGTTGGCTTGCGCCTGGCCGCTCCTCCTCGGCGTGCGCACCCTGGCGAAACTCCGCGTCGGCAATGTCCTGGACCCGGACCACCGAATCAAAGTCCCGCGGAAGGAGGTTCGATCCATCATGGTTCGCTCGCTCCTGCTTTATCCGCTTCCGGGTCTCTGGACCGGCATGTTCGATCGGGCTCGCAGCCAGGCCGCACCATGAGTGAGGCTGTCGTTCGCGCCCGACACCTGGCCCTGGTGGCCGCGATCCGTCGGCATGACCATGCGTACTACGTTCTGGCACAACCCGAGATCACGGACTTCGAGTACGACCAGCTCTACCGGGAACTGCTCGAACTGGAGGCCGCGCACCCCGGGTTGGTCACCCCCGACTCGCCGTCACAACGGGTCGGCGATGCCCCTTCGGAGGGCTTCGCCAGGTTCCAGCATCTTGTCCCCATGCTTTCGCTCGAGAAGATCGATGCGGCCACCCATCCCACGCGCGAGGAGGAACCTGATCATGATCGCCGCAGCCGTCTTCAAGATGAGCACACGCTCCCCCGCTTGCTGGCGTTTGATGCCGGCGTCCGCAAGCAGTTGAAACTCTCCCAGGTCGCCTATCTCATGGAGCCCAAGGTGGACGGGGTCTCCATCAGCCTCCACTACGAGCACGGGAAGCTCACCCACGGCGTCACCCGGGGCGACGGTCAGACGGGAGATGACATTACCGCCAACCTGCGGACCGTGAAGTCCATCCCGCTCGAACTTCAACATCCTGATCCCCCGGCCCTGATCGAGGTTCGTGGCGAGGCTTACATGGCGGTGAAAGATTTCGAGGCGGTGAACGCACGTCTGGTCGCCGCTGGTGAAAAGCCGTTTCCCAACGCCCGCAACGCCACCGCCGGGACGCTGAAGCAGCTGGACCCGCGCCTCGTGGCCCGCCGCCCCATTCGCGCGGTCTTCTACGGCGTCGGGGCCACGGATGGAATCGAGTTCGGCTCTCACGCCGAGTTGCTCGAGGCCCTGGAACGCTTCGGATTGCCGACTCAGCGCGCCTGGTGGTTGTGCTCGGACATGGACGAGGTCCTGGCCAGATATCGGAAGGAGGTGGTGGCGGACTACGATGAAACCCACGACCTCCGCACTCGCGTCCCGTATGACATCGACGGGATCGTCCTGAAGGTAAACCGCCTGGAGGATTGCCGGCGCCTTCCCGCCAAGACGCGTGCCCCCGGGTACGCCATCGTTCACAAACCCGTCCCTTGGATCACCCCGGCCGAGACGGTGCTCAGGAACATTACCGTCCAGGTCGGTCGCACAGGCGTACTGACCCCAGTCGCCGAGCTCGAACCGGTGTTTGTCCAGGGATCCACGGTGGCCCGGGCCACGCTTCACAACGAGGACGAGATCCGACGCAAGGACATCCGGATCGGCGATACCGTCGTCATCCGGAAAGCGGGAATGGTGATTCCCGAGGTTGTCGAGGTGCTCAAGTCCAAGCGGCCGTCGACGGCGGTTCCCTTCGATCTCGTCGCGCACGTGCATGGGCGCTGTCCCGCGTGCGGTGGTCCCCTCGCCCGGGAGAAGATTGCCGGGGGCGCGGTGGATGAGGTGGCCTGGCGTTGTCAGAACGTGGCGGCTTGTCCGGCGCAGCAGACCCGCCGGATCGAGTACTTTGCCCAACGCAAGGCCCTCGATATCGAGGCCCTGGGAGGCATCGTGGCGGAGAAGTTGGTGGACTCCGGTCTCGTCAGCGAGCCGCTCGATCTGTTCCGGCTGACGCGAGCGCAACTCGCCACGCTGAACCTGGGTACTCCGGAGGAGCCGCGCGTGTTCGGAGAGAAGAATGCGGCGAAAGTGCTGGACGCCCTTGAGCGCGCCCGACAGGCACCGCTGCACCGTTGGATTCATGCCCTGGCCATCCCCGAAGTGGGCGAGCAGACCGCGTACGAACTCGCCGGCCTTTTTCCGGATCTCCCCTCCTTGGCTGCGTCGGCGTGGCTGAGGGACATCGCACGCCTTGGAGGGCTACGTCGCGTTCTCGATGAAAACAAAGTTGGTGAAGCAGTCCGCCGGGAGCTGTCGGAAGCGGAGGTCGCCCGTCGCAAGCAGCGCCAGGAGGAGGCGAAGCAGGAGGCCAAAGCGATTGGCGAGCGCCTGATCGAGGCAGGATTCGCGCGTGCTTCCGGACCATCCTGGCAGGCCCGCACCCGCGTCGGCCCCGTGACCGCCAAGGCCATTGTGGATTGGGCCGAAAGCGCCTCCGGACGCGGCGTGCTCGAGCGAATGCTCGCGTTGGGGATCCGTCCCCAGGGCCGGCCGGTGTCACCTGAACCTTCGGTTCGGGTGCAGGCCGGCCCGGTTTCGGGAAAGACCTTCGTGTTGACCGGCACCCTGCCCACGCTGTCGCGCGACGCTGCTGCGGCCCTCATCCGGGAGGCAGGAGGCAAGGTCACAGGCGCGGTGAGCAAGAACACCGATTACGTCGTGGCGGGCGCCGAAGCCGGATCCAAACTCGAGAAGGCCCGGGAACTCGGTATCGCCCTGCTCGACGAGCCCGCACTGACCGCGCTCCTGCGTGCGTCGACTCCGCCGACCCGCTCGGAACCGCAGGAGCTTTTCGGCTCGTGATGCTCGACGTCTTCGCCCGCATGGGATGGTGGGCGGCACTGGCCCTTGCTTTCTGGAGCAATCGGCAAGTTCCGCACCTCGGGCGCCCTCAGGCGTCCGTTCGCCTGTGTCCCCAGTTCTGGTGACTGTCCGATCGCCAGCGTCGGCGTATTGTGACTCCACGGTTTGGGTGCAAAAGCGCAGGTTCCGTGTGCAACGGCTGGCGTAAGTCTGCGGCGCCGCATCCAGCAGAGGATTTTGTTCTCGGAACGGGCCGGATCTCGCATCCGGCCCTTGTTCTTTTGGGGGGTCGATACAGACAGCACGGTCGCGGAGCGCGCCAGGCAGGACGGGAACTCCGTTGCCGGTAGGGGCGACTGCGCAGTCATCGACCGCGGTGCCGCGCCGACGCCTCGGCCGCCCCCTCGACCTGCACGCCTTCCGGAGTCCGGATCGTCGAGCGGATCGAGCCGTCCGCCTGCCGCTCGTGTCTCACGAACAGGGGACCCCGGGGCGTGGGGTAATTGCCTTCCGCCCACTTCAAAGGACCGAGCTGGGGCTCGATGCGGACCCTGGCGAAGCCCGCCTCGACCGGCACCACACCGAGGACGTGCCGGCTCAACCAGGATGTGGGACCGCTCGCCCAGCCGTGACAGAGGCTGTGCCGGTATCCCACGTAGCAATGAGCCCCGTAGTCGCCATGCAAGTCGCGCTTGCCGGGCGGCACCAGTTCGTCGATCCGGCCGGCGTTCTCAGTCCAGTCCAGGTTGAAGTCCTCCCAGAACGTGGTGGCGCCGAAATCCAGCATCGCCCCCCAGTAGCGGCTGATGAAATCGAGCGCGGTGGCTGTGTCCCCCGCCTGCGCCAGAGCTTCCAGGACGTAGAACCCGTAAAAGGTCGAAAGGTCCTTCGGCCCGCCGGGCTTGAGGACTTGTTCGCTGACTTCGCGGGCATCACGCAGGCCCGTCAGGGCCAGCAACGCGGCCGGAGACTTGCGCCCGCTCGGCTCGGGCCGATGCCGGCGGAGTTGCGCGGCGGTCGTCCGGCACAGGGTGGCGGTGGAGGCGTCGCCCAAGGTTGCCATCAGTCGTTCCCCGCTTTGCATGGCGCGCAGCAACATCGCCTGCAACCCTTCGTGCACGGCCTGCTTGTTCTCGGACGTCGGCCAGTCGAGGAACCGCATCCCGTTCAGTTGCTCACGGCCGTCCGCGTCGACGAACCCGGCCAGGTGACGGAGCAGTTTGGCGAGGTAATCGCGTTGGGCCTCGAGGTAGGCGCGGTTGCCGTGGTGCATCCACCACTCCTCCTGGATGATGATCCACCACATGGAGTAGCTGCTGATGCCGTTCATCCAGTCCGTGGGCGGGGTGACGTCGCGCATCAGGTCGAGGCTCCGGGGAACGACCTCGTTGAAGCCGAACACGGCGTTGATCGTGGACACCTCGGGATGCAGGTCACCCAGCCAGACCAGGCGGTCGCGCTTGATGCCGTCCCAGAGATACTCCTGCATGTTCAAGTGCACGGTGTAGGCGCCGACCTGCCAGATCCGGTTCAACCGCTCGTCGTCGCATCGGAAGGAGCCGGCGTACTCGAGGTCGCGGAGCTGCAGCACGGCCCGCACCTGGCTCAACTGCAGGGGCAGCCCGGGGTCGGCGTTGTCGATGCGCACGAAGCGAAAGCCGCTGGGTCCGACCATCTTCTTCCCCAGCCACGGCATGGTGACCACCTGGTCGCGAATGGCGTGGTCGTTCTGCGCATTCTGCTGGCCGCCCAACTCGGCCATCGCCTCCGCCGCCGACTCTCCGAACCGGACGCGTGCGCGCCGCAGCTTCGCCTGCTCCGGCATCATCGGCGTGATCAACTCGACGTAACCCTGAACCTCCACCCCAAAATCCAGCAGCAGCCCGGCCGGTGCCTCAGCCGTGCCCTTCAATTCCGTGGGCGGTGTCGGTTCGGACAGCACGGCCTGACCCGGTTTCGGGGCGAGCAACGCCTCCGCGTGCGTCACTCCGGCGCGGCTTTGCCAGAGGATCCGGGTCGGCGGCAGGAAATAGGTCGTCAGGGGCGAACGCTCGGACTTCTGGACAACCTCCGACGGGACGGCGGGCGGGAGGCCGGCCGTGAACCCGGGATTGAAGAGAACCGGCAGTCCCGCTGAAACGGTCAGCGCCAGGGAGAGAACGGGAGTCGCACGTCGCATGCGCGAGTCTTCCCAACCAGGATCCGCCCTGTCAAACGGCGGGAGGCGCTCGCTTCGACGAGTTGGCCTCCAACCAGCGACCGGTTGGGAGAAGACCCGGATTCCGCGCACCGCGGCGTCCCGCGTACGCCGGCTCCGGGCCCCGGTTCACGGCAAGGCAGCCTTGGTGCGACCAATCTCCACCGGCGCCGGAAAACTGTAGATCGGCTGCCGCTTCCCTTCGCTCAACGTGAAATAGCGGCTTCCGTCGGCACTAAAAGCGATCGATTCGCCATTGGGCTCGTCCGGCGGCCCGATCACCCTCGCCCGGTGCGGCACGCGCACCAGCGTCCTTGCGAGCGCTTCTCCGGGAGGGCGGAACCAGGCGAACGCCGCGTCCTCCCGCCGCAGCAGCAGCGACCGGCCGTCGGGCGCGAAATCGCCGGCGGAAACATCGCCGACGCCGAGTTCGCCCAGGAACACCAGAACTCCGCCCTGAGTTGGGGCCAGCGCCTTCGCGGAGGCGACGTAGACGCGGGCTCGCCGCTTCTGCTTGGTCACGATGATCAGGTCCCCGGATAGCGGGTCGCAAAGGAGCGCCTCCGCATCACGCGGCCCGTCGGGATAGCGCAGGGTGAACACCTCCGCCCCGGCCAGAGGCGCCGGTTCCTTGGGAGTGGATTGGGCGGGCAACTCCGGCTCGGGAACACGGCACACACGAATCGTACGCCGTTTCGATTCGTTGTCGCCGATGTCACCGAGGTACAGGTACGAGGTGGCCGGCAACGGTCCTGGCCCGGCGGCAATGTCCTCCAGGTCTTGCACCGGGACATTCGGCCGAAGCACGGCCACGGATTGTCCGTTGGTGCTGAGCGCGAAAAGCCGCCCGTCATCGCCGTCGTTGTGAACCCAGAGAATCCCGGGGTGTCGCCGACTCGCGCACATCCCCGAGACTTCCTTGAGCTGGCCGCTGGCGACTTCCCCCATGGGAACGCCTTGAGCCGCTGACGCCGCCGTCGCGAAAGCCAGTGTGAATGCGGCCGTCAAAGGCCGCCAAAACTTCGTCGTCATGAACGGTCACACCGGACAGGGAATCGGGCGCTTTGTCTGCTGATCCACCCATGAACCGCCACCAAGTAGGGCGGGCACTCCGCTGCCCGCCGATCCGGCGCGCAAGGGACTAAGCGCCCTACCTTGGAAGGAGCGGTTCCTGGTCACTGCGCGTGGCCGTCATGCCAGGGGAACTTCCCCCGCAACGCCGCACCCAGCCCGGGCGTGAACCATGTGGCTCAAACCTCCGCGCGTCCAGTCCGGCGCGAACGAAGCCAGACCCCGCCGAGAAGGAGGCACGCGGCGATGGCGGCTGCCGTCCCTTCAGGTTCGGGCACCAGCGTGATCTCGAGCGCCCATCGATCCAGCCTCGCGAGCCCGCCCGTCTCCCAGTCCGCCAGGAAGAGGGTCCAGGTACCGTTCGGATCCATGCCCTCGAACCCACCCAGCAACGCCGTACGCGAGCTGTCGCTGGTGACGGTGGCCGGGTTCACCTTGCGGCCGTCCGGAGCCCAGCTCCCGGTCAACGGCGCCGGTGGAGAGCCGAGCGGGACACTGTGGCTGCCGCTCAGTTCGAGCCGGTAGGTGTGCACGTCGCCTTGCGACGCATCGTCGTCAAACCACACCTCGAAACCGTCATCGCCGTAGCCCAGCCCGCTGCCGGAGCGGCGCCCGGTCCGGTTCAGCAGCACGGCGTATTCGCTGCCATGCGTGATCCCGGCGTAGAGGTCGCCGTTGAAAGCGAAGGTGCCTCCCCGGGACTGGATCCCGAGATAGATGCTGACCTTCTCGATGGGGCGGGGCGGCAGCGCGTCGTTCAAAACCGCCGAGACGCTCACTCCCGCCGAGGAACCGTCCGGGATGCTGACGTTCAAGCCGGTGAACTCGAACAGGTACGTGTCCGCGCCAAGGGCGGAACCTGTCCAAAGGCACAGGCCAATCGCGCCGCCACAACGGGCGGCCAGGGAACGCTGGATCTTCATGCTGCTGGGGGTCTGGTCGCGAGGTTCATGGGCCCACGGTCCGGTAGAACCGGGTCGGATAAAGGTGCGCGTCGGTGTCGATCCACGGGAATTCCCCGTTCGGCCCGGCCTCGACCGATCCAAGACGAGTCCAGACGATCGGAGGCTCCAGGCTGCCGGTGGCCTCGACATGGTAGACCAACCCGGGCACGCCGACAAACGTCAGCAACGTCGTGCCTCCCACGTGATCGATGGCCACGACGCTGAAGTTCTGCGAATCATCCGGAGGCAGCAGGGTGACCTGCACCGTGCCGGTCGCCGTCGTGCCGTTCCTGTCGGCGATCGTGTAGCGGAAACTGCCTGCGCCTCCCGTCGGAGCCGGCTCGTAAATAATCCACTGGCCGCTCTCCTCGACCGACACCTGGGCGCCGTCCGGTTGCGGCGCGCCCACGCTGACCAGGGACTCGGCGCGCACCCCTGTGGCCGCGGCGAGCAGCGTGGCCACGCTGACCTTCACCAGGCGGCCTTCAGCCCGCGCCAGCGTCGGGCTCGCGGGCACCAACTCGAACGTGTAGGTGCCTGTCTGCGAGGCGGAGGTATAGCGGGGATCGAGGCTCTGAGGATTGAAGGGATACAACCCGCCGTTCGGCAAGGGGACCGGCGCGTTGAAGGCCGCCGTCAGCCGGTACGTGCCGGCGCCGAGCGACACGACGCCCACCGCCGCGTTGCCGGCGTAATCCGTGGACACGGACCGTGTCGCCAGCACGTTGCCGCCGCTGTCCGTCAGGACGAAGAAGACCGGTTGCCCGGCGATCTGGGTCTTCAGATCGTCCTCGAGGAGCGTGGCCACGACGTTCAGGTCCGGCTTTCCTTGCGTGAGGTCCTGGAGGCTGAGGCGGGCGATGCGCGGCCGGATGTCGAACTGCGTCGAGGCCGAAGCGGGCGCGAGCTCGACGTTGCCCCCGAAGGTCGCCTGCAGCGTGTAGTCTTGGGAGGACGGGTAGTCGAGCAGCTTGAACCGGGCAGTGGCCCGGCCTTGGGCGTCGGTGACCACGGACGCCCGCTGGGACGCCAATCCAAAGGCGACGGACCGGCCGGCGAGGGGAACGCTGGCGCTGGCCAGCACGGCACTCAGGGTGACCTCTTCGCCGTAATGCCCGTGCAAGGGGAACCCGTCGAAGGTCAAGGAGGTGGGCGCGGGCGGCGCGACGGACTCACGCGGCGTGTAAAACGCGCCCCGGTTCCAGTCCGAGGTCACCAGGCCGACGCCGTTCACCGCGTGGACGGCATAACGCATCCGGGATACGCCCACGCTGGCAGGCAGGCTCAGCGTGCCCGACCAAAGTCTCTGGTCGCCCGGATCATCCCTTACCAGGTCGACCGGAAGCCAGGAGACGTCCGAGCCCGTGGGCGCAGCTGGCTCGATCATGTACGTGATCCACACGGCCTGGATCCCGGCGGCGGGACTGCCCACCACCTGCGCATGCACGGTCACGTCATCGCCGTCAACCTCGTCGGTGACAAGGACGATGGCCGGCGCATCCGCCAACGCGGGCGTGTCGCGTTCCGACTCCGGGTTTCCCGGGGTTTCGTAACTGTCGACGTTGCCGCTATAGAACAGGCGCAGGTCCACGCTTGAGAAGATCCGGCGCGTGCCTGTGGCCGGATCGCCCGCCGCGGTTCGATATTGCGCCGGGAAGAGGTTGAGCCGCGTGGTGCCCTGCTCGGCGCTGCAGATCGCGCCGAAGTAGTTCACGTTCCAGAATTCCACCGGGTGGAAGACCGGACTCTGGAACGCGACCACGGAACCGCGATACTCTGTCGCCGGGGTCCCCGTGAGGGGGAAAACGCCTTGTTGATCGCGAAAGGTGCCGCCCCGGAAGCCGACGCCCCGGAGCACTGTGACCAGGGGCGTCCCGGTGGCATCCCGTGGCGTGACATCCTTGGCCAAAAGCGGAAGCACCGGTTCGCCGGGCCGGCTCAGGTTGCCCTGGGCGCCGCTGAGGTAGGACACGGTCACCGGATCTCCGTCACCTTCGAAGACGGGAAGGGATCGGGTGGTCTCGGCAAGCGGTGCGGTGTCAAGGCGCACGTCGGCCATACGCAAGCCCAGGGAGTCGCCAGGCTCGCCCGTGGGTGAAAGGCCCGCCACGATGCTCTCCGGGAGTGCCGGGTCAGGGCCCTTGCCAGGCAGGTTGAGCTTCAACATGGGCAGGCCGAACATCGCGACCTGGAGCACCGCCTTCTCGTGGATGCCGCGCAGGTCCTCGGTTTCGTTCAGGTACTGCCGCTTGGCGTTCACGAGGGCTTTGCCGATGGAGACGAAGCCGCGGGCATCGCCTTTCGCGCGCAATTGACGGGTGAAGTCCAGGTAGAGCCGCTCGCTGTACTCGACCAACTCCGTGTCGCCGTATTGGTAGCCGTACCCGCCGATGAAAGTCGCGCGCTTGCGGGCGAACGCCTGGGCCCAGTCGGGGCTCTGCGTGACGTCGGGAATCCCGTGAGCGTCGACCGTGTTGTAACCAACGTGACAGCCGGCGCCAAAAACGAGGCTGCCGACCAGGTCCACCGGCGAGTCCGACAATTCGCGTGCCGTCAGTTCCGTCTCGTAGTCGGCGGCCAGGGCGCTGCCGTCATTGTAATGGCCGGCGAGGAAGATGACGTCATGCCGCCGGTCGAGCAGCATCCCGGCGAGTTCAGCGGCCGACCAGTTGGCGGTGGTGGCCGGGTCGGCTTTCGGCGAGAGCGTCGCGGGCGCGATCAGGGCCTCGTGAAGCTGGCCGCCTCCGGCGCCGATCCCGTCGCGGAGTTCGCCGTGGATCAACTCCGCCACATCCGCGAGGAACTCGTAACCGGTCACCAACGACGATTGCGGGAGCGGAAGTTCGCCGTCCTTGAGGGCGAGGTAGGCCTCGATCATGCCTGTCATCTCGGTGACGCTCTCGACCAACCGCCCCACCGCGAGGCTCGGGATCGGGAGAGTCGTGAACTTCTGCTCGACTTCGCACGGAGCCCCATACGCGTCCTGGGACATAAAGTAGCCGAGCCGCAAGGCGGCCTGGCTCGTGGTCGAATCGCGCACGGGCACGACGAAGTTCCGCTCGCTTCCCAAGGGAGTCTGGTCCGGATAGCGGAAGTTGGGGATGACCTGGTCATCGCCGACGAGCACGAGGTACTCGAGGGGATTCTGGGCCCGGTACTGCTCGATGAGCTCGCGAATGCC
This sequence comes from uncultured Verrucomicrobiota bacterium, assembly GCA_964535555.1. Classification (GTDB taxonomy): domain Bacteria; phylum Verrucomicrobiota; class Verrucomicrobiia; order Limisphaerales; family J093; genus DSVZ01. The sequence goes on from CAZHUS010000083.1 coordinate 17,797, forward strand.
GCGGGCGACCAGGTTCCGGGCCAGCACACAATCGAATTGCTTGTCGGCCTGCTGATTGGCGGCGCGGATGGCGTCCTCGGTGGCCAGATCGACGATGACGCCGCGCACTTCCGGACGACCGACGAATGCCTGGAGGCGATCGTGCAGGGCCGCCAGTTCCGACGCACTCGCGTTCAACCGGCTCGAATCGGTCAACACGAGGGTATGGTAGCCGCCGGCAACGTCGCCGCGCGGCTTGACCTCGGGCGTCACGAGCGACCCGCACTTGCCGGTCACGAGGTAGATGTCCAGCCGGAACGGATGTCCCTTGTCATAGGCACCGTCCCGGCCCCGCACACAGACGTAGAAGTTGCCGCGGGTGTTCCAGGTGTTGAGGACGATCCCTTCATTGGCGGTGCCATCGAAGGCGGAGACGGCCACCAGACTCCGGGTTTGCGCGCCCGAGTAGGCCGCGGGGCTGTAAGCGGCGGGGCTATAGGCCGCCGGACTATACGCCGCCGGGCTATACGCGGCGGGACTGTAGGCCGCGGGGCTGTAGGCCGCCGGGCTGTACACCATCGGGCTGTAAGCGGCGGGACTGTAGGCCGCCGGACTGTACGCCGCCGGACTGTAGGCCACCGGGCTATACGCGGCGGGGCTGTACGCGGCAGGGCTATAGGCGGCCGGGGCGTAGCGCGCGTTCAGGCCGGCCAAATCGTCTGTCGTCAGGTTCTCGCCGTTGATCTCGTTGTATGCCGCTTCGATGTCCTGGAAGACGAACAGATCATAGTCCCCGCCCAACTCGCTCAGGATGACGTGCAACTGGCTTTCGGGTTCCACCGCGAACCGGAACCATCGGCCCTCGCCGAGTTCGTTCAGCGTCTGGTGGGTCGAACCACGAAGAGTGTCCTGTCCGCTCAGGTTGATCGGACAGGCGTCCGGCCAGAGTGTGTTCGCGGGGCAACCCACCAGGACGATCAACATGTTCTCGGCGCACGTGCCGATGGCGTTGCAGGCTCGGACCGTCACCGTCACCACCCCGGAGACGTCCTCCACCGGCGTCACGTGCAACGTCCGATCCGCCCCTGCTCCGGTCACGCTCACTTGCACGACGCTCTCGTTGCCGGAGATCGCCGTGACCACGAGTTCGTCGACCGGGTCGGATCCGTTGCTCACCGTGAAAGGAAGCTCCATCGAAGCCCCGCCCTGCGGCGCACGGTTCAAGCTTCGATTGCGGCGCACCTCGATCAATCCGGCGAGATGATCGGCTATCGCGACGTCGGGCAAACCGTCGTTGGAGAAGTCCCCCAAGGCCAGCGCGGCCGGACCCCGGGCCGTCGGGAACCTGCCGCGCGAGTCAAAGGCCAGCTGACCGGGTTGACTCGCGTTGCCCAACACATTCACGGTGTCCGCGTCGAAACTTGCGACGACCACATCGGGCAGGCCGTCCCCGTCGAACTCCGCGACCGCGACCGCGCGCGTGCCGCACCCCGTTGACAACTGGATCGGCTCCGCAAACGATCCATCGCCCCCGGCAGGCCGGAAGGCGCGGTCCACATCCGCCGAGTTTAGCCAGATCTGCAAGCCATCCAACTCCGGCGCCGCCGCGAGCACCTCGGGCTTGCCGTCCCGATCCAGGTCGGCCACGACCACCTCGAGCGGCGTGGCGCCTGCCACGTAGGCGACCCGGTTCTCGAACGCCAATCCTCCATCGCTCACATTGCGGAACAGGCCGAGCTCGGGCGGATTGAAGCTCGCCACGACAATGTCCAGGCGGCCGTCGGCGTCCAAATCACCCAGCGCGAGTCGCCGCGGATCCGACCCGGCGGCGAGTGTCGACCGGTCTGCGAACCCGAGGCTCCCGGCCGTGCTTTCGTTGAGAAAGACAGCCAGTGCCCCGTCCTGCGGGTTGACCACCGCCAGATCGAAATTCCCGTCCCGGTCCAGGTCACCCGCGACCACGTCTGAGGAAACACCGCCCGCGGCACCGTGCGGGTTGGACAGATCGACAGGCGCGTCGAACGCCAGTCCGCCGGCGCCTGCCGCATTGCGAAACACGGAAAGGACACCCGCGGCGCCGCGATTGACAGCCACGTCGATGCTCCCGTCGCGGTCGAAGTCCGCCAGGGCCAGCGTCGCGATGCCCGACCCCGTTCCAAAACTCGCGGGGGCGGCGAATGCTGTCCCGGCGGATGTCGCCGGGTTCTCGGGTTCCGAGACATTCCGGTAAACGACAAAGGCCGCGCCATCGCTCCCGGCCACGACGATCTCGGGTAACCGATCTCCATCCAGATCCGCGATGGCGAGGTCGGCAGGGCGTCCCCCGGCCGGCATCAACGGACTTGCCTCCGACAGAATGAGGTTGATCGCGGGCGTGGCGGGGGTCGTGCCGGTGCACCCTGCCTCGAGGGTCAGGTTGAAAACGGCGCTCGTGTCCTCGCCACCGGCGGCGGTGCCGCCGTCGTCCTGCAAACGGACCGCGAGCGGAACCGGCCCGGTCGATTCAAGGTCCAGCGTGAAAGTCAGCCGGCCTTGCTCATCCAGCACGGGCGTGCTCGTGAAGCGTCCCGGCTCCGGTGTCTCGATGACGAATTCAACCGCCTGGCTCGACTCGTCGTCCGGGCCCGGGCGAACGTCGGTCGCCCACGGAATGGACATGGCCAATCCCGGGTAACCGCGCACCGTGGCGGGACCGGGGCTGAACGCGGGCGCGTCGTTGACCGGGCGCACCTCGACGACGAACCGGGTGAAAGCAGAACGGCCCTCGCCGTCGGTGACACCCAGGGTGATCTCCACGCTGCCGACTTGGTCGGGTGCTGGAGTGACGCTGACCGTGCGATCGGTGCCTGCGCCGCCAAGGAGGATGTTGGCCAGAGGAACCAGTCCCGCGTTGGAAGTGGCTGTGGTGAACGTCAATTCACCGGGCGGTGTGCCATCGTCACCAACCGTGAACGCCATGGGCCCGGTGTCCTGATCCTCGTCGATGGACACGTTGCCAATCGCCGACAGGGTGGGGGCTTCGTTCGCGTGGACTCCGACGTGCGCCGGGTCGCTCTCCGCCCAGCCGAGGGAGTTCGAAACCAACACCTCATAGTCGGCCCCATCGTCGGGTTGGATGTCGAACAGGTTCAAGGCGGCGCCGGTGGCATCAGGGATCGGTTCGCCATCCCTTCGCCACTGGAAAGTGATCGGCGGTGTGCCCGTCACGGCCACGCGCAGCGTCACGTTCGCACCCTGGCTGACGATCTGGCCGACGGGCTGTCCCGTGATGACGGGTGGACCCGGGTTGGCCTCGATCACCACCGAGTGCAGTTCCCCCCGGATATCGTTCCAGTAACCTCCCCAAGTGGCGGGGAGTTCACCGTAAATCTCGTTGTCGAACCAGGTGTTGGGCTCGTTGCCCGCCCAGCGCGTGTAGCCGACCGGCTCGCCACTCGCCCAGGCAAACTCACCGCGCCGCAGATCCCGCTTCCAGGAATGGTTCACGGGATCGGGATCGTACAGGCCGGTCAGGAGGGAGCGGGAACCTCCGCCATAGGTGCTGAAGGTGGTGAACACCCAGTCGTTTTCCGCCGCGTCATTGATCGTCACCAGGTGGCCACCAAGCTCGGTTGCCCTCAACTCCGCCGAGGCCCACGTCGCGGCATCCAGGAGGTAATAGAAATGCCCGTTGGCCGGATTCTCGATCGGTCCGGCTACCGGCACCAGGCTCGCGCCGGTTAGCGTCGCCGGAGCGCTCACCTCGGTTCCCAACGCGTTCTGGACCCGTACGCGGTACGAGGTCAGGTCGGTGGCTTCCACCACCGGGATGGTAAAGACCCGATCCGTTGCGCCGGGAACATCCACGCCGTTGCGCTGCCATTGGTAGCTGACCGGTGCCGCCCCGGCCGCGCCGGAAACCAGTTGCACCCGCTCCCCAAGCCGCACGCTCTGGCTCGGCGGGCTGTACAACAGCCGGGCCGGGCCCTCGGCCGTGATGGAGTCCGGCGGGCGCAGGAATTCACCAGGAATGGGTTCGGACCCGAAAGCGGGAACGGGATCCCCGGGTTTCTGCCACGCTACCGCGACATGCTCGCTGCCCCCGCCCTCGCGCATGAGCACTTCGATGTAGTAGCTCCCGCCCTTCCGCAGTCGGACGGGCGCCGAGATGTTCTCGTGGCTGGAGCGGTTGAACGAACTGGTCCAGTCGCGCTTCGGGCTCCAATACGCCTGGCTCGCGATAAGTTGCTTGTGGGCGGGCTCGCTGTCCGGGCTCAAATACAATTCCGAGCCGTCGTCCGAAGCCAGGTAGAACGTATAGTCTCCGTCCTCGGGCGGCAGGAGATATCCACGCAGCCGCTGCCCGAACTTCTCCCAATAGCCCCGGAGCTGGTTGGAAGGTGCTTCAAATGCACCCACCGCGGTCACGGTCGTGGGGCTGTCGGGAAAGGCCGGATGGTTCCGCAACGCCACCGCCCGGCTGTCACCGCTCACCGTCCGGTAGATTTCCTGGAGCAAACCGTAAGGCTTGACGCTGAGTTGGGCCGAGTCGCTGAACCGCTTGCCTGCGCTGTTGCTCACCGCCACGCGATAGAGCCCGCCTTGCCCGGCCGTCAATCCCCTCACTTGAAGCACCCGGTCGGTTTGCCCGGGCAGGTCGACCTCATTGAACTGCCACTGGTAATCGAGCGGTTCCGCGCCTTCGGCCACCACGCTGAAGGTCGCCGTTCCACCGAGGAACGCCTCGGCATCCTGTGGTTGGGAGGTGACCGTCGGCAGCCCGGCGGGAGGAACATTCGGGTAGGCGAGAAACGCGGCAGGGATGGGCTCCGCACCCGGCGCGGGCACGGGATCACCCGGCTTCTGCCAGGCGACGGCGAGGTTGGCGTCACCGTAGCCCTGTTTCATGAGGGCCTCGATGTAGTACTGCTGGCCCGCGACCAGGAAGACCGGCGTCGAAGCGTACTCGTGCACAAAGTCGGGCGTGCCCACCCCGGCCGGCACGAAGGCGAGGTAGTTCAGGTCCATGCCGCTTCCGGCCTGCACCGTCAAACGGAGGGTCCGGGTGCCGCCCAAGGTGAGGCGACGCAGCGCGCCGCTGTCATCGACCAGCGGCACGAATCGGTGATGGTCGTAGTCATGGGAGTAACCGCCCCGGAATTCGCCGAGTTTGACCAGCGACTGAGTCGTCGTGCCGGCCCCGGACACCACCTCGTCCAGCCGGCTGACCGTGTCGAGATTCGGTGTGGACATCCGAACGAACACAAAATAATCGCGCGCGGAAGGGAACTCGCGGGTGTAATTGAACCAGTCACCCACCGCGCACCAGCCGATCTGGTAGTCGACGGCCACGTCGAACTCGCCCCGGCCGTTATCCCAAGGCAGTGAAGTCGCGCGGACTTCCACGCCCTGATCGGCGGTGCGGTAAGTTTGGCTCGCGTTGTCGTTGCCGGGCGGATCGTGGTAATCGATCTCCGCCACCGCCGACCGGCCTTCATAGGCGCCTCCCCAATAAGCGCCTCCCATCCCCGTACCGTTACCCGGGATGAACTGGCCTCCCCCAAAATCAAAGTCCTCAGCCTCGACATAGAACGTCTCCGGCGAGTGGACCGCTTCGTCGGGAATCAGGAGCGTGTTTGGCACCCAGACCCGGGGTCCGGTCACTTGCCGGACCTGGGCCTTCAGCGCCTTGTGACCCGGCGTGGCGTCGGTGCTCAGGTACAGCTCCGCCGTGTCGTCGGCTGCCACGTAGAAGACGTAGTCGCCGGTCACCGGCGCGGTCAACACGCCCCGGACACGTTCTCCGTAGGCAAAGCCCTCGTTGCCCGGCGACTCGAACCGGTCAACCGGACCAGCCTCCGCCGGTTGGTCAGGGAAGAGCGGACTCAGCAGGAGGGATTCGACCTCGGGACTCTCGATCCGGCCGAACGTCTCACGCCATAACCCGCCGTACGTGAAGCCACCTGCGCTGACGAAGAGCGGAACCGCCTGGCTCACCACCGGGACCAGGGCCGGATTCCAAACCACCACGCTGTAGCGGCCGACATCGCCCACGCCGGCCGCATCAATGGTGAGCGTGGATTCGGTGGCCCCGGCAATGTCCACGCCCTCTTTGCGCCACTGGTAGAAAAGCGGGGCGTCGCCCGTCACGACGACGTTGAGTTCGACCGGTTCACCCGCGGTGCCGGTCTGGCTGATCGGTTGGGCGGTGATCACGGGAGCCGCATACGCCGGGAGGCTCGAACTGAATTCGGAAGTGTTCCCGTCGCTGTCCGTTGCCGTGGCAATCAACCGGCTGCCAGGCGGGAGCGCCGGAACCACCGTGAAGTTCACGGACTTCCATTGCCCGGCGTCCACCGCCTCGTACGTGTCCGCATGGAGGAAGCGTTGACCTTCCTCGCCAGCGCTGTCCGCGGCGAAGAACTCGATGCGGAGCGGATAGGCCGAATTGTCCGGCAGAGAATCCACGCGGTAGCTGACGGAGGAGACGCCACCCGAAACGCTGGCGGCGGCGAGTTCCGGCGTGTTCTGCAGTTGATTCGGCCCGGCGTCAGCGTCCCCGGCGTCGTCCGGGGTCGCACCATCGGCTCCCAGGTCAATACCGAGGCCGCCATTGCTGTACGTCCGGTTGTCACGAATGAGGTTTCGATCCCCAGCAACAACCTCAACACCATCCCCTCCGTTGTGGGCGATGGAATTCGAGATCACCTCGTTCTGTGAACCTCCGTCGATACGAACGCCCGGGCCGGTGTTGCCCAGGGCCGCGATTCCGAACACGCCGGTGCCAACCAGGTTGCCTTCCACCACGTTCTCCACCGCCTCCGATCCCTGGATCTGGACGCCCGCGTCGCCATTCCCTGAGATCACATTCCGCGCCCCGGCTGTGGCACCGCCCAGGATGTTGCCGCTGGAACCGGTATAGACTCGAATGCCCTGGGCGAGGTTTGGCAAGGCCGCCAGTCCGGTGGCGTCGGCCCCGATCAGGTTTCCCAGGATGAGGTTCTCTTCGGACCAGAAGCTCAGGGTGATGCCATCGTACCCATTCCCGGAAATCAGGTTGCGGTCGGCTGGAACGAGCCCCCCGACCCGGCTCGCGTGGGAGCCGACCAACTCGATCCCCGTTCCCTCGTTGGGAACCGCCGAGGTGCCCGTCGAATCCGTGCCGATGAAGTTGCCCGCGATCACCGCGTCCGCCGCGGTCAGGACAATCCCGGAGGCGTTGAATCCCTGGATGACCAGGCCGCGCACGACGCAGCTGACTGCCTGCAATCTCAAACCCGCGGCGCCAAAGCCCGCGGACTCGCCGTTCAGAACGAGCTGGAGCGAGCCGTTCAGGCCGTTCGCGGAGCTGTTCGGGCTTGAACCTGCCTGGGTGTAACCGTCGACCGTCAACGCCTCCGTCACCGCGGGCAACTCCGACGCAAGCTGGATCACGTGCGGACCCTCGCCCGGGATGGCGAACGTCACCGTGTCCGTTCCCGGGATGCTGTTGGCGTCGGCGATGGCCTGGCGAAGCGAACCCTCGCCGGCGTTGGCCTCGTTCGTGACGAGCAGCGGTACCGGGGGCAAGCCATCCATCGCCGCTGCTTCCGCGTCCGTGACGGGCCAGTTCAGAACCGCCAGGCTGCCCACGCGACCCTGGAAGCAAGAGCCGTTGCTGTAGTCGGCGAACATGAACCGCTTGTCCGATACCTCGTAAGGAGTCCCCATCACGTGGAAGACGAAATCCGACGGCAACGACACCGTCGCCAATGGGGTCCCGTTCAGGTAGACGCGGATCTCGGCGGCGGCCACGTCCACCGCGGCCGTGACGCGGTACCACCGGTCCAGCTCGAGCGTCTCAGTGCCGAGAGGCACGACCATCGCATGGTTGTTCAGGTGCAGCGACAGCGTGCGGTCGGCGAGCGCGTACACCCCCAGCCAGCGATAGTTGTAGCCGCCGTAGAGCAGCGGCATCGTGGCACCGCTGAACTCGGGTCGCACGTCCGCCGACACGGTGAACCGGTTGTAGTTGAGCTCCGGGACAGCCGCGATGGCGCGGTAACCGGCTTCGGCGTCCAAATCGTAAATCCCGTTCAGGTAGATCGTGCCCCCCGCCATTTCCACGTTCACATGCTGGAAACTGCTGCCATGGCTGGACGAATCGCTGTAGTCGCCCTCGAACTCGAACAGCGCGATCAATTCCCGGTTGAGTTGCAGCGTGAAGCTCGCCAAGCCTGTGAGCGGGGCGGGTGGTGACGGTGGAATGCCGTCGCCGCCCGTGGTTACCACGATGGGCGAAGAGCGTCCTGCCGGCCCGCCGGCGCTCCACGCCTCTTCGTAGGAGGCGCCCTTCGCGGTTTCCCAGGCGCGCATCTCGACGTGGACCGCACCGCCCGGGGGCACGCCCACGAGGGTGACGGTCTGAGGAGTGACGGACCCAGCCGCGGCCCCGATCCGGAACGGCGTGGGACTCCCCGCCGGGGTCAGTGTGTCAGCCGTCGGGCCGACGTACAGCTGGGCGGCAAAGGCCGCACCGGACAGCCGGGTGACGCCGTCCACGGCATAGACCGGCGCCCCGTTATTGTTGAACGACAGGGTGGCTTGCCCGAGAACGCCGGGTTGACTGAGAGCGGTCCAGGCCAGGGCCAGAGCCATCACCCTGATCCACGGACGCAACCCCCCGGCGAACTGACTCCACGCACCGGTTTGGGGTCGGACAGGTCGAGTCGGGCCGACGACGCGTTGGTCCGCGGTCAGCCGGCAAAGGCGTTTGGGTTTCATACGCAACACGACGTCGGGCCGTCGGTGGAAAAGCCTGGCAAGCTGCCGCGTCCGCCCCGGACCCGTTTCCTCCTAGGCCGAGCTCAGTCGATGACAAAAGCACTAAGTGCTGCGTTTGGCCCCAAGTCAATCCTGATCCTTCGGCGCTGACGTGAGGAGGCGGGGCGTTCCATCTCACCCCCCCCGCGGCATGCTGCGGCCGGAGGCCGGCCGCGGTCCTGACGGTGTCCGCAGCCCGGCGCAGCCTCGTCCATCCCATCAGGGCGGCTGCGGGGTGGAAGGTCCGACTGCTGCGGACGGCAGCGGCTCAAGCCAGCGCGCTACTTCTCCACCGGCTCGAACTTGAACTTCTGACCGCCCACGCTGGCCTCGGCCATGAGCCCCTGTTTGGCCCGGGTGAACACCATCACGCCATCCACGTACTTCGCATTTCTGCTGGCGCCGTCCGCGGCCGCCACCGCACTGAGTTGGGCGCTCATCGCGAAACCGCCCTCCTTGAACCTGGCCAACGTGTCCGCGGTTTCGAAGAAAATCACCTGCGAGAACTCCTGTCCTCCCACCTGGGCGCCGATGGTCACCTGTGACAGCGACGCGCGGCCAACCAAACTGCCCTTCTCATAAACGAGGCCATTCCCGTGCGCGCCACCCACCACCAGGCCGCCTTTGCCGACGTTCGGGAAGACGGCGTACCCCGCCGCCTTGCGGAACAGATCGTCCATGCCGGGATCAGTCTTCTTGAACGCCGCGATGGCCGAGCTCACGGCGGGCTCGAGAGTCTTGATCTTGTCGGCGGCGCGGGCACTGAACGTGGAAACCGCCACGAGGGCGGCGACGGCGAGCGAAAGGCAAGGTCTCATGGTGTTGGCAGCGCTGTTTCGAGTTTGAACGACATTGGTTGACGTGACTTGCGGCCACCCGGCCCCCGGCCGGTTCCGCTCATGCCGCGGAATCAAGCGCCAGAGGGACAGGCCGGCAAGTGGGATTGTCCCTCCAACGCGCCCGCGCCCGGGCCAGTGACCGGCTGATCGAGAATCCAGCGCGTGCCTTCACGACGGGCGGGAACGGGACTCGGTTCGCTCCCGCCCACCAGAAACCCGCCTTCACTCACCGGCTTGCCAACGATAGCATCCGCTCAATCTTCAGTGCAGAATGCCGACCATGCGCAACCAAGCCGAAGCCGCCCCCGCCACCCCTGCCGCCCGAAGCTCTCCCGCCGCGCCATCAAGCGGGCGTGCTCTCCGAGTCTGGCCTGCCGTGGTGCTGACCTTGTTGATGATCGGCACCCGCTTCGTCCCCCTGGTTCTGGAGGGCGGTTTCGCGAGGTACTGGATGCTGGCGATGATCGGACCGATGGTCTGTAGCCTCTTGCTGGTGGTCTGGTGGCTGGCGGCAAGCCGGGCGGATGGGAAGGAACGCGTCCTCGGTCTCCTGGGCCTCGCCGCAGGGTTTTCGCTGACCCTGGCGCTGGTCGAACCGTTGATGCGTGGACCGGGCACGATTTACGTCACCCTTCCCATGGGAATGACCGCCTTCGTCCTGGGGATCGTTCTGCGGCGGCAATGCGCACCCTGGAAACGAACCGGTGTCAGCGTCCTGCTCGCGACGTTCGGGTTCGGTTTTTCCATCCTGCTCCGCAACGACGGCATGGGTGGCGATTACCAACTCACGTTGCGCTGGCGCTGGGAGCCCCGGGCGGAGGAACAGATGCTCGCCGCGCGAACAGAGCCTTCCCCGGTCCCAACGCGAGATGGCGCCGCCGTCGAACGCTCGCTCGCAAAGTCCGAGTGGCCCGGTTTCCGCGGGGTCGATCGGTCGGGGCGTTGGCGTGGGCCGAGCATCGCCACCAACTGGTCCGTGCATCCGCCGAAGCGACTCTGGAGGATCGCGGTTGGCCCCGGTTGGTCGTCCTTCGCGGTCGCAGGGGATTTGCTGTTTACCCAGGAACAACGCGGCCCGATGGAGACGGTGGTTTGTTACGACGCCGGCTCGGGACGCGAAATCTGGAATCGTCAGTATGAAGCCCGCCTCGAAGATCCGATGGGCGGTCCGGGTCCGCGCGCGACGCCTACGCTTGCCGGCGGTGGGCTTTTTGTGATGGGTGCCACCGGTTTCCTGCTGAGGCTGGATCCGGCGACGGGCAGCGTGGTGTGGCAGCAGGACCTGAAGGCGCTCGCCGGCCGGGAAGCGCCGATGTGGGGCTTTTCCAGTTCGCCTCTGGTGATCGGTTCCCAGGTGATTGTCTGGGCGGGCGGCAAGGACGGCAAAGGCCTGCTGGCATTCGACACCGGGTCGGGTGCGCTCCGCTGGTCGGCGCCGACGGGCGATCATAGTTACGCATCGCCGCAATTGAGCACTCTCGCCGGGGAGGACCTGGTGCTGATGCTCGCGAACGACGGACTGACGGGGGTCGAGCCGGCGACGGGCAAGGTGCGGCTGACTTACGAATGGAAGTTCTCGGGCTACCGCGCGCTGCAACCGACGGTGGTGGGCGATGACACGGTGCTTCTCGGCACGCCGATGAACCTCGGCACCCGGGCCGTACGCATCCGCAAGGACAACGGCGCTCTGGCGGCCGAGGAACTCTGGACCTCGCGCCAGCTGAAGCCGGATTTCTCGGACCAGGTGACGTTCCAGGGGTACGTCTACGGCAACGACAGCGGATTCCTGACGTGCCTGGACCTCAAGACGGGGAACCGGAAGTGGAAGGGAGGACGCTACGGAAAAGGCCAGTTGATGCTGCTGGAAAACTCCGGACTGCTCCTGGTTGTCGCCGAGAACGGCCAGGTCCACCTGGTGCGGGCGGATCCGGAGGAGTTCATCGAACTGGACTCTCTCAAGATGCTGGAAGGCAAGACCTGGAACCACCCGGTGATCGTCGGCGACAAGCTCTACCTCCGCAATTCGCAGCAGGCAGCGGCCTATCAATTGACGATGGCCCAAGCCGCCGAGCCGGCGGGGGAATAGAGCTTTGCAGCCTTCTGGGGAGCGCGCGCGGCTCGCGCGCCGGGTTCGGCGGCCCGCCGAACACTGGTTCCCGGCGTCCCTGAGTGAGCCCGTTGATCTCGCGCAATTCGTTCGGTTGGGAAGCCGTGAACCGCCTGCGCTCCCTGACTCGAGGGGGGCCACACCCTCTGGTCAAGCCGGCTCAGTTCCGGCAGGCGCAAGGCCCTCCTGTTCCTCGCTGAAGTGCTCCGCCTGGTAGGTGCGTACGATCGCGTCCGGGCGCTGCCAGGCCGTCGGCGAGAGGCCGGCCTTGACCGCCAGCTGGTTCATGAACTTCACGCGATCGGGCATTTTTGCCCAGACCTGCGGCAGAAACGTTGCCCGGCGCGAGCCGACTTCGAGCAGCACCCCGTCGTGTCCCGGACGGAGTGCGGCGACGAGGTCGTCGGGGGTTGGGCGAGCCAGCAACTCCGGCGTGCTCAGGAGGCTCAGCTCGATCCGGATGGACGGCACCTCGGCCGGTTGGACCGGGGGAAACCGGGTGTCGCGGAGGGCCGCCGCCCGGGTATTGTCGATGACGGCCTGCCAGAGCGCGCCGGCGGGTTCGACGTTTCCGATGCAGCCGCGCAGCGCCCCAGCCTGGGTCAGCGTGACAAAGCACCCCAGCGTCGCCTGGAGGGCGGGGGGCACGCGACAGCCCGGGACTTGGGGAGGATCCTCGCCTGCGGCGGTGCGACGCAGGGTTTCTCGGGACAGCCCCAGGAGCAGCAGACGCTCCGACGGTCCCAGCGAGGCAGATATCGGGTTCACGAAAAGCCTTGGGCTCTGGCGGTCAGCGGAAGCTAGGCAGCTGCCAGGAGGGCGTCAATGGCGTCGCGGATGGGTGCCGAGGCCGGTTCCAGACTTCGACATGGCATTGAACCGGCCACCGGCTTAGCCTCGGCGCATGCACAACCTCACCCGACGCAGCTTTCTCCGAAGAACCGTGGGGGCGGCCACCGTGGCGGGAAGCACCTGGATCAGCCTGACCGCGCTCAGCGAGGCGGACGCCTCGACCGACGGGACTCTCCGGCTCGGGGGGCCGCTGTTCCAGGCCCCCGCCGATCCCGAAGCGGCGGCCCGCGCTCACCGTGAGCTGGGTTATGGCGCGGCTTACTGCCCGAATGTCGCATTGCGCGATGCGGACGCCGTGAGGGCGGTTCGCGACGCCTTTGCCAGGCACCGGGTGGTCATCGCGGAAGTGGGGCGCTGGGTGAACCTGCTCGACGCGGACGCCGGCCGGCGCGCCGCCAACCTGAAGACGGTCACCGAAGGCCTGGCGTTGGCGGATGAAGTCGGCGCGCTGTGTTGCGTCGACATCGCCGGTTCGTTCAATGAGACCATCTGGTACGGACCTCATCCGGACAACCTCTCCTCGCGGTTCTTCGATGCCGCCGTCGAGAACGCCCGCAAGATCATTGACGAGGTCCGCCCGCGGCGCGCGAAGTTCTGCTACGAGATGATGGGCTGGGCCTTGCCGGACAGCCCGGACTCGTATCTGAAGATGCTGAAGGCGGTGGATCGGCCCGCGTTTGGGGTGCACCTGGATCCCTGCAACCTGGTCAACTCCCCCGAACGGTTCTATCGGAACTCGGCCTTGCTCGACGAATGTTTCGAGAAACTCGGCCCCTGGATCGTGAGCTGCCATGCGAAGGACCTGGCATGGAACGTCGAGATGAACGTCCATTTCCGGGAGGTCGTGCCCGGAAAAGGGCAGCTCGACTACCCGACCTATCTGAAGCGTCTTGCCAGGCTGGCGCACCAGCCACCCCTGATGATGGAGCACCTCGCCACCGCCGCCGAATACGACGAGGCGCGCCAGCACATCGTCAAGGTCGCCAAAGCGGCGGGGCTTGCCTTCGCATGAACGGGCTGCCGGTCCCGCTGCGGCAGGTCGATCGTACCCGCGTCGAGGTGGCCGGCAGGCGCCTGGCCTATTTCGCGGGTTGCGACTACTACCGCCTCGCCGGGCACCCGAAGGTCATCGCCGCCGCCCGGGAGGCCCTCGAGAACCTCGGCTTCGGAGTGTCCGCGTCGCGGCTGACGACCGGAAACCACCCGCTTTTCGAGGAACTCGAGGTCTGGCTGGCGGCTTTCTTCAAGGCGCCGCGCGCGGTGCTCGTAGGCGCGGGGTACGCGGCCAATCCCGTGGTGGCCCAGGCCCTCGCGGGGCAGGTAACCCATGTTTTCCTGGACGCCGGGGCGCACGGGAGCCTGCTGGACGCGATGGCATTTCTTGGGATAACGGCGCGGATATTTCTGCATCGGGACCCGGACGATCTGCGGCGCCGGTTGGCACGTCTGCCTGGCGGGTCAAGGCCCCTGGTGGCAACCGATGGTTTGTTCGGTCGCGATGGCGCGGTGGCGCCGTTGGCGCACTATTTGAACCTCTTGCCCTCGCGCGGAAGACTCCTGGTCGACGATGCCCATGGCGCCGGCGTGTTGGGCAACGACGGACGCGGCACGGCAGAGTTCTGCGGCGTCGAGGATGACCGGCTCATCCGGACGGCCACGCTGAGCAAGGCCTTCGGCGCGTATGGCGGTGTGGTGTTGGCGGATGCGAAGCTGGCAGCGCGGATTCACGCGCATAGCCGGTGGTTCGGAGCCAGCACGCCGGTGCCTCTCCCGGCCGCTGCTGGCGCCCTCGCGGCGGGGCGCCTGATCCAGGAGGACGGCGCCATGCGCGAACGGTTGCGCCACCACGCGACGCTGCTGAAAGAGGCCTTGCGACCGCTGGGCTTTCCCGAGACGGAACACCCCTCACCCATTCTGGCGGTGTACACCAGATCGACGCAGCAGGCCGAACGGCTGAGCCAACTCCTCACGCGAAGCGGTGTGTATCCGAGCCTGATCCGGTACCCGGGGAGCCCGAGGCAGGGCTACTTTCGTTTTGCCGTTTCCAGTGAACATGACGCGGCGCAGCTCGAGGCGCTCGGGGGAGCCTTGACGGCCTTTGTGGAGGGCTCGCTCCCGCGTGCTGCAGGTGCCCATGTCCCTGTAGGCGCCGACGTCAGGAGGCGGAAGGCTCGGCGGAGTCTCGCAGCGGACCTGTAGGCGCCGACGTGAGGAGGCGGATCGTTCGACCCCGCCCCTATTGCGTATCGCCCCGCGTGACGCGCAGGAAGACTTCTTCCAGACCCAGTTCGTCCTCGCGCAATTCGATCAGCCGGGCGCCTCCCCGAACAAGCACCTCGGCCACCAGGCTGTGATCAAGATCGTGTTCGGCGAGGGTAACCTTGAGCGAGCCGTCGACGGCGGTCACTTCAACCACCTCGGGACGGGATTTGAGGAGCTCGGTGGCCTGGGCGGGGTCGCTGGAGACTTTGACCCAAAGCACGCGCCCTTTGGCCATCTGGTCCCGGACACCTTGGACGGGGCCGGCGTAGATGAGTTTGCCCTTTTCGATGATGGCCACCCGGTTGCAGAGGGTCTGCAGTTCGCTGAGAATGTGCGACGAAATGATGATGGTCTTTCCCAATCGCTGCAGCTCCTGGAGGATGGCCATCATCTCGATGCGGGCTCGCGGATCCAGTCCGCTGGCGGGTTCGTCGAGCAACAGCACCGCCGGGTCGTGGATGAGCACGCGCGCCAGGCCGAGACGCTGCTGCATGCCGCGGCTGAGCGCGCCGATGATCGCTCCGCGCTTTTCCGTCAGGCCCACCAGCTCGAGCACGTCGTTGACGGTCTTCTCACGCTGCCGGGCCGGAATGCGATAACACGCGCCGAAGAAATCCAGGTACTCCGTGACCTCCATGTCCTTGTACACGCCGAAAAAGTCCGGCATGTACCCGATGACGTGGCGAACGGCGTCGGCATCCTTCACGACATCGTGGCCCAGGACGCGGGCGGTGCCGCTCGAAGGCGCCAGGAAAGTGGCGAGAATGCGCAGCGTGGTGGTCTTGCCGGCGCCGTTCGATCCGA
Source organism: uncultured Verrucomicrobiota bacterium (assembly GCA_964535555.1). Taxonomy (GTDB): domain Bacteria; phylum Verrucomicrobiota; class Verrucomicrobiia; order Limisphaerales; family J093; genus DSVZ01. The sequence goes on from CAZHUS010000083.1 coordinate 33,421, forward strand.
TGAACCCGAACAGGTCGGCCTTGTTCACCGTGAGGTTGAGCTGGCCCACGGCGATCATCTCGCCGTAATGCCGGGTGAGGTCGATCGTCTGGACGGCCGGAGTGGGTTCCATGGTCGGGTACAGCTTGGGAATCAGCCACGAGGAGGAGCGACCGGAATCGCCAGCCGGTACATCGTGTTCCGCGAGATGCGCGGCGGCGTGAATTGAGGCAGGCCCGGTTGCAGGGCGCTGTGATCGCCGTCCCACGCAAACAGGACGGCTTGACCGCGCTGCAGAAGCGGGGCGACGTCGGTGCCTTCCGGGTAGATGAACGTGCGCTGGGACCCTTGGTAAATGCCGCCAGCGCTGATCAACGATGCCGCGGCCACGCTGTCGGGACTGAGTTGCAGGGTGCCGGACTGTTCACGTCCGAAGGCGTGTTGGCGCTGTTGAGCCGCCGACAGGAAGCGCTGGCTGTGGAGCCTCACGAACTCGGGCAGGAACTGTCCCTGCGAGGGACTCAGGGTGGACTTGCGGGTCTCGCCGGCTCCCAGGTCGCCGAGCGAATAGACGCGGTCGCCGACGCTGAGCCAGAGCGATCGGAGGGGCCGGGTCAGGTGGTTTTGGACGGTGACCTGAAGCTGATTCCCCTGCGGAGAGACGCTGGCGCTCAGGGGCGGTGCGGCCTCCTGTTGCCAGTCACTGACGTAGAGCAGGCTGGTCCAGACAGGCACGGCCACGTCCGCCTGGAATCCCTTCGCCTTGAGCGTGGCCTCCACGCGGGCGCTCTCCTGGCGACCGCCTGCCGGGCCCAGGAACTCGCTTCGCAGGGACGAAAACGGGAGCTCGGACGCGAGGCGATACCGGGCGTTCGAGGAGGAGTACAGGCTCGCGTAGGTGCGGCCGCGCCACGCGGGTTGTTCCGTCTGGGGCATGATGATGTCTACCAGGTGGAGTTCGTTCCACTCGGTTTCCCCGGCGCGCAGCCGGTAGCCGATGTAGTAGATCAGCAACGAAAAAAACGCTACGTACGTCGGAAAGGTCAGCCAGGTGAGCATCTGGCGGTTGATGCGCTTGAGAAACCAGCGGTCGAACGGACCAATGACCACGAGGTAGACCACCAGCAGCGCCAGCAACCATTGCACCGGCAGCTTGCGAACCTGCCGGGTTTCAATCATCGCGCCGAAAACGGCATCGAGGCTCCATCCGCCAAACACGTTGCGCGGGGCGTCGCTGAAGGCGTCTCCAGGCAGCTCCAGCAGGCGCGCCCAGAACCAGGCCTTCTGTGGCCATGAGCGGAACGGCTCCCGTTCGGGGCTGAAGGCAAGCGCCGTCACCTGGCCGCGGCCGCGCGGGGCGGTGACGATCAGGGGTGCGCCGTGCAAGGCGAAGTCCACCCGGCCGTTGCGGACTTGAAGGGCGAAGATCGCGAGTTCGCTCTCCTCGAAACCCGGGTCGGGATTCAACGCGCTGTAGGGATTCTGCCCCGACCCCGCAGGGGAGGCACGTGGCGAGGTCCGGCCGGGCGTGGGCATGGCTGGCGAGACCCGGCCGGAAGGGACCGGGAAGAACTGGTCGGCCCGGGGGGAATGGGACGGTCCGGATTGCACCCAGCTTTGGAGCGCGCCGTGGCTGCGGTTGGTGGTGAGCCCGGTGAACTCGACCGGCATGAGGGCATTGAGCCAGGGGGTGCTGGTGAAGTCCTGGATCTGTTCGGGGCCGACGATGAGGTGCCCGCCCTGTTGAATCCACGACTCGAGGGCGAAGGCTTGGGCCGGTTTCAGCTCGAGCGCCTTTTCACTATTGAGGTAGAGCGCGTCCAGACCCTCGAGAGCGAGGGGATTGTCCGGGAACTGCTCGCTCGTGAACCGCGCGACGCTGGGCCGCACCTCCTCGGCGGGGGTCTTGAGGGTGGGCAGCACCGGCATGCCGCCGAAGGAACGGGGCAGGGCGCCCAGCAGGAATGTCTCCCAGGCGAGGTCTTTCGTACGCAGGTCGAGGTGTTCGGCGCGCAGTTTGCCCCGGGCGTCATAGAGCCGCGCGTCCCAGCTCGCGTAGCGGCCGGCCCCTGCAAACATGGGGAACGAAAAGCGCTTGCGCGTGTTGGTCGGAAGTTCGAGGGCCATGCGCCGGACCTGACCTCCTCCCAACTGTTTCGACGACAGCTCGAACACCGCGTCGAAGCCGGGGCCGTCATTGTACACTTCACAGGCCACGGGGAACCAGCCGGCCTCCCGGACGATCCCGTCGCTTCCGCCTCCGCTTCCGTACCCGACGAAGACGTCGAACTGGAGCTCTGCGTGGGCGGGAGAAGCCAGCAGGCACGCAAGCACGGTGCACAGCAGGGCCAGGCGGACCGGGGCGGTGGAGAGAATCGGTCGGAGTTCCGGTTGGCGACGGCAAACGCCGCGGGAGCGCCGCCGTGGCAGGCCTGCGCGAAGTCCGGCAGTACCCGCCCTCGGGATCCTGGTTCGTTCGCTGTGCTGCAATTCGAGCCTCGCCATCGTGAAGGCGGAAACTAAGCGCGCTTTGTGGCCCAGCACAATGTCGAAGTGACCGCCGCGCGAACCGGAGTGCAGCCTGGTGATCAGGCTCGACGGCTGGATGGCGCGCCCGAGGCGCGGGTGGTGCGGCGGCAGCAGCAACTGCTTCAGGCCCCCGCGGTGCGCCCGTCCGCCGCCCAGGCCAAGCTCCATGCTGCGGATCTGCATCCTGGTCAAAAACCGCGACGCCCCACTCCTGTGGAACTGAAAGCTACCGACAACCAGGGGATGCACCGCCTCGACTCGCGGGTCAAAATGAAGGCTGTCGTGGTGCGAGCAAAACCGGACGGCTGTAGTTGGCAAAACCGGACACTTTG
>CAZHUS010000084.1:0-35872 GCA_964535555.1 uncultured Verrucomicrobiota bacterium
CCGCCGTCGGGGCGGCGCTTGAGCTCGTCACGGCACAAGACGCCCGGAACTGGTTTGCCGCGTGCGGCTACAGTTTTATTTAAACTGCTCTAACGCAGGCAAGAGCAGTCCCGCGAGGATTGCGATGATGGCGATCACGACCAGAAGTTCCATCAACGTGAACCCGCTGTGCGGACGGCCAACCGGCAGGGCGAGGCTCCTGCCGAGCCGAACTCTGCCCAAACGGGCGGTGGCTCGGCCGCAGCCTCGCCCCACCAAGGATGATCGCCCCATGCAAACGCTCTTCCGAGCCTGTGAGGGGAGGTTCATCGCCACTCCTGCAAGCGGTAGAACCGACTACCTGCCAAACCGTCCGGATCCGTGAACTGGATCACGCCGTAAGTGTTGGTCTGCCAGGGCTGCCATTCGACGAGGTCGCGCGAGGTCTGGATGACGTAACTCCGCGCCGGGCCGGGCTCAAGGCTCAACCGGAACGAGCCCGCGGCAGGCGTTCGATCCGCCGCCAGCCTGCCCACCGGCCGCAAGAAGCTCTCCACGGCATGCCGCCCAATCTGCCGCCCGGTCTCAACCGCGACGACGCACGAGTTGCGGAAATGCATCCCGGCCGCGACCCGGCCCACCACCACGTCGTCGAACAGCGCGGAAAGCCGCGCGAATCTCCGGGGTTGGCTCAAGGCGGGGGTGGCAACTTCGAGGTTGAAATCGTCGCCATAGACGGTGAGGAGCACTTCCACGAGGGCTCCCACCACTTGCGAAGCCTGCGAAGGGTAGTCGGGGTGCGCATGGGTGTCGAAGAACGACGTCCAGGTGGGATCGCCCGGCGTGGCATCGTTCCCATCCTTCTCCCCGTTCTGGATGGCGGTGACGGGACGCCAGAAGCCGTACGCGTACTTGGTGGCGCAGACCGAAGCCCTGGCATCCGAGATGGCCAGGTGCGCGAGGGCAAAGAGCCGCGCCGATTCGACGAGCGACAGCGGACGTCGCGGGAGGACCGCATCCCAGATGTCTGTATATCCGAGGCTTTCGTAAAACCACGCGGCTTCGGTCTGGTCGGCGGTCCGGGCTGTGCTCCCCCGCCCGCCGATCAGACGCACTTCATTGTAATCCGCGGCATACTGTTCGCTCGTCCAGGCCGGGGGCGGTCCCTGGCGGAACTGCGCGATGGTGGTCATGGTGAAGGGGGTGAGGTAACGCAGTTCGGCCGACACCCCGGCGGTGAAACGGGGGGGTGTGGGGCGCCAACGGCCGATGGCCGTGCTCGAGGGCGCGGGTACGACCAGGTCCAGATTGTCCGCGGCGCGCAACTGGATGAGGGTGTCGGCGGCAAGCCGGCCGAGCTGGATGCCGTCCTCTTTCGCTGGCCCGTCCGGAACCGTGGCGAGCGAATTCCGCAAGGCGGTGCTGAGGACCGACAGGTTGGCCCGGTTGAGGTTGGTCAAGACGGTGTAGGCGGCCTGCACCGCCGCCGCCTCCGGTGAGGCGTCGGGTGCGGCGAGGTTCAGCGCGTAGGGCGTGTAGCCGCCGACCACGGCGTTCACCGCTTCGAACTGGGCCAGATGCATCATGGCCAGACCGCGTTCCTCCTGGTTGGCCGCGTACTGGACCAGATAGTTGTCGCCGATCCGGTTCCAGTCGGAGATCACGTCGGCGTGACCTGGTGGTGTGGCCGCGAGGGTCAGCCAGACGCTGACGGCGAGGGGCACGGCGCGAGGTTTCATCGGGTTCGGTAAGTCGGGCGGGTTCATAGGATTTCGGCGTAGGTTGTTTATTCACCAAAGGCGCGGAAGAAGCTCCGCGATGCAGGGGCTCTCAGGAGTGCGACGGTCAAGCTACTGCCTGTGGCGAGCGAACCGACTTGGCCTTCCCAGGTCTGTAAGTCTCCGGACGCCTCAACGCTGTACCAACCGCCCGGCAGTGTGCCGTGCAGCGTCAGCGTGATCGAGCCATCGGCGCGCGGTTGCAGAGACTCCGGCGCGATCCGCAATTCCGGGAGGATGTAGATCGGGGTTGTCTCGACGAAAGCATAGCCCGGGCTGGGTTGGTCGAGTTCCAGGCGGAACGACCGGCGTTCGTCGCCACCGTCGCCCCGGAGAAGCGGCACCCGGATTTCCTTGCTCACTTCCCGCGGCACAAAGTCCACCGTGCCGCTTTGAGCCACATAGTCCCGACCTGCCACCGCCGTGCCGTCGCGCGTCCGAAATGCAATCGAGGCAGCCGCCGTGGTCGGGCCGGTGCGCACGACGCGAACCGACGCAACACCCACGGAGGTGCGAAACAGAGCCGGAGTCACTACGCGGAAATCACGTTCCGGTGGATGCGGCAGCAGGCGCGCCAGACCCCGGCGTGGGAAACCCTCCACCGAGGTGAACCCTCCCGCCATGAGTACTTGCCCGGTCGTTGTTGTCAGGAAGCGGGCGGGGGAGCCGCCACAGTAGCTCCCGAGAGAACCCCCGAAGGTGATTTCCCAGTCGAGCCTGCCCGCCAAGTTCCATTGTGCAACAAAGCTGGGGCCGCTGCAGGACCTGGCCCCCGTCGCCAGCAAATTCGACTCCGCACCCTCGAAAACCGGCATTGGCGGGACGGAGTAACCGTACAACGGCTCGAGGCCGAATGACGAATCGAGGCTGCCGTCCGGCTCGAGCTGCGTGAGTCTCTCGGGATCTGACATCCCCAAGATCAGCTTGCCATTGGCACGGAGCAGGAACGGAGCGCCGGAAGTCCGGGACACGAACGCTCGGTCCGGCGACCCATCCGGACGGAGCCGTACCAGGATCGGCCCGGAGTCCCCCTTACCGTTTCCTCCCACCAAAATCCTCCCGTCGTCCATGGCCGCGACTTGATAGATCGTTTCCAACTCGGTGTAGGGAAGAAAAGAGGGATCCTTGGAACCATCGAAATTGAGGCGGACCAGGGTTGGTGCGTACGGGGCATCCGTCGTCAGAACCAGGACTCTTCCGTCAGGCTGAACCGCCGCAACGCCGAGGAAGTCAGCGACGGAGTACATCAGATCGAGCGTTCCAGTCGGCAGGAAGCGGAGGAGTTCGCCGGGTTCGCTCGGTTCGCCACAGCCGTGAAGTCCAACCAGGATCCGGCCATCCGAAAGCGCGTGCAACGAACTCACCTGCGCGCAGGCGCGGTCAGGCGCAGGATCGAAGCTATGTTCCACCGAACCATCGGGCCCCAACACACTCACGAGCCTGCCATCCAACGCAACGATCCGCCCCGCCGGCATGGAGGCGACGGACCCGTAGCCCGAAACCGCTCCCGGCTCGGGCACAAAGAGCGGGTCCACGACCGAACGTAGTTCGTTGTCCTGAATCTCGACCGGATAGTCCGCGAAGAACTCCCCGCGCCGGGTCGCGACGAGACGGAAGTCCCTGGGACCGTCCAGCAGTCCGTTGTCAACCAATGGCACTTCCACGGTCGTGGTCTGCTGGCCGATGGCGAACGTGGCTGTTCCCCGCTGCGCGACGTAGTCCCTGCCCGCGAGCGCGCTTCCGTCTTCGGTGAAGCACTCCATGGTTTCGGCCTCGCCGAGGTCGGGGCCACGCTTCAGGCAAAGCCGTACAAACGGCTCGTCCTCAAACACCGGGATCGGGCCGCTGCAGCCGATGGCACAAAAGCCCGCTCGAACGGGAGGATCCATCATCACCAGGAACGCCACGGTCAGGGCCCCCCAAAGGGATCTCCTTTTGGTGGGGCCGTCATTTCTAGGTGTTCTCATGCGCATTGTGTCGTGTGGCGGGCGTCCGCCATGCGATCCCGCCACTCACCCATGCGCCGTTTTCACGTCGGACCCGACAGACGTTCTGGACTCCGCCGCGTCAGCGGTCGTCGGGTTCGGTTGCTTCGACCTTGCGTCGAATGGCCTCGACCCCGGCGCGGGCCAGCGCCAGACGGGCTCCCGCCTCTTTGGACTTGGCGAAGCTTGTGAGCTGTTCCGCTTCGACGAGGCAGTGCTCCGCCTGGTTAAGCCGCTCGCGACGTTCCGCCGGGGAGGCGCCAACCGCTGCGCCCCATGTCGCGAACGACAGGGCTCGAGTTCCCGCGGCGACAGCGCGGACAGTCCGAAACTCGTCGTTCGCCGGGTCGCGTTCGACAAGGACGGCACTGTCGATCCTGCTCTGTTCGAGGAGGGCCAGGCCGTCATTCGTCCGGCCGACACCCATGCAGGCCCAGCCGAGCACGAACCAACCCTCAATCCGGCCCCACTGGTACCGGGCAGCGAGCGGGTGGCGCGCCACCAGATTGGTCCAGAGGCGATGCCCCGCGACAGCGTTGGTGAGCATCGCGTCGAACTGGTTCTGGAGGCCCAGAGCAACCGCCAGGTTGTCGTGCACATTGGCCAGCAATTCCTGTTCGTTGGCGGGGGAATCGTTTCCGATCTGCGCAAACCAATCATTGCGCAGCAACCCACGAAGTCGCTCGATCGCCCGTTCCGGGTGCCCCGCCAGCAGGAGACTGTAACCGACGTTGGCGCGGACGTTCCACGGTTCCCGACGGACCCACCGGGGTCGTTCAGGGAACTTCTCGAGTTGATCGAACAGCGGCTCGAGTTCCTCGGAACGCGTAATGCCCACCTCCCAATCGCCCAGCCCGTAGAGGCACAGCACCACGGCAGAGCGGGCGGAGAGCAGCAGGTTCCAACGTTCAGGCTCCGGCAGTTGCGGAATCGGCTCGGCAAGCAGACGGACCGCCTCCTGGGCCAACTCGCGGCCGGGTTCGAACTCCCCCACGGTGTTGGCGCCGCCGGGATTCTGGGCCGCACTCTGAAGCAGGAGCGCCCGGGCCAGCGTAATCCGGACCGTCGGGTCGTCCGCCGCCCCGGCTCCCAAGCGCCTCGCAAAGCCGAGGGTCGCCTTGCCCAGATCGTGCTGGGCGCGCGCCGCACCGGTAAGGTTCTGGATGCCAGGCGCCACGTTCGTCAGGACTTGGGCAACGAAGGCAAGCGCGGCGTCTAACCGTTCGGCGGCCACCCGCCGCGCGGCGCGCTCCCGGATCAGCGCCCAGCCAGCGACGATGCCGCCCAGCACGATCGCCAGTGAGATCAACGCCACCGCCACCGACGCCGCGCGGTGCCGCCGCACGAGCTTTCGGAGGCGATACGCCGTCGTCGGTGGTCGGGCGACGATGGGTTCGTGTTCCAAAAAGCGCTTCAGGTCTGCGGCCAGCCCGTTGGCCGTCTCGTAGCGCCGGTTCCGATCTTTCTCGAGGCACTTCAGCACGATCCAGTCCAGCTCACCGCGCAGCGCCTGAACGGTGGTCCGCAGTTCACCGCGAAACGTCTGCGGTTCGCCGGAGGCCCGTCCTGCCTGATCGCCCGCTCCGGCTGGAACTTGAACGGAGAGGGTTTTCGGCGAGCCGCCGAAAATGGCACGCGGGCCGCGTGCGCTCCCTAACGTCAACGTGCGCTTCAACCGCGTGCTGGGACGCTCGGGTTCCTCGTGCAGGATGATCCGCTGCATCTCGGCATGCGCCACGCTGCGCAACCGTTTCTCCGGGAAAGGCTGTGTGCCGGTCAGCAACTCATACAACAGCACGCCCAGGCTGTAGATGTCGCTGCGCGTGTCCACGTCTCCCGCGCCTGCGGGGCTCATCTCCGCCTGTTCCGGACTCATGTAGGCCGGCGTGCCGATCAGCGTCGCGTGCTTGGTGAACAACGTCTTCTCCGTCAGGCGCTGGTTGATGGCCTTGGCCACCCCAAAGTCAATGACCTTGGGCACCGGCACCCCGTCCGGCACCGTCACCATCACGTTCGAGGGCTTGAGGTCCCGATGGATGATCCCCTTCTGATGCGCGTGCTGCACCGCCCGGCAGACCGGGATGAACAAGCGGAGGCGTTGATCGAGGGAGAGTTGGCGCCGCTCACAGAACTCGGTGATCGGCAGTCCCTCGACCAGTTCCATGACGAAGTAGGGACGGCCGGGCTGGATTCCTGATTTCTGATTTCTGATTTCTGATTTGGGATGCGAGGGCGGACTCGTTGGGCTTCCTTCGGACTTCGCCCTTCCTTCGGACTCCGAACTTTGAACTTCGGACTTGCCCTCGCCCGTCATGCCTCCATCCAGGACCTTCGCAATGTTCGGATGGTCCATGAGCGCCAGCGCCTGCCGCTCGGCCTCGAACCGGGCGACCACCTGGCGCGTGTCCATCCCCAGCTTGATGATCTTGAGGGCCACCATCCGCCGCACGGGCTCCTGCTGTTCGGCCCGGTACACCACACCCATGCCGCCCTCGCCGAGCTTGTCGGCCAGCTTGTAGCGGCCGATTTGAGCTCCCGCCTCCTCCCTCGCCACCAAGGGCGAATCGGACGATGGGGCTGGGCTCAGAGGACGAAAGAGTCCCTCCGCCTTCGCTTGCGCCGCCAGCAGCCCTTCGACCCGCCGCCGCAGGCCATCGTCCCCAACACAGGCGCCGGTCAGGAACGCCGCACGTTGATCGGACTCACTCAACTGCCGCGCTGCGTCGAACAGCTCTTCTTCCCGATTCGAGGGTTCGTTCATCCGATGCGGCCACCGTTCAGCTTGGGCAATTTCATAGCGCCTCCTGAATCATCACCGCCCGCCACAGCCAGACTTTGGCGTAGGCCCAATGCCGCTCGATAGTGCGTTCGGAAACGCCCAGGGCCTCCGCTGCCTCGCGCTCGCTCAGGCCGACGAAGAAACGCAGTTTCACCACGTCCGCCTTGACCGGATCCTCGACGGCCAGCCGATCCAGGGCGTCGTGAATCTGGAGAAGGCGTTCATCGGCCTCGGGCGCAGCGATGTCGAAGTCATCCAATGCGACGCGTTCGAGGCCACCGCCGCGCCGCGCCCGCTCCCGGCGACGCGCTTTCTCGATGAGGATGCGCCGCATCGCCTCGCCGGCGGCCGCAAAGAAGTGGGCACGGTTCTCCCAGGCGGGCTGCGTGTCGCCGCCCAGTCGCAGCCAGGCTTCATGGACCAAGGCGGTGGGTTGGAGCGTCTGGCCGGGTTGCTCGCGCACCATCTTCGCCGCCGCAATCCGGCGCAGCTCGTCATAAACCAGGGGGAGCAGTTCCTCGGCCACCTGGGTCTGGCCGGCCTGGATCGCTTCAAGGATGCGGGTTACATCGCTCACGACACGGCGGAGCGTAAACCCGCCCACGATCCTCCGCCAGCGCCCCCCCACGCCGGGACGGCTTCAGGCCCCAAGTCTTCATCCGCCGGTCAAGCCACGCCACGATCACCGACGTGTTCACCTGGACCATGGCCGGGTCCGTCGCCGCAGTTCGACGCCCAAAACCCGCCCATCCCGCCCGCCATGCGCGGATGGGCAGCTGAGCCTCCTTCAGCTCTCCCGGTTTCTTGCGCACGAAGATGAGACTGTCCGGCTCGATCGCCCACTGGATGCTGGACACCATCCCGATCCCTGTTCTACCGCGGATTGTCGGGCGCCATAGGGGCGACGAAGAGGGACGGGGCGAGGCGGGCACGGGTAAAGCCATTCGGCTTGCTTCCGTAGTCCGGATCGCACGTCATGTTCCGCGCTGGGTATGTACTTCGAGTCCGTTCGAGCCGAAAACGTCCGCCATGTGGAGTCCTGCGAACACGATTTCCGTGTCGGGCAAGGCGTGATCCGGAAGTGGACGGTGCTGGAGGCGACGGAGGCGTCGCACACGCTCTTGCGTTGCGTAGCGCTGGGGGGTCTCGGACGACGGCAAATGCCACTTCTGGCCTGCAGGGTCAACGGAGAGCTGGTCGAGCAACAGGACCGTCCGGCGCATCTGGAATTCGTGCTCCTCCGGCACGCCCCGCAGGAACGGGCGCCCCACAGCGCGGTGCGCCAGCAGTCGGGTTGGCGTTTCTGGGCCGATGGCCGGGTTGACTCCCTGGCGAAACCAGCCTTCCGTTCGCCCGGATCGGGAGCGCGATTCGGTCGTCCTGACCTCGGCAGGTCGCACCGCGGGCGGCTGGTTGTCGGCTACGGTCGCCGGGTGATCCCCCACGTCGGCACTGACCAGTTCCACATCTACCCGGACCAACGGCTGAGGCGCTGCGCCGGTTTGTTCGATGCTGCCGCCCGCGTGACGGATCCCGTGGCGTTCCTCGACCGCCTCCGTCTCAAGAGCTGCTATCGGGCGGGGCGCGCGCGCGCACTGCTCGCGCGGCTGAGCGCGGACTTGTCAGCGTGGCTCGGCTGGGACGTGGCGGACCATTTGACTCGACTGGGCGAGTTCGCGAAGCGCTGGCACGCCGCACCGGCGACACGGCGGCCACCCGCGGTCGTGCTGCTGGACGTTGCCCGGCACGTCTACGATGCTGCCGAGAACTTGGCCGATTCAGACCCACTCGCGCAGCCGGGCGTGGTGTTGCTTGCGGGGGCCGACACGTGGTGCCCAGGCGTCCGCCTAAACCGCTTTCTCGAATTACTGGACGCACGGTTTCCCAGACTCCAGTTCGTCATCACGCTTTCGGCCTCGGGTTGTCGACAGTTCCCGAAGGAACTTCTGTGTAAGCGCCTGCCGGTTCCCGAGGCCCAACCTCGCCCGCGTCCGGCCCCGGTCCGCCGTTTGGCGCCGGCGACCGTGCTGCTGGTGGACGTGGACAGCACGCTGCCCAACCTGGCCTTGATGAAACTCAGCCAGAGTTTCAAGTCCCAGGGGCGTCGGGTGGTCCTGGCACGCGGCGTGCAATCGCTACCCATGGCCGGAACGATCCTGGCCAGTTGCGTGTTCAACACGTCGGGCTCCGCGAAGCGCGTCGAGATCCTGCGCCGTCGGTACGGCGACACGCTGGTCCTGGGCGGTTCCGGCGTGAACCTCGGTCTGCGCCTGGCGCCCGAGATCGAGGTGCTGGCCGCCGACTACTCGCTGTACCCGGAGCTCGGCGACCGGGCCATCGGCTTCCTGACGCGAGGCTGTCCGCAGCATTGTCCCTTCTGCATTGTGCCGAAGAAGGAGGGACCGCCGCGTCGGGTCAGCGATCTGGACCCGCTGCTGCAGGGCCGGAAGAAGCTGATCCTGCTCGACGACAACCTGTTGGCCCACGCGGATGGCCTGTCGCTGCTCGAGGAGATGGCCCGTCGGCGGCTGCAAGTGAACTTCAACCAGACCCTCGATCTGCGGCGACTCACGCCGGAGGCAGCCGGTCTGCTGCGTCGCATCTCCTGCGCCAACGCGGCGTTCACCCGCCGCGCGTACCATTTCAGTCTGAACGACGCGCGTGGCCTTGAGCTGGTAAGGCACCGGTATGCGCTGCTGCAGACCACGCCTTCGGACAACGTCGAGTTCGTCTGCATGTACGGGTTCAACACCACGCTGGTGGAAGACGTGGAACGGTTTCGATTCCTGCGCTCGCTGCCGGGGGCCTATGTCTTTGTCCAGCGCTACCTTCCCGTCCCGGGCGGTCCACCGGCTGATCTTCGCGACTTCTTCGACGAGCGGGCCGATGACCTAATCAGCGAGTTGGTGGGGATCATCTATCGCCAGAACATGAAAAGCATGGAGACGTACTATCGCTGGTTGGCGGTCCAATACGCCGCGCAGCGTGGGCGCATCCACCAAGGCCTGATCGAGACGCTGTTCCGCTACAACGGTCGCTCGCGCATGGGAGGGTTCCTGCATCGGCTGGGAGAGCTTTGTGACATCCGGGGCAACGCGGCGACTCGTGCGTGATCCTTGCCGGACCCCCCTCGCTGCACCGCCGCGGTACTCAGCCTCGACGGGTCGCGTTGTCACCCTGTTTAGTCACCCGGCATGGGGATTTGCGGCCATCGCAGTCCGATTGGGTCCGACGCCCGGCATCGTTCAACCTATGATGGAACAGGCTTGAGTCCCAGTCAGTCCCGCTCGCGGCCGATGGAGCAACGACCGGGTAATGAACTCCGGAGATCCCGGCTCGGTCCGGGCGTCGCCAACCGCGAAGGGTAGCCCTTGGTTCACAGGGGGAAGGGGGAACTGGGGAGAAGCAGGCAGCGGGAAAGTCCTTGGTACTCCCGACAGTAGTGGGATACGCGCAGGCCGTCTGGCATCTTCCACTGCATGGTTGCCTGGCTCGTGCTGCTCCTTCGTTTGGCCGCGGCGACGATGCGGCGTCGTCGCGACCTGGTCCTCGAGAACCTGGCCCTCCGTTGCCAACTCCTGATGCTCCACCTCACCACCAGACCACCGCGCCTGTCGGGTCCAGATCGTGCCCTTTGGGTCTGGCTCGCGCGACGGTGGCGGGCCTGGAAAACCTGCCTGTGGATCGTTCGACCGGACACGGTCGTCCGCTGGCATCGCGCCGGCTTTCGCCAGTTCTGGAAATGGAAGAGTCGTCCGCGTCGCGGCGGCCGGCGGCCCATCCACGGCGAGGTGGTCAGCTTGATCCGGCAAATGAACCGCGCCGACCCACTCTGGGACGCCCTGCGGATCCACGGCGAGTTGCCCACGTTGGGCCTCTCCCTCGCGCAACGCACCGTCGCCAAGTACATGGTCCCTCGCGCCCGTCGTCCGTCGTCGCAGACCTGGACCACGTTTCTGCGCAACCACCTGGGACAAATGGCGTCCGTGGATTTCTTCTCCGTCCCCACCGTCAACTTTCGCCTCCTCTATGTCTTCCTTGTCCTGTCCCACCAACGCCGCAAGGTGCTCCACTTTAACGTCGTGGAGTGCCCGTCGGCGGCCTGGACCGCCCACCAACTCCGGGAGCTGCCTCCATCCACAACAAAGCCTGCTTGTCAGCATCAGGGCGCTCGGCTACAACCCGCCGCGCCATGTACCTTGGGATTTGTCGGGGCACACGCTGGTTGCCGTCCATTCGAATCGGATGGGTCCTGGCGGTGGGCGCCGTGGCGTTGACCGGCGCCAAGACAGCCGCCCAAGCCCAGGTGGCCGAGGAGGATCCGTTGCCACCCCTGCCCCCGAGCGATCCGACCCAGGAACCGCCGATCGACTGGTCGGCGTGGCTGGGGGTGGGGAAGGTGCTCGGATTATCCCAGGCAGACCTCACCTCCACCTGGTCGTTTTCGAGTGATACCACACGGAAGCGTCAGTCCGGCCAGGAGCACACGACCGTCTTCATGGAGTTGGAGACTCCGAGCCCCGAGGAATGGCTCAACGACACATCGGTGTTGTGGAAGGTGACGTCGGCCCATGGTTTCGGTTCTAGGATGTCGAGTTACTCGAGCTACGCTCTGGGAGCTGGGCAGTGGTTGGGCGGCGAGGGCGTGACCCAGGGATCCTACGCCGGACCCCTGAGTCTGCGGCTGAGACCGGCCCTCAGCTTCCGTCTGACGGACGGCGTGGGGCAGTTCTCGACCCTGGGCGAGCCGCCTGCGGCTTGGGCCGCGGACTTCAATGGTTCCGTGACGGAGCTGAATCCCGTCGGCGGCGGGGTCCTCGTTCGGAACATCAGCGAGGTCCAGATGCAGGATCCCTTTCGGTTTCCCTTGGAGCATTCGCCGGTGAACTTCACGGCCCCCAAGGCTGCGGCCCCATTCTCGGCCCAGTTCGCCGTGGATGGGCCCTCGGGTGACGGCTCCGGTTTGGGAGAGGGGAGCTTTCAGCGGACGGCATCCGTGCAGTTCTGGCCCGACTGGAATGATCTGGAAGTGCGGGTGGAGATCGAAGACTCCACGAATCCCGATGACCCCGCGTATCCCGGCGTGTCGTATTCGGATTGGCGCCCGGAAGGCAACCTGGAAACGCCGGACCAGGGCGGTCCGCGTCCCCTGCGACTGAAGGCGACGTTGCGACCGAAGTCGGAGTCCCCGACGCCGGAGCAGTTGGCGGCCATGCCGCCGGTGCGGCGATTTCGCTTCGAACTCGCCGACACCTCCCGCGAACCGGGCGTGTGCATGAACTGGCCTTCCCCCGCCGGAGAGTCATTCCCGAAGGAAGATCCCGAATTCGACCTGCGTTTCATCGCCACCATTCCCCAGGCCATGGAGCTCTCGCCGAAGAAGACCAAGGCAGGCGTGAAGCCGCTGCCGGGCGAGGATCCGGACCTTCCCAGCGCCTGGGTTCTGCTGGAGTGCTTCGATTTCGGGGCCCACGCGAATCTCCAAGTGTATGCCGACCTGGCCGATGGTCGGGTCATTGTGGGGCATGTGAGAGTCGGCGAGGAAAAGCGCTACCTGATCCCGATTCCGGATCGCCCCTCGGGGAGCCTGGTGGCGCGGAAATGGCGGGACGATCATAAGGTCACGGGCCCCGACTCGGAGGACGGCGATGATCAGCCGGAAGGGGACGGACAGAAAGGGGATGGGTTCAGCGTGTACGAGGAATACCGGGGCTTTCGCGTGAACGGTGCGCATGTGTCGCTGGACCCCGAGGTCAAGGACCTCTTCGTGCGCAACTTCAACGGCGGCCCCGTGGAAGCGGCCTGCCGCGCCCTCGAGGCGAGAACCGCCGCAGGAGGCCGCAAAGGATTGAAAGTCCACGAGAAACTCGTCGCGGGCGAGTGGCACGGGTCGCGGGTCATGAACTTCAACCGAAGCGCGAACTCGCCGCGGTCCGCGGACGAACCGCAGCACTGCCTCTTGTTAATCCCCGGATCCGCCGCGGGAGATACGATCATCTCGTACGCCGACATCGCCCGCCGGCCATGGCGCCCGAAAAACACCGAACGCGTGATCATCCACCCGAACGACAACACCGTGGAAACGATCGTCCACGAGATCGCCCATGCCATCGGAGTCCAACATCACGGGAACAGCGATTATTGGGCGCAATGGATCGTGCTCGAGCTGCGGGCCGCGGATGGCACGGTGCGCCGCCGATTCTTCGAGCAGGCCATGGAGTCGGATGCCGAGACGGGCACTCTCACCCCGGTAGGAGTTCCCTTGTTCATCCGGGTTTTCCTGGAAGGCCGAAGCCAGGAGATCCTGCCGGACCAATCCACTAACGCACCTCTGCCGGCTCCCAAGAGAAAGTTCATCGCCCATCGCGGTGGGCAGCACTCGGGCGAAGAATCCTGCTTCATGCGCTACAACTGCGCCGGGGCCTACATCCCGAAGGGACTCCCCCTCGACCGGATCATCGCGCCGAGAACGATCGTCATTGATCCCACCGGTAGCGACTACTACACCTTCTGCCAGGGCTGCCAGGGCACGGGCGTGAACCCCAAGCGGTTCGGCCATGCCGACCGCGGCGATTGTCTCGAGCAACTCTGCGTGCGCGACAGCGCTCCCGAACGCCCCGCTCCCACGGGCCAATGCGCGAACACCCCCTGAATCCCCCTGCCATGAACCTACGTGCCTTTCTTCTCGGTCTGTGGGGTAGTGTCGCGCTCCCCGGGGCGGCCCAGGCTCAGGCCCCGGACGACGGCGTTCTGATCGCCGATCTCGTCGGAGAACAAGCGAATGCACCTCGTGGCTGGCCGCTGCACCTCTATTGGTACGCCCTTCGCCAGGTCCCGGTCGCCGAGACCCTGGTGCTTACCGGCGCCGGAGGAGCGGTCCTCAGCGTCCGCGCGGCGTCTCCCGGTCATTGGTGGATTTCACCCGAGGAAACGCAAAACTTTCCTTTGGGCGCCGCGACCGCTCGCGTGGGGCAGGTCCCGTTGCCCGTCGCTTTCGTCGCTCCGCCGGCGCCACCGCTTTCTCTGGACCAAGACATGGCGCGACGTCGGGCGGTCATCGGTTACTACCTCGCGGTCGGACGGCTGCCGGACGCCCGGCGCGAAGCCGGAGAGTGGGTCGCCGCCAATCCGAAGTCCGCGACGGCACGAGCCCTGTTGGGGGATGTGCTCGCGGCGGAAGGCCGTGCTTCGGAAGCGTTGGAGGCTTACGAGGCGGCCCTCGACCGTACGCCCCTGGGCGACCATCCCCCCAAGGCTCTGCTCCAACGCGCCGACGACCTCTACGACGACTGGCTGGCCCAGCTCCCGACGGCCCCGCCGGAACCGCCGGAGGAACCCGAACCGGTGACGCTGGAGGAACAGGACCGCGTCTATGGCCAGGATGCGAAAGGCCAATGGGCCGCCACCGCCACCGCGAGCAGCGAGTACCGGACCTCGGGCGACTACTCCGCGTCCAGGGCCACGGGCGCACCCGACGTGACCCGCTACGGCGACAGTTTGAAGGCGTGGGCCAGCCGGTTGGCGGATTCGGGGCCGGAATGGCTCGAACTGACCTTCTCGAACGCGGTGGTCGCGAACGCAGTGCGCGTGCGCCAGGTCTTCAATCCCGGAGCCGTCAACCGGATTGAGGTCTTTGATGCCGCCGGCGTGGGTTCGACGGTCTTTTCCGGAGTGGACACGAACACGTATGCTACTGGTCAGATCGCGTGGTTCGTGGCGAAGTTTCCGCGGACCGCCCAGCCGGTGCAGCGGGTTCGGATCTCGCTGGATTCGGCGCGGGTGAAGGGCTGGAATGAGATCGACGCCGTCCAACTCGTGGCGGCGCCTGCCTTGCCGACGCCGGCACCGACCCTGGCCTACGCCTTTCGCGCCGCGACCGGTTCCTTGGAGATCAGCGATTGGCCGGCAGGGTTCGTCCTCCAGCGGGCCACGCGGTTGGCCCCTTCCGACTGGCAATCCTATGCCGATGGACCGCCCGTCAGCATACCCGTCACCGGACAACCGGCGTTTTTCCGCCTGGTCCAAGCCCCCTGACGAACGTGCCCGATTTGAGCTCGTTCCCCGCGGCTCCTCCAATGCCCGCTCGAACTGCTGGCACCCGGCCGCGCTGTCCTCGGGCACGCGCATCTTGCTCAGCAACCGTTCCACCTGTCTGCCTGCCAGCGCGCAGGCCCGCAGCCAGGCGAACACTGGCTGCGCGTTGATCCGCTCACCGGCGATGTGTAACGCGGAGATCAGCTTCCTTCCGCCGACCTCACCGCTGTCAGGGCGCTCAACGCAAGGAGCAACTGGTGGGTGTGGCGCAAGACGCGGCGGCGGCGTCTGGCTCGGATTCGGTCGGGTCTGTGGGATGGCCACTTGGTCGGGTCGGGGACCGTCCCGGTCTCATCCGATCGGCCGGGCGAGGCGTCCAGCGCGCTGCGCGTTGGCAACCGCACGCTTCACGGCAGGCACAAAAGCGCGGACTTCGTCGGGGGCCCGTTGTCAGCCGGCATTGTCACCCGCCGAGAAATCGTGGGGGCGCTGCGGTCCGCTCCAGTCCCGAGGCTAACCGGGCTCAACTGGCTGTAGAACAGGTTGGGTCCTTTGCAGTCTGCCTCGTGGCCGATTGGGGCAGAACCGGGGGAACGAATCCGGAGGCCAGAAGGCGACCCAGATTCCCGGGACCAGTTCGGCGTTTGCCGCTGGCATCAACCACCCGTTGGCTCCGGGGACTCGGACTTCGGCGGCTGTGGCGCGCCGCCAAAGCTGACCAGCTTGATTGGGCTGAAGGAATGCTCCTGACGCAGGTGTCCATAAACCCGCATCGCGAGGGCCCCGCCATCTTTGTGGCCAAGCCAGCGGGAAACGGTTGGGATGTCTACGCCAGCCTCAATGCAGGTTGTGGCGAAGAAGTGCCGGAAATCGTGGTGAGAGAACGCGGGGAGTTCGAGGCGGCGGCAGGCGGTCTCCAGGCACTTGCGGGCGCTGCGGATCCGAATCACCAAGTCGGAAGGCTGTACCTGGCTTTCGCCGTGCATACGTCCCAGCAACGGTGCGAGGGCATCCGTCATGGGGACCGTTCGGAATTCATGGTTCTTGGTGCCTTGCTGCCCGCCGGTAATCGTAATCCGCCTGTGTTCGAAGGAAACGTCCTGCCAACGCAAATTGCGCGCCTCGTCCAAACGGCAACCGGAATACGCGAGCAGTTCGACAAGGTCAGCGCCCTCCTTCGCCCGGGCTTGGCTGCTGACGCGACCGTCTGATTGCCGGATGGCGGCTACGAGGCGCTGGAATTCTTCGCGACTCGGCACCTTGATCAACTTCAGGACAATCCGGCGCCGCTTAATATCTTTCGAGGGGTTGCTGAGGATCAGGCCGAGGTCGACGGCGTAGTTGAAGACAGCCCGCATCGTGTCGAGTTCGTGGGCGAAGGTCTGGACGGCGATCTGGCCGCCGCGCTCGCTGAGCCACTGCCCGCAGTGGTGCCGCGTGATATGGCGAACGGTCAGATCCCGGAAGAACGGGGCCACCGCCTTGATGCAGCGGCGGCGGCGGTCCACAGTGCTGGCCTTCAGAGTGTGTTGGACTGTCTCCAGCCAGCGTTCGGCAAGTTCGACGAAACCGACACTCCGGTTCTCCTCGGTGCTCAGGTTCCCCACTTGCAGGCGAAGTTCGGAAAGGCGTCGCTCCGCCAGCTTGCGATCCGTGGTTCGGAGCGACCGACGAAACTGCTTGTCACCTTTTTTGACCAACGCATAATACGTGCCCGATGGTTCGTAACGGTACAAGTTCTCACCGCTCACCGACGTGGCGGAAGGGTGATGTTGACGCTCTCCCTTCCGTGTTACGAGCGTTCGTGCGCATTCCCCAATGCTACGGTGACAAAGCACGGTGACAAAGCACGGTGACAAGCTTGGATTTTCAGCCCGACACGTCATCACGCAAACGGTTTAGATTCAGTTGGTTCCGCCAGGGTAGCTCAGAGGTAGAGCAGGGGACTCATAAGCCCTTGGTCGGGGGTTCAATTCCCTCCCCTGGCACCACCTTCAAAACACAAGGAAGTCCCCAAGGTGGAGGCTTCTCACCCCCTCGAAGCCCTCAAACCGCCCTGTGGGGCGGAGCGTGCCGCGTGCCGGAAGGCGTTCAGCTGGGGCTGTGTTTGCAGGGTCAACTCGCCAACGGGGACCTCCGCAAGGTCCGAGAGCATGGCCCAACCTGCCAAGCGTCGTGGGTATGACGCGTCCCCACTCGCTTCGCTTCGCCTGCACCTGCTGGAGCACGGCACGGCGATCGATGCGCAAATGCGGGGTGAGCTTCAGCGCCGAGCCCTTGGCCAGATGCCCAGATCTGCGCCTTCGTGCCGTCCGGCTGGCGGCAGGTGATGGTGCCGGAAAACGGGGCAGCGCGGCCGATCACTCCACTTGCGGCAGCGACGAGGATCCCGATGAGGAATCGCTTCCGGGCTTTGACGAACCATTGAAGTTGACCGAGCCAAAGTAACGGCGTCAACGCGCTCAGGGGACCAAGCCTTGAGACCACGAAAGCGTCCGGTCAACGTCCCTGAACCTCAATGTTCTGTATTCGATTTCCTTCGAACGGCCCAAAGCCGTGACCTCCCCGGCACTTTCGGGAACCGCTGCCAGGCGGGGCCGAACCCTTTGCTGCCGCCCGATGCGGAACGCTGCGGCCTACGCGCCCTGCCCGGCTCCAGACCCGCGGCTCGGGCAACGGCGCAGCGCCACCCACGTGAGCCCGGCCGCCGTGATCGAAAAGATGACGGCGCTGGGTGTGCGGCTGGTCCAGGTCGCCCACGGCCAGGGATAGTGGAAAAAGCCGAGGTTGAGTCCGAAATAGAGCCAGGTGGACAGGAGCAGCGCAAACCGGGTGAACGCCGACGCCGTCAGGGTTCGATCGGCGCGGCGAGCCCAATGAATCGCGGCCCACGTGGTCAGTGCGAGGGGCACGACGACGTAGAGCGTCCAGCCCCAGCCCGCCCCCTGGACACGCTCCTCGTCAACGAGCTGGACGAGGGTCTTGCCCGCGATCGGCAGGGCCGTGAGCGGAAACACCACGGCGAACGCCCACCACCTTGATCCCGCCACCGCGACCAACGGAATGATCCCCATCACCAATCCCAGGTCGTAAACCGCGTTCACGCCGCGCCAATCGCGGAACTCGACCGCGATGAGCAAGGCCAGATGCAGCACGAGAAGCGTCCAGGCGAGGGAGGGTCGGATTGCGGAGCGGTTTGGCCCGGGCGCCAGTTGAATCCGATCCCGGTTCAGCCACAGCCCCAGTCCCAGCCCGGCTCCGGCGACCGCGCCGAAGGTGATTTCCATCATGTTCCACCAGTTGATCAGCGGGTCCATCGCGGCCCAGGGTCCCCTCGCGAAGGCCGCGGCATTCCACGCATGGTAGGCCTGGAGACACTGGCCCAGCGGGAATCCAACCGCTCCCGCTCCCATCCCCCAGAGCCCCAGGTTCCAGGCCAGACGGTCCCGCCGGCGCCACCCCGCGTACGCCATCACCCCGAGCAACGCGGGGAGAAGCCCGCCCCAAACCTCCCGCCGGGGCGTCAGTGTGGCGCCCGGCTCCCAGCGCCAATCGGCCGAAAAATACACCGCCGGCAAGAGGCGCTTTGCTGGATCGAAGGGCGCGTTGAGCAGGGCTGTTCCCAACCAGAACAACCCCAGCAACCCGAGCATCAAGCCCAGCACCTCGGAGCTGCGATAACGCCGGCCGCTCAATCCCATCCCCAGGAACGCACCGGCGAAACCGATCCAGATCGCGCCCTTGATCGAGAGTCCGAGCATGCCCCAGCCGAGCGCGCTCCAGTTCCCGAGGACCGCCGGGTTCTGCGTGAGGCCGATCGTCTGGCCGTAGGTCATGGAGCCTCCGAACCCCATCGCGATGGTCCCCCAGGCCACCGCCCGGGCGACCGCCGGAAGGGACGCCTGGGGGACGAACAGCCGGGCGAAGACCAGACTGAGGAGCAGCCCCGCGATCATCGCGCCGGTCTCATGGCCGTATTGTCCGCGAATGCCCCAGCCCATTCCGCCCGCGCAGGCGCCGAACAGGATGGGTTGCCATCCGCCGAGGTCCGCGGACGCCGCGGGGGCTGCTGAACCGGTGAAGGACGGGGAAGCGCGCATTCGGGTTTGAGCCGAGCCTGCCGTCGCGGCGGCGGTCTTGTCGAGTGCAGCCTCGGCGCCCGGCCGGCGTCGAAAACCGTCACAACGCCATTGACACAGGCGGGGGGGATGTGGCGTCATTCATTTACTGAATCATGATGATACGACAAATTGCTAGTCTCTCGCGCGCGTCTGAGTGGGCGGGCGCTCGTCATGGTCCCTGTTTAGAGGAAAGCCGTATGACCAAAAGATCCAAACACAGACTCGGTCTCCGGAGGCCGTTCGGGCTGCTCGGCCTCGCCGGGGCTTTGTGCGGGACCGCGTGGGCCGGTTCCGCGACCTTCAACTTCGACACCGATCCGGCCCAGGACCCGAACTTCGTCACGGGCAGCAACGTTTCCTGGACCGACCCCGCCACGGGGGAACAGCTCGATTTCTACGAGGACCGGGACTTCAACGGGCAGGGCGAGGGTGGCAATCCCGCCACGGGCGGCTATCTCGCCGTCACCCGCTCGAGCAACAGCCAGTATTCCCAGATCCTCTTTCCCGACTTCGACGCGGGCCTCGTGGTGAAGGCATTCAGCTTCGAATGCGACCTGCGCCTGGGAAACCCGACCGGCAATGACGGCCGTCCCGCGGACGGTTTCAGCATCAACTACGCCCGCGCCGGGGACCCGGCGGTGGACTGGCTCCAGAACAACCCCGGTTCGTCGGACACCAGCCGCTATGCGATTCCCAGCGCGCCGGAGGGTGGGACCACCACCGGTTTGTCCATCTGCTTCGATACGTGGTCGGGCAACACCTGGCCCAGCGGGGAGACCGACATTGAAGGCATCATCGTCCGCGTGGACAACGTGACGGTCGTGCGTTACGGCATGCCGACCCGCAACGGCGCCTGCGAAGACGTCACCAGCCTCCAGACGGGTCCCTACGACGCCGCCAGCGGGGGCGACTACAAGGGCCTGTGCTGGGCCAAGCTCGGCGTGGAACTGACCGAGAACGGCGAGCTCAGCGTTCAGTTCAAGGGCGCCACCCTGTTGGACAAGGCGCCCACCGGCTACTCGCCGAGTGCCGGACGCATTCTGCTGGCGGGCCGCACCGGTGGCGCCAACCAGAACAACCACATCGACAACCTGGTGATCACCACGATCCCGGCGGACTCGGCGGTCATCGGGACCGCAACCGGTACTCCGACGGGTTTCTCGGTGACCGTGAGCGATTCGGGTCCGTCGGTCTTCGATCCGAATGCGGCGGGCGCCATCGTCGATTTCAAGCTGAACGGGACTCCGATTACGGCCACGCGCTCGAGCAAGACGGGAGCGATCACGACGCTCTACTACGACAACCCCGCGACGCCCATTGCGGCGGGCTCCCGCAACGTCGTGAGTCTGACCGTCAAGGACGCCCGCGGCGTGAACTCGGCCAAGGACGTCTCCTTCACCGGAGTCGCCTACGCCACGCTCGACGCTTCGTGGGCGGCCCAGGGCGTGGACACCACCAAGCCCGGTTTCCAGCTCCGGAGTTACCAAGTGAACCTGGTGGATGACGCCGGAATCTCCCGGGCCTCGGACGTGGCGAACAACGCGGTCTCCGTCGCGGCCGGCGAACGCCTGCTCCATGGGGATCTGGGGCCCAACACCGCGGACCAAACGCTGTTCACCGGTCCGGGCGGCACCTACACCGAGACCAAGGTCATCAACTACAACGCGTTCACCGGAAATCTCGGCAGCTTCGTCGACGACGGCACCGTGCCCGGCAACGTGCCCAGCACCGGGGCCAACACGGCCGGCGGCAATTTGCCCGGACTCCCCGGCGCCGCGCTCCGCGAAGGAGGCAACGACGATGTGGCGATGGAGATCATCACTTACATCGAGTTCCCGGAACAGGGCGCCTACCAGCTGGGATTCAACAGCGATGACGGCTTCCGGATGACCGCCTACGCGAACCCGCGTGAGCAGTTGAAGGCGCCCATCGTGGCCCAGTTCGACAACGGCCGGGGCGCGTCGGACACCCTGGGCTGGGTTTACGTTCCCACCGCCGGGACGTATGGCTTCCGCATGATCTGGATGCAGGGCGGCGGCGGCGCCAACCTCGAGCTCTTCGCGGTCAACCCGGACGGCGTGCGCGCCTTGGTAAACGACACCACCACGCCCGGTGCCCTCAAGGCCTACGCGGTGAACAATGGCCCCGTGCCGGCCGCGGTTTCGTTCCTTGACCCGCCGCGCGGGTCGGGCCGAGCCCACCTTTCCGGGGCGCCGATCACGGTCGAGATCACGGATGGTTCCACCGCCGTCAGCAACATCAAGTTCACCCTGAACGGGGTCGAGGTGACGCCCACCGTGACCAAGAACGGCAACGTCAGCCGGGCGGTCTACACGCCCGCGGGAGTGCTTCCCGAAGGCAACAACACCCTCGTCGTCAGCTTCACCGACGGCACCGCCACGTACACGGGCACGCACAACTTCACCGCCACCGGCGGGGCGGTGGTTCCGCCAAGCATGGCCTTGAGAGCCGCGGACGTGAACACGGCGAACACGGGCTTCCTCATCCGGGCCTGGCAGACCGCCATCATGAACGAGGGCGCCACTGCCGAGAACAGCCCCGGCACGTCCACGGCGATTGCCGAGGCGATGGTGCACAACCTCTTCGGGTGGCCAAACACGGCTGACCTTTCCGCGTTCACCGGGCCGGGCAACTCGTACGTCGAAACGGGCTACCTCAACTACAACGGCGGGACCGACCAGCAAGGCAGCTTCCAGAGCGGCTGGAATTACCCGGATCTCGACATGCCCGGCGTCCCCGGAACCGCGACCTTCGAGAGCGGGAACGCCAATTACGCCCTCGAGATCCGGACGGTTCTCGACCTTGCACCCGGCACCTATCACATGGGCGTCAACAGCGACGACGGGTTCCGCATCATCATCGGCGATGGCAAGGAGGCCTACACCTTGCCGGTCGTGGTCGGTGAGTTCAGCGGCGGTCGCGGCGCCGACAACTGGGGCTTCACCCGGTTCAGCGTCAAGATCACGCAGGCCGGCCTTTATCCGTTCCGGATGGTCTTCCAGCAGGGCGGCGGCGGCCACAACCTCGAGTGGTTCCAGATCACGAAGGAAGGCATGCCTGACTCGATCGGCAAGATCCTGATCAATGATCCGGCGCCGGCCTCCGGCACCGCCATCAAGGCGTACCAATACCCGGTCAACAGCACCGGGCCCACCTACGTCGAGAGCTTCGCGCCAGGTCGCAGCAGTCTCGACAGCCCCGGGAGCACCGGGCGCGCCGGGCCTGATGCCACCGTGAAGCTCGTCCTCGAGGACGGTTCGACGCCCGTCGACACGGCTTCGGTTTCCATGCGCATCAACGCTGCGGCCGTCACCCCGACGGCGAACAAGGCGGGGACCGAAACGACGATCACTTACAAGCCGGCTGGCGGTTTCGCGGCGGGTAGCCGCAACACGGTCGAGGTCACCTTCAACGACCGGACGGTGAGCTGGACCTTTGTAGTCGGCTTGCCGGCCACGCCCGTCTTCTGGATCGAGGCGGCCGACTTCGACTTCGGCGGCGGCCAGAGCAAGCCTGAGGCGAGCGTGATGCCGTATATGGGCGGCGCCTACGCGGGGTTGGATGCCGTGGCCGGGACCGACTACCGCGGGCCCTTCGAGAGCAGCAACCCGTACTACCGCTATCCGAACACGCTGCGCGTGCCCGTCAGCTTCGCCAACGACCGCGACCGCGGCGGCGGGGAGGTCGTCGTGAACTACCGCATCGGCTGGATGGGCAGTGGCCAGTGGTTCAACTACACGCGCAACATCCCGCAAGGGACGTACAACGTCTACGCCGGTCTCTCGAGCGGCACGGCGGGTGACAACATGCGCGGCAACCTCGAGGATGTCACGGGTGGCACCACGAACCTCCTCGGCGTGTTCGCCGCCCCGGCGCCCGGCGGATGGGGCAACAACGCTCTCGTTCCGCTGAAGGACGCCGCCAGCACCAACACGGTGGTGGCGCTGAACATCGGTGGGACCAAAACCCTCCGCTACAACGATGGCGGCGGCGATTGGGACTTCCTCCTCTTCACCCCGGCGGTAGCCGAGGGACCGAAGCTCACTTCCATCAAGCGCAACGCCGACGGGAGCGTCTCGATCGAATGGACCGGTGGCGGCACCCTGCAGGCCGCTTCCGAGGTGATCGGTCCGTGGCAGGATGTGCCGGCGGCGACCAGCCCCTACACCTTCACGCCGTCAGGGCCGACCTGGTTCGGAAGGCTCAGACAGTAGCGCCTGGCCACCAGGCATGGCGGTTTCACGAGACCGGGCTTCGGCCCGGTCTTTTTGTTTTCGGCGTGGCAAGTCCGTCCTCGTCTTCGGCGCCGCGTCGGCAATGGGCGGTCGCGCAGGAAAGCCGCGGCCACTTCAAATCCCCGGCGGAGCCGGTCGTGCAATCCGCCACGTTTGAATTGACAACCTTTGCGGGCCGTGGTCGTGTTCCTCCGTTACCTAGTGGCACTGAACCCTTTCAACCGGTCAATGGGTCTCCCGACTGGCCCCGGATTGTTCCCTCCGAGGGCCGTGCGAGTCCACCCTTTGTCCCCCATGGTTGTCCAGGCCGGTGCCTAAAATCAAAAACTATGACCCATAGACACAAACGACAATCCCGGGTGCCGAAGGTCGTCTCGACGGGCGTTGGCATGGTGTTGTGCGGTTCGGCCCTCGCCGGAACCGCCACATTCAACTTCGATACCGACCCTGCCCAAGACCCGAACTTCGTCACCGGCAGCAACGTCTCCTGGACCGATCCGGCCACCGGAGAGCAACTGGATTTCTATGAAGACCGCGACTTCGACGGCCGCGGGGAAAACGGCAACCCCGCCACAGGCGGTTATCTGGCCGTGACCCGCTCCTCGAACAGCCAATACTCGCAAATCTTGTTCCCGGATTTCGACGCGGGGCTGGTGGTCAAGGCTTTCAGTTTTGACTGTGACTTGCGACTCGGGAACGCCACGGGGAACGACGGGCGCCCCGCCGACGGTTTCAGCCTGAACTACGCACGCGCGGGTGACCCGGCCGTGGATTGGCTTAAGAACAACCCGGGTTCGTCCGACACAAGCCGATACGCGATCCCCAGCGCGCCGGAAGGCGGGACCACCACCGGTTTGTCGATCTGTTTCGACACCTGGTCCGGCAACACGTGGCCCAGCGGCGAGACGGATATCGAAGGCATCATCGTCCGTGTCGATAACGTCACCGTGGTTCGCTACGGCATGCCGTTGCGGAACGGGTCCTGCGAAGACGTGACCAGCCTCCAGACGGGTCCCTACAACGCGGCCACGGGCGGCGACTTCAAAGAGCTCTGCTGGGCCAAGCTGAGCGTGAACCTGGCCGAGAACGGCGAACTGACCGTGAAGTACAAGGGCGCCACCCTCCTCGACAAGGCGCAAACAGGTTATTCCGCCAGCGCCGGTCGCATCCTGCTCGCCGGCCGTACCGGCGGCGCCAACCAGAACAACCACATTGACAACCTCGTCATCACCACGATTCCTGCCGACACCGCGGTCATCGGAAGCGCCACCGGCACCCCCACGGGCTTCTCCGTGACGGTGAGCGACTCCGGTCCCTCGGTCTTTGACGCGAACGCCCCGGGTGCGATCGCCGTCTTCAAGTTGAATGGGAACGCCATCACGGCGAATCGTTCGAGCAAGACGGGGTCCATCACCACGTTGTATTACGACAACCCGAGTTCGGCGATTCCCGCCGGCTCCGCCAACACGGTGAGCCTGACGGTCAAGGACACGCGCGGCGTCACCTCCGCCAAGGACGTCACGTTTACGGGCGTCAGTTACGCCACCCTGGATCCCGCCTGGGCGGCCAAGGGGATCGACAAGACCAAGCCCGGCTTCGTGCTCCGAACGCACCAGGTCTCCCTGGTCGACGATCAGGGCACTGCCCGAGGCTCGGACGCCGCCAACAACGGCGTGTCGGTCGCCGCCGGCGAGCGCATGCTCCACGGGGACTTGGGGCCCAACACGGCCGATCTGACGCTCTACACCGGACCGGGCGGCACCTACACCGAGACGAAGGTCATCAACTACAACGCCTTCGTGGGCAACATCGGGAGCTTTGTCGACGACGGTTCCGTGCCGGGCAATGTTCCGAGCACGGGCGACACCACGGCCTCGGGCAACCTGCCGGGCCTTCCCGGGAGTGCGACGCGCGAGGGCGGCAATGACGACGTGACCATGGAGATTCTCACGTACGTCGACTTCCCCAAGGCCGGATCCTACCAAATGGGCTTCAACAGTGATGACGGCTTCCGGATGACGGCCTTCGCCAACCCCCTGGAGCAAGTCAACTCCCCGATCGTCGCCCAGTTCGACAACGGACGCGGTGCCTCGGACACCCAGGGTTGGGTCTATGTTGCGACCCCTGGCAGCTACGGCTTCCGCGTGATTTGGATGCAGGGCGGCGGCGGCGCCAACCTCGAGTTCTTCGGCATCAACCCGGATGGGGTGCGGGCCCTCGTCAACGACAGCACGACGACGGGCGCGCTGAAGGCCTACGCCGTAAATACGGGGGCCTTGCCGGCCGCGGTGTCGTTTGTGGATCCGCCGCGCGGATCCGGACGCCCCCACCTCGCGGGCGCTCCGCTCGTGGTCGAGATCACCGACGGCTCGACGGCCATCAGCAACATCAAGTTCAACCTGAACGGCGCTGACGTGACGCCGACGGTCACCAAGAACGGCAAGGTCAGCAAAGCGACCTATTCCCCGGCTGGCGTGCTCCCCGCGGGGAACAACACCCTGATCGTAAGCTTCACCGACGGCACGGCAACCTACAGCGGAACTCACACCTTCGCCGTGACCGGTGGCGCGGCGATCCCGCCGAGCATGGCTCTCAAGGCGGCCGATGTGAACAAGGGCAATGCAGGATTCCTGGTCAAGACCTGGCAACTCGCCATCATGAACCAGGGCGCCACGGGTGAGAACGCCCCGGGCAACTCGACGCTGATCGGCGAAGCCATGGTTCACAACCTGTTTGGCTGGCCCAATACCGCCAACCTGGCTGCGTTCACGGGACCGGGCGGCTCGTACCCGGAAACCGGCGTCATCAACTACAACGGCTCCGCCGGAGACATCGGCAGCTTCCAGAATGGCTGGGGTTATCCTGAAGTCCAGATGCCCGGCATCCCCGGAAGCGCGACCGCCGAGGGCGGCATTGCGAACTACGCGCTCGAGATCCGAACCGTGCTGGATCTGACCCCGGGCACGTATCATATGGGCGTAAACAGCGATGACGGCTTCCGCATCATCGTCGGGGACGGCAAGGAGGCGTACACGCTTCCGATCGTTTGCGGCGAGTTCGATGGCGGCCGCGGCGCCGACAACTGGGGCTTTACCCGCTTCAGCATCAAGGTGACCCAGGCGGGCCTTTACCCGCTTCGAATGGTGTTCGAGCAAGGCGGCGGCGGGAACAACGTCGAGTGGTTCCAGATCACCAAGGACGGCATGCCGGACGGGATCGGCAAGGTTCTGATCAACGATCCGGCGCCGCTGTCCGGTGTCGCAGCCATCAAGGCCTATCAATACCCCATCAACAGCACGGGCCCGACCTATGTGAAGAGCTTCGCCCCCGGTCGGAGCAGCCTCGATAGCGCCGGCAGCACCGGCCGCGCGGGTCCGGACGCCACGGTCAAGCTCGTCCTGGTGGACGGTTCGACTCCGGTCGACACCGCCACGGTCTCGATGAAGATCAACGGCGCGGCGGTCACGCCGACGGTCAACAAGGCCGGTACCGAAACCACGGTCAGCTACAAGCCCGCCGCCGGGTTTGCCATGGGCAGCGACTACAAGGTGGAAGCGACCTTCGGAGACCGCACGGTCAGCTGGACCTTCAAGGTGGGCTTGCCCGCGACCCCGACGTTCTGGGTCGAGGCTGCCGACTTCGACTACAACGGTGGCCAAAGCAAGGCCGAGGCGAGCGCGATGCCTTACATGGGTGGCGCTTACGCGGGCCTGGGTGCCACCGCCGGCACCGATTACAAGGCGCCCTTCGAGAGCAGCAACCCGTACTACCGTTATCCGAACACGCTGCGGGTCCCCGTCAGCTTCGCCAACGACCGCGACCGCGGCGGCGGGGAAGTCATCGTCAACTACCGCATCGGCTGGATGGGCAGCAGCCAGTGGTTCAACTACACCCGCAACATCCCACAAGGGACCTACAACGTGTATGCCGGTCTTTCCAGCGGCACGGCGGGTGACAACATGCGCGGCAACCTGACGGACGTCACGGGTGGCGCCTCCACCGTTCTCGGCGTCTTTGCTGCGCCCGCTCCTGGCGGTTGGGGCAACAACGCGCTCGTCCCGTTGAAAGACGTCGCGACCACCAACACGGTGGTCGCTCTCAACATCGGCGGCACGAAGACGCTGCGCTACAATGACGGCGGCGGAGACTGGGACTTCCTGCTCTTCACGCCCGCCGCTTCTGCCGAAGGGCCGAAGTTCACCTCGATCAAGCGCAATGCCGACGGCACCGTCACCGTGGAATGGACCGGCGGCGGCACCTTGCAGGCTGCGCCCGCTGTCACGGGGCCGTGGGAGGATGTAACCGGGGCCGCCAGCCCTTACACGCTGACCCCGACAGCACCCATGACCTTCGGTCGCTTGCGCCAGTAGCTCAGGCGCCTTCTTTGCGAATCACGAGGACCGGGCTTCGGCCCGGTCCTTTTCTTTTGAGAGTTCCGCCCGGAACCGGCGCGCCGCCTCGCTCCGAGTCGCCATGTCGATTCATCACGCCACGCCGGCAATCCAGCGGAACGGGGGCCACACTTGACCGGAGTCGGTTCCGGGCCCACTCTAAGTCCGTCGTTTCGGTGGGGGCGTACTGGTTTCGACCTGGGAGCTGCACCGGAGGCGGCATGCCGAGGACGATGCGTTGGCCTCGTTAATCTTCGCATCAAACAAAATAGCTAACGAAGAGTTGGCCCTCGCGGCTTAAGGTCGCGACGTTCGCTGGTGGACACCTGCTACGCCGGACGAACGCCATAGCAGGCATGGGTTCAGGCGGAGATCGCGCGTCGGAGCCCGAGAAAATTTCATGCGGTCTAGGCGGCGGGGAAGCACGTCGGAAGGCGTTCCTGCAGCCAAAATTAACTTCCGACTAAGCATGTAGTCGCGGCCGGGGTTGTTGTCAGGGACAGGGGTTCGACTCCCCTCGCCTCCACCAACCTTCGTTCGAAGCGGCAGAGTAACAGGAAGGGGCGCCCACCGGCGACGGGACCACGAGGAGATACGCCGTCGCCAGGCTTCCCAAACCGAGGGCGGCCCGGCAACCTGCCGTCATGCGCTACCCCGGCCTGATGCTGTCCGCGTTGCTCCTGGAGTCCTGCCTCCGCAGCCAAACGGCGGAGCCGCCAGCCCTGATCCCGCGCAACCCTGTCTTCGTCTCGGGACAGGGCGGCTATCACACCTACCGGATCCCCTCCCTGCTGGTGACGCGCCAAGGAACGCTGCTGGCCTTTGCCGAGGGACGGAAAGGCAGCAGCAGCGACACCGGCGACATCGACCTGCTCCTGAAACGGAGCCCTGACCAGGGCCGGACGTGGCAGACGATCCAGACCGTTTGGGATGACGGGACGAATACCTGCGGCAACCCCTGTCCTGTTGTCGACCGCGACTCGGGCGTGGTGTGGCTCCTGCTGACCTGGAACCGGGGCGACGACCAGGAGTCCAAAATCATCGCGCAGCAGAGCAAGGACACCCGGCGCGTCTTTGTGACAAGCTCAGCCGACGACGGCTTGACCTGGACCTCGCCCCAGGAAATCACCCGCAGCGTCAAACCCACCAACTGGACCTGGTACGCCACCGGGCCGGGCGCCGGCATCCAAATCGAACGCGGGCCAAACCGTGGACGCCTGGTCATTCCATGCGATCACATCGAGGCCGGCACCGGACACTATTACTCGCATGTGATCTTCTCCGACGATCATGGCCGAAACTGGAAGCGGGGAGGATCCACGCCCCGCCACCAGGTCAACGAATGCGAGGTCGTCGAACTCACCCACGACCGCGTGCTGCTCAACATGCGGAATTACGATCGGAGCCAACGAACGCGGCAGCAGGCCATCAGTCGCGACGGCGGCATGAGCTGGATCCACCAACGCCACGTCCCCGAGCTGATCGAGCCCATCTGCCAGGCCAGTATTCGCCGGCTTTCGTGGCCCCTCGACGGCCAACCCGGCGTGCTCCTGTTCTCGAATCCCGCCTCGGCCTCGCGCGAACGACTTACCGTCCAAGCCAGCTTCGATGACGGCGAGACCTGGCCAGTTTCGCGTTTGCTGGATCCGCGGCCGTCGGCCTACTCCTGTCTGGCAATCCTGCCGGACGGAACCGCTGGCATTCTGTATGAGGCCGGCGAACGGGGCCCGTACGAGACCCTCTTCTTCGCACGGTTTGCTTTGGAGTGGTTGACGGGGACCCCGGCCGGCGAAGGACACTGACGGAGCAGCGCTTTGCTCTCGCGGGATTCGTCCCGCAACTGGGACGTCTCCGTCCCGAGGGCGCATCGTCCCGTTCCGGTGAAGCAAGGAAGGGAGGGATCCCCTGCCCCCTCGGCGCTGGCAACCCAAACGCCCGGCTCGCCAGAAGTGGTTGTTTTTCCGCCAATTGGAGCAAGTCTGCCGTCGCGATGAATCCCCCCGGTCGCGCCCGAGCGCCTCCGAAAACAACCGTGGCACGCCGGCTGCATTCTGCACCACGACGGACCGGCGGCGTGCGCTTGCGAACCAGGACTGCCAGAGGTCCGGCAACAGAATCGACCAGCATGGACATCGCCCGACCAGACCTCGCCCGGAAGCGCCGTCAGCGACGGTTCGCCTATTCCGCCGTCGGGTTGCTTGCGCTCACGGCTGTCACACTTGGCCTCACCCGGCTGAAACCGGCACCGCCGGGCGTCGACCGCGCCCAGGTCTGGACCAACATCGTTCAGCGCGGTGACATCCCGCGCGAGGTGCGGGGCAACGGCTCGCTAGTGCCCAAGGAGATTCACTGGGTGGCGGCGACCACCCCCGGCCGCGTCACCCGCATTTTGATCCTGCCCGGCGCGGAGGTGACGGCGGACATGGTTCTCGTGGAATTGACGAATCCGGAAGTCGAGCAGGCGGCTTTTGACGCCGAATGGACACTCAAGGCCGGCGAGGCCCAGCTCAACAAGCTGGAGGTGCAACTCGAGGCCGAGCGGCTCAGCCAGGCTTCCCAGGCGGCAGAACTCAAGTCGGAGTGCAGCGTCGCCAAGCTCGATGCGGAGGCCGACGCGAAGCTCGCCCAGGAGAACCTCGTGGACCGGCTGACGGCTATCCGGTCCCGGACTCGCGCCGAGCAGCTCAGCGCCCGGTGTGAACTCGAGGATCGCCGGCTGGAGATCATGGCGGAATCGCACCAGGCGCAAATCGTGGCCCAGGAAGCCGAACTGGAGCGCCTCCGCGCGGTCCTGTCCCTGAAGCGCAAACAACTGGCGGATTTGAAGGTCGTGGCGGGAATCGACGGCGTGCTGCAGCGCCTCGGTGACCGCGAACAGCTGCAGGTCGGCCAGCAGATCGCGATGGGCGCGAATATCGCCCGGGTCGCCGACCCGCGGAAACTCAAGGCGGAGGTGCGCGTGGTCGAAACCCAGGCCAAGGACATCGCCCTCGGGCAGACGGCCAGCGTCGACACGCGGAACGGGATCATTCCCGGACACGTCGTCCGCATCGACCCGGCGGTTCAGAACGGCACCGTCACCGTCGACGTCACGCTCGACGGCGCCCTTCCGAAGGGCGCGCGTCCCGACCTGAGCGTCGAGGGCACCATCCTGATCGAGCGGTTGACGAATGTGCTCTACGTGGGAAGGCCCGTGCACGGGCAGCCCGACACCACGGTGGGGTTGTTCAAACTCGTCCCCGGCAGCCGTGACGCGATGCGCGTGCCGGTGAAGCTCGGCCGCAGTTCCGTGAACCACATCGAGATTCTCCAGGGTCTTGATGTGGGCGACATCGTGATCCTCTCCGACATGTCCCAGTGGGATGCCCACGACCGGGTGCGGCTGAACTAACCCGCCGCCCGCCGCCGCCCATGATGCCCGTCTGAAACCGCACTCCCTGCCTCTTCAACTATGACAACGTCCAACGGCTCTCTCATCAAACTCGAAGCCATCACGAAAGTGTTCTATACCGACGAGGTTGAAACCCACGCCCTCTCGGGCGTCCACCTCGAACTGCGCCAGGGCGAGTACGTTTCCATCGCCGGGCCGTCCGGATGCGGCAAGTCGACGCTGCTTTCCATCCTGGGCCTCCTCGACACGCCGACCGAGGGCAGTTACATCCTGAACAACCAGGCGGTCGCGAACCTGCCCCACGCGGCACGCGCGCGGATTCGCAATCGCGAGGTGGGCTTCATTTTCCAGAGCTTCAACCTCATCGGTGACCTCACCGTGTACGAGAACGTCGAGCTGCCCTTGACCTATCGCGGGATGACTGCCGCCGAACGGAAGCAACGGGCGAACGAATCCCTCGAAAAGGTGGGCATGGCGCACCGCACCAAACATTATCCTTCGCAACTCTCCGGCGGCCAGCAGCAGCGCGTGGCGGTGGCGCGCGCGCTGGCCGGAAAGCCCTCGATCCTGCTCGCCGACGAGCCCACGGGGAACCTCGACTCCAAGAACGGCGAAGCCGTCATGGACCTGCTCCGGGAACTGCACCGCGAAGGGGCGACGATCTGCATGGTGACGCATGATCCGCGTTTTGCCCGGCATGCCGACCGTCAGATCCACCTCTTCGACGGCCGCGTGGTCGAGGAAGTCACGCTTCCCGCGCAGGCCTGACGCGAGCGAAGGCGTTCGCCCACCCCCATGAATGAGCTCCGTCACGCCGCACGGCAACTGGTCAAGAGTCCCGCGTTTACCGCCGTAGCCATCCTGGTGCTCGCGCTCGGCATCGGGGCGAACACGGCGATGTTCAGCGTCATGAACGCGCTGTTGTTCAAACCGCTGGCAGTCAAGGCGCCTGCCGAAATCGTTCGGGTGTTCAGCCAGGACGAGCGACCCCAGGGCGGTTTTCGCAGCTTCTCCTATCCAAACTACGCTGACATCCGCACGGAAAACGCCGCCTTCACCGAGTTGGCGGCCTTCACCATGAACATGGTGGGCGTGCGTGAGGGTGACACCACCCGACGCCTGTTCGCGGCGTCCGTGTCGGCGAACTACCTCCGCACCTTCGGCGTGCGCCCGGCGCTGGGCCGCGACTTCCTGCCGGAGGAGGAACGGCCGGGTGCCGGCATCGCGGTCGCGATGGTGAGCCACGGGTACTGGCGGAGCCACGGCGGGGACGCGTCGATCGTGGGACAGACTTTGACCGTGAGCGGACGGCTGTTTGAGATCATCGGGGTGGCACCGGAGGGGTTCACCGGCACCACGATGCTGTTTTCGCCCGACCTTTGGGTGCCGCTCGGCATGCATCATCTGCTGGCGAACGATTTCCGCCAGGAGAAGGGACGCAGCCTCGACGACCGTTCCAATCACGGCCTGTTCCTGGTGGGACGCATGAAACCGGGCCTGACGCCACGGGACGCGGAGGCCCGGCTGAAGCCGGTGGCCGCGCGGCTCGCCGAGGCGTATCCCAAGGAGAACGAGGGCCAGGGATTCGTGGTGACTCCGCCGGCACGGCTCTCGCTGAATTCCCGACCGCAGAGCGAGTCCGAGCTCCGTTACCTGGCGCTGCTCCTGTTGCCGATGGCCGGCGTGATCCTGCTCATCGCCTGTTTGAACCTGGCCAACATGTTTCTCGCCCGGGGCGCGGCGCGCCAGCGTGAGTTCGCCATCCGCGCGGCGCTGGGCGGCGGACGATGGCGCCTCGCGCGGCAGTTGTTGGTCGAGGGCCTCCTCCTGTCGGTGGCGGGCGGCGCCTTGGCGCTCGGCACCTCCGGCTGGCTGACGCAGCTCCTGCTGCATTCCCTGGGCAGCAAACTGCCCTTCATGAGCGTCGTGTTCGATGCGCGACCCGACCTCCGGGTCCTGGCGGCAACTCTCGGCTTTTGCATGGCGGCGACTCTGCTCTCCGCCCTGCTTCCCGCACTGCGCCTCTCGCAAGTGGACATCATCCACGACCTGAAGGAACACGGCGGGGAAGGACGCCAGGCCTTGCGCGGCTTCGGCCTCTTCTCGCTCCGCGGCCTCCTGGTCACGGGTCAGGTGGCGCTCTCCTTCGTGTTGATCACCGTGGCCGGCCTGTTTTTGCGAGGTGCGCTCAACGCTGCCCAGGCAAACCCGGGGTTCCGCTTTGAACAAGGCATCCTCGCGGAAGTGGATGCCAGCCTCGCCGGTTATGAGGAGGCGAAAGCCCGTCAGGTGTATCGCCAGGCCCTCGAGTCCGTGCGCGCCCTGCCCGGGGTCCAGAACGCCAGCCTCGCGTCCAGCATCGCGTTCGGGATGTTCGCCGATTCCCGCCAGATCCACCGGCCGGGCGCGAGCCAGCGCCTCCGCGCCGGCGGTTCGACCGGTAGATCGACCGACGGTGCCGCCATCAGCATCGGGGTCGGCGGCGATGACGCTGCCGTGGCGGTGGACGAGCCCTTTGACGCCAACTACGTCATCATCTCCGATGACTACTTCCGATCTCTGGGCACGGCATTGCTTCGGGGACGGGAGTTTGACCGGCTCGAAGCGCAGGGTGAGAGCCCCGCCAGGGTGGCCATTCTCAATGAAGTCGCCGCCCGGCGCCTGTGGCCCGAGGGCGACCCCATCGGCCGGCAGGTGGAAATTGTTGACACACGCCCCGACGCCGAACCCCTCGTGCTCACGGTCGTCGGTATCGCGCCTCCATTCCGGGCGCAACTGGGCGACGAACAACCGACCCCGCATCTTTATGTGCCCTTCGGCCACCCGGTCCAGGCCTGGTTGAACCTCCATGTCCGCGTGGCCTCGGACACGCCCGGATCGGACAAGGCCTTGCTGGGGTCGGTACGGGACACCTTGCGTGCCATCGACGATCGACTGCCGGTTCTGTCGATCAGCACGCTGAGCGACTTCCACAACGAGGGCGTCGTGATGTGGATGTTCCGGGCCGGCACGCGACTCTTCCTCGGTTTCGGTGGCCTCGCCCTCGCGCTGGCCGTGGTCGGGGTTTATGGACTGAAATCGTTCGTCGTCGCCCGGCGCACGCGCGAGATCGGTATTCGCATCGCTCTCGGGGCCACGCGCTGGCAGGTGCTGTGGATGGTGTTACGCGACGGACTCAAGCTGACCGCCACGGGGCTGCTCGTCGGAATTCCCCTGGCTCTGGCGACCGGCCAACTCCTGCGCAGCGCGCTGTACCGCGTCAACGGGGCGGACCCGGTGACGTTCGTCTCCGCGCTCGTCATGCTGGTCGTGGCCGTGCTGCTGGCCACGTTCATACCCGCGCGGCGGGCTGCCGCGGTTCAGCCCGTCACGGCCCTGCGCCGTGAGTAAGCCGCCATGCACCCCCTCCGTTCCGCAGTGCGTCAGGCGATCCGGCACCCGGCTCACACCCTGGTATGCATGGCAACCCTGGGCCTGGGCATTGGGCTGGTCACGACCCAGTTCACCCTCATTGAGGGTGTCCTGCTTCGGCCCCTCCCCTTCCCCGAGTCGCACCGCCTCCTCCACATCGCCGGCCAGTCTGCCACGGACCGGAGCGACCCATGGCACGCCATGTCGCTGCCGGACTTTGAAGCCTACCGTGAACATCAGGAGGGTTCCCAGCCCGACTCGGTGCTGGTCGGGGGCCTTGAAGTCCCGGGAGCTTCGAAAAGGAAGGCGGAGATTATCCCGACCCAGAGGCCAGACCCGGCGCCCGAATCGAGGTGATTTCGCACGACTACTTCCACGGGGGATGGGCCTGACCGCCGGGTTGGCCCTGGCCTTTGGGATCTCTCGTCCGCTGGCGCCGCTCCTCAGTGAAGGCACCGTGTCCGATGGCCGCCTGTGCGCGGGGGTGGCACTCGCAACCGCCCTGGCGGGCCTGGCGGCACTTTGGCTGCCCGCCCGACGCGCCGTCCGCGTGGACCCGGTAGTGGCCTTGCGAAGCGAGTGAGCCCGCTCAGGTCGGGACCGCGGCCTCCCTCGCCATGAGCCAGAGGGCGTCGGCAAGCCGGTTCAGGTACACGATGATCTCGCCGTTGCGCAGCTGATCGGCTTCTTCCAAGGCGCAAACCCGCCTTTCGGCCCGTCGACACACCGTGCGCGCCACATCCAACGCCGCCGAAAGCGGGGAATCGCCGGGCATCGCCCAGCCGCGCGGCGCGACGCCGCGGGATTCCAGTCGCGACACCAGCTCATCCAGGCTCCGCGTGAGCGCCGGAGTGACCTGGTGGTAGCCATCAGCGAGGTACCGGGGCAGGTCTTCCACGGCCGTGGCGAGTTCGCCCATGAGAACGACCAACTGGCGTTGAACGGCCAGCAGGTCCGCACCCATACCATCGGCCGGGGCGAGGGCACGCGCCGAGCCGAGGGCCGCGTTCAGTTCGTCCACGCCGCCGTAGGCCTCGACGCGTGGATGGTGCTTCGGCACCCGGCGGTTGTACATCAGGCCGGTCGTGCCGCGGTCTCCGGTGCGTGTTGCGATGCTCATGGGTTCGTCGCCAAGGAAGCGACAGCATAGTCGGACGCGTGCCATCTGCAACGCTCCGACCGTCAAGTCGCCCTGAATCGGTAGGGCAGGCTTTCGAGCCTGCCGGTGCGCCGGACTTTCCGGTCCGGCGGGGACGTCGCCCCGACCGGCAGACGCGAATGTCCGCCCTACCGGACTGCGGTTCATGAAGAGCCGTGACGCCGGGAGGACCGGCGCGCATGGGGACCGTGAACCGTTGCGGAGCGCGGGCTTCAGCCCGCAGGGGCGCCCCCAACGCGGCGCGGCTTCCTGCGGACTGAAGTCCGCGCTCCGCGGCAGGTTCATGCAGCGGAGTGCCCGCCCCACCTTGGCAGTTCACGGACCAGGGAGCGTCCATCGATCAACACCCGGGGATGCTCTGGCGGCGCCTTGACTCCAACATGTCGGTTGACGGTTCCGGGGGGGTCGATATCGTGCGCCACGCATCGGACATGAATACCAAGCTTCTCCTGAGGACGGTCCTGCTGATCGTGCTGCTCCTGCTCCTGGTGTTGATCGGCCTCAACAACCGCCAGTCCGTCGAGTTCGTGCTGCCCCCCCTGCTCAATCGCTCCGTCCGGCTCCCCGCCGCGCTGATGTATTTCGTAT